>JAJLLC010000001.1:0-63569 GCA_033838285.1 Pseudomonadaceae bacterium
CTTCGACGTGATCAAGATCGACAACAGCTTTGTCGCCGGCATCGGCCAGTCCATCGAAGATCACTCCATCGTCCGCGCCCTGATCGAGCTGGGCCGTGGCCTGCGGATGCGGGTGACGGCCGAGGGCGTGGAAACCGAAGAGCAGCTGCGCCTGCTGACCGACGACGGCTGCACCGAGGTGCAAGGCTTCCACATGAGTCATCCATTGCCCGCCGAAGAACTGCACAGGATGTTGTACACAGCGGAGCGCCAGCGCTAGTCGCAGCGCCCGGGCAGCTTCAGCGCTTGAGTTCGAACTGGATTTCAGCACCTTCGATCAACGACTCGTCTTCGGCTTCGCCCGATATCAGGCGGCCGCCGATCTGCATCGATCGCGACGGTTCCCCCGTATCGAAAAGCGGTGGCAGAAGGCGGATGGATTCGCTGCTAGGCGCCGGTTTCAGCTCTTCGGCCAGTTCTTCCGGCAAGCGCAGATCAAGCACCGGCTCGACAAGCTCGACCTCGGCCGGCTTCTCCGGCTGCTTTGGCGGCGCAGGGCGCGATCGCGCGGCAGGCTGAGCTTCAGGCTCAGGAATGTCGATCTGTACAGGCGGCGGCTCAGCTTCCGCCGCCTGATTCACAGGCGCCACCTCGATCTCCAGATCAGGTGGCGCCTCTGTCGCGTCAACGGGCTCCGATATCGACTGCTGCGGCGTTTGCGCTGCTCGTTCGGCTTCCCGAGCTTGCTCCTCGCGCTCGCATCCACTCAGCAAGGCCAACAACAGCAACAAAAACAGCGGCCTCGACATCGGCATCATTCCTCGCAGCGACGGACTCAGGAGCGCCTATTGTGCGTCCCGGCACAGCTCCGACGCCAGTTGCCCGAGCGTACGCAAGGCGCGCTCGGTCTCGTGGTTCCAGGGCAAACCGCAGTTGAGCCGTATGCAGTGGTTGAACTGCTCGGTGTTGCTGAAGATCAGCCCCGGCGCAATGCTGATGCCCTGCGCCAGCGCCCGCACGTGCAGCTCCTGGGTATTGACCCGCACCGGCAGACTGACCCAGAGGATGAAGTTGCCCTTGGGCCGCGTCATCTGCGTGCCTTCCGGGAAATAGCGCTGCACCGCCAGCTGGAAGGCGCTGAGGTTCTTGCGATACTCCTGGCGGATCGCCCGCAGGTGCCGGTCATAGCCGCCGTTCTCCAGGTACGCCGCCACGGCCATCTGCGTCACGCTGCAGGCCGAGTGTGTACTGAACGTCTGCAGGCGCTCGATCTCCGGTTGATGGCGTCCAGCGATGACCCAACCGATACGCACGCCCGGCGACAGCGTCTTGGAGAAGCTCGAGCAGTAGATGACCCGCCCGTCCCGGTCATTGGACTTGAGCGCCTTGTACTGGTCCTGCTCGAACATCAGCTCACCGTAGATATCGTCCTCGACGATCTGGATGTCGAACCGTGCTGCCAGGCTCAGCAGCTGCTTCTGTCGATGGTCGGGCATGCTCACGCCCAGCGGATTGCTCAGCCGCGCCGTGAGCACCAACGCCTTGATCGGCCATTGCCCGGCCGCCAGCTGCAGCGCCTCGAGGCTCATGCCGGTATCCGGGTCGCTGGGAATCTCGATGACCTTGAGCCCCAGCAGATCCGCCAGTTGCAGCAGACCGTAATAGCTCGGCGACTCGGCGGCAATCAGATCCCCTGGCCGCGTCAGCACCCGCAGCGACATCTGCAGCGCATCGACGCAACCATGAGTGATGACGATCTCGCCGGGATCGACCACCACACCGGCGTCGCGCATACGGATCGCCACCTGACGGCGCAACGGCTCATAGCCAGGACTGAACATGTAGCTGAACGCCCGCGGGCTCTGGAAGCGCGTGACCTTGGCCAACTGCTGGTGCAGCGCCCTGACCGGCAGGTAATCCACATGCGGCACGGCAGCGCCCAGCGGAATCAGCCCTTCACGACGGGACTCGCTGAGTACCTGATTGATGATGCTGCTGCGCGTCACCAGCGTGGGCCGCTCGACCCGCGCGATATCGGGTGTCGGCGCGGTGAGCACCGGCGTCTGGTGGACATAAAAGCCGGACTGCGGGCGCGCCCTGATCATGCCCTGATCTTCGAGATTGGCGTAGGCCTGGAGCACGGTCGCATGACTGACGCTCAGCTGCCGGCTCATCTTGCGTACCGAAGGCACACGTTCGCCGGGTCGATACACCCCGCGCCGGATATCCTCGGCGAGCTGCTGGGCAATGCGCTGATAGAGCAACAGATTGGTCATCTCGCCGGTCTCCCGCCAACTGAACCGTAACAGTAGCTCAGCGAAACACCAGCAGACCAATACAGTTGCGCAGCATGTGGGCGAAACAGTCCAGTCTCTAGCCCAAGATTTCAGCGATCGGGCGCGAGATTACCTTCCCCGTCGGAAAACAGGATCTCGACCCGGCGATTCTGCGCACGGCCACGTGCCGAAGCGTTTTCCGCCAGCGGAAACTGCTCACCGTAACCGCGAACTTCGATACGCTCGGCGCTGATTCCCAGACTAACCAACAGATCAGCCACCATCTGCGCCCGCGCGCGCGACAGTTCCAGATTCGCCTGCGGGTCGCCACGGCTGTCGCTATAACCCTCGATACGTACCTTGCGCTGCGGGTTGCGCTGTAGGAACTGGACGAGCTTGAGCAGGGTTCGATTCGCCGTATGGCTCAGCTCCGCACTGTCCGGATTGAAAAGCACGTCACCTAGCGTCATGACCTGGCCACGGTCAGTCTCGCTCGCCGCCAGGCTCATCAGCTGGTCTTCGAGCCAGCGCCCCTGCTGTTCATCGGTCATCAGCCTGGCGTCCTGCAACATCCGCCGCAGTCGGTCCCGCTCCATTTCCAACCGCGCCACCCGCTCCTGCTGTTGCAGCAGCTTGCCCTGCAGCTCGGCGATCTCGCTGTAGCGCCGACTGAGATAGGCGTAATGGCGAGCATCCTCGGCACCGCCCCAATACTCTTTGAAGCGCTCGGATCGCTGCAGGGTTTCAACCGCGCGCTGCAAATCCTTTGGCGCACTGCGATGGACGGCAGGATCAGTCTCAATCCGCTGCAATGCGGCAGAGGCCGCGCCGATCTCCCTCTCGGTTTCCTGGCTGGCGCAGCCGACCAGCGCCAGCCCGGCCAGCAGCATTGCGAATCGCCGTGTCACCGTACGTCTCCTAACTGCTGCCGTAGACGCTGAATGCGCCGATTGAGATCGCCGACCTGCGCCTCACGCTGATCGCTGAGCACGCGCAGCTCCGCCAGCCGGGCGTCCAGCTCGGCCTGCTCGGCCAACAGGCGCGCCTCACGGTTCTCGCCGGCCTCAAGCGCCGAGCGGGCAGCAGCCAACTTGGTCTCGGCCTGCACCAGTTCCTCGTAGACCAGAGCGGTTTCGATCGAGCGGGCCTGGGCAACAGCCTCTTCCGTCAGGCGCAACTGCGCCACGGGAGCAGGGTCACTTGCACACCCCAGCAGAACCAGCAGCGGCAACGAAAGGGCACAGGGAAGTAGTCGTCTCACGGTGAATCCTATTTTTTCGAAGCGCTGCCACGGCCAGTCTGCTGGTTCTTCCACACCGTCAGGTTGTGCACCAGCAACTGCTCTGGCACGCCGGCGGCGCGCAATTCTGTCATTTTCCGCGCCAGTTGTCCGCGCAACCAGGGATCGTTGCACGCCGAGTCATGGGAAATCGCCAAATGCATGTCACGGCCAATAACCGGAGGATCCAGGCGTTGCACCTTGTCCAGCAATCCCAGCGCGTCAGCCGCAGCAATCGTGCCGTAACGCTCATGCAACAGGTACTGGCGATCACCCTCGATCAACTGCCGCAGCCCCTGCTCGAGCCCGGGCGCCTGCTGCAATTGCAAATTTGCCTTGGCGAAGGCGTCGAACTCGCTGCCATAACGGCTGCCAGCGACAATCACGCCCGGATGACCTCGCAGGTCTTCGCGGCTGGAGTAGAAGAAACCGGGTTCATTACGCACCCATGCGACGGTTTGCAGCTGGACGATGGCCGGATGTATGAAGTCCAGTTCTTCCAGTCGCTGGATCGTCAGCGTCGCATCGGCAAGGACATCCACGCGTCCACTGCGTACCTCATCGAGCGCCTTGGCGCGATCGCCGGTGTAGAGCAGCTCCAGCTTCAAGCCGAGGGACTCGGCAATCTGCCCCAGCAGATCGGCGTTGGCACCCACCAGGCGCTTGGGGTTCTGCGGATCGCGCCAGAGAAACGGCGGGTTGTCTGCCGCACCGGTTGCCACCAGGCGATCACATTTTCCCGCTGCCGTTGCCGTGAGCGGCGCCGCCAGGGCCAGCGCGATCAACGCAGATTTCAACGCAAAGGCGAAACGCATGAATATCCTCTTAGTGCGGTAAAGCTGGTGCGAAACGGTTGCGCCGATGGTACACCGACGAGCCCACTGATCGCCCATGAAAAAACCCGCTACATGAGCGGGTTTCTTCAACAGCGATCAGCTTCAGACCAGCTTTTCCAGCTCCGGCACGATCTCGAACAGGTCGCCCACCAGGCCGTAGTCGGCAACCTGGAAGATCGGCGCTTCCTCGTCCTTGTTGATCGCGACGATCACCTTGGAGTCCTTCATACCTGCCAGGTGCTGGATGGCACCGGAGATACCGACGGCGATATACAGCTGTGGTGCAACGATCTTGCCGGTCTGGCCGACCTGCATGTCGTTCGGCACGAAGCCGGCATCGACGGCGGCGCGGGATGCACCGACCGCGGCGCCGAGCTTGTCGGCCAGCGAGTACAGATGCTTGAAGTTGTCACCGTTCTGCATGCCGCGGCCGCCGGAAACGACGATCTTGGCTGCGGTCAGTTCGGGACGGTCGGACTTGGCCAGCTCTTCGCCTACGAACGCGGACTTGCCCGCATCGCCAGTACCGGAGATCTGCTCAACCGCAGCCGAGCCACCGGTGGCGTTCACGGCATCGAAACCGGTCGAACGCACGGTGATCACCTTGATCGGCGCGCTGGATTGCACGGTGGCGATGGCGTTACCAGCGTAGATCGGGCGCTTGAAGGTGTCCGGGCTTTCCACCGAGATGATCTCGGAGATCTGGTCGACGTCCAGTTGTGCGGCAACGCGCGGCAGGAAATTCTTGCCGTTGGTGGTGGCAGCGGCCAGTACATGGCTGTAGTTCTTGGCCAGATCAGCGATCAGCGGCGCGACGTTCTCGGGCAGCTGGTTGGTGTAAGCCGCATCGTCGGCGACCAGTACCTTGGCTACGCCTTCGATCTGTGCGGCTGCTTCGCCGATGGCAGCGCAGCCGCTGCCGGCTACCAGCACGTGGATGTCGCCACCGATGGCCTTGGCGGCGGCGACGGTGTTCAGGGTAGCGGCCGCGAGGACGGCGTTGTTGTGTTCAGCGATAACCAGGATAGTCATTTAGATTACCTTCGCCTCGTTCTTCAGTTTCTCGACCAGTTCAGCCACGGACTTGACCTTGATGCCGGCGCTGCGGGCAGCCGGAGCTTCGACTTTCAGGGTCTTGACGGTGGAAGCGGTGGAAACGCCCAGGGCGTCCGGGGTGACCACGTCCAGCGGCTTCTTCTTGGCTTTCATGATGTTCGGCAGCGACGCGTAGCGCGGCTCGTTCAGACGCAGGTCGGTGGTGACGATCGCCGGCAGGGCCAGGGCGACGGTCTGTAGGCCGCCGTCGATTTCACGAGTCACGTTGACCTTGTCGCCAGCCACTTCGACCTTGGAGGCGAAGGTGCCCTGGGCGAAGCCGGTCAGGGCGCCCAGCATCTGGCCGGTCTGGTTGTTGTCGCTGTCGATGGCCTGCTTGCCCATGATGACCAGTTGCGGCTGCTCCTTGTCGACCACGGCCTTGAGCAGCTTGGCCACGGCCAGGGAGTTCAGCTCATCGTTGGTCTCGACCAAGATGGAGCGGTCGGCGCCGAGGGCCAGAGCGGTGCGCAGTTGTTCCTGAGCGCTGTTCGGGCCGATGGTGACGACGACGATCTCGCTGGCAACGCCCTTTTCCTTCAGGCGCACGGCTTCTTCCACGGCGATTTCGCAGAAGGGGTTCATCGACATCTTGACGTTGGCGAGGTCGACGCCGGAGTTGTCCGCCTTGACGCGAACCTTGACGTTGTAGTCGACCACTCGTTTGACAGCTACAAGAACCTTCATGGATTCCTCGTTACTCTCCGGTGAATAAGAATGTCGCCAAGGCGAGCCTGGCCGGTGATGCTAGTCGGCCGGAACCGACGGTCAGCCCATACGGCGAACGCAAAACCGCCCGTATCTTGACCGGAACGCCTTTTTCGGTCAACTCGAAAAAATGCCCTTTTATCCGGCGCCAAGCCTTGCACTACAGGGGTTTGACAAAATTCAAACAAACGTTTGTATTGGACGCCCAAGGGGCTATATATATAATGCCCAGCGCGCAGGCCAGAGAAAGCCTAGCCCTATAGCCAGATCAACAACACCGAAGAAGCCTTGAGTAGGAGATTCTCTGTGGAACGCGAATTTATGGAATTCGACGTCGTCATCGTCGGCGCCGGCCCCTCCGGCCTGTCCGCCGCCTGCCGACTGAAGCAGAAGGCCGCCGACGCCGGCAAAGAGATCAGCGTCTGCGTGGTCGAGAAGGGTTCCGAAGTCGGCGCTCACATCCTCTCCGGTGCGGTCTTCGAGCCGCGCGCCCTCAACGAACTGTTCCCCAACTGGAAGGAACTGGGCGCCCCGCTGAACACCGAAGTCAAGCGCGACGACATCTACCTGCTGAAGAGCGCCGACAAGGCCGCCAAGGTACCGAACTTCTTTGTGCCCAAGACCATGCACAACGAAGGCAACTACATCATCTCCCTGGGCAACCTGTGCCGCTGGCTGGCCCAGCAGGCCGAAGCCCTGGGCGTCGAGATCTACCCGGGCTTCGCCGCCCAGGAAGCGCTGATCGACGAGAATGGCGTGGTCCGCGGCATCATCACCGGCGACCTCGGCGTGGATCGCGAAGGCCACCCGAAAGAGGGCTACTACACTCCGGGCATGGAGCTGCGCGCCAAGTACACCCTGTTCGCCGAAGGCTGCCGCGGCCACATCGGCAAGCAGCTGATCAAGAAGTACAACCTCGACAGCGAGGCCGACGCCCAGCACTACGGCATCGGCATCAAGGAAATCTGGGACATCGACCCGGCCAAGCACGAGCAGGGCCTGGTGGTGCACACCGCCGGCTGGCCGCTGTCCGACGAGAACCCGGGCGGCTCCTTCCTCTATCACCTGGAAAACAACCAGGTGGTGGTCGGCCTGATCGTCGACCTGTCCTACGCCAACCCCTTCCTGTCGCCGTTCGACGAGTTCCAGCGCTACAAGCATCACCCGGTGATCGCCCAGTACCTGGAAGGCGGCAAGCGCGTGGCCTATGGCGCCCGCGCCATCTGCAAGGGCGGCCTGAACTCGCTGCCGAAGATGGTCTTCCCGGGCGGCGCGCTGATCGGCTGCGACCTCGGCACCCTCAACTTCGCCAAGATCAAGGGCAGCCACACCGCCATGAAGTCCGGCATGCTGGCCGCCGAGGCCGTGGCCGAGGTGCTGCTGGCCGACGGCCAGGGTGGCGACCTGCTCAACGGCTATGTCGATGGCTTCAAGGCCAGCTGGCTGTACGACGAGCTGTTCCGCAGCCGCAACTTCGGCGCCGCCATCCACAAGTTCGGCGCCATCGCCGGCGGTGCGTTCAACTTCATCGACCAGAACATCTTCGGCGGCAAGATTCCGGTCACCCTGCACGACAACAAGCCGGACTACGCCTGCCTCAAGCCGGCGGCCGAGTGCCAGCGCATCGAATACCCGAAGCCGGATGGCAAGCTGAGCTTCGACAAGCTCTCCTCGGTGTTCCTCTCCAACACCAACCACGAGGAAGAGCAGCCCTGCCACCTGAAGCTGACCGACGCCAGCATCCCGCTGTCCGTCAACCTGCCGAAGTTCGACGAGCCGGCACAGCGCTACTGCCCGGCCGGCGTGTACGAAGTGGTGACTCAGGAAGACGGCGAGAAGCGCTTCCAGATCAACGCGCAGAACTGCGTACACTGCAAGACCTGCGACATCAAGGACCCGTCCCAGAACATCACCTGGGTGGCTCCGGAAGGCACCGGCGGCCCGAACTACCCCAACATGTAATTCGCACCGCACCGAAGAAGCCGCCGCCAGGCGGCTTTTTCATGCCCGCGACTCACCGCTGAAGGCCTGCTGCAAGGCATGCATCTGCGGCACCGCGGCAAGCCCTCGCCCCGCAACGACCCTGGCAGAACAGGCCAGCGCCCTTTCAACCAGCCACGCCGCTGCGCCCGCGGTGCTCCGCCTTCGTCCAACCGCGCTCGAGCAACGACAGGAGAAACGGCCTCGTTGAAGCGAGATAGCGACCCGCCATTGAGCGCGCCATCCAGTTCGAGGGCCACCCGGCGCCTTACGAACGATACGCTCACGGAGAAAGACCGCGCCCCTCGAAGCACAGGTACAGCCTGCGGACGCATGCCACCCCTCTGCTGGAAAGCGACGTCAGCCGCCCTCCTTCCTGGTTGATCATCAGACAGAGCGAGGATAGACGGCGGCAATGAAAAAGGGCCCCCGAAGGAGCCCTTTTCGTTTCACGGCAACCGATCAGTGGGCGAACAGCGAACCGCCCTGCTTGCCGGCAAGCTTCTCCGGCTTGATCAGGAAGCGTGCCAGGGCCGGCAGCAGCCACAGCGCACCGAACATGTTCCACAGCAGCATGAAGGTCAGCATCAGACCCATGTCGGCCTGGAACTTGATCGCCGAGAAGATCCAGGTGACCACGCCGATGGCCAGGCACAGGCCGGTGAACAGCACGGCCTTACCGGTGGAGCGCAGGGTCTGGTAGTAGGCCTCCTGCAGCGGCAGACCGGCACGCAGGAAGCTCTCCATGCGGCTGTAGATGTAGATGCCGTAGTCCACACCGATACCCACGCCCAGCGCGATCACCGGCAGGGTCGCCACCTTCACCCCGATACCCAGCCAGGCCATCAGGGCGTTGCCCAGGATGGAGGTGAGGATCAGCGGCAGGATGATGCACAGCATGGCGCCGAAGGAACGGAAGGTAATCAGGCACATCAGCGCCACGCAGATGTACACCAGCACCAGGATTTTCAGCTCGGCGGTGGCGATCACCTCGTTGGTGGCCGCCTCGATGCCGGCATTACCGGCAGCCAGCAGGAACTCCAGGCCTTCCTTGTTGTTCTCCGCGGCGAACTCCTGCACCACCGCAACGGCGCGCTTGAGGGTCGCGGCCTTGTGGTCGTTGAGGAACACCAGCACCGGCGCCACCGAGCAGTCGCCGTTGTACAGACCGTCGGCACGGGCGATGGAGTTGTTGAGGATGTCCGGGTTGCGCGACAGGGTCTCCCACTTGAGGCTACCCTCGTTCATCCCCTTGATCACCTGCTTGGACACACTGACCATGGAAATGGCCGACTGCACGCCCTCGGTGTTCTCCAGGCGCCACATCAGCTGGTCCATCGGCGCCAGGGCCTCGTAGGTCGAGCAGCCCTCGCTCGCCGTCTTGACCATCACCACCAGCACGTCGGAACTGGTCGAGTAGTTGCTGATGATGAAGTCGTTGTCCTTGTTGTAGCGCGAGTCCGGACGCAGCTCCGGTGCGCCCTGGTCGAGGTCGCCGATCTGCAGGTTGGCCTTCTGGTACCAGAAGGCCGCCACGCCGGCCGACAGGGCGATGACCACGGAGATCGGTGCCACCACCGGGTGGGCGAAGTTGGACAGCAGGCGCCAGAACGGCTGCTCGCGACCGGCCTCGCGCTTGCTGCGCTCGACGGCCTTCTTGCTGATGCCAATGTAGGAGATCGCCACCGGCAGCAGGATCAGGTTGGTGAACACGATCACCGCCACGCCGATGGAAGCGCCGATGGCCAGCTCGCGGATCACGCCGATGTCGATCACCAGCAGAGTGATGAAGCCGACGGCGTCCACCAGGATGGCGATCATGCCCGGCAGGAACAGCTGGCGGAAGGTGCGCCGCGCCGCAGTCAGGGCATTGTCGGCGTCGCTCGACTGCAGGGCGATACCGTTGATCTTCTGCACCCCGTGGGAGATGCCGATGGCGAAGATCAGGAAGGGCACCAGCATCGAGTAGGGATCGAGGCCGAAGCCGGCCAGGTTCATCAGGCCCAGCTGCCAGACCACCGCGATCAGGGTGGTGGACACCACCGAGATGGTCGAGCGGATGCACCAGCTGAACCAGTACAGCAGTACCAGGGTGATGGCCAGGGCGACACCGAAGAACATCACCACCATCAGCAGGCCGTCGATCAGGTCACCGACCTTCTTGGCGAAACCGACGATGTGGATCTGCACATTGGGGTTCTGCGCCTGGTACTTCTCGCGGATCTTCTCCTCCAGCTCATGGGAGAACTGGCGATAGTCGAGCTTGAGCAGCTTGCTCTGGTCGTTCGGGTCCGGGTACTGCTCGAGCAGCGGTACGTCGACGATGCTGGACTTGAAGTTGTTGGCCACCAGGCGGCCGACTTGGCCGGACTTCAGGATGTTGTTGCGCAACTCCTGCAGGCTATCGGAGGAGCCGTCGTAGGTCTGCGGGATGACCTCGCCGCCGTCGAAGCCCTCTTCGGTCACTTCGGTCCAGCGCACGGCCGGGCTCCACAGGGACTTCAGGCCGGAACGGTCGACACCGGGAATGTAGAACACCTCGTCATGGATCTGCTTGAGCGTCTCCATGTAGTCCTTGTCGAAGATGTCGCCCTGCTTGGCCTCGACCGAAATGCGCACGGTATTGCCGAGGTTGGCCAGATCGTTGCGGTGCTCGAGCATCTTCTCGATGAAGGGATGCTCCAGCGGGATCATCTTCTCGAAGCTGGTCGAGGGACGAATCTGCGAGGCCTGCCACATCAGCAGCAGGGTAATCAGCGTGCAGAGGGCGATGACGATCGGCCGGTTGTTGAAGATCAGGCGCTCGAGGAAAGTCGCCTTGTCTTGATGATGGCTGCTCATGGAACTCATATGCTCATACGCCCCGGCTTATTGTTTTTGGCCTGGCTCGGCGCCAGTCGGAGTAGCGGTATGCACGCCGCCCTGCCCCACCAGGATCAGGTTGCCCGCCGCATCCGCGGCGGCCGAGGCCAGCGAAGCACGGTCGGCACGGTTGACCACGGTGAAGCTGCGTCCGGAATCCTTGCTGGTCAGCACGCTGCCGCCGTGGCCGACGATGACCAGGTCGCCATTCTTCAGCAGGCTGCCACCGGCCAGACCGAACTCCAGCGGGCCGCTCTCGGAGAGCAGCTGCACCTGCTGCCAGGTGCTGCCGAAATCGGCGGAGCGATACAGGTTGCCGCGCAGGCCGAAGACCAGCAGGGTGTTGCTGCTGGCGGTGCCGAGCACACCGAACAGAGTGCCCTCATAGGGGCCCTGGACCCTTTCCCAGGTCTGCCCCCAGTCGGCGGAACGGAACATGCTGCCCAGCTCGCCGACCACGAACAGGCCGGCATCGCCGACGGCGGCGATGCCGTTGAGGTGGTAGCCGTCCTCGTTGTCCAGGCGGTCGCTGACGTCGGCCCAGGTCTTGCCGCCGTCGGTGGTCTCCAGCAGCGCGCCGTAGGCGCCTACGGCATAGCCGGTGCTGGTGTCGCGGAACCAGACGTCGAGCAGCGGCGCTTCGCGCTCGAGGTCTTCGTGCTGCAGCTTCCAGTTGGCGCCGCCGTCTTCGCTGACGAGGATCTGCGCATCATGGCCGACGGCCCAACCGTGCTTGTCGTCGACGAAGTACAGGGCCGTCAGCAGCTGGCGGGTCGGCACGCGGGCCTGGACCCAGTTCTTGCCGCCATCCTCGGAGAACAGGATGTGGCCACGATCGCCGACGGCGACCAGGCGCTTGCCGGCATGGGCGATGTCCAGCAACAGGCTGGACACGGCCTTGGGCGATTCGATGGAAAGGACATTGGCGGTTTCCGCGGCCTGTACAGGCAGGGGAGCGGCAAAGGCCAGAACGGAACAGACGCCGAGCAGAGACAGCGCCTTCGCCAGCGGCGAGTGGTGACGGGCCGGTGCCTGGAACGAATTCTGGCAGCCGGAGCGGGTGCGCCGCATGACGGGCTCACGCATAAACTTCCCCCTTTATTCTTATAGGTGGGTACATGCCTTATGGCAGGCGGCCCATGCTATACGGCTTTGGAAAAAACTGACAATCGACGTGTCGTTATCTTTTGTTAAGCGCCAGTTACCTGGTTTTCCCGGCATAACGGCATAAAAACAAAAGGCCGCTACCCGAAGGTAGCGGCCTCGACGCAGCAGCCTGGATCAGCGCGTGCCGCGGCGGCGCAGGGCCGAGGGCGTGAAGTAGCTGTCCTCCGGCGGCGCCTTGGCGAAATTCACCGTGGCCGGCTCCTCGCTGTCCAGGTTCTGCACGTGGTAGCGGCGGCTCTGCAGATCATGGAAGGCCTCCATCGCCGACCAGGTGGTGGGCAGGTCGTAGTAGTTCTTCAGGTAGGCGACGGACACCCGCCACAGCTCGCCACGGGTGTCGTACTGGTCCACCACCGCAGCCTGCCAGCTGTCCTCGTCGAGGTACAGGGTGCGCTTGCCATAGACGTGGCGGGCGCCCGGCTTGAGCGTGCCTTCCACCACCCAGACGCGGTGCAGTTCGTTGCGGGTCAGCGCCGGATTGATGTGGCCGACCTGCAGGACGTCTTCGTACTTCACCTCCGGGCTGGAGATCCGGTAGTTGTTGTAGGGGATGTACAGCTCCTTCTTGCCCAGCAGCTTCCACTCGTAGCGATCCGGGGCACCGTTGAACATGTCGGTGTCGTCGGCGGTGCGCAGCCCTTCGGAGGCGGCGATCGGCGTGTCGTAGGCCAGGTTCGGCGCACGCCGTACACGGCGCTGGCCGGCGGCATAGGCCCAGGCCTGGCGCGGCTCCTTCACCTGGTCGAGGGTCTCGTGCACCAGCGCCGCACCGCCGGCCAGGCGCGCCGGGCTCTTGGTGAAGTTCAGGTAGTAGAACAGGATGTTGTTCAGGTCGGCATAACCGCCCTTGGGGTCGTAATAGCGGAACAGCGCCTCGACCTCGGACACCACCGGCGAGTAGGCACCATTGCGCTGCACCGCCACCTCGGCCGAGCGCCGGGTGATATAGGTGCCGCGGTAGCGCACGATATGGTTCCACAGCGCCTCGACGCCGGCCTGCGGGATCGGGAAGGGAATCCCGCCATAGGCATCGGCGAAGCCGTTGCCGCCATCCAGCAGCTTGGCCACGGTGGCGTTCTTGATGCTGTTGTCGTAGACCCACTGCGGCGCCGAGCCGGAGCGACGGCTCGGGTACACCGGCATCTGGAAGGTCTCGGGGTAGGAGTTGAACAGGGCGATCTGCCCTGCGCTCAGCTTGTCCCTGTACTGCTCCAGGTTGGCCTTGGTGATGGTGAACAGCGGCTTGTCGCCCGGGAAGGGGTCGACATGGTGCGAGCCGCTGCCCTTGTAGCCCGCCGGGGCCTGGGTGATGCCACCGGTCCAGGCCGGAATGCTGCCGTCGGCGTTGCCGGCCTTCTCGGCGCCGAAGGGAGTCAGCGTGCTGCCGAGCTTGGCCGCCTCCTCGGCAGAGACCGCAGCCAGCGCGCTGCCGGCGGAAAGCGCGAGGGCGACTGCGGCGCCCATCAGCGAGTGTTTCATCAGCATGGTTATTCTCCGTACAGGCGGGCCGGGCGGTCAGGCCGCCCGATCCTGGCAAGAGTTGTCAGAAGGAATACTTGAGGTTGACGCCGAGGTTGTCGCGATCGCGGCCACTGTTGTTCTGTCCGCCGCCGTAGTACTCGGTGTACTGCACCTCGGCCTCCAGGCTGTTCAGGTAGCTGGCGCGCAGGCCGACCGAGTAGGCCATGGCGCCCTCGACGAAGTTGCCGGTCTGGTGCGAATTGCCCTGGAAGTTGTGCTTGAACACGGCGAAGGGCGACAGGTTAACCCCGGCGTACACGTCGTTCCAGGTGCCGGACAGGGCCAGGGTGTAGCCGTAGGCATCGCGATCCAGCTGATCCTCGTCGTCGTAACCGGACACATAGGCGCCGTTGGGGCGACCGGAGAAGCCCCGCTCGCTGCCATCGTAGGCGGTGTAGCTCAGGTCGCTGGCGCGGGCGTGTTCGGAGGCCAGTTCGGCGACCCCGAACAGCGAGTCGAAACCGACCGCCGGCCCGAAGTTGTAGATGGTGCCCAGCGACAGGTTGAACGCCTCGATGCGCTCGTAATTGTGGAAGATCGGGCCGCGGCACAGCTGCTTGCCGGAGATGTCGGCACAGGCCTGGTCGCCGGCGACGTTGCCGTCATAGATGTTGGTCTGGCCGAAGAAGCCCTGACCGAGCAGGTCGCCAAGCAGGTCGTTGGTGGCGCTGATGCCCACCGGCAGGTTGGGCCGGTAGGCGATCTCGCCGAATACCGAGGCCTCGCCGACGCTGGTGTTGAAGCTGAAGCCGTAGACGCGGATATCCTCCACGTACTCGCGACGGGCGACGGCGTTGCTGGCGGCATCCAGAGTGGCCACCGCGGGCGCGAGCAGCGGCCCCTGCAGGGCCTCCAGCGCTGCCAGGTCGACCCCCGCGTACTGACTCAGGTCGACCGCGATCTGCGGCTCCTTGGCGTGGTAGTTGATGTAATAGAAGCCGAACTCGGTGAGGTTCAGTTCCTCGGCCACGTAACGCAGGGCGAAGCCGTACTGGCCGTCGTTCTTGGCATTGATGTCGCTGCCGACATTGGCCACCTTGAACACGTTGTACTGCGAATCCAGGTAGGCGTTCGGACCAAACGGGCCGTTGCCGACCAGCCCGGCAGCCAGGGCACTCTGGTAGCCGGACATCACGACGGGCAGCAGCGGGTCGTCGTAGCGTGTGTAGGCGGTACTGCCGCCGTCGGCGAACAGGTCGGTCTCCGAGAAGAAGGTACCGGCCGGATCGATCGCCGATTCCTTCCAGTTCCACTGGTAGAAGCTCTCCAGCGACAGGTTGTCGGTCAGGCCGATATTGAAGTTGAAGGCCTCCACCGGCACCAGCACCTCCTTCAGCTCCGAGCCGGGCAGGCGGAACTTGCCGGCGTCGATCGGGTTGGTGGTGTTGATGCCGCCGCGATAGAAGATGCCCTCGCCCCAGTTGAACACCTGGCGGCCGACCTTGACGGTCAGCGGCATGTTGCCGATGTCCCAGTCGCCATACACGTAGGCGTCGAGAATCTCGGCGCTATGCCCGGCACTGTCGCGGGTCTCGTCGGGGAAGTGATTGTTGTTGGGGTAGCCCTGGCTCGGCCGGAAGTCGTCGTTGTCGTTGCGCTTGTCCATGATCTGGGTGTCATAGAAGGCGGTGCCGCGCACGAACAGGCCGTAGTTCTGGTAGTTGGCCTCCAGATCCGAGGTGATCTTGAACACCTCGGAGACCAGGCCGGTATCGAAGTTGCGATTGCCGTCGTTGCCGTTGGTGTCGTCGTTGGTCTTGTCCTGGCCCTGCACCCGGTACAGCTGGCCATAGGACAGGGTGGTGTCCAGCGAGCCGGTCACCTCGCCATCGACGAAGCTGAACTCGACGGCAGCGGCCGGCACTGCCAGCAGGAGCGGGAAAAGCCCTGCGAGGGCGAAGCCTGCCTTGGCAGGAGCGAAACAAAGGGGCGACTTGCGCAAGGGGACGGCCATCGGCAACTCCATGGATCGATTGTTCTTGTTATGGGCTCTGGGCCACGCGCCGCACTGCGCCGGCCTATGCCGGCTTCGCGAGCGAGCAGCTGCCATTCAAGATCGATACCAAGAAGAACCTCGGGCGGCGACTTTCGCCACGACCGTCCCGACAGTCCCGAAAATGGCCAATCACCCCCGAGGATGTCTCAATTTGTCTCTCGCCTGGCGCACTTCAACCTTGAGAAACAAGCACTTCCAAACAGGAGAAAGGCGTCTGGAACGGGCCTCCGAGCAAGGCGGAAAGCTGATCAGGCAGAAAGGAAACAGCGGGTAACAGCCGGCGTTACCAAGCAATCGCTCGGTAACGCCGACACCGTCAGGCCAGGCTCTTGCTGACCACCTCGAACACGTCGCTGGACAGCTCGCCGCTGGCCAGGATGCGTTCCAGCTCGCCGCGCATCAGCGCCTGGCGCGAAGTGTCGTACTTGCGCCAGCGGGTCAGCGGGCCGAGCTGGCGCGAGGCGATCTGCGGATTGGTGGCGTTGAGGCTGATCACCTGGTCGGCCAGGAAGCGGTAGCCGCTGCCGTCAGGCGCATGGAAGTTGACCAGGTTCTGCCCGGCGAAGGCGCCGATCAGTGCGCGCACCTTGTTCGGGTTCTTCATCGTGAAGGCCGGGTGCTGCATCAGCGCCTGCACGCGAGCCAGGCCACCCGGCAGGGTGCAGGCGGCCTGCACGCTGAACCACTGGTCCATGACCAGCGCGTTGTCCTTGAAGTGCTCGGCGAAGGCCTTGAGCGCCTCGGCCTTCTCCGCCTCGAACGACGAATTGACCAGCACGGCCAGGGCGGCCAGGCGCTCGGTCATGTTGTCGCACACCTCGTACTGCTCCAGGGTCGCGGCCAGCACTTCCGGCTTGCCGGTCAGCATCAAATAGGACAGCGCGATGTTCTGCAGGCTACGCCGGGCGAAATGCGTGGACTCGGCCACATAGGGCGTGTTGCGCGAGACCTCGCGATTGGCCTGGTAGCGCGCCCACAGCGGCTCGAACAGCGCCTCGGCCAGTTGCGCGCGGGCAAATTCGCGGGCGGCGTGGATGGCCTCGACGTCGGCCACGTCGCTGATCTCGGTGAGGTAGCCCTCGCCCGGCAGCGACAGCATCTCGGCAACCATGGCCTGATCCAGGCTGTCGTTCTCCAGCACGCTGCGCAGGGCCGTGACCAGGCGCTGATCGAGGACCAGCGGCTCGCGACGCTGGTGCTGGCCGATCAGCTCCTGCAGCACCTGCACGGCCAGCTGCTGGCCGGCCTCCCAGCGATTAAACCCATCACTGTCGTGCTGCATAAGGAACATCAGTTGGTCGCGGCTGTAGGGGAAGCTCAGCTTGACCGGCGCGCTGAAGCCGCGCAGCAGCGAGGGCAGCGGCTTCTCGGCGAGGTTGGCGAAGGTGAAGGCCTGCTCGGCCTGGGTCACCTGCAGCACGCGGCTGGTGCCGACCGGCTTGTCCTCGCCGACCAGCTGCAGCGGCAGTTCGCGGCCCTGGGCGTCGAGCAGGGCCAGCTCCAGCGGGATGACGAAGGGCAGCTTCTCGGCCTGGCCCGGGGTGGCCGGGCAGCTCTGGCGCAGCTGCAGGCGGTAGGTATTGGCCGCTGCGTCGTAGCTCTCGCTGACTTCCAGGCGCGGCGTACCGGCCTGGCTGTACCAGCGCTTGAACTGGGTCAGGTCGATGCCGCTGGCATCCTCCATGGCCTTGATGAAGTCATCGCAGGTCACGGCCTGGCCGTCGTGGCGGGCGAAGTACAGGTCCGAGCCCTTGCGGAACAGCTGCGGCCCGAGCAGGGTGTGGATCATGCGCAGCACTTCCGAGCCCTTCTCGTAGACGGTCAGGGTGTAGAAGTTGGAAATCTCCATGAAGCTGTCCGGGCGCACCGGGTGGGCCATGGGGCCGGCGTCCTCGGCGAACTGGTGGGTGCGCAGGTAGGCCACGTCCTCGATGCGCTTGACCGTGCGCGAGTTCATGTCGGCGGAAAACTCCGCGTCCCTGAACACGGTGAAGCCTTCCTTGAGCGACAGCTGGAACCAGTCGCGGCAGGTCACCCGGTTGCCCGACCAGTTGTGGAAGTACTCGTGGGCCACCACCGCCTCGACGCGCTGGTGGGCGGCGTCGGTGGCCGTCTCGGCGCGGGCCAGCACGCAGCTGGAGTTGAAGATGTTGAGGCCCTTGTTCTCCATGGCACCCATGTTGAAGTCGTTGACCGCGACGATCATGAAGATGTCCAGATCGTACTCGCGCCCGTACACCTCCTCGTCCCACTTCATCGACTTCTTCAGGCTGTCCATGGCGTGCTGCACCTTGTCGATGTTCTCCGGCTCGACGTAGATGCGCAGGGTGACTTCGCGGGCGCTCATGGTGGTGAAAGTGTCTTCCACGCACCAGAGGTCGCCGGCGACCAGGGCGAACAGGTAGGCCGGCTTCTTGAACGGGTCTTCCCAGGTCGCCCAGTGACGGCCGCCCTCCTCGCTGCCGCTGGCGATCGGGTTGCCGTTGGACAGCAGCACCGGGTAGCTATGCTGCTCGGCGCTGAGCGTGGTGGTGAACTTGCTCATCACGTCCGGGCGGTCGAGGTAGTAGGTGATCTTGCGGAAGCCCTCGGCCTCGCACTGGGTGCAGAACATGCCGCTGGACTTGTACAGGCCCTCCAGCGCGGTGTTGCTTTCAGGGTGGATGCGCACGCTGCTGTCGATGACGAACTGTTCCTGCGTCGGCTGCAGGGTCAGGTGACTGTCGGTCAGCTGGTAGTCGGCAGCTCCGAGCACGCGGTCGTCCAGCTTCAGTTCCAGCAGTTCCAGCTGCTGGCCGTCCAGCACCAGCGCAGGGAGGCCGGCGCCAGCCTCCGGGTTGCGCCGCATCACCAGCTGGGCGTGCACCAGGGTGTGGTCCTCGAACAGCTCGAAGGTCAGGTGGGTCTCGTCGATCAGGTAGTCGGGGACCTGATAGTCCTTGAGGTAGATCATCTTCGGCTGTTCGGTACGCATGGCTTGTGGCCTCTTATTCGGTGAGTACGGCGACCTGGTAGGCCGTGTATTTGCGTAGGTTGATCACGCCAGTATCGAGGATCAGGTACTGGCCCTTGATGCCCCGGAGGATACCCTCCACCACCGGCGTCTTCTCGAGATCGTGGCTGGTCACCTTGGTCGGGTAGGCCTGTACCGGGTAGCGGATTTCCACCACCTCGGCATCGCCGACCGGCTGGATCGCCTGCAGGCCGAAGCGCTGCTGCAACGCGGCTATACCCTCGGCGCAGCTTTCCAGCAGCTGGTCGCGGATGGCCGGCAGGTCGAGCGGCACGGCATCGCCCTTGAGCAGCGCGCGCCAGTTGGTCTTGTCTGCCACCTGGCTGCGCAGCAGGTCTTCGACGAAACCGGACTGCTGGCGGGTGGCGACACGTAAGATCGGCAGCGCCTGGCTGGCGCCCTGGTCGAGCCAGCGGGTGGGAATCTGGCTGGCGCGGGTGATGCCGACCTTGATCCCGGAGGAGTTGGCCAGATACACCACGTGATCGGTCATGCAGAAGCGCTCGCCCCAGCCCGGCTCGCGACAGGTACCGGCGTCGTAGTGGCAGCGCTCGGGACTCATGATGCAGCTGTCGCACTGCGCCAGCTTGGTGAAGCAGGGGTAGCAGTAGCCCTGGGCAAAACTCTTCTTGGTCTTGCGCCCGCAGTGAGTGCAGTGGATGGCGCCGAGGAACTCCAGGCGCACACGCTTGCCCAGCAGCGGATTGACCGGCACTTCCTGCTCGTCCAGGCGAAAGGCGTACTGCGCCGTCTCACCCAGGCGCACGGCCATCTTGCTCAGGCTGCCGCGGCCGAGCTCGTTCATCGTGGTCATCAGTGCAGGGTGTCGTTGGACTTGAACAGGATGTTGGGAATCGGCTCGGCATGGGACTGACACTCCTGCGGGCCCATGTAGCCAGTGCGCTCCTCCTCGGGCAGGTTCTGGATTTCCCAGGCGATCATGGCCTGCAGCGACAGCTCCTTCTGCTCCTGGGTGAGCTTGCGGCCATCCGGCCACTTGCCGATTTCCACCGCCAGCTTGAGGCTCTGGTAGATCTCAGGGGTGATGTTCTCGATCATTTCGGCAAAGGACGACATCGCAGGCTCCGACACGGAAAGCTAAACAGGGCGCCAAGTTTACCGGCGCAGGCGCGCCAGCGCACCGCCGACGAGACCCGCGGCGCAGCCGGCAAGCAGGCCGCCGACATGGGCGGCGTTGGCGATGGAGCCGAAACCGAGGGTATCGATCACCCCGGTCAGGCACACCACTAGCCAGATCAGCATCATCGCCAGCACGCCGCGCGGCAATACATAGGCCGGGGTCGGCGCCAGCAGCTGGAAGATCCAGCAGTAACCGAGCAGGCCGTAGAGCACGCCGGACAGGCCACCGAACAGCGAGGGGCCGCCGAACCAGAACTGGGCCAAATTGGACAGCAGGCCAAACAGCAGGGTCAGCCCGAGCAGGGCGAAGCCGCCCTGGCGATACTCGATGCGCCGCCCCAGCTCCCAATACCACAGCGCATTCATGGCCAGGTGCAGGATGCCGAAATGGATCAGCATGGGCGACACCAGGCGCCACCACTGCCCCGCCTCCAGGCTGGCCAGCCAGGGCTGGAAGTAGATGTACTGGCCTTCGATGCGAAAGTCCTGAAAGGTCAGCCAGCGCAGGGTGGCGAAGTTGTCGCCGAGCAGGGTCACGCCGGCCACGACCAGGGTCAGCAGCAGGACCAGGGCGGTCATCCAGTTGGCCCACAGCTGCGCGGCCAGCCCCGGCCGCGACGGCTGCACCGGCGTCGGCAGCTCTTCCTCGGCAGCCCCCTGCGGATAGCGCAGATAAAGCGCACGGACCTGCTCGGCCAGGGCCTCGGCCGGCACCCAGAGCACCTGGGCACCGCGCTCCTCGCTGACCCGGTGCGGCACCTGCAGGCGCCGCAGCAGGGCGACGAAGCCGCTGAGGTCCTCCTGCAGCGGGCGGCGCAGGGCTTCCACAGGGCTCATTGCGGCGCCTCCGGACGCTCCACCTCGACCCAGACG
Organism: Pseudomonadaceae bacterium; assembly: GCA_033838285.1. GTDB lineage: Bacteria > Pseudomonadota > Gammaproteobacteria > Pseudomonadales > Pseudomonadaceae > Aquipseudomonas. Next base: position 20,726 of record JAJLLC010000001.1, read on the forward strand.
AACTTGTTCGGGTCGATCTGCGTCTCGTCGTCGAGGCGATAGGCCACCAGCTTGCCGTACATCACCGCGCTGTAGTCCAGGCAGGCCAGGTTGGGGCGGATCGGCGCCGGGCGGCCACGGCGCCAGTAATGGCCGACGAACAGCATGGGCTCGTCGGCGCCATATTGCAGCAGGCGGCCCTTGTCGGTCGGGCTCAGCGGCAGGCTGGCCACGCTCTCGGGCAGGGCATCGGGCTGGAACACCACGTCACCGTAGGTCTGCGGGTCGTCTTCCCAGAACTTGGTGCGGAAGTAGGCCCGGGTGAAGCCTTCCTCGCTGGTCAGGGTCAGGCCCTGCGGCAGGCGCAGGTCGGTACCGCGCAGCAGGCGTTCGAACACCCGGTTGGCGAAGCTGCCGGGCACCGCCGAGGCGGTGACGAAGGCGCGGTCGACCCGTCCATCGGCGAAGCGCTGGCGCAGCTGGCCGATCAGCTCGCCATCCCAGCAGGCGTGCACCAGGCGGAAGCGCCCGGCGTCGATGAACAGCGGCAGCTGCTGGAACCAGTCGAGGAAGTCGTGCCAGTCAGCCGGATGCTCCTCGAACTGGCGGAAGGTCTGCTGCAGCAGGCGCTCGTGGCGCGGCGAGTGCTCGCGCACATGGCGCCGCTCGCTGTTGGCCGGCGCCTCGGTGTACCAGCCGAGGGCGTTGTACTCGTGGTTGCCCATGATGCACAGGGCCTGGCCTGCCTCGACCATGTCGTGCACCAGGTGCAGGGCCTCGCGGATGCGCGGACCGCGGTCGATGATGTCGCCGAGGAACAGCACCATGCGCCGCGGATGGCGCCACACGCCACCATGACGGTTGTAGCCCATCTGTTCGAGCAGGCGCTCCAGGCTGCGTCCACAGCCGTGCACGTCGCCGATCAGGTCATAGCCACGCCCGCTGTCCAGCAGCATCTCAGTCGTGGCTCCACTGGCGGCCGCCCCAGCCGAGCTTGGTGCGGCAGGCCTCGTAGTAGTTGTGGTCGAGCGGGTGGATCAGGCGCAGCTTCTGCGGCTTCTTGGCCACCGTGATGGTGTCGCCGGGGGCGCAGGTGAAGTGGTTCTGGCCGTCGCAGGACACCAGCGGGTAGATCGGCAGGTCGTCGGCCACCACTATCTTCAGCTCGCTGTTGCCGTCCACCACGATGGGCCGGCTGGACAGGGTGTGCGGGTACATCGGCACGATGACCATGGCATCCAGCTTGGGGTGCATGATCGGTCCGCCGGCGGACAGCGAGTAGGCGGTGGAGCCGGTCGGCGTGGCGATGATCAGGCCGTCGGCCTTCTGGCTGCAGACGAAGTGGCCGTCGATGAACAGCTCGAACTCGATCATCTTGGTCGACTTGCCCGGGTGCAGCACCACGTCGTTGAGCGCATCGCCCTGGCCGATGGCCTCGCCGTGGCGGCGCACCTCGGCCTCCAGCAGGAAGCGGCTTTCCTCGAGGAAGCGCCCCTCCAGCACTTCGGCGACCTTGACCTCCAGCTCGTCCGGTTTGATGTCGGTGAGAAAGCCCAGGCTGCCACGGTTGATGCCCAGCACCGGGATCTTGTGGCGGGCCAGGGCGCGGGCGGCGCCGAGCATGCTGCCGTCACCGCCGACCACTATGACCAGGTCGCAGACCTCGCCGAGGATCTTCCGCGAGCTGGTCTGCAGGCCGTGGCCGGGCAGCACTTCGGCGATAGTGTCTTCGAGAATCACATGCAGGTGGCGCTCGAGCAGGAAGTTCTTCAGGCGGCGGATGGTATCGAGCACCTGGGCGCTGCCCAGGCGGCCGATGATGCCGATATTGCGAAATTGCTCCATGGGGCGCTCTGCAACGGGGAGAATTGCCCGGATTATGGGCGAAAGCCCTTCGCAGCGGCAAACCAGGCGCTATGCTCGGCCGATGACGGCGAACCTCGAAGAACTCCTGCAGCACCTGCGCCAGCCACAGGTGCGCGACCTGGCCTGGGTCCTGCTCGCTCCGCCACTGCTGCGCGACGGGCACCTGCCGCTGCGGCATCCCCTGGCCGCCAGCGTCTGGCGGGCCGAGCCACAGCGACTGGTCGACTGGCTGCTGCGCCAGGAGGCCGAGCCGACCGCCCTGCTCGCCCATCTGGCTGGCGGCTCCAGCCGCCTGGGCCGCTACTACGAGCGGCTCTGGCAGTTCGCCCTGGGCGCCGCCCCGGATGTCGAGCTGCTGGCCGCCAACCTGCCGGTACGCCAGGGCGGGCACACCCTGGGCGAGCTGGACCTGCTGCTGCGCGATGGCGAAGGTGTGCACCACCTGGAACTAGCGATCAAGCTGTACCTGGGGCCGGAGCATGCCGCGGGAGAGGACGCCGGAAACTGGCTGGGGCCGGCCAGCGAGGATCGCCTGGGCCTCAAGCTGGAGCATCTGCGCAGGCACCAGCTGCCGCTCGCCGCTAGCCCGGCCGGTCGCCAGGCGCTGGCGGCGCTGACCGACGCAGCGCCTCGCTCGGCGGCCTGGCTGGGGGGTTATCTGTTCTATCCCTGGCCAGAGGGCTGCGCCTCTCCGGCCAGCAGCGCCCTCGACCATCTGCGCGGACACTGGCTGCATCGCCACGACTGGCCCGCCTGGCGCGAGCAGGCCGGTCCGGGGCGCTGGCAGCCACTGCCCAGGCGTGCCTGGCTGGCGCCGGCACGCGCCGAGGCGGACAGCGTCTGGAGCCAGGTACAGCTGGATGGCTGGCTGCAGCAACAGGCCGAGGATGCGCCCGCGCAGCTACTGGTGCGGTTGCAACCGGACAGCCTGGGCATCTGGCGGGAAAGCGAGCGACTGTTCCTGGTCGGCAACCAGTGGCCCCTACCCTCTGTGCGGGCCATCGACCGTTAGTGACTGCGCTCGGTACGCCCGCCGGAACGCGCCAGGTAGCCCGGCCCGCTCTCGCACAGCAGGGCGGCGCGATGCACCGCCGGCAGTGCATCCAGGCCATCGCGCAGGGCATAGGCAGTAAAGCCCAGCTGCGACAGCAGGAACACCGCGCTGGCGCTGCGCTTGCCGCTGTCGCAGTAGCACAGGTAGGTCTTGCTCTTGTCCAGCAGGCGCACCTTCAGGCGCAGCAAGTGCAGCGGCATGTTCAGCGCCTGCTGGGCGTGGGCCTGCTCGTATTCGGCCTGCAGACGCACGTCCAGCCACTGGGCGCCGCTCGACAGCAGGCGCGCCGCCTCGCCGAAGGACACCTCGTCGACCACCGGTGCCTTGAGCAGGGCGAAGAAGTCCTGGCGATCCAGGCGCAGCACCACTCCGGGCTCGATCAGGGTGACGGTGGCGTTGCGCGGCTGGTCGGACAGCAGCGCCTCCTCGCCGAAGCAGGCGCCCACCTCCAGCTCGGCCAGCACCTGGCGGCCACCCTCGCCACCGCGAAACACCTCGGCGCGGCCACTCTTGAGGAAGTAGCAGCAATCGCCCGCCTCGCCCTCGACCAGCACGCGGCTGCCGGCCGGCAGGTCGATCGGGTGCAGGCGATCGAGCATGGCGCGCACATTGGCCGGCGGCACCTTGCTGAACAGCGGATTCTCCAGCAGACGCTCCAGCCACTCGACATCCTCGCCGCTGCCGCTGAGGTCGAGCAGCAGGTCCTGGTAGGCCAGGCGCCAATTGAGCAGGCGCGTCAGGGTGGCGGAGTCCAGCGCCAGCACGCTGACATCGCTCAACGCACGGGCCTCGTGCAGACGCGGCAGGCTCGGGGACAGGGGATGACAGCTGGCTTCGCTGCCGGCCACGATGCGCAGCTCGACGCCTTCGGCATCGCGCAGAGACAACTCGCCGGACAGCAGGTAATAGGTCGTGCGGGCCTGATCGCCCCTGCGGAACAGCAACTGACCGGCCAGCAGCGGCTGCGGTGCCAGTTGGCTGCGCAACTCTCGCCACTGCTGCTCGGAAAGCACGTTGAGCGGAGTAAAGCTGCGCAGCTGTTCGGGGTTCAGCGGCTCGGTCATGAAAGCTGTCCTTGATTATTCTTCTCGGCACTGCTGCCCAGCGCCTGCAAGCGCTCGGCCATCGCCCGGCGCCCCTGCAGGCCACCGCCATGCAGCAACAGCAGGCGCGTTCCAGCAGCAAAGTAACCGGCCTCGACCTCGGCACGCAATGCCAGCAGCGCCTTGCCGATATAGAGCGGCTCCAGCGGCACCTCGCAGGATCGCTCGCAGCCCAGTAGAAAACTCGCCAGCCGCGCATCCAGCTTACCGAAGCTGCCACGACTGGCATCCAGCAGACGATAGCCGCCGTCGCTCTGGCCAGCCTCGCGCAAGATCGCCGGCAGCATGGCTTCCACGCCATGCCCCGGCGGCACCGCCATGGCGACATGCACCGGCACTCGCCCTCGCTCCGCCAGCACCAGGCCGGCGGCCGTGGTGCCGGTGCCGGCGGCCAGCCACCAGCCGTGGTAATCCGCCCAGCCGATCTCGGCCAGCTGCTCGCGCGCCATCTCCACCAGCTCCGCGCAGGCGCGCGCCGCCGGCAGCCCGCCACCACCCTCGCCCACTGGCAGCAACTGCGGGTAGCGCTCGCGCCAGGCGCTCCAGAAATCCGCCTGATGGCGTTGGCGATAGCCGGCATAGCCGAGCCAGTGCAGCCGCATGCCAAAGGCCTGGAGGTCGCGCACCGTCGGTGTGTCCTTTGCCTCGCCACGCAGCAGGCCGACCGTGGCGAAGCCGAAACGCTGACCGGCGGCGGCCAGGGCATGCAGGTGATTGGAGTGGGCGCCGCCCAGGCTGATCAGGCCATCGGCGCCAGCCGTCGCAGCGGCCTCGATATGCGGCCTGAGCTTGAACCACTTGTTGCCCGACAGCAGCGGATCGAGCAGATCGAGGCGCAGCACGGCCAGCTCGATACCGGCATCTGCCAACCAGTCGAAGTGCAGGCGCTGCAATGGCGCTCGCGGCTGCCAGGAGGGGTGGGAAACGGGCATCGATGGCGGAAGTGGATGATGGCGGAGGCCGCCATCATACCCACGGCTGCGCTCAGCCGACCGTACGGAGGCGTGCGCCCGCCTTGTGCCGGGCACAGCAGTTGGACTCGCCGACCACGAAGCGGCTGGGCGTCTCGACCCTGTCGATGGGCATGGAGCAACGCGCCCCGGACGGCAAAGTGGCCTCACAGCTGGGCTGCTGGTAGTGCGCCAGCCACTGGCGGTATTGCTCCTCGGAAACGAAGCACTTGGCGGCGGCATAGCTCATGGGGTTGTTCTGATAGCGGGCGATGTCCTGCAGCGGGATGGTCAGGTGCCCGGCACCCGGATGGTAGACGACGAACACCACGCCGAGCTTGGCCAGGCGTTCGAGAATCTGCTCGCCACCCTGGCCAGCCATTTCGTCGCGCTCGCGCTTCAGGCGCTCCAGCTCCTGCTGCAGCTGGGTCTCCTGCTCGGCACGGTAGGCCAGCTCGACATCGCGAACCGCCACCTGCTCCTTGAACTCGGCTACTGCAGAAGCGACCCGCGCCTGCAGCTCGGAGTCGAACTGGGCGCGCAGGATGTCGGCCTCGGTACGGCCGTGCTTCTCCAGGTCGCGCAGCTGCCTGGCCAGCTCCTCGCGCGACTGGTGCATGCTGTCGGCCTGGGCAGCGAGCTGCGCCTTGAGGTTGGCATTGAATTCCTCCTGCTGGCGCAGGGCCTGGTGCAGGTTGTGGATCTCCGTCTGCAATGCGCGTTGACTTTCGTCGGCGGCCAACTTGAGGCGCGCCAGTTCCTCTTCGTGCTGCTTGCCCAGAGCACTGATGCGCAGGCGCTGCTGCTTGATCAGCTGGGCGGTCTTCAGGCGATGCTCCTGCTCCTTGCGCTCGACCTGCTGTACGGCGTCCTGGCGCGCCGGGTCGGGCGCCTGCCACTTGTCCTCGGCCGCCACCTGCAGGCGCTCCGGCAAGACCACCGGCGCCTCCTCCTCCACCAGCAGGCCGAGGTGGTTGCGCTTGACCGCATCGCGAATCAGCACCAGGTCGTTCTTGCCCGGTGCCAGGCTGGGGTCCCACAGGTGCATCTGGTGCCAGGACACCGGACACTGGCTGCGGCAGGCGAGGCGAATGGGGCCGGCGCCGAGATCGGGACCGCGCCCGGCGTTGTCGGCCAGATGGCGCAACGGCAGGTTCCAGCCCTTGTCGGCCGCCCCCCGCTCGTCGAAATCCAGGTAGAAGAACACCACGGCGCGCACCAGCAGGCGCGGATTGATCAGCACGTAGGCCAGCCTGACCTGCTCGTCGGCGAACTCGGGCAGGTTGACCACGTTGTCGAGCAGCGCCTCGAATTCGGGAAACAGCATCTCCTTGCAGATGCCGCGCTCGTTGAAGAACAGCACGGCTTCGATCATCTGCGCTTTGTTCTGCATGCTCATGGATTTCCCTCAAGGCCATCAGGATCACGTTCGGCTCGCTGCGGGCTTGCCCCGCGCGGGCGCATTACCTGTCGGACAGGCGCAATCCCTTGTTTCAGGCAAGTCTAGGGGAAAAAGTACCACGGGCAATGTGACTGGGTTGGCAGCCGCTCAGGCGCTCCGACGGGCGTAAAACCACTGCCCGGCGAAACTGTGACGGGGTTCGGCGATTCAGGCCTTGGCGGCCGCCAGGAAGGGTGCCAGACGCCGCCCCATCTCCTCGCCCAGCGCCGCCAGACCGCTCATCGGACGCACCATCACCTCGAACTCGACGATCCTGCCCGCCTCGTCGAAGCGGATCATGTCGATGCCCTTGAGCTCGCGCCCGCCGACCCTGGCGGAAAACTCCAGCACCACGCTGAGGCCATCGGCGCTGGCCAGCTCGCGGTGGTAGGCAAAATCCTCGAACACCTGCAGCACGGTATTGAGGATCAGGTTGACCACCGGCGCCCCCGGATAAGGCGTATGTGCCATGGGCGAGCGGAATACCGCCTGCGGGTGCAGCAGCTCCGGCAATGAACTCAGGTCCTGGGCGGCGACGAACCGGTGCCAACGCTGCAGGCTGGCGGCTGCGGCCGGCTGCAATTGAAGATCGGTGGACATCGGCTTCTCCTTATTGTTGTGAGCCTTAAAGCAGACGCCCCGCACTAGGCGGGGCGTCTGTCGATCAAAGCTCGGCGGCGAGGCGCGAGCCCTGGTTGATCGCCCGCTTGGCGTCCAGTTCGGCGGCCACATCGGCGCCGCCGATCAGGTGCACCTTCTGCCCGGCGGCCTCCAGGCCTTCCTGCAGCTCGCGCAGCGGGTCCTGCCCGGCGCAGACGATCACGGTATCCACCGGCAGCACCTGCGGCTCGCCCTCGGCGATGCGGATGTGCAGGCCGGCGTCGTCGACCTTGAGGTACTCGACCGAGTTGAGCATCTGCACGTTCTTGTTCTTCAGGCCGGTGCGGTGGATCCAGCCGGTGGTCTTGCCCAGGCCGTCGCCGACCTTGGACTTCTTGCGCTGCAGCAGGAAGACCTCGCGCGCCGCCGGGTGCACCTCGGCCTTGATCCCGGCGATGCCGCCACGGGCCTCCAGCGCGGTGTCGATGCCCCACTCCTTCCAGAAGGCCTCGCGGTTCAGGCTGGTGGCCTCGCCCTGATGGGTGATGAACTCGGAGACGTCGAAACCGATGCCGCCGGCACCGATCACCGCGACCTTCTGGCCGACCGGCTTGCGCTGCAGGATGGCGTCCAGGTAGCTGATCACCTTGGCGTGCTCGATGCCCGGGATGGCCGGAGTGCGCGGCACGATGCCGGTGGCCAGGATCACCTCGTCGTAGCCGCCCTTGACCAGGTCGTCGGCCGACACGCGGGTGTTCAGGCGCAGGTCGACGCCGGTGGTCTCCAGCTTCTTCTTGAAGTAGCGCAGGGTCTCGTAGAACTCTTCCTTGCCCGGCACGCGCTTGGCCACGTTGAACTGGCCGCCGATCTCGCCGGCCGCGTCGAACAGGGTCACGCTATGGCCGCGTTCCGCTGCAACAGTCGCGGCGGACAGGCCGGCCGGGCCGGCACCGACCACGGCGATCTTCTTCACCCTGGTGGTCGGGATGTAGTTCAGCTCGGTCTCGTGGCAGGCCCGCGGGTTGACCAGGCAGCTGGTCAGCTTGCCGCCGAAAGTGTGGTCCAGGCAGGCCTGGTTGCAGCCGATGCAGGTGTTGATCTCGTCGGCGCGACCTTCGGCGGCCTTGTTGACGAAGTCCGGATCGGCGAGGAACGGACGGGCCATGGACACCATGTCGGCATCGCCCTCGGCCAGCACCTGCTCGGCCACTTCCGGAGTATTGATGCGGTTGGTGGTGCACAGCGGGATGCTCACCTCGCCACGCAGCTTGGCGGTGACCTTGGTGAAGGCCGCGCGCGGCACCTTGGTGGCGATGGTCGGGATGCGCGCCTCATGCCAGCCGATGCCGGTGTTGATGATGGTGGCGCCGGCCTTCTCGATGGCCTTGGCCAGCATCACGATCTCGTCCCAGGTGCTGCCACCCTCGACCAGGTCGAGCATGGACAGGCGATAGATGATGATGAAGTTCGGCCCCACTGCCTCGCGGATGCGGCTGACGATCTCCACCGGCAGGCGCATGCGGTTCTCGTAGCTGCCGCCCCAGCGGTCGGTGCGGTGGTTGGTGTGGGCGACCAGGAACTGGTTGATGAAGTAGCCTTCCGAGCCCATCACCTCGACGCCGTCGTACTCGGCCTGCTGGGCCAGCTTGGCGCAGTTGACGAAATCGTTGATCTGCTTCTGGATGCCCTCCTCGTCCAGCTCGTTGGGCTTGAACGGGTTGATCGGCGCCTGGATGGCGCTGGGCGCGACCAGCTTCGGGCTGTAGGCGTAGCGACCGGCGTGGAGGATCTGCATGGCGATCTTGCCGCCGGCCTCGTGCACCGCGCGGGTGACGATCTTGTGCTTCTCGGCTTCCTCGACGGTGGTCAGCTTGGCCGCGCCGGAATAGACGCCGCCCTCCTCGTTCGGGCCGATGCCACCGGTGACCATCAGGCCGACGCCGCCGCGGGCGCGCTCGGCGAAGTAGGCCGCCATGCGCTCGAAGCCATTGGGCTTCTCTTCCAGGCCGGTGTGCATGGAGCCCATCAGGGTGCGGTTCTTCAGGGTGGTGAAGCCCAGGTCCAGCGGGGCCAGCAGGTTCGGGTAGGCGTTGCTCATGGTCGTCTCCACAGCAGTTGCATGTCACGGTAGTGCCGCACGCTCGATGGGGTACGGTCGTTGTTGCGCCAGACGATAAAGAGCGCGCCCACGACGCTCAATGATCAAAAATCACAACTTACTGATCATAAATTACAGAAGCGCTGGGCAATCGAGCGCCTTTGCCCTAGGCTGAGCGACATCGCCCACTGCCGTTGCCCGTCATGTCACGCCTGATCCGCCGCTGCCTGCTGTTCGCTCTCGTCATCGCCCTCGCCGGCTACGGCCTGTGGAGCCAGTGGCGCCCCACCAGCCATTACCTCAGCGATCTGCGCAGCGACCTGGCACTGAACCTGGGCAGCGACCGGGGCCGCGGCAACCTGCTGGGCATCCAGCCCGAACTGTTCGGCGCCGACTACCGCAGCGCCCTGCACCTGCACCGCAAGCTGTCCGCTTACCTGGAACAGGCGCGCCGTGCCGGCCTGCTCAACGCCAAGACCGTGGTGGTACTGCCCGAGCACATCGGCACCTGGCTGATAGCGGCCGACGAGAAGCCCGAGGTATTCGCCGCCCGCGACCTGGAGCAGGCCATGCTCTGGCTGGCGCTCAGCCACCCGCTGGAGCTGAGCCTGGCATTGCTGCGGGGGCACGGCGAAGAGCGGCTGAACGACGCCCTGTTCCGCATGAAGGCCGAGCAGATGGCCGCCGACTACCAGGGCCTGTTCGGCGGCCTGGCCGAAAGCTTCGGCGTGACCCTGGTAGCCGGCTCCATCCTGCTGCCCGAGCCGAGCGTGGTGGAAGGCGTGCTGCAGCCGGGCGACGGCCCGCTGTACAACGTCAGCCTGGTCTTCGGCGCGGACGGTCTGCCCATCGGCCAGCCGCAGCGCAAGGCCTATCCGATTGCCGACGAGGCCGGCTTCACCGCGGCCGCATCGAGCCAAGCGTTGCGGGTTGTGGACACACCCGCCGGGCGCCTGGGCGTGCTGATCTGCGCCGACAGCTGGTATCCGCAGAGCTATGCGACCCTCGCCGCACAGGGCGTGGAGCTACTGGCCGTGCCCGCCTTCCTCACCGGCGATGGCCACTGGCGGCAACCCTGGCAGGGCTACACCACCTTCGCCGGCACGCCGGCGGATGTCGACAGCCAGGCCGGCGAACTCAGCGAGGGCGATGCCTGGCTGCGCCACGCGCTGCCGGGGCGCCTGGCGAGCACCCCGGCGCGGGCCGGCCTGACAGTATTCCTGCGCGGCCAGCTGTGGGACCTGGGCAGCGACGGGCAGAGCCTGGCGGTCGAACGGGATGGCCACCACCAGCTCGACGCGGGCCGCGGGGCGCGCCTGCTGAACCTCTGGCTGTGACATGAAAGGCCCGCGCGTACGCCTCGGCGAGCTGTCGGTCGGATTCGTCCACAGCCTGGTGGCGGCCCTGGACGAGCGAGGCCTGGCCGCCGACAGGCTGCTGGAGCAGTTCGGCCTGGACGCCGAGCGCCTGGCCCAGCCCCAGGGCAGGTTGTCGATTCCGCGCTACATGCGCCTGGGCCACAGCGCCATTCAGCTGTCGGGCGACCCCGCCCTGGGGCTGGCGATGGGCCGCCTGAATCGTCTCAACCAGCTCGGCCTGGCCGGGGTAACGGCCAGCCTGGCACCCAACCTGCGCGAGGCGGCGCGCGCACTGACCCGCTTCGAGCCGCTCTACGCACAGAATTACCGGGGCCAGTCCAGTTTCGTCGAGGACAGTCGCGGCGCCTGGCTGCGCTTCTACTCCATCAACCCCTACAACGCCTACAACCGCTTCGTGGTGGACTCGGTACTGGCCGGCTGGCACAGCCATCTGCGCCAGCTGGGCGGTGAGCGGGTGGTGCTGGACAAGGTGGAGATCGAGTTTCCCGCCCCGGACTACGCCGAGCGCTACGGCAGCGCCTTCAACTGCCCTGTGGAGTTCGGCGCCGCCACCAATCGGCTGCGCCTGAACCAGAAGACCCTGGCCCTGCGCAACGATGCGCACTGCCCGAGCACCTGGCAGCAGCTGCTGGAGCTGTGCGAGCGCGAACTGGAACAGCGCACCCGCACACACAGCCTGCGTGAACGCATCATTCGCCTGCTGGGGCCGCTGCTGCACGGCCATGAGCCGGACCTGCAGGAGGTCGCCGCGCGCCTGCAACTGCCGGCATGGACGCTGCGCCGCAAGCTGGCGGAGGAAGGTACCCAGTACCGCTCGATCCTCAACGACACCCGCCACGACCTGGCCATGGCCTATATCCGCGACACCGAGCTGGCCTTCGGCGAGATCGCCTACCTGCTCGGCTTCGCCTCGGCGGAAGCCTTCCAGCGCGCATTCAAGCGCTGGAACGGGCGGACGCCGGGGGAGTTTCGCCGCAGCCAGCGCCTGCAGGCCGGCTAGCCAGGAACATCAGAGCTCGGTGGCGTCCTCGGCCGGCTCGAGCGGATCGTATTCGAGGGCGTGGGATTCCAGCAGCTCTTCGACGTAGTCATCCATAGGGCAATCTCCTGTCGTGACGTCATGGTGCAAACAAAGACCATGCCAACAGCCTGAAGATTCCCGATGACAAAGCGGTGACAGCGGATATTTTCCGCCAGATGCGAAAAGCCCCCGATTCTTGCGAATCGAGGGCTTCTCTTTATATGGCGCAGCGGACGGGACTCGAACCCGCGACCCCCGGCGTGACAGGCCGGTATTCTAACCGACTGAACTACCGCTGCGCGTCGGTATCGCAAAGATTGGTGGCTGATGACGGGATCGAACCGCCGACCCCCTGCGTGTGATGCAGGTGCTCTCCCAGCTGAGCTAATCAGCCGTTAGCCTTGCGACGGCGCGCAATGTACGCAGGGGGCGTAGCTAAGTCAACACTCTGCTTGAATTTTTTCTCCGCGAGGGGCTTCGGGATGCCCCCTTGGGATCGCCCACATGCACCCTTTCAGGGCAAAACCCTCAGCCCGCGCGCAATACCAGACGGCTGCTCACCTTGCCCTGCTCGGCACGTTCCAGCCCGGCCTCGTCGACGCTCACCCCCTGCTCGTCCAGGCTCACCAGCCAGCGCAGCAGGCGGGCGAAATCGCTGGGCTGCAGGCTGACCTGCAGGGCACCGTCGCCCTGGCTGTCGAGGCGCTCGATGCTCAGCCCCTGGCTGGCGGCGCTGGCGGTGACCAGCCCCTGCAGCGCCGCGGGATCCAGGCTGACCCGGGGGCGCGCCTGGCGCTCGCGCAGCTGCGGCGCCTGTTGCTGCATGTAGGCCTGCAGTGCTCGCTGCTGCTGCAGATAGGCGGCGGCGCGCTCCTGCATCTGCGCGACCGGCCGCCACAGCAGCAGGTACAGCAGCACCAGGACGAGGAAACCGCCCAGCAACCCCAGGGCCAGGCGGTCGCGCGCCGGCAGGGCATGCCAGCGCGCGAGCAGTGGATTGTCGGCGAGATGCGCTCGCAGTTGCATGGCCAGGCCGTTCATCCGTTACCTCCGATCACCAGGCGTGCGCTGACGCCACTCTCCTCGCGGCTCGCCGAGCCCATCTGCACCGCCAGACCGGCCTCCTGCAGGCGCGCGCGCAGGCTCTCCAGTGCGGCGAAGTCGCGGGCCTGCAGATTCAGGGCGAGATCGCCGCGCTGGGCACTGAAGTCCAGCTGCTGTACCTGCACCTCCACGCCCTGGAGGTCGATCGCCGCGGCGGCCAGGCCGAGCAGCTCCAGCAGGCGGCTGTCGCCAGCGCCCTCGACTTCGGCCAGGTGCTGGTCGAACTGCGCCCGCAGGTTGATCAGGCGGCTGTCCTCGGGAAACAGTTCGCGGTACAGCGCCTCGTTGGCCTGCGCGTAACGCTCGCCTTCACGCTGCAGGTGCCAACCCTGGGCCAGGTTGAAGCCCCACTGCAGCACCAGCCACAGGCCGAGCAGGCCGACCAGCGGGCGCCAGCGCGGCCAATGGCCGGACGACTGGCGACGGGCGAAAGCGCCCTGCGCCAGGTTGCAGCCACCACGCTGGCGCGCCAGCCAGACCAGCGCGACGGGCAGCTCACGGACCTCGTCGACGGCCGGCGGCGGCGCCTGTCCGGCCTCGACCAGGGCGATGCGCGGCATCGGGCAGAGCGGCGCCAGCTCCGCCCAGTCGGCGCTACGCAGGGCCAGGCGCGCCTCGCCGCTGCCGCCAAGCAGCCAGCGCTCGCCAGCGCACAGCAGCTGGCTGCCCTCCTCGGGCAGCACGTCGGCATCCAGCACTATCTCCTGCGGCGGATGGTCCGCGCACAGCGCCAGCCAGCCGGCCAGCCAGTCGCGGCGCAGGGCGTAGACGCGGTGCCGACCGTCACTCAGCTGGCTGCCGACACACAGATGGAACAGCTCGACCTCCTCGGCCAGCAGCTCCTCCACGGCATAGGGCAGGGCCTGGGCCAGCCAGCGCGCGCGGGTGGTCGGCAGCTGCACCGCGCAGACCGTCGCCGCCTCGATCGGCAGCACCAGACGCCAGGGCTGCGGCGCAGCCGGCAGGGCCTCCAGCAGGGACTGCTGGCGGCAGTCATCGCCCTCGACGCGCCAGACCGGCAGGTCGGCAGGCGGCGTGACGCAGGCCTGCGCCGGCAGAAACAGGGTGGCACTCATGGTTCGGACTCCTCGACGGGCGGCGGCGCCAGGCCGTCCTGCCCAAGATCGCGCGCCAACAGGCGGACGCGCCCATCATTACCGCGTTGCAGATAACTGGCCAGCACCTGGCGCCGGTCGCCCAGCAACACTTCGGTGGTGACCTTGAAATACTGACTGGCCACGCCCAGGCCCTGCGGCGCCACGCCGTAGGCCTGCAGGGGTTGCAGCGCAGCGTTGGGGTCGGCATAGCCGTCGCGCCCGCGCCCCTCGATCTGCGCCTGCAGGGCCGCCGGCGGAATGCCTTCGCCCAGGCAGGCCAGCACCGCCGCGCTGGCGGTGTTCAGGTTGAGTTCGACATCCGCCGGCAAGGCGCTGACAAAGGGCGCCAGGCGCCGGTACTCGGCCTCGCTCATGCCCAGCAGCAGGCGCAACTCGGAGACCTCGGCGATGCGCCCCGGTCCGGTGCGGTAGGCCGGCTTGCCCAGCAGATACTGGTCGTCCTCGGCGCCCGCCCCGCCGCTGGGGTCCTGGTCGGCGTCCAGCCAGTCGCGCAGGCGCTCGGCATGGGCCAGCGGCAGGCCGAGGTGCTGCAGCAGCCGGCGCAGGCGCAGCAGCGCCAGCTCGCCGGCCTCCCCGGCGGCGGCCAGGCTGTTGAGATTGAAGCGCCCGGCCAGGTCCTCGATGCGCAGGCGCAGTTCGCCGCCCTCGTCCAGCGGGAAACGCAGCCCGGGGCTGGCCCAGACCTCGCCCGGGTGGTCGACCATCAGTTGCCCGGCTTCGCGCAGGTCGCGCAGCAGCAGCGCCCTGGCCAGCAGCTCGCCGCCCTCGGCATAGTACTGCGCCTGGCGCACCAGCAACTGGTTGCCGACACTGCGGATGGCCAGCTGCTGGCGCAGCATCAGCCCGGCACAAACCAGGGTGGCCAGCGCCACCACCAGCAGCACCGTGATCAGTGCCACACCGCGCTGGCGCCTCATGCGGCGGGCTCCTGCTCGGCAGCAGGCTGTTCCGGCAGCGGCTCGCCACCCTGTTCGCCGCCGGGTGGGGTGATCTGCTCCTGCTGCGGCATCTCCGGCAGGCGCCAGAGGCGACGCAGCTCGCCGTAATGACGATGCTCGACCATCAGCTCCACGGCCCTGGGCAGCTGGGTCAGGCCCTCCTCGGCGCTGCTGTTGGCCGGCGGCCAGTCCTGCAGCCAGCGGCCCTCGAGGTCGAGAAAGCGCAGCTCGATGCGGCGCACGCCATCCAGCGCCTGCTGCACCTGCGACTGGCTGTCCTGGGCCCGGTCCAGCACCGTCCAGTAGGCGCGCTGCCAGCGCTCGCCCTCGAGCTGCCAGCGCACGCGCTGCAGGGTGGCGCGTGGCTGGCCGAGCGGATTGCGCCAGCCGCTGCGGCTGAACTCCAGGCGCTCGCCCTCGCCGAGCATGGCCGGCAGCGGGTCGCCGAGGCCGTCGCGTACCGGGCGCAGACGCACCTGCAGCAGGTCGCGCTCGAAGGCGGCCATGGCCCGGGTCAGCTCGCGCAGGCGCCGCTCCTGCTCGCGCTGCACGGCATCGCTGCGCAGCACGCTGTCGAGCATGCGGTAGGTGGCCATGGCCAGCACGGCGAAGATGGCGATGGCGATCAGCACTTCCAGCAGGGTGAAGCCACGCTGCCTCATGGCTCGACCCCGACGAAACCGCTCAGGGTCACCAGCGCGTGGTCTTCCAGCTTGCCCGCCAGACCGCGCTCGGGGCGCGGCGCCACGCGCACCGTCAGGCGCAGCATGCCCGGCTCGCTGGTCGCATTCACCTCGCTCTGCCACAGCCAGCGCCTGCCGGCGTAGGTTTCCTCGCCCTGCTCGCGGCCTTCTTGCGGCGGCACATCCGCCAGCTGCATCTGCTGCAGGCGGTTGTCCGCCAGCCAGGTGGCGAAGGTCTTGTCCTCCAGGCGCGCGGCGGTCTGCAGCGAACGGGCACTGGCACCGAGCACGCTGGCGGCGACCACGGCGAAGATCGCCAGGGCCACCAGTACCTCCAGCAGGGTGAAGCCTCGCGCTCGGCTCATCCGGCACGCCCTCCGGGCTTGTCCGGCTCAACCCGAGGCTCGGCGAAACCGTCGCTGTGCAGCACCAGGCCGGGCATGTCGCGCCCGCTGCCGCCCATGTGCAGGCGGAAAGGCGTCAGCTCGCCGCTGGAGAGGATCAACAGCTGCGGCTGCAGGGACTTGCCCGCAGGCTTGGCGACAGTGCGCGCGCCCGGCGGGAGGAACAACTGCTGCTCCTCCACTTCGATGCGCAGCTCGATCCACTCGGGCAGCTCGTGCGGCGCTCGCCCCTGCGCCTCCCAGCGCGCCTGGCGCGGCTCGTAGCGCAGCACCTGATAGGCATTGCGTTCGAAACGCAGGCCGTACTCGCGGTTGTCCAGCACCGCCTCGTCCAGCAGCACCCGCATCAGCAGGGCCAGGCGCTCGGCTTCGCCATTCAGCTCGCGCACCGGGCTGCGGGCCAGGCCGCTGCCGAGCACGGCCAGGCCGGTGAGCACGCCGAGCAGCACCAGCACCACCAGCAGCTCGATCAGGGTGAAGCCGCGTGCGCCCCGCATCGAGGATCAGAGATCCCAGTTGCCGATATCGGCGTCGCTGCCGTCGCCGCCTTCCTGGCCATCGGCACCGAGGCTGTACAGGTCGACCTTGCCGCGGGTGCCCGGCGACAGGTACAGGTACGGGTTGCCCCAGGGATCGACCGGCAGCTTCTTCAGGTAGCCCTCGGCGTTCCAGTTCTTCGCCGCCGGGTTGCCGCTGGGCTTCTTCACCAGGGCCTCCAGGCCCTGCTGGGTGCTCGGGTAGTTCTGGTTGTCCAGCTTGTACATGTCCAGCGCGGCGCCGATGGCGCGGATGTCGTTCTGCGCTGCGGTGACCTTGGCCTGGTCCGGCCGGCCCATCACCTGCGGCACCACCAGGGCGGCGAGGATGCCGAGGATGACCACCACCACCATGATCTCGATCAGCGTGAAGCCTTTCTGTTTGTACATCGCTATCAACCCACCAGTTGGTTCAGAGAAAGAATCGGCAGCAGGATGGCCAGCACGATCACCAGCACCACTGCGCCCATGAAGATCAGCATGAACGGCTCGAACAGCCCCACCAGCAGGCCGATGGTGGCCGCCAGGTCGTTCTCCTGGTTGCGCGCCGTGCGCGCCAGCATCTGGTCCAGCTCGCCGGAGCGCTCGCCACTGGCGATCATGTGCAGCATCATCGGCGGAAACTGCCGGCTGGCCTCCAGCGCGCGCGACAGGCTGCCGCCCTCGCGCACGCGCTGGGTGGCATTGGCCACGTCGCTGCGGATAATCAGGTTGGACACCACCTCGGCGCCGATGGCCAGCGCCTCCACCAGCGGCACGCCACTGCGCACCAGGATGGCCAGGGTCGAGGCGAAGCGCGCCGTCTCGGTGGCGGCGATCAGCCCACCGACCAGCGGCACGCGCAGCAGGAAGGCATGCCAGCGCCGGCGCAGATCCTCGTTGCGCAAGGCGCGGCGAAAGGCGATCACGCCGAGCACCGCCAGGACGATGGCCAGAGCGCCCCAGGCCTTGACCAGCTCGCTGAGGAAAATCAGCCCGCGAGTCAGCGCCGGCAGGGTCTGCCCCGAGTCGACGAACACCCGCACCACGTCCGGCACCACGTAACCGAGCAGGAAGCCGACGATGCCCAGCGAGGCGAGCATCAGGATCACCGGGTAGAGCAGCGCCATCTGGATCTTCTGCCGCGACTGCTGGCGCTGCTCGGTGTAGTCGGCCAGCTGCTCCAGCACCGGCGCCAGGTGCCCCGCATGCTCGCCGGCCGCCACCGTGGCGCGGTACAGCTCTGGGAAGGCCGCCGGGTAGGCAGCCAGGGCCTTGGCCAGGCTGTGGCCCTCGAGCACCTTGCCGCGCACCGCCAGCAGCATCGACTGGATGCGCGGCTGGCGCGACTGCGCGGCGGCGGCACGCAGCGCCTCCTCGATGGGCAGCGCGGCGCCGATCAGGGTCGCCAGCTGGCGGGTGACCAGCGCCAGGTCGCGGGCCGACAGGCCGCGGCGCAGGCTGAAGCCACCACCCTCGGCCTGCTCCCTGCGCTGTACCGGCTCGACCTGCAGCGGCGACAACTGTTTGTCGCGCAGCAGCTGGCGCACCTGGCGGGCGCTGTCGCCCTCCAGAACGCCCTTCTGCTGGCGGCCCTTGGGGTCCAGGGCGATGTATTCGAAGGCGGCCATCAGTCTTCCCGGGTCACGCGCAACACTTCTTCCAGGCTGGTCACCCCTTCCAGCACCTTGCGCCGGCCGTCGTCACGGATGCTCGGGCCGAGGCTGCGGGCGTGGCGCAGCAGCTCCTGCTCGCCGACGCCGTTGTGCACCAGGGTGCGCATCTGGTCGTCGAAAATCACCAGCTCGTAGATGCCGGTGCGGCCGCGGTAGCCCTGCTGGTGGCACTCCGGGCAGCCCTTGGCGTGATAGATCAGCGGCTGGCTGTGCGGGTCGAGACCGAGCAGGCCGCACTCGGCCGCATCGGCCGGCCGTGCCTCGCGACAGTGCACGCAGAGCACGCGCACCAGGCGCTGGGCCAGCACGCCGAGCAGGGAAGAAGACAGCAGGAAGGGCTCGACGCCCATGTCCACCAGGCGGGTGACGGCGCCGACGGCGCTGTTGGTGTGCAGGGTCGAGAGCACCAGGTGACCGGTGAGCGAGGCCTGCACGGCGATGTCGGCGGTCTCCTGGTCGCGGATCTCGCCGACCATCACCACGTCCGGGTCCTGGCGCAGGATGGCGCGCAGGCCGCGGGCGAAGGTCATGTCCACCCGCGGGTTGACCTGGGTCTGGCCGATGCCTTCCAGGTAGTACTCGATCGGGTCTTCCACCGTGAGGATATTGCGCGAGCGGTCGTTGAGGGTGACCAGGCCGGCGTACAGGGTGGTGGTCTTGCCCGAGCCGGTGGGGCCGGTGACCAGGATGATGCCGTGCGGCTTGCGCAGGTTCTCGTCGAGCAGGCGGCGGTCGCGCTCGCTCATGCCCAGGTGCGTGAGGGACAGACGCCCGGCCTGCTTGTCGAGCAGACGCAGCACCACCCGCTCGCCGTTGGCGGAAGGCAGGGTGGATACGCGGATGTCGACCTCGCGGCCGCCGACCTTGAGCGAGATGCGCCCGTCCTGCGGCACGCGCTTCTCGGCGATGTCCAGGCGCGCCATGACCTTCACCCGCGAGACCAGCAGCGCCGCCAGTTCGCGGCGCGGCTCTATCACTTCGCGGAGGATGCCGTCGACGCGAAAGCGCACGACCAGGCGTTTCTCGAAGGTTTCCAGGTGGATGTCGGAGGCGCCGGCCTTGATCGCCTCGCTGAGGATGGCGTTGATCAGGCGGATGATCGGCGCGTCGTCCTCCTGCTCCAGCAGGTCGCCGGATTCGGGGGTGAGTTCGGCCAGGCTGGCCAGGTCGAGTTCGGCACCGAGGCCCTCGGCCATCTGCCGCACCTCGGAGGAGTCGCGCTGGTAGGCCAGGGCCAGCTCCTGCTCGAAGGCCTCGGGCGCCAGCCAGTGCAGCGGCAGCACGCGGCCGGCGAAGCGCTGGGCCTCCTGCACGGCGGTCAGACTGGCGCCGCGGCGCAGCTGCAGGCCCTGCTCGCGCAACAGCACGCCGTGACGCTTGGCGAAGGCGAAGGGTAGCGACCGCATCGGCTGTGCCACCGGGGCCGCCAGGGCGGTATGGATATCGCTGGACATGCGGGCCTGCTCCTGGAACAGAAAGTCCTTCTCTGTCGCTCTTGTTGTTCTGATTGGCGGTCCGAGGCGCCAAATTAACGGATTTCCACGAAATCTGCAGTGTCGATTTCGCATCCCCGCCACGCAAAAAAGAGCCCCGGCACGGGCCGGGGCTCTTTTCTAACACGCAGCTGTTACTGGTCTTCGTGGCGCTGGTGCTTGAAGAACACCCCGCTGTCGCCGAAGGCCGAGGCGATCAGCGGCGAGGTCAGCTCCAGCTCGCCGATCTTCACCGCGCTGTTGCGCCGCTGCTGGGCATAGTTGCGGCTGATGGACGGGATGATCGAGGTCTTGATCGCCATCGAGGTGGCATAGACGTCGTACAGCTTGGTGCCGGCGGCCAGGGTCGCCAGATCCTCGCGGAAGTCGTGCGGCGCGGTGGAGAACAGGTTGCGCAGCTCCGGCTTGGGCACGAAGTAGATCTGCGTCGGTGCCTTGACCGAAGCCACGACCTCGCCGGTCTGGGTCACTTCGGCCATGTCGTCCACGCGCAGCAGGGTCGGCTTGAGGCTGACCAGCGAGAACAGCAGGGTGGTACCCAGGGTATCGTTGGCCTCCGGCAGGACGAACTGCGACAGCTCGTTGGCGAAGAAGTTGTGGTTGCCACCCTGCCCGCTCAGGCTGTAGAGCGCCGAGACGTTCTGCGACGGCTTGCCGTCGACGAAGGCCTTCCACGCCAGGCCCGGCTGGAAGCCGTTGCTGGCCGGGTCGCCGGCCACCGAGAGGCGCAGCAGGCCGTTGTCGGCGCCCTGGAACAGGCCGGTATAGGGGTGGCCCGGCACGGCGGTGAACTTGACCTTGGCCATCACCCCATGCGGGTGCATGGCCTTCTCGTGACCGGCCGGCGCCACGTCGCTGCGCTCCTGCACCTTCTTCCACAGCACCGAGCTGATCAGACCGCCGACGTCCACCGGCGGGATGCTCGGCAGCTGGCCTTCGGCGTACTGGCTGCGCAGGGCGCCGTTGACCCACAGGTTGTCCTGCTTGGCCTTGCCCGGCCAGCTCTCGTAGTCGGCCGGGATGTTCAGGCCCCAGGGCTTGAAGGCGTTCTCGACGCCGACCAGGCTGTCGACCAGATCCGGATTGTGGCGTTTGAGCACGTCGACCATGGTGGTGTTTTCGACCCAGGCCAGACCCTCGGCGGTGTAGATCTCCGGGCGGTAGTCCTTGGTGTAGAAGCGGTCGGTCATCAGGCGGCGCGAGGCGTTCATGATGAAGATCTGGAAGGCCGTCTCGCCGAAGGCGAAGCCATCCGGACGCACGGTCTCGGCCAGCATGCCGACCAGGGTGTCGATCTTCTCGATGTCGTTGCCGTAGATGCGCTTGAGGTTGGCCAGGGTGGCCGGATCGGTGGTCAGGTCCTCGAACTTGGTGATCGGATTGAGGCCGATCTCGCGGCGGAACTCGTTGTAGCGGGGTACGCCGCGCTCGCGGTCACGCAGCACGTCGATGGTCGCCAGGTCGATGTTGCCGACCAGCGGAATCGACAGGTTGCGCAGGAAGTTCGGGTAGTTGTTGAGGGTCAGCGAGCCCGGGTTGGTGATGCCGAAGGAGTACCACAGACGCTCGGCGCTCTCGTCATCGAGCAGGTCCTCGGCATCGCCGTCGCGGGTGTCCTGCAGCAGTACGCTGCGCGAGACGATGTTGGAGCCGATGTCGTAGACGTCGACCTGGTCGCGCATCAGCGGGTGCATGCGGTACACCGCGACGAACTCCTCGGTCAGGGTGTAGGGCACGCCATAGTTGTTCGGGTTGGTCGAACCGACGATGCCGGCCAGGGCGTGGTCGATGGCCGAGCTGCCGGCCTGGCTGCCGTCGATGCCGAGGATGCGCAGGACGAAGGAGTTGGAGCTGGCCAGGTCCTCCTGCAGCATGCGCGCCTCTTCCTGGTACTTGTCGCGCTCCGGGCCTGCGCCCAGCAAGCCCCACCAGTTGGCGTACATGGCGCGCTCGGTGACCGGGTTGGCGATCACCGCCGGGGTCCATTCCACGGTGTGGATCTTGGCCATCAGCGCCGAGTTGACCAGGCGCGCCCGGTCGTACAGCCACTGGTCGTCCTTGTCCGGGTACTTCTGCTTGAGCATCGCGGCGATGGCGTTGTGCTCCTTGGTGAACAGCTGGTGCAGCATGCTCAGGCCGACCCACCAGTTCTCGTTGAAGCCGGTGATCGGCTTGCCGCTGAGGAAATCGGTCGGCAGGGTGCCGTCGGCATTGATCTTCAGCTTGCCATCGACGAAGGCACGCACCTCGTCGTTGGTTGCCTTGCTGCTGCCGTAGATCTGCGAGCCATCCCACCAGTGGGTGTTGTGGTTGCGAAAGGTCTGCGGCTTGCCGGCTTCGGCGGCGGTACGGGTCGGGTCGGGCTGGGTGCGGCGTACGGAGAGATTGCCAGAGCCGAGCGCGTCGCCGGCCGGCAGCGGCACCTGGATCGGGTCGCCCTCGGCGTTGGGGCCGTGATCGACCCAGTCGTGGACCATGAACTGGATCCAGGAGGCGGCGATGAAGTTGAGGCTGGGCGCCGGCTTGAACTCGTCGCGGGCCATCAGCACATTGCTGACTTCCCGCGGGTTGGGGCTGAGCAGGCTGTCAGCCTCCGTCTCGCCATGGGTCACACTGGGGTCGACATTGCGCCCGAAGCGCCGGTAGACCGAGCCCTCGGCCGGGTTGGCGAGGATGTTACAGGTACCGTCCTCGGTACGCGCCACCTGGCTGCGCGCGTCGCAGACGATGTCGGCGTTGGCGGCGGGCAGGTTGTCGACGTCGAACAGGTTGTTCTTGAACAGCACGTCGCGCTCGAGCGCGAGCGTGATCAGGCCGGCGTAGATGCCCAGGGTGCCGAACTTGACCAAGCTCGGCCATGTGACCCAAACAGACATGACTTATCTCCCGTTGTTCTTGTAATGGCGCCGGGATTTCCGGCAGGCGGGAGATTAGGCACTGGGCGCGCGTACTCACCCCTTCCGCAGGAGGGGGTGGGGCTCATTGGCCGCGCGCCTGCATGGCCAGGATGGCCTCGGTGCGGTTGGCCAGGTTGAGCTTGGAGTAGATGTTCTTCAGGTGCCACTTGGTGGTGGACAGGGCGATGCCGAGGCTGGCGCTGATGTCGCTGTTGGACAGGCCGCGCAGCAGGCAGTCGAAGATCTGCGCCTCCTTGTCGGTCAGCTGGGCCAGCAGGTCGTCCGGCGTGGCGACCGGGGCCTGGCTCTCGCTGAAGAGGAATTCGGCATAGGTCTCGCGATAGCTGTCCGGCACCTGCAGCCGCCCCGACTGCAGCAGGGCGAAGACCTGCTCGGCGAACCCGGGGGCCTCGTCGAATACCGAGCGGTTGATGTTGACGATGCCGAAATGCTCCACCAGCTGCAGAACGGCCTGCTCCTGCTCGGCGCGCTCCTGTTGCCCGGCGCTCAGTACCAGCAGGTTGGCCTCCACCACCAGGGCGCGGGCCTTCATCTCGCTCTGCTGCAGCGACTGCGCCAGCACCTTGAGGATGCGGCAGGCACGGCCCTGGGCACCGCGCATGGCCAGCCAGTACACGGCGGCCAGGCCGTAGCGCTCCCAGCACTCGTCGTAGGGCCGAACCCGCTCCCACTCCCCCGCGGCCAGGCGCTCCTCGATGCCCAGGCGCTGGGCCAGCGCATCCAGCGCCGCCGGGCGCCCGTCCAGATAGGCCTGGCGCATGCTCTCCTGGGCCACCTGGCTGGAGAAGCGCGCGTAGCTGCCCAGCTGCAGGATGCGCGACAGCTGCTCCAGCAGGCGTCCGGCACGGCCCTGGGACTGGCGCCGGTAGAGCAGGCGCGACAGGGTGATGTGCACGGTGGCGATGGTCTCGGTGGCCGAGGAGGAGTTGACCATCGCCAGCAGGTCCTCGCACAGCTGCTGGGCGGCGCCCAGCTGGTTCTGCTCGTACAGGGCCACCACCATGGCGGTGGCCCGATTGACCCAGGCCGGCGAGGAGCGCTCGGTGCGCAGGTAGTCCTGACAGACGTCCTTGCGCGCGCTGGTGGCGCGCCCGGCGTTGCGGTTGCACAGGGCGATGATCAGGTCGGCATAGCTCTCCAGGAACAACTGCCCGGTCTGCGCCAGCAGCGCCTTGGACTCCAGGGCGAGCTGGATCGACTGCTCCAGGCGGCCATGCATCAGATGGTGATAGGCGAGGATGCACAGGGTCAGGGCACGAATGTCCGAGGACAGGCCGGCGCCGAGCAGTTGCGCCCAGCGCTCGCCGGGGTCGAAGGCCAGGTCGTGCTGAAACAGCTCGAGATTGAGCGCCAGCAGCTGGCGCGTCGGCGCCTCCAGACCGGGGCGGTCGGCACAGCGCGCGACCAGCTCGTCCAGGCAGTAGCGGGCCTGGTGGAAGCGCCGAGACAGGGTCAGGGCATAGGTCATGGGCACCAGCAGCCGGGGCCGGGCAGAGAACTCCGACTCGTCCAACGGCTCCAGCCACTTCAGCGCTTCGGCGTAGTGGCCGCTGCGGATCCACTGCTCGCAGGCCTCCTCCAGGCGCGCGAGGAAGAATGCCCGGTCCTCGCAGCGCTGGGCATGCTGCAGGCTCAGCTCCGCCTCGCCGCGCTCGGCGAACCAGTGGGCGGCGCGCCGATGCAGCTCGGGCACCCGCTGCGGCCGGTGCATGGCCAGGCGCTTGGCCAGGAAGTCCTGGAGCAAGGCATGGTAGCGATAGAAGCCCGGGTATTCGGGCACCGGCAGCATGAACAGCTCGCGCGCGGCCAGCTCCTCCAGCAACAGGGCCGAGCCGCTGCGCTCCAGCACCTGGTCGCACAGGGCGCCGTCGAAGCGCTCGAAGATGGCGCTGCACAGGAGGAAGTCGTGCAACTGCGGCGACAGCTTCTTCAGCACCACATGGCCGAAGTAGTCGACTATCTCCGGATGGCCGCCGCCAAACCGCCGCAGCGCCTCGGTGCCGAAGCGCGCATGGGCCAGCAGCGCCATCTTCACCCCGGCCATCCAGCCCTCGGTCATGGCCATCAGGCTGCCGACATAGGCGGGGCTCAGCTCGGGGCCGTCGAGATGGGCATTGAGGCGCTGGATCAGCTCCGGCGTCAGGCGCAGGTCGTGCTGGTCCAGGCACAGCAGCTTGTTCTCCAGCTTCAGCCGGCTGAGGGAGAAGCCCGGATGGTTGCGCCCGGCCAGTATCACCCGGGCCTCGCCGGCGAGACGCTCGAGCGTGCTCGACAGCACATCGAGGATGATCGGCTGGTCGATGCACTGGAAGTCGTCGAGGACGATATAGAGACGGCTCTCGATACGGTTGAGCGCATCGGCCAGGTACTCGCCGAGCACCTCGGGGGCCTGGTGCATCTCGGCGGCGAAGGGGTTGAACCAGGACAGGTCGAAGTCCTCGACCCGGGCGCGGATGCTCTCGGCCAGATGACGGAGGAAACGGGCAGGATCGTTGTCACGCGCCTGCAGCGGGTAGTGCACTACAGTCCGCGCAGGCCGCGCGCCACGCCAGTGCGCCAGCAGGGTCGACTTGCCGGAGCCCGCCGGGGCCAGCAGCAGGGTCAGGGGAAAATGCTCGCAGCGGTTCAGCAGCGCCAGCAGCTCGTCCCGCACTAGGCCGCCGTGGGCAGGCTTGGGCTCGTCCATTGCGGTGATCCCTCAGGCTTATTTTTATTCGAATGGGAAGCACGTGACGCAGGATGATAGCGATTCGCCCCTGGCAAGTTTCGAAATATTTCACGCTTCCGCTCGACAACAGGCGGGCATCCTCGCGCAGGCGCTGCCATCCGCCCGCGACTTGGGTTAAGGTTGCTGCCGCCCGCACAGAACGGGCCGCGCCAGGCAGAGCGCGCACCAATAACAACAAGGACTCCGGGGGACTCATGCAGTGAGCGCGACAACTGGCCGTCTCGCGACCTGGCTGCGCCAGCATGGCGTAACCGCGCTATGCCTGCTGCTGGTGGCCGGCATGACCCTCAGCCTGACTCGCCAGAGCGTCGAGCACCTGCGCCTGCTGCGCAGCCAGCCCGCCGAACAGAGCACAGCCGCGCCCGGTTCCGCCCCCCAGCCATCGTCGCCCGAGCAGCTGCAGCGGCTGTTCGGTAACCCCTCGCCCGCGGCGGGCGAGCAGGCCGCACCGCCGACCCGCCAGCAACTGACCCTGCTGGCCAGCTTCGTCCACCCCGATGCCCAGCGCTCCGCCGCCATCATCCAGATCGCCGGGGCCCAGCCCAAGCGCATCGCGGTCGGCGCCGAGGTCAACGCCAGCACCCGCCTGCATGCCGTCCATCCGGATCACGTGGTCCTCGAACGCAACGGCCTGCGGGAAAGCCTGAGCTTCCCCGCGTCCCGCTCGCCGTCGCGTGCCGCATCACCGGCCTTCAATGCCCAGCAGCTGGAACAGCTGCAAAGCGACGAGGTGCAGGCCCTGCAGGAGCGCATGGCCACCCTCCAGCAACGCCTGCAAGGCACCGACGAACAGTCGCCTCCCGACCTATTACCAGAAGCCGAAGACAACCCATGAGCCCCAGCAACCGCCCGTCGTGGAAACCCCTCCCCCTCGCCCTGCTGCTGACCGCCGGTTGCCTGCTGTGCCAGCCACCCATGGCCGTGGCAGCCGAACCGGCCGGCGTCAGCCAGGGCGCGGAGAACTGGACGATCAACATGAAGGATGCGGACATCCGCGAGTTCATCGACCAGGTGGCGGCCATCACCGGCGAGACCTTCGTCATCGACCCGCGGGTCAAGGGCCAGGTCACGGTGATCTCCAAGACCCCGCTGGGCCTGGAGGAGGTCTACCAGCTGTTCCTCTCGGTGATGAGCACCCACGGCTTCAGCGTCCTGACCCAGGGCGGGCAGGCACGCATCGTCCCCATCGCCGAGGCGCGCAGCGCTGCCAACAGCGGCCGCAGAGCAGCGGACGACATACAGACCGAGCTGATCCAGGTGCAGCACACCGCGGTCAACGAGTTGATTCCGCTGATCCGCCCGCTGGTGCCGCAGAACGGCCACCTGGCCGCGGTCAGCGCCGCCAACGCGCTGATCATCAGCGACCGGCGCGGCAACATCGAGCGCATCCGCCAGTTGATCGACGACCTCGACGCCCGCGGCGGCGGCGACTACAGCGTGGTCGACCTGCAGCACGCCTGGGTGCTGGACGCCGCCGAGGCGCTGAACAATGCGGTGATGCGCAACGAGAAGAACGCCGCCGGCACGCGGGTGATCGCCGACGCGCGCACCAACCGCCTGATCCTCCTCGGCCCGCCCGCCGCGCGCCAGCGCCTGGCCAACCTGGCCCGCTCGCTGGACATTCCCAGCACCCGCTCGGCCAACGCTCGGGTCATCCGCCTGCGCCACAGCGACGCCAAGAGCCTGGCCGAGACGCTCGGCGATGTCGCCGAAGGCCTGAAGACCTCGGAGACCGGCGAAGCGACCGGCGGCAAGCCGTCGAACATCCTCATCCGTGCCGACGAGAGCCTCAACGCCCTGGTGCTGCTGGCCGATCCCGACACGGTGGCGACCCTCGAGGAAATCGTGCGCAACCTCGACGTGCCGCGCGCCCAGGTGATGGTCGAGGCCGCCATCGTCGAGTTCTCCGGCGATATCAGCGACGCCCTCGGCGTACAGTGGGCGGTGGATGCCCGCGGCGGCACCGGCGGCCTCGGCGGAGTCAATTTCAGCGGCACGGGGCTGTCGGTCGGCACCGTGCTGCAGGCCATACAGGATGGCGAACTGCCCGAGAACACCAGCCTGCCGGACGGCGCCATCATCGGCATCGGCACCGACAGCTTCGGCGCCCTGATCACCGCCCTGTCCTCCAACAGCAAGAGCAACCTGCTGTCGACGCCCAGCCTGCTGACCCTGGACAACCAGGAAGCGGAGATCCTGGTCGGGCAGAACGTGCCCTTCCAGACCGGCTCCTACACCACCGACGCCTCCGGGGCGAACAACCCCTTCACCACCATCGAGCGCGAGGATATCGGCGTGACCCTGAAGGTCACGCCGCACATCAACGACGGCGCCACCCTGCGCCTGGAAGTGGAGCAGGAGATCTCCTCCATCGCCCCCAGCGCCGGGGTCAACTCCCAGGCGGTGGACCTGGTGACCAACAAGCGCTCGATCAAGAGCGTGATCCTCGCCGACGACGGCCAGGTCATAGTGCTCGGCGGGTTGATCCAGGACGACGTCACCAGCACCGTGTCCAAGGTGCCGCTGCTGGGCGACATCCCGCTGATCGGCGGCCTGTTCCGCTCGACCAAGGACACCCACGTCAAGCGCAACCTGATGGTGTTCCTGCGCCCGACCGTGGTCCGCGACCGCGCCGGGATGGCCTCGCTGTCGGGCAAGAAGTACAGCGACATCAGCGTGATGGGCTACAACGACGAGGGTCGCCAGGTCCTGCCGGGCAACGACCCCCAGCGCCTGTTCGAGCAGCCCGGTGCAGGTGCCATCGACCTGCGCAAGCCGTGACTAGCGGGCCTTCTTGATCAGGCCGACGATGAACAGCAGGACCAGGGCGCCGATCACCGCGGTGACCAGCGAGCCGATCAGCCCGCCACCGGCGGACACGCCCAGGTAGCTGAACAGGTGCCCGCCGATCACCGCGCCGACTATGCCCACCACCAGGTTGCCGATCAGCCCGAAGCCGCCGCCGCGCAGCAACTTGCCGGCGATCCAGCCGGCAATGGCACCGATGATCAGGAAAAGAATGAGGTTCATGGGGCAGCTCCTGGCCTGAGGTGTTTCCCCAAGACTAGCTGCTGATCGAGGAAAGGCCCGCAGCGAGCCCCGCCCCTGCCCTTCGCGGCAGGAACGGGGCGCCCGGGTTCAGAGCGCGGCCAGGCCGCGGGCCAGGTCGGCCTTGAGGTCGGCCAGGTCTTCCAGGCCCACGGCGACGCGCACCAAGTTGTCGCGGATGCCGGCATTGGCACGCTCCTGCGGCGAAAGGCGGCCGTGGGAGGTGGTCGCCGGATGGGCGATGGTGGTCTTGGTGTCGCCCAGATTGGTAGTGATCGAGACCACCCGGGTGGCGTCGATGAAGCGCCAGGCCGCGTCCTTGCCGCCCTTGACCTCGAAGCTGAGCACCGCGCCGAAGGCACTCTGCTGACGCTTGGCCAGTTCGTGCTGCGGATGGCTAGGCAGGCCGGCGTAGTAGACCCTGTCGATGCCCGGCTGGCTCTCCAGCCAACGCGCCAGTTCCAGGGCGCTGGCGCTCTGCGCCTGCATGCGGATGCGCAGCGTCTCCAGGCCCTTGAGGAACATCCAGGCGTTGAACGGGCTGAGGGTCGGTCCGGCGGTGCGCAGGAAGCCGACCAGCAGCTCCATCTGCGCGCGACGCCCGGCCACCACGCCGCCCAGGCCGCGGCCCTGGCCATCGATGAACTTGGTCGCCGAGTGCATGACGATGTCGGCACCCAGCGCCAGCGGCTGCTGCAGGGCCGGGGTGCAGAAGCAGTTGTCCACCGCCAGCAGGGCGCCGCGGGCGTGAGCGATCTCGGCCAGGGCGGCGATGTCCACCAGCTCGGCCAGCGGGTTGGACGGCGACTCGACGAACAGCAGCTTGGTGTTGGGCCTGAACGCCACCTGCCAGGCGTCCAGGTCGGACAGCGGCGGGTAGTCCACTTCGATGCCGAAGCGCTTGAGGTACTTCTCGAACAGGCTGATGGTCGAGCCGAACACGCTGCGCGACACCAGCACATGGTCGCCGGCGCTGCACAGGCTCATGACGATGGCCAGAATGGCGGCCATGCCGGAAGCGGTGGCCACCGCCTGCTCGGCGCCTTCCAGCGCGGCGATGCGCTCCTCGAAGGCGCGCACGGTCGGGTTGGTGTAGCGCGAGTAGACGTTGCCCGGCTGCTCGCCGGCGAAGCGCGCGGCGGCGTCGGCGGCGCTGCGGAACACATAGCTGGAGGTGAGGAACATGGCTTCGCCATGCTCACCCTCCGGCGTGCGCTGGTGGCCAGCGCGCACCGCCAGGGTATCGAAGCCGACGCCCTCGAGGTCGCTGTCCAGGCGCCCCGCTTCCCACTCCAGACTCATGCTGCCGTCCTCAGTCGTTGTGCAGATCGATGATGGCGCTGGCGCTGTGCACCTTGACCTTGGCCGCGTCGTTGCGCGCCTGCTCGATCTTGTTCAGGTAGGCCTCGTTGACGTCGCCGGTGACGTACTGGCCGTCGAACACCGCGCAGTCGAAATGCTCGATCTTGATCTTGCCGCCGCCGACCGCTTCCTTCAGGTCGTCCAGGTCCTGATACACCAGCCAGTCGGCGCCGATCAGCTCGGCCACTTCCTCGGTGGTGCGGCCGTGGGCGATCAGCTCGTGGGCGCTGGGCATGTCGATGCCATACACGTTCGGGTAGCGCACGGCCGGGGCCGCGGAGCAGAAGTAGACCTTCTTGGCGCCGGCCTCGCGGGCCATCTGGATGATCTGCTTGCAAGTGGTGCCACGCACGATGGAGTCGTCCACCAGCATCACGTTCTTGCCGCGGAACTCCAGGTCGATGGCGTTGAGCTTCTGGCGTACCGACTTCTTGCGCGCGGCCTGGCCGGGCATGATGAAGGTGCGGCCGATGTAGCGGTTCTTGACGAAGCCCTCGCGGAACTTCACGCCCAGCTGGTTGGCCAGCTCCAGGGCGGAGGTGCGGCTGGTATCCGGGATCGGGATGACCACGTCGATGTCGTGATCCGGGCGCTCGCGCTGGATCTTCTCGGCCAGCTTCTCGCCCATGCGCAGGCGCGCCTTATACACCGACACGCCATCCATCAGCGAGTCCGGGCGGGCCAGGTAGACGTGCTCGAAGATGCACGGCGAATACTGCGGATTGGAGGCGCACTGGCGGGTATGCAGCTTGCCGTCCTCGGTGATGTAGACCGCCTCGCCCGGGGCCAGGTCGCGGATCAGGCTGAAGCCGAGCACATCGAGGGCGACGCTCTCGGAGGCGATCATGTACTCCACGCCCTCGTCGGTGTGGCGCTGGCCGAAGACGATCGGGCGAATCGCATGGGGGTCGCGGAAGCCGACCACGCCGTAGCCGGTGATCATCGCCACCACCGCATAACCGCCGCGGCAGCGGGCATGCACGCCGGCGACGGCGGCAAACACGTCTTCCTCGGTCGGTTGCAGCTTGCCGCGCACCGCCAGCTCGTGGGCGAACACGTTGAGCAGCACCTCCGAGTCGGAGTTGGTGTTGACGTGGCGCAGGTCGGACTCGTAGATCTCGCGCGACAGCTGCTCGACGTTGGTCAGGTTGCCGTTGTGCGCCAGGGTGATGCCATACGGCGAGTTGACGTAGAACGGCTGCGCCTCGGCGGAGCTGGAGCTGCCGGCGGTGGGATAGCGCACGTGGCCGATGCCGACGTTGCCCACCAGGCGCTGCATGTGGCGTTGCTGGAACACATCGCGCACCAGGCCGTTGTCCTTGCGCAGGAACAGACGCCCGCCATGGCTGGTGACGATGCCGGCAGCGTCCTGGCCGCGATGCTGGAGCACGGTAAGGGCGTCATACAGGGACTGATTGACGTTGGACTTACCGACGATACCGACGATGCCGCACATGTGACGCAACCTCTGTGTAGTGAATCAGGCTAGTTCCGGGCTCTTACGGCAGTTTAGGCTGCAAGAGACCCTCGTAGGACGGGAGTTCGGGAGTTTCCGTGATGCCGCTGGCGAGCCACTGGCTGGACAGGCTGAGGATGAGATTCTTCGACCAGTCGGCCACCATCAGGAAATGCGGCAAC
The DNA here is from genome assembly GCA_033838285.1 of Pseudomonadaceae bacterium. Lineage (GTDB taxonomy): Bacteria > Pseudomonadota > Gammaproteobacteria > Pseudomonadales > Pseudomonadaceae > Aquipseudomonas. The sequence continues at coordinate 51,842 of JAJLLC010000001.1, forward strand.
AGGCTCGACTGCTGCCACCAGCGATCCTGCTGCACCGGCGCCAGGCTCACCAGCCCCACCAGCACCACCACCAGCAGGGCCCCGCGCGCCGCGCCGAAGACCATGCCGAGAAAACGATCGGTGCCCGACAGGCCGGTTACCCGGATCAGCTCACCGATGAGGAAATTGATCAGCGCCCCGACCAGCAGGGTCACCACGAAGAGAATCACGCAGGCGGCGATGACGCGCATCGAAGGCGTCTCGATGAAATCCGTCAGGTGCTGCGACAGGGCGCCGCCGAACATCCAGGCGACCACGCCGGCGATGATCCAGGTCAGCAGCGACAGGGCCTCCTTGAAGAAGCCACGACGCAGGCTGATCAGGCTGGAGATGGCGATGACGGAAACGATCGCCCAGTCGACCCAAGTGAATGCCACGGTGCTGCCTACAGACGGGAAAGGCGGCGGATTTTAACAGAGCGGGCCCGAGCGGGTAAGCCGGGTCCGCCATATGGGCGTCAGCCGTTCTCCGGGTGGAAGCGCACCACGAATCCGTTGAGCTTCTGCTGGCGGTTGAGCTGGTCGCGCAGGCGGTCGGCCTCGGCACGCTCGATCACCGGCCCGACGAACACCCGGTTCATCCCGTCGAATGTACGGATATAGGCGTTGTAGCCCTTGCTACGCAGGGTCTGCTGCAGCCTCTCGGCACCGGCACGACTGGACAGGCTGGCCAGCTGCACCGACCAGCTGACCGGCAGGCTGTTGGCATCCAGGCCACTGGCCGGCTTCTCCTCGGACGCGCCGGCCTGCACTGGCGCCTGCGGCTCGACGGCCGGCTGCACCGGGGTGGCAATCGGCTCGCTGGGCGACTGCGGCACCGGCTCCACCGGCGGCACGGCCTCCTCGGCCACCGGTTCGGGCACGCTGACCGGCTCCAGCGTCACCTCGGGCATGCTCGGCTTGTCCGGCATGGCCGGGGCGTCGACCACCACCTGGCGCAGCTCGTCCTCGCGGGAAAACAGCATGGGCAGGAAGATCACCGCCAGCGCCACCAGCACCAATGCGCCGACTATCCGCTGCTTGAGCCCCTTATCCAGCACTGCCATCGCCCGCCTCCGCCTGTTGGCCAAGCCACTCCAGGGCCTCGGCCACGCAATAGAAAGATCCGAACACGAGAATCTCGTCGTCCTCGCTCGCCAGGCCACACTGTACCAGCAATGCCTCGGCAACGCTGGCACAGGCGCGCACGTCGGCCCCCAGGTTGCGCAAGGCCGCCTCCAGCTCGCCGGCCGGGCGCGAACGCGGGCAATCCAGCGGCGCCACCGCCCAGCTCTGTACTTCCAGCTGCAGCGGTGCCAGCACGCCAGGCAGATCCTTGTCGGCCAGCAGCCCGAATACCGCCCGCCGCCGCCCCTTGATCGGGCGCGCCGCCAGGCGCGTGGCCAGGTACTCGGCCGCATGGGGGTTGTGCCCGACGTCCAGCAGCAGCTGCAGCTGCTTGCCTGCCCAGCGCAGCTGGCGACGCTCCAGGCGGCCGGCCACTCGCGTGGTGCTCAGCGCCTTGGCCAGCGACTCGGGCTGCCAGGGCAGATCGAGCGCGGCGTAGGCCTGCAGGGCCAGCGCGGCGTTCTCCATCGGCAGATCCAGCAGCGGCAGCTCGTGCAGCTCCAGCACCTGGCCGGCGGCGGTCAGGCCACGCCAGTGCCAGGCCTGCTCGCCGATGGCCAGGTCGTAGTCGCGCCCGCGCAGGAACAGCGGGCAATCCAGCTCGGCGACCTTCTGCAGCAGCGGCAGCGGCGGATCGAGGTCGCCACACAGCGCCGGCTTGCCCTGGCGCAGAATGCCGGCCTTCTCGAAGGCCACCGATTCGCGGCTGTCGCCCAGCCACTCGGCATGATCCAGGCCGATGCTGGTGACCAGCGCCAGATCGGCATCGACCAGGTTGACGGCATCCAGCCGGCCGCCGAGGCCGACCTCCAGCACCACGGCATCCAGCCCGGCGCGCTCGAACAGCCAGAAGGCCGCCAGGGTGCCCATCTCGAAATAGGTCAGGGAAATCTCGCCGCGGCTCGCCTCGACGGCGGCAAAAGCCGTGCACAGCTCCTCGTCGGAGGCATCGCATCCGTCGAGCTGGACTCGCTCGTTGTAGCGCAGCAGGTGCGGCGAACTGTAGACACCGACCCGCAAGCCCTGCTGGCGCAGCAGGGAAGCCAGGAAGGCACAGGTGGAACCCTTGCCGTTAGTGCCGGTGACGGTGATCGTCAGCGGCGCAGGCTTGCCCAGGCCGAGCCGGCGAGTGACCTCGCGCGAACGCTCCAGGCCCATGTCGATGGCGCTGGGGTGCAGCTGCTCCAGGTAGCTCAGCCAGTCGGCGAGGGATCGACTCATGCAGTGGCCGCAGGGGTGGGCAGGTGCTGCAACTGCGCCAGCAGGCTGGCCAGGCGCGGACGCAGATCCTTGCGATGGATGATCAGGTCGATGGCGCCATGCTCGAGGAGGAACTCACTACGCTGGAAGCCTTCCGGCAGCTTCTCGCGTACGGTCTGCTCGATCACCCGCGGGCCGGCGAAGCCGATCAGCGCACGCGGCTCGGCCACTATCACGTCGCCGAGCATCGCCAGGCTGGCGGAAACGCCGCCGTAGACCGGGTCGGTCAGCACCGAAACGAAGGGAATGCCCTCCTCGCGCAGACGGGCCAGCACGGCGCTGGTCTTGGCCATCTGCATCAGCGAGATCAGTGCCTCCTGCATGCGCGCGCCACCCGAGGCGGCGAAGCACACCAGCGGGCAGCGCTTCTCCAGCGCCACGTTGGCGGCACGCACGAAGCGCTCGCCGACGATGGCCCCCATCGAACCGCCCATGAAGCTGAATTCGAAGGCGCAGGCCACCACGGGCATACCCTGCAGCTGGCCGCTCATGGAGATCAGCGCATCCTTCTCGCCGGTCGCCTTCTGCGCACTGGCGAGGCGATCCTTGTATTTCTTGCTGTCGCGGAACTTCAAACGGTCCACCGGCTCCAGCTCGGCACCCAGCTCCTCGCGGCCGTCCTCGTCGAGGAACAGGTCCAGGCGCGCGCGCGCGTCGATGCGCATGTGATGGTTGCACTTGGGGCAGACGTCGAGGGTCTTTTCCAGCTCGGGGCGATAGAGCACGGCATCGCAGGACGGACACTTGTGCCAGAGCCCCTCGGGCACCGAGCTCTTCTTGACCTCGGAACGCATGATCGAGGGGATCAGTTTTTCTCTCAGCCAGTTGCTCATGCTTACTCTCCGTAGCTGTTGCGGCGGGCCTTGCGGTGGCCCGGGCGAATCTGATTCAGACCGTCGGCGGCTGTCGCCATCCTCGGGCCGGGACACAATGGCTTATGGACGGCAGGCATCCGGCCATCGTCACATCAACCGCCACACGCCGCGCGAATGAACGCACCGATCTTCTGCGCATCCTTGATGCCCTTGCTCGCCTCCACCCCACCACTCACGTCCACCGCATAGGGGCGTACCTGCGCGACGGCAGCGGCGACGTTGTCGGGGCGCAGGCCACCGGCCAGGATCACCGGCTTGCTCAGGTCCTGCGGCACCAGCGACCAGTCGAAGGCCTCCCCGGTTCCGCCGGGCACGCCTTCGACATAGGTATCCAGCAAGACTCCGCTAGCGCTCGGATAACGCTGCACCTGAGCGGCGATATCGTCGCCGGCCTTGACCCGCAGCGCCTTGATGTAGGGCCGGCCGAAACCCTCGCACTGCTCCCGCGTCTCGTCGCCGTGGAACTGCAGGAGATCCAGCGGCACGCTGGCGAGGATGTGCGCCAGCTCGTCACGGTTCGCGTCGACGAACAGGCCGACCGTGGTCACGAAGGGCGGCAAGGCGGCGATGATCGCCTGCGCCTGCTCGATGCCAACCGCCCTGGGGCTCCTGGCATAGAACACCAGGCCGATGGCGTCGGCGCCTGCCGCAGCCGCGGCCAGAGCGTCCTCGACTCGGGTGATTCCGCATATTTTGACGCGAACGGCAGTCAACGTGACGGCACCTTCTGAAAAATGAGAATCGATGTTAGCAAAGCCGTGGAACAGTTTCAGCCGAAGCTTTGCGGCAACGCGGAGAGGAAGTGTGGCCCCAGATAGCGCCGCGGCAAGTCGAACTCCTGCGGGTACTCCACCTGCACCAGATACAGCCCATAGGGGTGGGCCGTCACACCTCCGGCGCGACGGTCACGGGCCGCCAGCACCTCCGCCACCCAGGCCGGTTCGCGCTCGCCGGCACCTATGCTCATCAGCACGCCGGCGAAATTGCGCACCATGTGATGGAGGAAGGCATTGGCGCGCACGTCGATGACGATGAAGCGACCGTGCTCGATCACTTCCAGGTGGTGCACCGTCTTCACCGGCGACTTGGCCTGGCACTGCACGGCACGGAACGAGGTGAAGTCGTGGGTGCCGACCAGCAGCCGCGCAGCCTCGCGCATGCGCGCCGGATCCAGCGGACGATGGTTCCAGGTGACCTCCTCGGCGAGGTGGGCCGGGCGGATCGGATCGTTGTAGATCACGTAGCGATAGCGCCGGGCGAAGGCCTTGAAGCGCGCATGGAAGTCCGCCGGCATGACCTTGGCCCAGGTCACGCTGATATCGGCCGGCAGGTTGGCGTTGCCGCCCATGATCCAGGCCTTGAGCGGACGCTCGACGCGGGTATCGAAGTGCACCACCTGGCCGCTGGCATGCACCCCGGCATCGGTGCGCCCGGCGCAGACTACACCGACCGGCTCGGCAGCGACCTGCGACAACGCCTTCTCCAGCGCCGCCTGCACCGAGGGCACACCGTCCTCCTGACGCTGCCAACCACGATAGCGGGCGCCCTTGTATTCGATGCCGAGGGCGATTCTGCAAACGCCAGGGGCGGCCATTTCGGCCGCCCCTGTTGATGGTGCTACGGACATGGATCAGCTCAGCTTGGCGATCAACTCGCGCGCTTCCTGCTGCTGGCCCTCGTTGCCCTCGGCGATGACCTCGTCGAGGATGTCGCGAGCGCCTTCATTATCGCCCATGTCGATATAGGCGCGCGCCAGATCCAGCTTGGTGGCGGTTTCGTCGGTACCCGAGAGGAAGTCGAAGTCGTCGTCCACATCCAGACCTGCTGTTTCGCTAGAGGAAGCTTCCGGCTGTGCGGCCGGCAGCTCGTCGGCCAGACCACCGCTCAGCTCGTCCAGCTCGGCAGAGACCTGATCCAGCTGAGCGGCGAAGTCATCCGCGGCCGGAGCGGCAGGTGCCTCGTCGGCCAGGGACAGATCGAAGTCGGTCGGCATCTCCAGCCCGCCCTCCTCGCTCGCCGCAGCGGGCTCATCGTCAAGGCTCAGCATGAAGTCCTCTTCGGCCGCAGCCTCGCTCGGCTTGCTCTCGGCTTCCAGGTCCAGGCTGAAGTCGGCCAGCTCGTCGCCCAGCGACAGCGTCTCGCTGCCAGTCTCGGCACCGCTGAGATCCAGATCGAAGTCCATCTCCCCCGCGGCACTGCTCGGCTCTGCCGGGGCATCGAAATCCAGGCCGGCATCGAGTTCCAGATCGTCCAGGGAAGCCTCGGCGACCGGCGCTGCCGGGGCTTCGAGACCGCTATCGAGGTCGTCCAGGCTCAGGTCGAAGGCATCGTCCATGTCGGTAGCCGCGGCAGGCTCGCCGGCGACCGGCTCGTCCAGCGCCAGGTCGTCCAGGCTGAAGCTGTCCAGTTCCTCGGCTGCAGCGGCGCCGGCGGCAAGGCCACCCGCCGCGGCGACCATGGCCGGGTACTTGGCCTTGAGCTGGTCGACGGCACCGGCTGCACCACCGATCTCGCGCAGCTCCTGTTCCTGGCGGGCGAAGCCGGCGCGATCACCCTGCTCCGCGCAGACTTCCATCAGTTTCAGACGCAGGTCGCTGCGATGCGGCTCATCGTTGATCGCGTTCTGCAGCAGCTCCGCCGCCTGGGCGAACTTGCCATAGGCGATGTAGATATCCGCTTCGCCCAGCGCATCGGCAGTCTGCGGCGCGACACGCTCCTCGGCCAGCTCGCGCACCTGAGTTTCATCACCGGCATCGCCACCCAGGCCGGCGAAACTGTCGTCCGGCAGATCCATGTCACTGGCGAAGCTGTCGTCGCCCTGCTCGGCGGCCAGGCTGTTCTGCAGCTCGGCTTCCTTCATCGCATTGCGCCGCGACAGCACCATCAGACCGATCAACAGGACCAACAGCGCGCCGCCACCCACCGCGCCCAGCAGCATGGGGTTGCTCAGCAACTGGTCGACCATGCTCTGCGGTTCGGGCTGCGGAGCCGGAGCCGCAGGCTTGGCGGCCTGCACCGGCTTGACCGGCTTCTCCGGCTGGGCCGGTTTGGGAGCCGGAGCCTGGACAGCCGGCTTGGCCGGTTCCGGCTTCTTGACCGGTTCCTCGTAGTTGAAATCCGTCACCGCGGGCTTTTCCGCCGGCTTGGCATCGGCAGGCTTGGCTTGCGGAGCAGGCTGAGCCGGCGCGGACTCGGCCGGTTTTACCTCGGCAGCGGGAGCCTGGGGCTGGGCAGGCACTGCGGCCTTGTTCTGCTGGGCAAGATCGCTCTGCAGCTTGGCCAGCTGGTTGTCCTTCAGCTCGATCAGGCGCTGCAGCTTGTCCAACTGGCTCTGCAGGTCGGTCATGCGCCCCTTGAGCTCCTCGTTCTCACGGCGAGTGGAGTCCAGACTCTCCTTGGTCACCGCAAGCTGGTCGCTGAGTGCCTTGCTGTCGGCCTTGCCCTTGTCGCTGCCCGCGGTCTTGCCACTGTCGGCGGAGACCAGCTTCAGGCTGTCCTTGGCCTCGGCCTTGGCCGGTGCTGCGCCGGCCGATGCGCGTTTGGTGGCATCCAGCTGGCGCGAAGCACCCGCCAGAGCACGCCCTTCACGCCAGGCGGCATTCTGCTCGGCGACCTGGGCCAGCGCCTCGGCCTGACTACGGCTCTTGATCTGCTCGTCGTTGGGCAAGCGCAGGACCTGACCGCTTTTCAGGCGATTGATGTTGCCACCGATGAATGCATTCGGATTGAGGTCGAGAATGGCCAGCATGGCCTGATGCACGCTACCGCTCTGGCGACTGCTCTGCGCGATTTCCCACAGGGTGTCGCTGGAGCTGGTGCGATATTCGTTGCCCTGGATCTTCGCCGGCGCGCTGGGGGCGGTCGGGGCACTGGGGGCGGCAGGAGCACTCGGACGAACCGGCGCACTGGCGACCGGCGCTACCGGACGCGGAGCCGGAGCCTGTGCAGCGACCGGCAGGCGCGGAGCGGGGGCAGTTACCGGCGTCGGGCTATAGAGCGGGGGATCCAGCAGCAGGGTGTATTCGCGCAACAGGCGGCCATTGGGCCAGAGCACTTCGACGAGGAAGTTCAGATAAGGCTCGCGCACCGGCTTGCTGGAGGTGATGCGAATCACGCTCTTGCCGTTGGGCTTGATGACCGGAGTGAACTTGAGGTCGGTCAGGAAGTACTGACGGTCGACGCCGGCCTTGTTGAACTCTTCCGGCGAGGCGAGAGTGGGGATCACTTCATTCGGTGCCAGATCGCGCACCTCGAGCAGTTCGATTTCTGCTACCAGCGGCTGGCTCAGAGAGGACTGCAGATCGATCTCCCCCAGTCCCAGTGCATGTGCCGTACCGGAGGTCAGCGCGGAAGCAGCCGCAATTGCCAGCACCAGTTTGCGAACCCGAACCATAGCGTAATCCCTTGTTTTATCTTTTTTTCTCGTTGAACGAGAGGATTTTGAAGCGCGCTGCCTGCACCCGCCCAGAGGCGACTCCCCGCCAGCGAACTACCAAACCAGTATTGCCAAGCTAGAATAATTCTTCAAATTTGGGGCTAAGTATCTTTTACAGATAGTGTTTTATCAACAACTCGCCAATTTGCACAGCATTGAGCGCAGAGCCTTTTCGCACATTATCTGACGCAATCCACAAATTAAGCTCAGTCTGATCATCCAGGCCAGTGCGCAAGCGCCCAACATACAGCTCATCCTGGCCCACCGCATCCCCGACCACGGTGGGATAGTCGCCCTCTTCCACCAACTCGATACCCGCCTGCCGCTCCAGCAGCGCGGCGACCTCCTCCAGGTCCACTGGCCTGGCCGTTTCCAGGCAAACCTGCAGGCTATCGCCAAAGAATACCGGCGCCATGGCACAGGCCACCGTGACCCTCAGCCCCTCGACACCCAGCACCCGCTTCAGTTCGCGGGCGATGCGCAGTTCGAGGCGAGCATGCCCGCCCTCGCCCAACTCGCCGACCCGGGCCAGCAGGTTGAACGCCACTTGGCGGTCGAACAGCTGCGGCTCCAGCGGACGCATGTTGAGCAGCTCGGCGGTCTGCCGCGCCAGCTCGCTGACCCCGGCGCGCCCCTGGGTGGAAACGGCGAGAACGGCATTCAGGGTGATCTTGCGCACGCCGAGCCGGTCGCGCAGTGGTGCCAGCACGGCAGCCAGGGCGGTGGCGGCCGGCGCCGGGCTGGACAGTAGGTAGGGCGCACTGGCACCAGCCAGCGCCTCGCCGTTGGCCTCCGGAACGACCGGCAGCGCCTGTTCCAGGGCGCCGCTCAGGTCGATCACCGAACAGCCGGCCGCCTGGGCCTTGGCGGCGTACTGGCGGCTGACCTCCTCGCCGGCGGCGAAGAACGCCAGGCGCACCTGGCTGAAGTCGAACCCGTCCAGCTCGCGCACCCGCAGGTTCTTGCCGCGGAAAGGCACGGACTGCCCCGCGGAATCGCCGCCCGCCAACAGATGCAGGCTGCCGAGCGGGAACTCGCGCTCCTCCAGCAACTGCACCAGGGTTTCGCCGACGGTACCGGTGGCGCCGATCACGGCGATATCGAGGGTCTTGGACATCGGAAAGCCTTCTGGAAATAGCGAATGGCCGGCACTCTACCCGCACGGCGCAGAAAATAAAAAGGGCCGGTCATGGACCGGCCCTCTGGCGCAACACGCGCGATCAGCGCTCCAGCAGGATGCGCAGCATGCGCCGCAGCGGCTCGGCTGCGCCCCACAGCAGCTGGTCGCCGACGGTGAAGGCGCCGAGGTACTGCGAGCCCATGTTGAGCTTGCGCAGGCGGCCGACCGGTACGCTCAGGGTACCGGTGACGGCGGTCGGACCGAGGTCGCGGATGCTCGCCTCACGGGTGTTCGGCACCAGCTTGACCCAGGGGTTGTGCTGGCTGATCAGGCCCTCGATGTCGGCCATCGGCACGTCCTTGTTCAGCTTGATGGTCAGCGCCTGGCTGTGGCAGCGCATGGCGCCGATGCGCACGCACAGGCCGTCCACCGGGATCGGGCTCTTGATCCGGCCGAGGATCTTGTTGGTCTCGGCCTGGCCCTTCCACTCCTCGCGGCTCTGCCCGTTGGGCAGTTCCTTGTCGATGTAGGGGATCAGGCTGCCGGCCAGTGGCACGCCGAAATTGTCGACCGGAAAGGCCTCGCTACGCTGGGTTTCGGCCACCTTGCGGTCGATGTCGAGAATGGCGCTGGCGGGATTGAGCAGGTCGTCGGCCACCGCCGCATTGATGGCACCCATCTGCTTGATCAGCTCGCGCATGTTCTGCGCGCCGGCACCGGACGCCGCCTGATAAGTCATGGCGCTCATCCACTCCACCAGGCCGGCCTCGAACAGGCCACCCAGCCCCATCAGCGCCAGGCTGACAGTGCAGTTGCCGCCGATATAGTTCTTGGTCCCGGCATCCAGCTGCTGGTCGATCACGCGGCGGTTCACCGGGTCGAGCACGATCACCGCGTCGTCCTGCATACGCAGGGCCGAGGCGGCGTCGATCCAGTAGCCCTGCCAGCCGGCTTCGCGCAGCTTGGGGAAGACTTCGTTGGTGTAGTCGCCGCCCTGGCAGGTCAGGATCACATCGAGACCTTTCAGCTCGTCGATGCTGTAGGCGTCCTTCAGCGCAGCGGTTTCCTTGCCAATATCGGGGCCCTGGCCGCCAACGTTGGAGGTGGTGAAGAACACAGGCTCGATCAGGTCGAAGTCCCGCTCTTCCAGCATCCGCTGCATGAGCACGGAACCGACCATACCGCGCCAACCGATCAGACCTACACGTTTCATCGCAACTACACCTATAGAAAAAGTGGCCCGCGCAGATTAAGGCGGGCCGAAAGATTACAACTTCGCGAGGGCCGCGACTACTGCATCACCCATCGCCTGAGTACCGACTTTGTTACAACCTTCGGACCAGATGTCGCCAGTACGCAGGCCCTGATCGAGCACATCGCTTACCGCCTGTTCGATGGCATCGGCCGCCGCCACCTGGTTGAAGCTGTAACGCAGCATCATCGAAACGGAAAGAATGGTCGCCAACGGGTTGGCGATACCTTTGCCGGCGATGTCCGGTGCCGAGCCATGGCACGGCTCGTACATGCCTTTGTTGCCAGCGTCCAGCGAGGCGGACGGCAGCATGCCGATCGAGCCGGTGAGCATGGAGGCCTCGTCCGACAGGATGTCGCCGAACATGTTGTCGGTGACGATTACGTCGAACTGCTTCGGCGCGCGCACCAGCTGCATGGCCGCGTTATCGACATACATATGGCTGAGTTCGACTTCCGGGTAGTCCTTGGCGACTTCCTCGACGACCGCGCGCCACAGCTGACTGGAAGCCAGCACGTTCGCCTTGTCCACCGAGCAGAGCTTCTTGTTGCGCACCATGGCCATGTCGAAACCGACCTTGGCGATGCGGCGGATTTCGCTCTCGCTGTACGGCAGCGTGTCGTACGCCATGCGCTCGCCGTTCTCCAGCACCTTGCTCTCGCGCGGCTGGCCGAAGTAGATGCCACCGGTCAGCTCGCGCACGATCAGGATATCCAGACCGGCGACGATTTCGGGCTTGAGCGACGAGGCATCGGCCAACTGCGGATAGAGCAGCGCCGGACGCAGGTTGCCGAACAGGCCCAACTGGGAACGGATCTTCAGCAGACCACGCTCCGGACGGATGGCCGGATCGATGGTGTCCCACTTGGGCCCGCCGACCGCGCCCAGCAGAATGGCGTCAGCGGCGCGGGCACGCTCCAGCGTCTCGTCGGCCAGCGGCACACCGTACTTGTCTACGGCCGCACCACCCAGCTCGTCATAGCTCAGCTCGAAGCCCAGATCGAACTTGTCACTGGCCAGCTGCAGCACCTTGACCGCCTCGGCCATGATTTCCGGGCCGATGCCATCGCCGGGGAGAACCAGAATCTGTTTGGACATTTCCTATTCCTTATAAGAGGTCACATCGAGGCAGGGCGTACCGATGGGCTGAGCCCACCTGGTTTTTCGTTCGGCACCAGCCTCGGCTTTTTTGCGTTGCCAGATGGCGCCGAGCAGTCAGGGCGCCATTGCGAGGATCTTTTCGCAGGATGAGACCGAACCTCACCCTGCTTGTCGTACAGACTACTTGATCGCGCCGAACAACCAAGGCTGGCTCTGCTGGTGGCGAGATTCGAAGGCCTTGATCGCCTCGGCGTCCTGCAGGGTCAGACCGATATCGTCCAGACCATTGAGCAGGCAGTGCTTGCGGAAGGCATCGACCTCGAAGCCGTATTGCTTGCCGTCCGGACGGGTAACGGTCTGCGCAGCCAGATCGACGGTCAGCTGGTAGCCTTCGGTCGCCTCGGCCTGCTGGAACAGCTCGTCCACCTCCTCTTCTTTCAGCACGATCGGCAACAGGCCGTTCTTGAAGCTGTTGTTGTAGAAGATGTCGGCGAAGCTCGGCGCGATGATGGCGCGGAAGCCGTATTCGTCCAGCGCCCA
>JAJLLC010000002.1:0-83561 GCA_033838285.1 Pseudomonadaceae bacterium
TGCGAGCGTCGGCGACCGAAAGGTCTTGGTTCGCGAGCTTCATGGGCGACGGGCGGACTTTCCAAACTCGGTCGGCGAATTTAAGTGCTTCCGCTACCGCAAGGTGAAACCTTTGGAGGTCAACCAGCAGGCGGTCAGAAAAGAGCTCGACGTAGTGCTCGGTTGCCTTGGCAAGGAACTGCTCGAAAGAAGCATTCAGGTACTTAGCGAGATCGCGGGCTAGGGCTTCGTCGTGACTTAGCGCCCACCGGATTTGCGCGGGCAGCTTGGGGTTGGCTGCGAAATGCTTTGGGAAAGTCAGGTAGTACTGGAAGCCGGTTTTGGCTTGATAGACGAGGTGCGGAACACCTGTTTTGCTTTGGCGCTTGGACATGATGGCATACCTTTTGGATTCACAGACGGACTGTGAGTAATCCAATGCCATCAAATCTGGCCTGAAACCCGCGTTCTAGACGGGTTTCAGTGTTGAATTGGTGGAGCCGGGGGGATTTGAACCCCCGTCCGCCAGCTCTCCGCTATCGGTTCTACATGCTTAGCCATCTCTACTGAGTTAACTCCGCGCCGCCCGAGTGGCAGGGTGCTTGGAGCGAGCTGCATAAGTTTTAGCCGTTACACCTGCAGCGTGCTTGGCGGCGATCCTGTTCTATCTGACAGACCAAATCTTCGGGTTTACAGGCATCCCCTAGGGTCTGCTGGCGCCCTTAGGCGGCCAGAGCGTAGTTGTCGTCGTTGGCAACTATGAAGTTGTGGCAGCGGATTTACGAGAACTGTCACCTACTCGGCATGCCCCTCAAGTTTTGTTACCGGCGTCGAATCCTAATCGGCCCCAGAACGGGTCTTGCGAGGTTGGACGCGCAGTGTACGGCAAAGGTTCCCCAGCGTCGACCACCGATCGGCCGTAGAATGCTGGCCGTTCACCGGCCTTGTGCCATTCTCTCCAGGTTAGACATCGAGGAGCGCCGGATGCCGCTCGCATCGCTCAAGCCCTTGCGCCGCTGGATCTGGCGCGCCTTCCTGCACAGTGCGCTGATTCCCCTGGTGCTGGTGGAGTCGGTGCTGATCGGCGTGTACCTGTACACCAACGAGTCCATCCGCGAGGCCCAGGTGGGATACCTGCAGAGCAGTGCGCTGCAGGATCTGGACAGCGCGGTGCGCCGCGAAGGGCAGGTGATCGACGGTCGGCTGCGTGCCATCGAGGCGCAGGCCGGCATCCTGCGCGATGCCCTGGGCGAGGCTCTGGGCGACCGCCGCTTCGTGCCGGACGAGCTGGAGCGCATGCGCCATGCCAGCAACGCGCAGGGCGTCTATTACAGCCGCAGCGACGACGGCCGCGCCGCTTCCTTCTATTCCGCCAGTACGCCGCCCGAGCGCCAGGACCGTGACAAGGCGCTGCGCCTGTCGCGGGTCGATCCGCTGATGCGTTCGATCAAGCAGGCCGATCCGCTGGTGGCGGCGGTCTACTTCAACAGCTGGGACAGCTACAACCGCATCTATCCCTACTTCGATGTGCTGCAGCAGTACCCGCACGACATGGTCATCCCGCAGTACAACTTCTATTACCTGGCCGATGCCAAGCACAACCCGCAGCGCAAGCCGGTGTGGACCGAGGTCTACCTGGACCCGGCGGGACAGGGCTGGATGATGTCGGCGATTGCCCCGGTTTATCGCGACGACGTGCTCGAAGGGGTAGTCGGCCTGGATGTCACGGTCGACCAGATGCTCGCCGAGATCGGCAGCCTGCAGGTGCCCTGGCAGGGCTATGCCCTGCTGGTGGGGCGCGACAACGGCATCATGGCGCTGCCGGAGGCCGGCGAGCAGGACTTCGGCCTGCGCGAGCTGACCGGCTACTCCTATGCCGAGGCGGTCAGCCGCGAGGTGCTCAAGCCGGCGGACTTCAAGTTGGACCGCCAGCAGGGCCTGCGCCCGCTGCTGGCCGCCATGGCCGAGCGGCCACACGGGGTGCAGGAGGTGCAGCTCGGCGGGCGTAATCAGCTGATGGCCTGGAGCGAGATCCCGCAGACCGGCTGGCGTCTGCTGCTGGTGGTGGACGAGGCGGACATCTTCCGCGAGACCAACCGCCTGGCCGAGCAGTACCTGAATATCGGCTATCTGCTGATCGCCGGCCTGGTGTTCTTCTACCTGCTGTTCGGTTCCTGGATGTGGCTGCGCTCGCAGCGCCTGAGCGACGAACTGGCCGAGCCCATCAGCGGCATAGTCGGCATGATGCGCAGCCTCGGGGCGGGCGAGCGGCGCCCGGCGGCGCCGGCGACGGCGATCCACGAACTGGCCGAGATGGCGGTGGAGGTGCAGCATGCCGGCGAGCAGCTGCAGGCCAGCGAGGAGAATCGGCTGCAGGTGCAGCGCACGCTCGAGCTGGTGCTGGAGAGCACTACGGAGAGCCTCTGGGAGGTGGAGGCGGCCAGCCTCAGCATCCGCGTCAGCGAGCGTTTCGTGCGGCGCTTCGGCCTGCATGCCGAGAGCATGCCCTTCGCCGAGTTCAACCAGCGCGTGCACCCGGACGACCTGCCGCGAGTGCGCCACCTGCGCCTGAGCATGGCCGAGGACAGCAGCGAAGACTTCTTCGAGGCCGAATACCGTTATGCCGACGCTCAGGGGCGCTACGTCTGGCTGCTCAGCCGCGGCAAGGTGATCGAGCGCGACCAGCTTGGCCGTGCCGTGCGCGCGGCCGGTACCCATGTCGACGTCAGTGGCCTGAAGCAGGTGCAGGAGGAGCTGCGCCGCGCCAGCCTGGAGGCCCAGGCGGCCAGCCAGGCCAAGAGCCGCTTCCTGTCGAGCATGAGCCACGAGCTGCGCACGCCGCTCAACGCCATCCACGGCTTCGCCCAGCTGATCGAGCTGGAGGCGCAGGGGCAGGAGGCGCGCCAGCAGGAGGCCGAGTATGCGCGCGAGATCGTCCAGGCCAGCCGCCACCTGACCTCGCTGGTCGACGACATTCTCGACCTCTCCAGCATCGAGAGCCGCCAGCAGCAGCTGCAACTGCAGCCGGTGGAGATAGGCCCGTTGCTGCGCGGTTGCGCCGAGCTGGTTCAGCCCGAGGTGCAGCAGCGCCAGCTGCAGTTTCAGGTGCTGGCCGAGGCGCACCCGCCGCTGTTCGTCATGGCCGATCCGCGCCGTTTGCGCCAGGTGCTGCTCAATCTGCTGTCCAACGCGATCAAGTACAACAGCCCGCGGGGCATGATCCGCCTGGGCTACGAGGTGCGTCCCGGCGGCGTGCGGCTGTGGGTGGACGACACCGGCCAGGGCCTCAGCGACGAGCAGCAGGCCCAGCTGTTCCAGCCGTTCCAGCGCCTGGGGCGGGAGAACTCCAACATCCCCGGTACCGGCATCGGCCTGGTGCTGTGCCGTGAGCTGGCCGAGCTGATGGGCGGGGAGATGGGCTTCACTAGCCATGCCGGCCTGGGCAGTCGTTTCTGGATCGAACTGCCCAGCGCGGCGGAGCCGGCCGCGCAGGCGCAACAGCATGAGGACGCGGCGCCCGCGCCGTCGCGGGCGTTGGCGCAGGTGCTCTGCGTGGAGGACCATCCGGCCTGCCTGAAGGTGCTGCAGGAGGGACTGCGCGACCTGGCCCGGGTCGAGGGGGTGGCCTCGGTGCAGCGGGCGCAGCTGCACCTGACCGAGCAGACGCCGGCGCTGGTGCTGCTCGACCTCGACCTGCCCGATGGCAGCGGCCTGGAAGTGCTCGCGCGGATGCGCGGCGAGCCGCGCCTGGCCGAGGTGCCGGTGTTGGTGGTCAGCGCCGCGGCGGACGAGCAGCTGCTGGCCGAGGCCAGGGCCAAGGGCGCACGCGCCACCCTGCTCAAGCCGGTGGACCTGCAGCAGCTGCGGCAGACGGCGCTGGCGCTGCTCGACGAAGAGGCCTGAAGCGCTACTCGCTGGCCTGCAGCAGGTTCAGCGCCTCTTCCAGCACCCGCACCGACTCGCTGTGGTTGCCGGCCTTGTGCAGCTCCTCGCCTTCGGCGCGCAGGCGCTGCACTTCGGCCAGCACTTCGGGGTCGGCCGGCGGCTCGCTCTTGAGCAGTTGGTCGATCTTGGCCATGTCCTGCGGGCAGTGCATGGCCAGGGCAGGCAGGCTGAACAGGGCGGCGAGAAGCAGAACGGCTAGGCGGTGCATGGCGGTTCTCCTGTGGTGGCTGCAGGCAGTATGGCAGGCCGGGAGAGTCCTGCCTGCGCCCTGCAGCCTCCTTGCGCTGCCGGCCCCGGTGTTCAGCGGGGGCGGGTGACCCGATCCACCAGGTAGACCAGGCCGTGGTAGTCGATGCCGCTGTGGCTGGACAGGCCGATCTCGCAGGTGCGGCTGGTGGAGATGCCTTCCGCGCAGCCCTGCACCGCCGCTTTCAGCGAGCGCAGCGCGTGCGCGTTGAGCTCGGGCGTGGTGAAGCCCTTGTCGCCGGCGAAGCCGCAGCAGTGGATGCCCTCGGGAATCACCACCTCCCTGGCGCAGCGCCGGGCGATCTCGATCAGGCCCTCGGCCTCGCCCAGATGCTGGGTGGAGCAGGTCACGTGCACGGCTACCGGCTGCTCCTGGGGGACGAACTCGAGGCGCTCGAGCAGGTGCTCGCGGATGAACCTGACCGGGTCGTAGAGTTTCAGGCGCGGATCGAGGCCCTGCTGCACTAGGCGCAGGGTGCAGGGGCTGGTGTCGCAGTAGATCGGGTCGAGGCCGCCACGGCTGGCCTTGAGCAGGGCGTCCAACAGCTCCTGCTGCTTGGCGGCGGCCTGCTCGGGGTAGCCCTTGGAGGCGAACGGCTGGCCGCAGCAGAGGCTGTCCTGCCGCTCTGGAAACACTACCTGGTAGCCGGCTTTTTCCAGCAGGGCGCGGGTCTTGTCGATCAGCGGCATCTGCTCGGCATCGCCGAACGCGGGGCCCATGACGCGCGAGACGCAGGCGGCCAGGTAGACCACGCGCGGCCGCTGGTCGGCGGGCGGCGCGCTCAGCCGTAGCGGCTGTGCGGCCTGGGGCATGGCCGGGGTCCACGGGGGCAGCCCGGCCTTGTCGTGCAGCAGGCGCGAGGCGCGGCTGAGCAGGGGCGCGCCGAGCAGGCGGCGGGCGCCGTTGGCCGCGCGCAGGGTCAGGCGCGTGCCCTGCAGCAGGGTGGCGAAGTGCCCGGCCATCCAGCGCGCGCGCTCGGGGTGGCGGGCCTCGCCGGCGCGCAGCTTGCGCACCAGGTCGCCGGTGTTGATGCCGACCGGGCAGCGCTGGGCGCACAGGCCTGTGGCCGCGCAGCTGTCCACGCCCTGGTAGTGGTAGGCGGCTTCCAGTTCGCGGGTGTCGATGCCGGCACGCTTCCTGGCCTGGATGTCGCGCCAGATGACGATGCGCTGGCGCGGCGTCAGGGTCAGGCCGCGCGAGGGGCAGACCGGCTCGCAGAAGCCGCACTCGATGCACTTGTCGACGATCTCGTCGGCGGCCGGCAGCGGCTTGAGGTTCTTCAGGTGCAGCTCGCGGTCCTCGGAGAGGATCACGTCCGGGTTGAGGATGCCCTGCGGGTCGAGCAGGCGCTTGATGGCCCACATCAGCTGGTAGGCCTCGCGCCCCCACTCCAGTTCGACGAAGGGCGCCATATTGCGCCCGGTGCCGTGCTCGGCCTTGAGCGCGCCGCCGAACTCCACTGCCACCAGCTGCGCCACCTCGCCCATGAAGGCGTCGTAGCGGGCCACCTGGGCCGGGTCGTCGAAGCCCTGGGTGAAGACGAAGTGCAGGTTGCCCTCCAGAGCGTGGCCGAAAATGATCGCCTCGTCGTAGCCGTGACGGTCGAACAGCTCCAGCAGGCGCAGCACGCCGTCGGCCAGGGCCTCGACCGGGAAGGTCACGTCCTCGATGATCACCGTGGTGCCGCTGGCGCGCACCGCGCCGACGGCGGGGAAGGTGTCCTTGCGCATCTTCCATAGCTGGTTGTACACGGCCGGGTCGCTGCTGAAGTCGACCTGCTTCTCCCGCGGGAATTCGGCGATGGCGGCCATGATCCGCTCGATCTGCTCGTGCAGCAGCGACTGGCTGGCGGCGCGCGACTCGATCAGCAGTGCGCAGGCGTTGGCCGACAGCGTGCGTACCCAGTCGGGCATGCCGGGCTTGTCCTGTACCGAGCGCAGGCTGCGCCGGTCGAGCAGCTCCACGGCGGACACCGGCTGCTGCCTGAGCACGGGCACGGCGCGGCAGCAGCTGGCCACGTCGGGGAACACCAGCAGGGCGCTGGCCTTGTGCGGGTGTTCCGGCACCGTGTGATAGGTCACCGCGCTGATGAAGCCCAGGGTGCCCTCCGAGCCGACCATCAGGTGGCTGAGGATGTCCAGCGGCTCGTCGAAGTCGACCAGCGCGTTGAGCGACAGGCCGGTGGTGTTCTTCAGCCGGTACTTGTGCCGGATCTTCTCGGCCAGCGCGGTGTTGGCGCGGGTCTGCCGGCCCAGTTCGGCCAGCTGCGCCAGCAGCTCGGCATGGCTGGTGCGGAAGGCCGCGACACTGGCCTCGTCCTCGGTGTCCAGCAGCGTGCCGTCGGCCAGCACCAGGCGCAGGCCGGCCAGGGTGTGGTAGCTGTTTTGCGCGGTGCCGCAGCACATGCCGCTGGAGTTGTTGGCGACTATGCCGCCGATCTTGGCCGCGTTGATCGAGGCTGGGTCCGGGCCGATCTTGCGTCCCAGCGGCGCCAGCGCGGCATTCGCCGCCGCGCCGATCACGCCCGGCTGCAGGCGGATCTGCGCGCCGCCCGCGCGGATCTCGCGGCCGTTCCAGTGGTCGCCCAGCACGATCAGCACCGAGTCGGAAATCGCCTGCCCGGACAGGCTGGTGCCGGCGGCGCGAAAGGTCACCGGTACGCGGTGGGCGCCGGCCAGCTTGAGCAGCTCGACCACCTCCCGCTCGCTTTCCACGCGGACCACCAGCTTGGGGATCAGCCGGTAGAAGCTGGCGTCGGTGCCGAAGGCCAGGGTCGACAGCGGGTCGTCGAAGCGTCGCTCGGCCGGGATCAGGCGGTTGGCGGCGGCGAGGAAGGCGGCGGGCAGGCTCATGGCGGCTCCGAGGTCAGGATGCGGCGTGGCGCAGTTCGCGCACCAGCGAGTCGGCGCCTATCTCGCCGATCGAGCGTGCGCCGGTGAGGGTCATGGCGACACGCATCTCCTTGTCGAACAGCTCCAGCAGGTTGCTCACCCCGGCGCCGCCGGCGGCGGCCAGGGCGTAGACGAAGGCGCGGCCGAGCATCACGCAGTCGGCGCCGAGGGCGAGCATGCGCACCACGTCCAGGCCGGTGCGGATGCCGGAGTCGACCAGGATCTTCAGCTCACCCTTCACCGCGTCGGCGATGGCCGGCAGGGCGCGGGCGCTGGACAGCACGCCGTCGAGCTGGCGGCCGCCGTGGTTGGACACGACGATGCCGTCGGCACCGAATTTCACCGCGTCGCGGGCGTCCTCGGGGTCGAGGATGCCCTTGATCACCATCGGGCCGTCCCAGAAGTCGCGGATCCATTCCAGGTCCTTCCAGGAGATCGACGGATCGAAATTGGCCCCCAGCCAGCCGATGTAGTCGGCCAGGCCGGTCGGGTTGCCGCGGTAGGCGGAGATGTTGCCCAGGTCGTGGGGCTTGCCGAGCAGGCCCACGTCCCAGGCCCAGGCCGGGTGGGTCATGGCCTGCAGCACGCGGCGCAGCGGCGCGTTCGGCCCGCTCATGCCGGAGTGGGCGTCGCGGTAGCGGGCGCCGGGCACCGGCATGTCGACGGTGAACACCAGGGTGGTGACGCCGGCGGCCTTGGCGCGCTCCAGGGCGTTGCGCATGAAGCCGCGGTCCTTCAGCACATAGAGCTGGAACCACATGGGCCGGTCGATGGCCGGTGCCACTTCCTCGATCGGGCAGACCGAGACGGTGGACAGGGTGAAGGGAATGCCCTTGGCCGCCGCCGCCCTGGCCGCCTGCACCTCGCCGCGGCGCGCGTACATGCCGGTCAGACCGACCGGGGCCAGGGCTACCGGCATGGCCAGTCGTTCGCCGAACAGCTCGGTGGCCAGGCTCAGTTCGGTCATGTTACGCAGCACGCGCTGGCGCAGGGCGATGCCGGCCAGATCCTCAACGTTGCGGCGCAGCGTGTGCTCGGCATAGGCGCCGCCGTCGATGTAGTGGAACAGGAACGGCGGCAGCTTGCGTCGGGCGGCTTCGCGGTAGTCGGTGGAGGCAGAGATGATCATGGTTCGGGTCCCGTGGGTCTGGAACGGCCAGCACCCCGCCGGAGCGGGGGGCTGCCGGGGTTGCGCTCAGCGGGCGAGCAGCGGATCGCTGATTCCCAGAGCGTAGATCGCCAGCAGGGCGATCAGCCCGGTGAACAGCACGTAGTACAGGGTCGGCCAGACGGTCTTGCGCAGGGTGGTGCCCTCGCGGCCGAGCAGGCCGACGGTGGCGGAGGCGGCCACCACGTTGTGGATGGCGACCATGTTGCCGGCCGCCGCGCCGATGGCCTGCACGGCGACTATCAGCGCCGCGGAGATGCCCAGGTTCTGCGCCACGCCGAACTGGAACTGGCTGAGCATCATGTTGCTCACCGTGTTGGAGCCGGCGATGAAGGCGCCGAGGGCACCGACGCTCGGCGCCAGCAGCGGATAGATGCCGCCGACGCTGTCGGCCACGTAGCGCGCCATGGTGATCGGCATGCTGGCCAGCTCCGCGGCATTGACCCCGGAGTTGATCAGGATGCGCACCATGGGCACGGTGAACAGCAGCACGAAGCCGGCGCCGAGCAGCACGCTGGAGGACTCCTTGACCGCCGCGGCCAGTTCGCGGGCCTTCATGCCGTGCAGGAAGAAGGTGGCGGCGACCACGGCGACCAGGATGCCGCCGGGCAGGTACAGCGGCATGAAGTCGGCCTTGATGCCGGCCTCGCCGAGGATGTCGGGGAACACCAGCACCACGGATTTCAGCGCGCCGCCGATCTCCGGGAACACCCGGCTGATCACCAGCAGGGCGCCGACCAGCACGTAGGGCAGCCAGGCGCGCAGGGTGCTCATCGGGCGTACGGTGAGGCTGTCCAGCTTCATCTCGACGCTGCCCAGCCACTCGTTCGGCCACTCGCTGGCTGGGGCGAAGTCCCAGGTCTTCTTCGGCACCAGGAAACCGACCCGCGCGGCACTGGTGACTATCGCCAGGCCGATCAGGCCGCCCAGCAGGGAGGGGAATTCCGGGCCGAGCAGCACGCCGGTGGCGGCGTAGGGCAGGGTGAAGGCCAGGCCGGCGAAGAGGGCGAAGGGCAGCACCTCGAAGCCGGCCTTCCAGCTTTTCTCGCGGCCGAAGAAGCGGGTCAGCATCAGCACCATGATCAGCGGCATCAGGCTGCCGACCGTGGCGTGGATGATCGCCACCTGGCTGGTGATCAGCTGCAGGAAGGCCTCCCAGCTGGATCCCTGGGCGGCCAACTGGGCGCCGATGCCGGCGCTGTCCAGACCGGTGTTGATGCCGACGATGATCGGCGTGCCGACCGCGCCGAAGGACACCGGCGTGCTCTGCACCAGCATGCCGAGGATCACCGCGGCCAGCGCCGGGAAGCCCAGGGCCACCAGCAGCGGCGCGGCGATGGCGGCCGGCGTGCCGAAGCCCGAGGCGCCCTCGATGAAGCAGCCGAACAGCCAGGCGATGATGATGGCCTGGATGCGTCGATCCGGGCTGACGGTGGCGAAGCCGGCGCGGATCGCGGTGATGCCGCCGGAGTGCTTGAGGGTATTCAGCAGCAGGATGGCGCCGAAGATGATCCACAGCACCCCGCCGGTGATCACCAGGCCCTGCAGGGTCGAGGCGAGCACGCGGTTGAGGCTCATGTCCCATACGGTCAGGGCGATGCCGGCGGTGAGCAGGTAGACCAGCGGCATGGCGCGCTTGGCCGGCCAGCGCAGGCCGATCAGCAGTACCGCGGCGAGCAGGATGGGGGAGAAGGCGAGAAAGGCGAGCAGTCCGGAGGACATGGTGGGTACTCCGTTCAGTGGCCTGCCGCGCGCGGCAGTGGGTGGAAGATCGGCATCTGGGATGACCTCGGCGCATTCTTGGAATTGTTTGGTAGGCTTTGCTTAATTGGTAATACCAATTTACAAAGTGCCGGGGTCAGGGTAAGAGCAGGGCTTCGCGGCTGTCAATTTCGGCGTCTGCGACTTTGGTCGAAGTGGCCGTGCTTGCTCGCGTCCGACGAGGCCTTTAGGCTTCCCGGAAAGCGCTGGCGCAGAGCCGCGCGGGTGGTCAAACCAGTGAGGTTGGAATATGGAAGTGGGCCAGGTGCGCCAGCGCCGCCTGTCGGACGACATCGTCGAGCGGCTGGAGACCATGATCCTCGAGGGCACGCTCAAGGCCGGCGAGCGGCTGCCGGCGGAGCGGCTGCTGGCCGAGCGCTTCGGCGTGTCCAGGCCGTCGCTGCGCGAGGCGATCCAGAAGCTGGTGGCCAAGGGGCTGCTGGTCAGCCGCCAGGGTGGCGGCAACTACGTGGCGGCCGAGCTGGGCTCGACCTTCAGCGACCCCCTGCTGCACCTGCTGGCCAGCAACCCGGACGCGCAGCGCGACCTGCTGGAGTTCCGCCACACCCTGGAGGGCTCCTGTGCCTACTACGCGGCGCAGCGCGCCACGCCGCTCGATCACGAGCGTCTGCGTGCGGCCTTCGACGAGCTGCAGCGCTGCTATGCGCCGGGCAGCAAGGCCAGCCGGGCGCAGGAGGGTGCGGCCGACGCGCGTTTCCACCTGGCCATCGCAGAGGCCAGCCACAACGCCGTGCTGCTGCACACCATCCGCGGCCTGTTCGACCTGCTCAAGCACAACGTGGTGACCAATATCGGCGGCATGTATCTGCAGCGCGAGGAGACCCGTGACCGCTTGCGCGAACAGCATCGGGCGCTGTTCGAGGCGATTATCGAGCGCCGCGCCGAGGACGCCCGCGAGCTGTCGCAGCGGCACATCCACTACGTGCAGGAAGTGCTGGACGAGGCGCAGCAGGAAACCCTGCGTCTGCAGCGGGCGCAGCGGCGCCAGGGGTTGTAGGGGAGGGCGAGCGGGCATGAAAAAGGGCGGATATCCGCCCTTTTCTCAATCCTCTTTGCCCTTGTTGCGCATGGCGCGGGAGATTTCCCGGTCGGAGTCGCGCTCCTTCTCGGTGGCGCGCTTGTCGAATTCCTTTTTGCCCTTGGCCAGGGCGATCTCGCACTTGATCAGGTGCTTCTTCCAGTACAGCGCCAGCGCCACGCAGGCGTAGCCCTTCTGCTGCACGGCGCCGAACAGCTTGCCCAGCTCGCGCTTGTGCAGCAGCAGCTTGCGCGTGCGGGTCGGGTCGGCGATGACGTGGGTGCTAGCGGTCTTCAGCGGCGTGATGTGGGCACCGAACAGGTAGGCCTCGCCGTCCTTGAGCAGCACGTAGCTGTCGACCAGCTGGGCCTTGCCCGCGCGCAGGCTCTTCACCTCCCAGCCGGACAGGGCGAGGCCGGCCTCGAACTTCTGTTCGATGGAGTAGTCGTGCAGCGCCTTCTTGTTCAGCGCGATGGTCCCGGTGGGATGCTTCTTTTGTTTAGCCATAGGGCGCGCATTATAGGGAGTCGACGCTGCCGTGGCGACAGGCGTGCTTGAGGCACTGCAGGGGATTGCGCACAATGCGCGCTCCGTAGCGTCCGGCGTGCCGGCGCAGCAGTTCAGGAACCAGAAGGCCGATGAGTACCCGCATCCAACGCTCGGCCCTGCTGCCTTACCCGGCGCAGGCCCTCTACGACCTGGTCAACGACGTGGCCAGCTATCCGCAGTTCCTGCCCTGGTGCGCGGCGTCCGAGGTGCTGGAGGTCGGCGAGGCCGAGATGCGCGCCAGCCTCACGGTGGCCAAGGGCAACATCAGTCAGCGCTTCATGACCCGCAATCGGCTGGTGCCGGGGCAGTCCATCGAGATGCAGCTGCTGGAGGGGCCCTTTTCCCAGCTGCAGGGCGTCTGGGAGTTCAAGGCGCTCGGCGACAAGGCCTGCAAGATCAGCCTCGATCTGACCTTCGATTACGCCGGGCCGCTGGTCAAGGCGACCCTCGGCCCACTGTTCACCCAGGCCGCCAACACCATGGTCGATGCCTTCTGCCAGAGAGCCAAGCAGCTGCATGGATAAGCCGAACATCTTCATCGAGGTGGTCTATGCCCTGGCCGAGCGCCAGAAACTCCTGCGCCTGAGTGTGCCGGCCGGCACCACGGTCCGCGAGGCGGCACTGCGCTCCGGCCTGGACCAGCACTTTCCCGGGCTGGATCTGGCCAGCGCGCCGCTGGGCATCTTCGGCAAGGCGGTGGCCAAGCCCGAGGATCGGGTGCTGGAGGAGGGCGAGCGGGTGGAAATCTACCGACCCCTGATCGCCGATCCCAAGGAGGTGCGCAAGCAGCGCGCGGCCAAGGCGGCGGCAGCCAAGGCGGGCGAGGAGTAAGTCCTCGCCCATGAAAAAAGCCCCGCACTTGGCGGGGCTTTTTCGTATCGGCTTATTACTGCGGCATCGGCTCGAGCGGCTCCGGTACGGGAACCGGAATCGGCTGGGCGGCGTCCACTTCCTGCTGGATTTGCTCCAGCAGCGAGCCCGGTTTGGCCGGCTCGTCCGCAGGCTGCTGGGACTGCGGGGCGACGACGCGGGTATCGCCGCCTTCGCCGAGGATTTCCTGGTCGCGGCTGACGCCGGGCATGAAGTCGCCGGCCAGGCCGATCAGCTGGTCGTTGCCGTCGAACATCAGGCTGATGCGCTCCTGGTAGCGCTGGCGGCCGCCAGGCTGGATGCTGTACAGGTAGTCCCAGCGATCCGCATGGAAAGTG
This sequence comes from Pseudomonadaceae bacterium, assembly GCA_033838285.1. Classification (GTDB taxonomy): domain Bacteria; phylum Pseudomonadota; class Gammaproteobacteria; order Pseudomonadales; family Pseudomonadaceae; genus Aquipseudomonas. Next base: position 12,788 of record JAJLLC010000002.1, read on the forward strand.
TCGGTAATCAACGGGTTACCCATGATAAACCGCACTTGCCGCTGGGTCATTCCGGGCTTCAACTGGTCTATCATGTCCTGTGTAACGACATTGCCCTGCTGGATGTCGATTTTGTAGACCCCGGGAAACGAGCAACCGGCGAGTGCGAACAGACCCACGAGGGTGAGGCTGGGCAGCAAGAGCTTGGTGTTTTGCATCGGTGGGTGACTTCCACTATCTTGGCTGGGCAAATTAAACCCCGATCATACCCGCATAAGCGGGAGCTGCGAAGCAGCAACCACGAGAAAGCTGACCATGGTTGAAAACAGCGAACTGCGCAAGGCTGGCCTCAAGGTCACCCTGCCGCGCGTGAAGATTCTGCAGATGCTCGACTCGTCCGTCTCCGGGCAGCGCCACATGAGCGCCGAGGACGTGTACAAGGCCCTGATGGAGGCCGGCGAGGATGTCGGCCTGGCCACCGTGTACCGTGTTCTGACCCAGTTCGAGGCCGCCGGCCTGGTCGAGCGTCACAACTTCGATGGCGGCCATGCCGTGTTCGAGCTGGCCGATGGTGGTCATCACGACCACATGGTCTGCGTCGATACCGGTGAGGTGGTCGAGTTCTTCGATCCGGAGATCGAGAAGCTGCAGAAGGAGATCGTCAAGCAGCACGGCTTCGAGCTGGTCGATCACAATCTGGTGCTCTACGTGCGCAAGAAAAAGTAAGCACAGGCTCGGATCGAAACGAAAAAGGCGCCCCACGGGGCGCCTTTTTCGTTGGGGCTGGCCTCAGGCCTGGGCCTTGGTCACCATCTTGCGGGCGTGGGCCAGGGATTCCTCGGTCAGGTCGACGCCGCCGAGCATGCGGGCGATCTCCTCGACCCGGCCTTCGGCCGTCAGGCTGGCCACCGCCGTCTGGGTGCTGTCCTGGCCCCGCGCCTTGTGCACGAACAGGTGGTTGTGGCCCTGGGCGGCGACCTGCGGCAGGTGGGTCACGGTCAGCACCTGGCCGCGCTCGCCGAGGCGGCGCAGCAGCTGGCCGACCACCTCGGCGGTGGGGCCGCCGATGCCGACGTCCACTTCGTCGAACACCAGGGTCGGTACCCGCGAGGTCTGCGCGGTGATCACCTGGATGGCCAGGCTGATGCGCGACAGCTCGCCGCCGGAAGCGACCTTGGCCAGGGATTTCAGCGGCTGGCCGGGGTTGGCGCTGACCAGGAATTCCACCTGTTCCAGGCCATGGGGCTGCGGCTCTTCGCTGTTGCCGGCCTGCAGTTCGATGCTGATCCGCCCGCCCGGCATGCCGAGGGTCTGCATCTCCGTCTGCACGGCCTCGGCCAGGCGGCCGGCGGCCTGCTGGCGCAGGGCGCTCAGCTCGGCGGCCTTGTCCCGATAGTGGCGTTCGTAGGCGGCCAGCTCCTCGCCTAGGCGCTCGACTGCCTCGTCGTCGGCGTTCAGGCTTTCCAGCTCCTCGAGCAGGCGCTGCTGCAGCTCGGCCAGCTCGAAGGGCTGCACGCGGTGCTTGCGCGCCAGGCCGTAGATGGCGTCCAGGCGCTCTTCGAGGAACTGCTGGCGCTGCGGGTCGGCGTCGAAGTGGTCGATGAAGCGGTTCAGTTCGCCGACCGCTTCCTCGACCTGGATCTGTGCGCTGGCCAGCAGGTTGCTGGCCTCGCTCAGGGCGCCGGGCTGGCTGGCGAAGCCGCTCAGGCGGTTGAGGCTGGCGGTGAGCGCCGACAGCACGTTGCCGGCATCGCTCTCGCTGCACAGCTCGAGCACCTGGCGACAGGCGCCGAGCAGCTGCTCGGCGTTGCTCAGGGTCTTGTGCTCCTGCTCCAGCTGTTCCAGTTCGTTGTCGCCCAGGCCCAAGTTTTCCAGCTCCTCCAGCTGGTAGCTGAGCAGCTGGTGGCGGGCGCGCTGCTCGTCGCCGCTGGAGGACAGGCGCTGCAGTTCCTGGCGGGTCTGGCGCCAGCGCTGGGCGGCCAGCTGCACCTGGCGCGCCAGCTCCTGGCTGCCGGCGTACTCGTCGAGCAGGCGGCGATGGGTGTCGGGCTTGAGCAGTGACTGGTGCTCGTGCTGGCTGTGGATGTCGATCAGCAGCTCGCCGAGGGCCTTGAGGTCGCCCAGGGGGCAGGGCGTGCCGTTGATGTAGCCGCGCGAGCGGCCTTCGCTGGTGATCACCCGGCGCAGGATGCACGGGCCGTCGTTGTCCAGGTCGCGCTCGGCGAGCCAGGCGCGGGCCTCGGCGATGTCTTCCAGGTCGAAGCTGGCGAGGATGTCCGCCTTGTCCGCGCCGGGGCGCACCACGCCGCTGTCGGCGCGGTCGCCGAGGGCCAGGCCGAGGGCGTCGAGCATGATCGACTTGCCGGCGCCGGTCTCGCCGGTGATCACCGACATGCCGCGCTGCAGTTCGAGGTCCAGGTGTTCGACGATGGCGTAGTTGTGAACGGACAGGTGCACCAGCATGAGGAGCGCTCCCAGAAGTTGTGCTGGCTATTTATACAGTGTTTTGTTTCGTGGCGGCAATAACCCTTGAAACCCCGAGCGTGGCCCCCATATAGGCGACCAGAAGCGCGGGCCACGACCCGCTGTCGCATTCACAGGAGGACCCGATGGCTGACGAACAGACCCTGGACACGGCAAACGCCGAAGAGCAACTGACCCCCGAGGCGAACACCGGCGACGATCTCGCCACGCGCGTGCAGAGCCTCGAAGAGCAGCTGGCCGCCGCCCAGGATCAGTCCCTGCGCATGGCTGCCGACCTGCAGAACGTGCGTCGCCGCGCCGAGCAGGACGTGGAGAAGGCGCACAAGTTCGCCCTGGAGAAATTCGCCAACGACCTGCTGCCGGTGGTCGACAGCCTGGAGCGCGGCCTGGAGCTGACCAGTGCCACCGACGAAGCGAGCAAGGCCATCCGCGAAGGCATGGAGCTGACCCTCAAGCTGTTCCTCGACACCCTCAAGCGCCATCAGCTGGAGGCGCTCGACCCGCACGGCGCACCGTTCAACCCCGAGCATCACCAGGCCATGGCCATGGAGGAGAGCATCCATGCCGAGCCGAACACCGTGCTCAAGGTGTTCCAGAAGGGCTACCTGCTCAACGGCCGCCTGTTGCGCCCGGCCATGGTGGTGGTGAGCAAGGCGCCGCTGACGCCGCCGCCGTCGATCGACGAGCAGGCTTGAAATAGTCGGTAACGGCCCCATCTACAGGGCAAGCGATTCAGTAGCTGACGCCGCGTGCCGCAAGCCGCGACGTACTCAAGGTTAAAGACAGAGTTTCGGAGAATATTCATGGGCAAGATCATCGGTATCGACCTGGGCACCACCAACTCCTGCGTGGCGATCCTGGAAAACGGCAACGTCAAGGTCATCGAGAACGCCGAAGGCGCGCGCACCACCCCGTCCATCATCGCCTACACCAACGATGGCGAGACCCTGGTCGGCCAGAGCGCCAAGCGCCAGGCGGTGACCAACCCGCACAACACCCTGTTCGCGGTGAAGCGCCTGATCGGCCGCCGCTTCGAAGAGGACGTGGTGCAGAAGGACATCAAGCTGGTGCCCTACAAGATCGTCAAGGCCAGCAATGGCGACGCCTGGGTGCAGGCCGGCGGCAAGGACATGGCGCCGCCTCAGATCAGCGCCGAAGTGCTGAAGAAGATGAAGAAGACCGCCGAGGACTACCTGGGCGAGCCGGTCACCGAGGCGGTGATCACCGTTCCCGCGTATTTCAACGACAGCCAGCGCCAGGCCACCAAGGATGCCGGCCGCATCGCCGGTCTGGACGTCAAGCGCATCATCAACGAGCCGACCGCCGCGGCGCTGGCCTACGGCATGGACAAGGCCAAGGGCGACCACACCGTGATCGTCTATGACCTGGGTGGCGGTACCTTCGACGTGTCGGTGATCGAGATCGCCGAAGTCGACGGCGAGCATCAGTTCGAAGTGCTGGCCACCAACGGCGACACCTTCCTCGGTGGCGAGGACTTCGACATGCGCCTGATCGACTACCTGGTCGACGAGTTCAAGAAAGAGTCCGGCATGGATCTGAAGAACGATCCGCTGGCCCTGCAGCGCCTGAAGGAAGCCGCCGAGAAGGCCAAGATCGAGCTGTCCTCCAGCCAGCAGACCGACGTCAACCTGCCGTACATCACTGCCGACGCCAGCGGTCCGAAGCACCTCAACGTGAAGATTTCCCGCGCCAAGCTGGAAGCCCTGGTCGAGGATCTGGTCGCTCGTACCATCGAGCCGTGCCGCATCGCCCTGAAGGATGCCGGCATCGACGCCAGCAAGATCGACGATGTGATCCTGGTCGGTGGCCAGACCCGCATGCCGCTGGTGCAGCAGAAGGTCGCCGAGTTCTTCGGCAAGGAAGCGCGCAAGGACGTCAACCCGGACGAGGCCGTGGCCATCGGTGCCGCCATCCAGGGCGCCGTGCTGGCCGGTGACGTCAAGGACGTGCTGCTGCTCGACGTCTCCCCGCTGACCCTGGGCATCGAGACCATGGGCGGCGTGATGACTCCGCTGATCGAGAAGAACACCACCATCCCGACCAAGAAGTCGCAGGTGTTCTCCACCGCCGACGACAATCAGAGCGCCGTGACCATCCACGTGCTGCAGGGCGAGCGCAAGCAGGCCGCGCAGAACAAGTCGCTGGGCAAGTTCGACCTGGCCGACATTCCGCCGGCGCCGCGCGGCGTGCCGCAGATCGAAGTGACCTTCGACATCGACGCCAACGGCATCCTGCACGTGTCCGCCAAGGACAAGGCCACCGGCAAGCAGCAGTCCATCGTGATCAAGGCCAACTCCGGCCTGTCCGACGAGGAAATCGAGCGCATGGTGCGTGACGCCGAGGCCAACGCCGAGGAAGACCGCAAGTTCGAGGAGCTGGCCGCGGCCCGCAACCAGGGCGACGGTCTGGTTCACGCCACCCGCAAGATGATCACCGAAGCCGGTGACAAGGCCAGCGACGACGAGAAGGCGGCCATCGAGAAGGCCATCGGCGAGCTGGAAGCGGCGCTCAAGGGCGACGACAAGGCCGCCATCGAGGCCAAGATCAACGCCCTGTCCGAGGCCACCACCCCGCTGGCGCAGAAGATGTACGCCGAACAGCCGCAGCCGGGCGCGGCCCAGGGCGCGGATGAGGCCAAGGGCACGGCCGACGACGTGGTCGACGCCGAGTTCGAAGAGGTCAAGGACAACAAGTAAGCCCTCGGGCTTGCCGTGTTCTGCCGGCCGGAGCGTTCCGGTCGGCCGCTCGACCACGCGGGGGCTTGCTCCCGCGTTGGCGTGTCTGGAGCGACCCGATTTGAGGTGTTGAGGATTTATGGCCAAACGTGACTATTACGAAGTGCTCGGAGTGGAGCGCGGCGCCAGCGAGGCGGAGCTGAAGAAGGCCTACCGTCGCCTGGCGATGAAGTACCACCCGGACCGCAACCCGGACGACAAGGGCGCCGAGGAGAAATTCAAGGAGGCCAACGAGGCCTACGAGATTCTCTCCGACGCGGCCAAGCGCTCGGCCTACGACCAGTACGGCCACGCCGGTGTCGACCCGCAGATGGGCGGTGGCGGTGCCGGCGGCTTCGGTGGCGCCAACTTCTCCGACATCTTCGGCGACGTGTTCAGCGACTTTTTCGGTGGCGGTGCCCGTGGCGGCTCGCGCGGCGGCGCCCAGCGCGGCTCCGACCTGCGTTACACCCTGGAACTGGACCTGGAAGAAGCGGTGCGCGGCACCACGGTGACCATTCGCGTGCCGACCCTGGTCGGCTGCAAGACCTGCGATGGTTCGGGGGCCAAGAAGGGCACCAGCCCGGTGACCTGTACCACCTGTGGTGGCATCGGCCAGGTGCGCATGCAGCAGGGCTTCTTCTCGGTGCAGCAGACCTGCCCGCGCTGCCACGGCAGCGGCAAGATGATCACCGACCCCTGTGGCAGCTGCCACGGCCAGGGCCGGGTGGAGGAGAGCAAGACCCTGTCGGTCAAGGTGCCGGCGGGCGTCGACAGCGGCGACCGTATCCGTCTGTCCGGCGAAGGCGAGGCGGGCTCCCATGGCGGGCCGGCCGGCGATCTCTACGTGGTGGTCAACGTGCGCGAGCACCCGATCTTCCAGCGCGACGGTAAGCACCTGTACTGCGAGGTGCCGATCAGCTTCGCCGACGCGGCGCTGGGCGGCGAGCTGGAAGTGCCGACCCTGGACGGCCGGGTCAAGCTGAAGATTCCGGAGGGCACCCAGACTGGCAAGCTGTTCCGTCTGCGCGGCAAGGGTGTGGCCCCGGTGCGCGGTGGTGGTGCCGGCGACCTGCTGTGCCGGGTGGCGGTGGAAACGCCGGTCAACCTGGACAAGCGTCAGCGCGAGCTGCTGGAGGAATTCCGCAAGTCGCTGGAAGGCGACAGCTCTCACTCGCCCAAGGCCAGTGGCTGGTTCGACGGGATGAAGCGCTTCTTCGGCGATATTTAAGAGCCGGTCCACGCTCTGCTGCGCGTCGGCCAGGCGTTGTTAAGAACAGGCTCGGAATGCTCATTTACTGCTTGTAAACTGCGCTTCCTCGCCTGTTCTTGCCTAGCCTGGCTCTAGCTCGCGAGACCGTGAACAGGCTCTAAGGACATAGGCTATGCGACGTATTGCAGTGATGGGCGCCGCCGGGCGCATGGGCAAGAACCTGATCGAGGCGGTCGGCCAGGCCGAAGGCGCGCAGCTGAGCGCGGCCATCGACCGTCCGGACAGCAGCCTGATCGGCGCCGATGCTGGCGAGCTGGTGGCGCAGGGCAAGCTGGGCGTCGCCCTGGTGGGCGACCTGAGCCAGGTGCTCGACCAGTTCGATGTGCTGATCGATTTCACCCACCCCTCGGTGACCCTGAAGAACCTGGAAATCTGCCGCCGTGCCGGCAAGGCCATGGTGATCGGCACCACCGGCTTCTCGCCGGAGGAGAAGCAGCAGCTGGCGGCGGCCGCGAAGGAGATCCCGATCGTCTTTGCCGCCAACTTCAGCGTCGGCGTCAACCTCTGCCTCAAGCTGCTGGACACCGCCGCCCGCGTATTGGGCGACGAGGTCGACATCGAGATCATCGAGGCGCACCACCGGCACAAGGTCGATGCGCCGTCCGGTACCGCGCTGCGCATGGGCGAGGTGGTGGCCGCCGCCCTGGGGCGTGATCTGCAGAAGGTGGCGGTGTACGGTCGCGAAGGCCAGACCGGCGCGCGTGCGCGCGAGACCATCGGCTTCGCCACCGTGCGTGCCGGCGACGTGGTGGGCGACCATACCGTGCTGTTCGCCGCCGACGGCGAGCGCGTGGAGATCACCCACAAGGCCTCCAGTCGCATGACCTTCGCCAAGGGCGCGGTGCGTGCCGCGCAATGGCTGCAGGGCCGGTCGGCCGGGCTCTATGACATGCAGGACGTGCTGGGACTGAACTGAGATAGCCTTTTGGTCCATGCAATTGCTGGACCGAAAAGGGCTTTTCCTGTAAGCTTCCCGCTTTAGTGTGTCCACTAAAAGTTACGCAGAATGAAACAGATAAAGAAGCGGGGTGACGGTCAATACGTCATCCCGCTTTTTTACAATCTGCGTTCGTGCAAGCAGCAGATCTAAGGGAGGTCTTCTTGACTAAGCCAGCCATACTCGCACTCGCCGACGGTAGCATCTTCCGCGGCGAAGCCATTGGTGCCGATGGCCATACCATTGGTGAGGTGGTGTTCAACACCGCCATGACCGGCTATCAGGAAATCCTCACCGATCCTTCCTATGCCCAGCAGATCGTCACCCTGACCTACCCGCACATCGGCAACACCGGCACCACGCCGGAGGACGCCGAATCCAACCGCGTGTGGGCCGCCGGCCTGATCATTCGCGACCTGCCGCTGATCTCCAGCAACTGGCGCGACAAGCAGCCGCTGGACCAGTACCTCAAGGAAAACGGCACCGTCGCCATCGCCGGCATCGACACCCGCCGCCTGACCCGCATCCTGCGCGAGAAGGGTTCGCAGAACGGCTGCATCCTGGCCGGCGACGACGCCACCGAGGAAAAGGCGCTGGAGCTGGCGCGCAGCTTCCCGGGCCTCAAGGGCATGGACCTGGCCAAGGAAGTCACCTGCGACAAGGCCTACGAGTGGCGCTCCAGCGTGTGGAACCTGGAAAGCGACAGCCATCCGCAGATCGCCGCTGCCGATCTGCCCTACCACGTGGTGGCCTACGACTACGGGGTCAAGCTCAACATCCTGCGCATGCTGGTCGCTCGCGGCTGCCGCCTGACCGTGGTGCCGGCGCAGACCCCGGCCAGCGAGGTGCTGGCGCTGAACCCGGATGGCGTGTTCCTCTCCAACGGCCCCGGCGACCCCGAGCCGTGCGATTACGCCATCGCCGCCATCAAGGAAATTCTGACCACCGATATCCCGGTGTTCGGCATCTGCCTCGGCCACCAGCTGCTGGCCCTGGCTTCCGGCGCCAAGACCCTGAAGATGGGTCACGGCCACCACGGTGCCAACCACACGGTGCAGGACCTGGATTCCGGTGTGGTGATGATCACCAGCCAGAACCACGGTTTCGCCGTGGACGAGGCCAGCCTGCCGGGCAACCTGCGCGCCACCCACAAGTCGCTGTTCGACGGCACCCTGCAGGGCATCGAGCGCACCGACAAGGTGGCCTTCAGCTTCCAGGGTCACCCGGATGCCTGCGCCTGCCCGCACGACGTGGCCCCGCTGTTCGATCGCTTCATCGAAGCCATGGCCAAGCGCCGCTAAGCCCCGCCGACTGACCCAAGGATTCGAGTAAGAAACATGCCAAAACGTACAGATATCAAAAGCATCCTGATCCTCGGCGCCGGCCCCATCGTCATCGGCCAGGCCTGCGAGTTCGACTACTCCGGCGCCCAGGCCTGCAAGGCCCTGAAGGAAGAAGGCTTCCGCGTCATCCTGGTGAACTCCAACCCGGCCACCATCATGACCGACCCGGCCATGGCCGATGCCACCTACATCGAGCCGATCAAGTGGGCCACCGTGGCCAAGATCATCGAAAAGGAGCGCCCGGATGCCCTGCTGCCGACCATGGGCGGCCAGACCGCGCTGAACTGCGCGCTGGACCTGGAGCGCCACGGCGTGCTGGAGAAGTTCGGCGTCGAGATGATCGGTGCCAACGCCGACACCATCGACAAGGCCGAGGACCGTTCGCGCTTCGACAAGGCCATGAAGTCCATCGGCCTGGCCTGCCCGCGCTCGGGTATCGCCCACAGCATGGAAGAGGCCTACGGCGTGCTGGAGCAGGTGGGCTTCCCCTGCATCATTCGCCCGAGCTTCACCATGGGCGGCACCGGCGGCGGCATCGCTTACAACCGTGAAGAGTTCGAGGAAATCTGCGCCCGCGGTCTGGACCTGTCGCCGACCAACGAGCTGCTGATCGACGAATCGCTGATCGGCTGGAAGGAATACGAGATGGAGGTGGTCCGCGACAAGAAGGACAACTGCATCATCGTCTGCTCCATCGAGAACTTCGACCCGATGGGCGTGCACACCGGCGACTCGATCACCGTGGCCCCGGCGCAGACCCTGACCGACAAGGAGTACCAGATCATGCGCAACGCCTCGCTGGCGGTGCTGCGTGAGATCGGCGTGGAAACCGGCGGCTCCAACGTGCAGTTCGGCATCTGCCCGAATACCGGGCGCATGGTGGTGATCGAGATGAACCCGCGCGTGTCGCGTTCCTCGGCCCTGGCCTCCAAGGCCACCGGCTTCCCGATCGCCAAGATCGCCGCCAAGCTGGCCGTCGGCTACACCCTCGACGAGCTGCAGAATGACATCACCGGCGGTCGCACCCCGGCCTCGTTCGAGCCGGCCATCGACTACGTCGTCACCAAGGTTCCGCGCTTCGCCTTCGAGAAGTTCCCCAAGGCCGACGCTCGCCTGACCACTCAGATGAAGTCCGTGGGCGAGGTCATGGCCATCGGCCGCACCTTCCAGGAGTCCGTGCAGAAGGCCCTGCGCGGCCTTGAGGTGGGCGTCGCCGGCTTCGATCCGAAGCTCGACCTGAACGATCCCGAAGCCGAGAGCACCCTGCGCCGCGAGCTGACCGTGCCGGGCGCCGAGCGCATCTGGTACGTGGCAGACGCCTTCCGTGCCGGCAAGAGCGTCGCCGAGGTGTTCGAGCTGACTCGCATCGACGAGTGGTTCTTGGTGCAGATCGAGGATCTGATCAAGGACGAGGAGCGGGTCAAGACCCTCGGCCTGTCCGGCATCGACGCCGATCTGATGCGCAAGCTCAAGCGAAAGGGCTTCTCCGATGCGCGCCTGGCCAAGCTGCTCGGCGTCACCGAGAAGAACCTGCGCAGCCATCGTCACAAGCTCAAGGTGCTGCCGGTGTACAAGCGCGTGGACACCTGCGCCGCCGAGTTCGCCACCGACACCGCCTACATGTACTCGACCTACGAGGAAGAGTGCGAGGCCAATCCGAGCGCTCGCGACAAGATCATGATCCTTGGCGGCGGCCCCAACCGTATCGGTCAGGGCATCGAGTTCGACTACTGCTGCGTGCACGCGGCGCTGGCCATGCGTGAAGACGGTTACGAGACCATCATGGTCAACTGCAACCCGGAAACCGTCTCCACCGACTACGACACTTCCGACCGCCTGTACTTCGAGCCGGTGACCCTGGAAGACGTGCTGGAAATCGTCCGCGTCGAGCAGCCCAAGGGCGTGATCGTGCAGTACGGCGGGCAGACTCCGCTGAAGCTCTGCCGTGCCCTGGAAGAGGCCGGCGTGCCGATCATCGGTACCAGCCCGGACGCCATCGACCGCGCCGAAGACCGCGAGCGCTTCCAGCAGATGGTCCAGCGCCTCGGCCTGCGCCAGCCGGCCAACGCCACCGCGCGCAGCGAGGACGAGGCCCTGGCCCTGTCCAAGGGCATCGGCTACCCGATGGTGGTGCGCCCGTCCTACGTGCTGGGCGGTCGTGCCATGGAGATCGTCTACCAGGAAGAAGAGCTCAAGCGCTACATGCGCGAAGCGGTGAAGGTCTCCAACGACAGCCCGGTGTTGCTCGACCATTTCCTCAACTGCGCCATCGAGGTGGACGTGGATGCGGTGTGCGACGGCGATACCGTGGTGATCGGCGCGATCATGCAGCACATCGAACAGGCCGGCGTGCACTCCGGCGACTCTGCCTGCTCGCTGCCGCCGTACTCGCTGCCCAAGCACATCCAGGACGAGATCCGCGAGCAGGTCAAGAAGATGGCCCTGGAGCTCGGCGTGGTCGGCCTGATGAACGTGCAGATGGCCGTGCAGGGCGAGGATATCTACGTCATCGAGGTTAACCCGCGCGCCTCGCGTACCGTGCCGTTCGTCTCCAAGTGCATCGGTGAGTCCCTGGCCAAGGTGGCCGCTCGTGTGATGGCCGGCAAGTCCCTGGCCGAGGTGGGCTTCACCCAGGAGATCATCCCGCCCTTCTTCAGCGTCAAGGAGGCGGTGTTCCCGTTCAACAAGTTCCCCGGCGTCGACCCGATCCTCGGCCCGGAAATGAAGTCCACCGGCGAGGTGATGGGCGTCGGCGACAGCTTCGGCGAGGCCTTCGCCAAGGCCCAGCTGGGTGCCAACGAGATCCTGCCGAACTCCGGCTGTGCCTTCATCAGCGTGCGTGAGGACGACAAGGAAGAAGCGGTGCAGGTTGCCCGCGACCTGGTCGGCCTGGGCTTCGAGGTGGTTGCCACCGCCGGCACCGCCAAGGTGATCGAGGCGGCCGGCCTGCCGGTGCGCCGGGTGAACAAGGTGACCGAAGGGCGTCCGCACGTGGTCGACATGATCAAGAACGACGAGGTCACCCTGATCATCAATACCACCGAAGGCCGTCAGTCGATCGCCGACTCCTACTCCATCCGTCGTAACGCCCTGCAGCACAAGATCTACTGCACCACCACCATCGCGGCGGGGCAGGCGATCTGTGAGGCGCTCAAGTTCGGTCCCGAGAAGACCGTGCGCCGGCTGCAGGATCTGCATGCAGGAATCAAGGCATGAATAAATATCCCATGACCGTCCAGGGCGCGCGCGCCCTGGAAGAGGAGCTGGCGCACCTGACCAAGGTGCGCCGTCCGGCGCTCAGCCAGGCGATCGCCGAGGCCCGCGAGCTGGGCGATCTCAAGGAAAACGCCGAGTACCACGCCGCTCGTGAGGAGCAGGGCATGGTCGAGGCGCGTATCCGCGATATCGAGGGGCGTCTGCAGCATGCGGTGGTGATCGACGTCACCACCATCCCGCACAGCGGCAAGGTGATCTTCGGTACCACCGTCGACATCGCCAACTGCGACACCGACGAGACCGTGACCTACCAGATCGTCGGCGAGGACGAGGCGGACATCAAGGTCGGCAAGCTGTCGGTCAGTTCGCCCATCGCCCGCGCCCTGGTGGGCAAGGAAGAGGGTGACGTGGTGGCGGTGCAGACCCCCAGTGGTCTGGTCGAGTACGAGATTGTCGAAGTCCGCCACATTTAAGCGCCGGCGCCCGCTGCGTGCCGGCAGCATCAGCTGGCAGCTGGCCCAGACCTTCTGGGTCGGCGGCCTGTGGTTGCTGCACTTCGTCATGCTGCCGGCGCTGGAGAAGCTGGGGCTGGCGCCGCTGCTGATCGCCGAGATTGGCGGCGTCCTGGCGCCGCTGCTGATCGGTTTCGCCGCCTTCTGCGCGCTGTTGCAGGGCATGGTGCTGGCCCAGGCCGAAGGCGTTGCCAGCCTGTGGCGCGACATGCGCGGTCAGCTATTGCTGGTGGTGCTGGGCATGGCGGCGGCCTTCTTCGCCGTGCGTCACTGGCTGCCAGAGGCCGAACGCTGGCTGCAGTTCAACTACCTGGTGCTGGCCCTGTGCGGCCTGGTGCTGGTGCTGCAGCCGCTGCCGGGGCAGCGCGGCGAGTAGGGCGCCATCGCTATCAGGCCTGATAGCGATGGATGTTGGACAGGTTCTTGTTCGGCTTGGGGTTCTTGCGGTATATCAGGGCCATCTTGCCGATCACCTGGACCAGTTCGCAGCGGCCGGCAGCGGCCAGCTCGTCGATCAGGGCGCGCCGGTCGTCTCGCTCGGTGAGACGGAACTGCACCTTGATCAGCTCGTGGTCGTTGAGCGCGCGCTCCAGTTCGGCCAGTACGCCTTCGGTCAGGCCGTTCTCGGCCACGATCAGTACCGGTTTCAGGTGGTGGCCGATGGATTTGAAGTGTTTCTTCTGTTCGTTGGTAAGCGCCATAATCTGACCCTGCTGCTGTGGAGGTCGGCCCGGCCTGTCCGGAAGATCGGCCGCAGCCCTCTCCGTTGCCGGCACACCGGCCGCAAAAACCGCGTAGTTTACCCGAGCCTTGCCGGCCTTGCGCCATGCTATTTGCGCCGAGGTCGCGAATTCATGCCAAGACTAGCCTGTGCAGGGGCAAGGGGAGCTGCAGTCGGATCTTTTGTCGCCTGGCGGCACGAGGGACCTTGTGATTTCACCGTGGGCCCCAATATGAGTAGGCAGGCTCGTCACATCACTGTGCTGCCGATCGGCGTCCGCTGGCCTAGGGCTCGCGCGCGGCATAGACTGGACTGATGCGCAAGGCTTGCAGGTATTGGGCTCATAAAGGGTTACAGACGGCGCCTGCCGAGGGCAGGGTTGTATAGTAAGTTAGATGGGTATTTCTCCAGCCGTTATGCGAGGCGCGTTTCGGGACGAGACTCGCTTCAGAGGGTAGCTAATTGAACGACATGGCAAAGAACCTGATCCTGTGGCTGATCATCGCGGCCGTTCTGGTCACCGTGATGAACAACTTCTCCAGCCAGAGCGAATCCGGAAAGCTGAACTACTCCGAGTTCATCCAGCAGGTTCAGAGCGGCAAGGTCAAGCAGGTCACCGTCGATGGCTTCATCATCAGTGGTGTCAATCAGGATGGCTCGTCGTTCGAGACCGTCCGTCCGGCCATCGAGGACCGTGGCCTGATCAAGGACCTGATCGACAACAACGTCGAGATCGTTGGCAAGCAGCCGGAGCGCCAGAGCATCTGGACCCAGCTGCTGGTGGCCAGCTTCCCGATCCTGGTGATCATCGCCGTGTTCATGTTCTTCATGCGCCAGATGCAGGGCGGCGGCAGCGGCCGTGGCGGCCCGATGAGCTTCGGCAAGTCGAAGGCGCGCCTGCTCTCCGAGGATCAGGTCAAGACCACCCTTGCCGACGTCGCCGGTTGCGACGAGGCCAAGGAGGAGGTGGGCGAGCTTGTCGAGTTTCTGCGTGATCCGGGCAAGTTCCAGCGCCTCGGCGGTCGCATTCCCCGCGGCGTGCTGATGGTCGGCCCGCCCGGTACCGGTAAGACCCTGCTGGCCAAGGCCATCGCCGGTGAGGCCAAGGTTCCCTTCTTCACCATCTCCGGTTCCGACTTCGTCGAAATGTTCGTCGGCGTGGGTGCCTCCCGCGTGCGCGACATGTTCGAGCAGGCCAAGAAGCACGCGCCCTGCATCATCTTCATCGACGAGATCGACGCGGTCGGTCGCCATCGTGGCGCCGGCCTGGGTGGCGGTCACGACGAACGCGAGCAAACTCTCAACCAGTTGCTGGTGGAGATGGACGGCTTCGAGATGAACGACGGCATCATCGTCATCGCCGCCACCAACCGTCCGGATGTGCTCGATCCGGCGCTGCTGCGTCCGGGGCGCTTCGACCGCCAGGTGGTGGTGGGGCTGCCGGATATCCGTGGTCGCGAGCAGATCCTGAAAGTGCACATGCGCAAGGTGCCGGTCGGCGACAACGTCGAGCCGGCGGTGATTGCCCGTGGTACCCCGGGCTTCTCCGGTGCCGACCTGGCCAACCTGGTCAACGAGGCCTCGCTGTTCGCGGCTCGCGCCAGCAAGCGTCTGGTGGAAATGAAGGAGTTCGAGCTGGCCAAGGACAAGATCATGATGGGTGCCGAGCGCAAATCCATGGTCATGTCCGAGAAGGAGAAGCTCAACACGGCCTATCACGAGGCGGGACATGCCATCGTGGGGCGCGTAGTGCCGGAGCACGATCCGGTGTACAAGGTTTCGATCATCCCGCGTGGGCGGGCGTTGGGCGTCACCATGTTCCTCCCGGAAGAGGATCGCTACAGCCTGTCCAAGCGCGCTCTGACCAGCCAGATCTGCTCGCTGTTCGGCGGCCGCATTGCCGAAGAGATGACCCTGGGCTTCGATGGCGTCACCACCGGGGCCTCCAACGACATCATGCGTGCCACCCGTCTGGCGCGGAACATGGTGACCAAGTGGGGGTTGTCCGAGAAGCTCGGTCCGTTGATGTACGCGGAAGAAGAGGGTGAGGTGTTCCTCGGTCGTAGCGCCGGCAGCCAGCACGCCAATGTGTCTGGCGAGACCGCCAAGGCCATCGACGAAGAGGTGCGCAGCATCATCGACGGCTGCTATGGCACCGCCAAGCGCCTGCTGGAAGAGAATCGCGACAAGCTGGACATGATGGCCGACGCACTGATGAAGTACGAAACCATCGATGCCGATCAGATCGACGACATCATGGCCGGCCGCACTCCGCGCGAGCCGCGTGACTGGCAGGGTGGCTCCGGTACGCCGACCGCCAAGGAGCAGGCCGAGCGTCCGGAAGCCCCTATCGGTGGCCCGGCGGGCGAGCATTAAGGGCGCTTCATGATCGTTGCGCAGTACCCGACCCGGCTGTCCTGTGGCAGTCGGGTGCTCGATCTGTCCCAGCCTCAGGTGATGGGCATTCTCAATGTAACGCCCGACTCCTTTTCCGATGGCGGTCGCTTCGCCGCGCGTGATGCGGCTCTGCGCCACGCTGCCGAGATGGTGGCGGCCGGTGCGGCGCTGATCGACGTCGGCGGCGAATCCACCCGGCCAGGCGCCCGGCCGGTCTCTCCCGTCGAGGAGCTCGAGCGGGTTGCGCCAGTGGTCGAGGCCATCTCCGCCGAGCTGGACGTAATCGTTTCCCTGGACACTTCGACCCCAGCGGTGATGCGCGAAGGTGCGCGCCTGGGGGCGGGGTTGATCAATGATGTGCGGGCGTTACGTCGCGAGGGGGCTATCGAGGCTGCCGCCGACACGGGGCTGCCGGTCTGCCTGATGCATATGCTCGGCGAGCCAGGCAGCATGCAGCAGAATCCGCAGTATCAGGATGTGGTGGGCGAGGTGCGCGATTTCTTGGTGCAGCGCATGGCCGAGTGCGCCGCTGCCGGCATTCCCGTCGAGCGTCTGGTTCTCGATCCGGGGTTCGGTTTTGCCAAGACGCTTGCCCACAACCTGAGTCTTTTCAAGCATCTGGAATCATTGTGCGAGCTTGGGCGGCCCCTGCTGGTCGGGGTGTCACGCAAGAGTATGATCGGTCAGGCGTTGGGGCGCGAAGTGCATGAGCGCCTGCCGGGCGGTCTGGCCCTGGCAGCCTTGGCCGTGGCCAAGGGGGCGCGCATTCTGCGTGTCCACGATGTGGCCGAAACGGTCGATGCGGTACGCATGGTCGCTGCCGTGCAGGCCGCAGAATAAGAGGTCGGAGTGATTATGGGTAGAAAGTATTTTGGTACCGACGGCATTCGTGGGCGCGTCGGTCAGTTCCCCATTACCCCCGAGTTCATTCTCAAGCTGGGTTGGGCTGCGGGTATGGCTTTCCGCAAGCAGGGCAAGTGCCGCATCCTGATCGGTAAGGACACGCGCATCTCGGGTTACATGTTCGAGTCGGCCCTGGAGGCAGGGCTGCTGGCGGCAGGTGCTGACGTGATGTTGCTTGGGCCCATGCCGACGCCGGCCATCGCCTATCTGACCCGCACCTTCCAGGCCGATGCGGGTATCGTCATCAGTGCCTCGCACAACCCGCACCATGACAACGGCTTCAAGTTCTTTTCCGGCAAGGGGACCAAGCTGCCGGACGAGATCGAGCTCATGATCGAGGAGCTGCTCGACCAGCCGATGACCGTGGTGGACTCCGAGCGGCTGGGTAAGGTGACCCGGATCAACGACGCCGCTGGGCGCTATATCGAATTCTGCAAGGCCAGTGTGCCCAACCACACCAGCTTTGCCGATCTGAAGATCGTGCTCGATTGCGCTCACGGTGCCACCTACAAGGTCGCGCCCAGTGTGTTTCGCGAGCTGGGGGCCCAGGTTTCGGTGCTGGCGGCGCAGCCCAATGGTCTGAATATCAATGACAGTTGCGGCTCTACCCATGTGCAGGCGTTGCAGAACGAGGTATTGGCCCAGCAGGCGGACCTGGGGATTGCCTTCGATGGAGACGGCGACCGGGTACTGATGGTCGATCACACCGGGGGTGTGGTCGATGGTGACGAGCTGCTCTACATCATTGCGCGTGATCTGCATGAGCGTGGCAAGCTGCAAGGCGGTGTGGTCGGAACCCTGATGAGCAATCTGGGGCTGGAGCTGGCTCTGTCCGAGCTTGGCGTGCCCTTCGTGCGGGCCAAGGTCGGTGATCGCTATGTCATGGCCGAGCTGCAGGAGCGTGAGTGGCTGCTGGGCGGGGAGAATTCCGGGCATCTGGTCTGCTTCCAGCACACCACTACCGGGGATGCGATCATCGCCGCGCTACAGGTGTTGCTGGCTCTCAAGCGCCGCAACGAAACGCTGGGTGAGGCGCGTCAGGCGCTGCGCAAGTGTCCGCAGGTGTTGATCAATGTGCGTCTGTCGGGCGCGGTGGATCCGGTCGAGCATGAGGCGGTCAAGGATGCCTGCGCTCGTGTCACCGAGCGCATGGCTGGGCGTGGTCGCGTGCTGCTGCGCAAGTCGGGGACCGAACCGCTGGTGCGAGTCATGGTCGAGGGCGATGACGAGGGGCAGGTGCGTGGCTATGCCGAGGAGCTGGCCAAGGTGGTTGGCGAGGTCTGTGCCTGAATCGGCTTGCGGGCGCTGGGGCTCTTGGGTAACATCTGCGCCCACTTTGAACGACGAGGTCTGGCATGCGTCGCCCCCTGGTAGCTGGTAACTGGAAAATGCACGGTACCCGCGCCAGCGTCGCAGAGCTGATCGAAGGGCTGCGCCAGTTGGATGTGCCGGCGAGTGTCGAGGTGGCGGTAATGCCTTCTTGTCTGCACATCGGTCAGGTTCTGGCCGGTCTGGAGGGTAAGGCCATTGCAGTGGGGGCGCAGAATTGCGCCGTTGAGTCCCTGCAGGGCGCGCTGACCGGTGAGGTCGCTGCGAGTCAGCTGGTCGATGTCGGCTGTGGCATGGTTCTGGTTGGGCACTCGGAGCGTCGCTTGCTGCTCGGCGAGTGTGACGAGCAGATCGGTCGAAAGTTCGCTGCGGCTCAGTCCTGCGGTCTGGTGCCGCTGCTCTGTGTCGGCGAGACGCTTGAACAGCGTCAGGCGGGCAGGACTCTCGAGGTGGTTGCCGCCCAGTTGAGCGCCGTGATCGAGGCGCTGGGGGTGGAGGCCTTTGCTCGGGCCGTGGTGGCGTATGAGCCGGTCTGGGCCATAGGTACCGGGCTGACCGCGTCGCCGCAGCAGGCCCAGGAAGTGCATGCGGCTATTCGTGCGCAGCTGGCAGCAGGAAATGCCGAAGTGGCGCGCGGGGTAAGAATTCTGTATGGCGGCAGTGTCAAGGCTGCCAATGCTGCCGAGTTGTTCGGTATGCCGGATATCGATGGGGGGCTCATTGGTGGGGCCTCTCTGAATGCGGATGAATTTGGTGCGATCTGTCGCGCCGCAGGAATTTAAGATGCTGGAAACGGTCGTTGTAGTGGTGCATCTGCTGGTGGCTCTTGGTGTGGTCGGCTTTGTGCTGATCCAGCAGGGCAAGGGTGCCGATGCGGGTGCTTCCTTTGGTGCTGGTGCTTCCGCCACTGTGTTCGGTAGCCAAGGTTCTGCTACCTTTCTGAGTCGGACCACTGCTATACTTGCCACGGTTTTTTTCATTACCAGCTTGGGTTTAGCGTATTTTGCTAAAGAAAAAGCTGATATGCTGTCGCAAGCAGGTCTGCCGGATCCGGCAGTGCTTGAAGTGCAGCAGAAGCCGGCCGTCGAAGACGTTCCGGTGCTCGAGGAGCAGAAGTCGGCGGTCGATGAGGTCGATGTGCCGGTAGCGCCCGAGCAGTAATACCCTCTTTGCCGAGGTGGTGGAATTGGTAGACACGCTACCTTGAGGTGGTAGTGGCCATAGGCTGTAGGGGTTCGAGTCCCCTCCTCGGTACCATATATCGACAAGGCCCGCTATGTGCGGGCCTTGTCGTTTTCTGGGGTTCGGTTGACCCTGGCGGGTTGCGTCCGTATACTCTTGGCCCAGCTTTGACGTGGGATGGTCTGGCGATTCGGCGGTTCATGCTCCGAAGGTCGCTGGCTCCTGAGTCTCCGCAGTCAGCAGTAGTGAAGCCCCTGTCCAGGGGCTTTTTGTTGGCTGGACAGTCTGCCGCCGGCATGTGCCGGGCGGCTCGATGGATGGGCGTTTCGCCCTTTTTTTATTTCTACGACATGCGCGGAGGGCTTCGGGTGTCGAGCAAGCTGGAACAGTTGCAGGCCATGCTGGCCCCGGTAGTCGAGTCGCTCGGCTATCAGTGCTGGGGAATCGAGTTCATTTCCCAGGGGCGGCATTCGTTGCTGCGTGTGTATATCGATCGCGAGGGCGGCATCCTGGTCGAGGACTGCGAGGCGGTCAGTCGCCAGGTCAGCGCGGTGCTGGATGTCGAAGATCCGATCAGCAGCGAATACACCCTGGAGGTGTCTTCGCCGGGCATGGATCGGCCGCTGTTCACCCTGGAGCAGTTTGCCCAGCATGCCGGTGAGCAGGTGAAGATCAAGCTGCGCTCGCCCTTCGAGGGGCGGCGCAATTTTCAAGGCCTCCTCCGCGGTGTGGAGGAGCAGGACGTGGTGGTACTGGTGGATGACCACGAATTCCTCTTGCCGATCGACCTGATCGACAAGGCCAACATTATTCCCCGTTTTGACTGAGACGCGGATCCCGCGGATCCAATGGATTGCGAAAGGCGAGGCGTACGATGAGTAAAGAAGTACTGCTGGTTGTAGAGTCGGTGTCCAACGAGAAGGGCGTGCCGGCCGATGTGATTTTCGAGGCGCTGGAGTTGGCTCTGGCGACCGCGACCAAGAAGCGCTTCGACGATGAGGTCGAGCTGCGCGTGGCGATCAACCGCCATAACGGTAGCTACGAGACCTTCCGTCGCTGGGAGGTTGTGGCCGAGGACGATCTGGAGAACCCGGCAGCACAGTTGACCGTGGAGCAGGCCGAGGAGCGCCAGCCCGGCGCCAAGATTGGCGATTTCATCGAAGAGAAGGTTGACTCCATCGAGTTCGGCCGTATCGCCGCGCAGACCGCCAAGCAGGTGATCGTGCAGAAGGTGCGCGAGGCCGAGCGTGCCCAGGTGGTCGACGCCTATCGCGAGCGTGTCGGCGAGATCATCTCCGGCACCGTGAAGAAGGTCACCCGCGACAGCGTGATCGTCGATCTCGGCAACAACGCCGAGGCCCTGCTGGCGCGCGAAGACATCATTCCGCGCGAGACCTTCCGTGTCGGCGCCCGTGTGCGCGCCCTGCTCAAGGAAATCCGCACCGAGAACCGCGGCCCGCAGCTGATCCTGTCGCGTACCGCGCCGCAGATGCTGGTCGAGCTGTTCACCATCGAGGTGCCGGAAATCGCCGAAGGCCTGATCGAAGTGATGGCCGCCGCTCGCGATCCGGGCTCGCGTGCCAAGATCGCCGTGCGTTCCAAGGACAAGCGTATCGATCCGCAGGGTGCCTGCATCGGTATGCGCGGCTCGCGCGTCCAGGCCGTCTCCGGCGAGATCGGCGGCGAGCGCGTGGACATCGTGCTGTGGGACGAGAACGTCGCCCAGTTCGTGATCAATGCCATGGCCCCGGCCGAGGTGGCGGCGATCATCGTCGACGAAGACGCTCACGCCATGGACATCGCCGTGGCCGAGGACAACCTGGCCCAGGCCATCGGTCGTGGTGGCCAGAACGTGCGCCTGGCCAGCCAGCTGACCGGCTGGACCCTGAACGTGATGACCGAGGCCGACATCCAGGCCAAGCAGCAGGCCGAGACCGGCGACATCCTGCAGCGTTTCGTCGACGAGCTGGATGTCGACGAGGAGCTGGCTCAGGTGCTGGTCGAGGAAGGCTTCACCAGCCTGGAAGAAATCGCCTACGTGCCGATGGAGGAGATGCTCAGCATCGACGGCTTCGACGAGGACATCGTCAACGAGCTGCGCGCGCGTGCCAAGGATCGCCTGCTGACCAAAGCCATCGCCAACGAAGAGAAACTGGCCGACGCCCAGCCCGCCGAGGACCTGCTGTCCCTGGAAGGCATGGACAAGACCCTGGCCCAGGAACTGGCGGTACGTGGCGTGGTAACCCGCGAAGACCTAGCCGAGCAGTCGATCGACGACCTGCTCGAGATCGACGGCATGGACGAAGAGCGTGCCGGCAAGCTGATCATGGCCGCCCGAGCCCACTGGTTCGAGTAAGCGGCTGCGGTCCGAGGAGAGAAGTGCATGACGCAAGTCACGGTGAAAGAACTGGCCCAAACGGTCGATACGCCGGTAGAGCGCCTGCTGCAGCAGATGCGCGAGGCCGGCCTGTCGCACACCAGCCCCGACGAGGTGGTGACCGATAGCGAAAAACAGGCCCTGTTGGCGCATCTGAAGAGCAGCCACGGCGAGAAGCTGGAAGAGCCGCGCAAGATCACGCTGCAGCGCAAGACCACCACCACCCTGAAGGTCGCCGGTAGCAAGACCATCAGCGTGGAAGTGCGCAAGAAGAAAACCTACGTCAAGCGCAGCCCGGCCGAGATCGAGGCCGAGAAGCAGCGCGAGCTGGAAGAACAGCGCGCCGCCGAAGAGGCCGCACGCCTGAAGGCCGAGGAAGAGGCGCGCAAGCAGGCCGAAGCGGATGCCCGCAAGCAGCAGGACGCGGCCGCCCTGGCTGCCGTAGCCCCGGCTGCGGAAGCTGCCGCGCCTGCCGCGGCGCCGGCTCCCGCCGTCGCTGCCGAGCGCAAGAAGGAAGAGTCGCGCCGAGTGGAGAAGGAAAAGCCGGCGCGTTCCGATGACGACGAGCGTCGTGATCGCAAGCATGCCCAGCATCGTCCGACTCTCAAGGACAAGGCGCCGGCTCCGCGTGTCGCTCCGCGTAGCACCGACGAGGAAGTCGATGACTTCCGCCGCGGTCGTGGCGGCCGGATGAAGCCGAAGAAGCGTAATCAGCACGGGTTCCAGAGCCCGACAGGACCTATTGTGCGCGAAGTGTCGATCGGCGAGACCATTACCGTGGCCGAACTTGCTGCCCAGATGGCAGTCAAGGGCGCTGAAGTGGTCAAGTTCATGTTCAAGATGGGCTCCCCGGTGACCATCAACCAGGTCCTGGATCAGGAGACCGCGCAGCTGGTCGCCGAAGAGATGGGCCACAAGGTCAAGCTGGTCAGCGAGAATGCCCTCGAAGAGCAGCTGGCCGAGTCGCTGCGGTTCGAAGGCGAAGCCTTCTCCCGTGCACCGGTGGTGACCGTGATGGGTCACGTCGACCACGGCAAGACCTCCCTGCTCGACTATATCCGTCGCGCCAAGGTGGCCGCTGGCGAGGCCGGTGGCATCACCCAGCACATCGGTGCCTACCACGTGGAAACCGACCGCGGCATGGTCACCTTCCTCGACACCCCCGGCCACGCGGCGTTTACCGCCATGCGTGCCCGTGGTGCCAAGGCCACCGACATCGTCATCCTGGTGGTGGCGGCCGACGACGGCGTGATGCCGCAGACCCAGGAAGCCGTGCAGCACGCGAAAGCGGCCGGCGTGCCGATCGTGGTCGCGGTGAACAAGATGGACAAGCCGGAAGCCAACCCGGACAACATCAAGAACGGCCTGGCCGCGCTGGATGTGATCCCGGAAGAGTGGGGCGGCGATACCCCGTTCGTGCCCGTTTCGGCCAAGGCCGGTAGCGGCGTCGACGAGCTGCTGGAGGCCGTGCTGCTGCAGGCCGAGATGCTCGAACTGAAAGCCACCCCGGCGGCCCCGGGTCGCGGCGTGGTGGTCGAATCGCGCCTGGACAAGGGCCGCGGCCCGGTGGCCACCGTGCTGGTGCAGGACGGTACCCTGCGTCAGGGCGACATGGTGCTGGTCGGCGTCAACTACGGCCGCGTGCGCGCCATGCTCGACGAGAACGGCAAGACCATCAAGGAAGCCGGCCCGTCCATCCCGGTCGAGATCCTCGGCCTGGACGGCACCCCGGATGCCGGTGACGAGATGATGGTGGTGGCCGACGAGAAGAAGGCCCGGGAAGTCGCCCTGTTCCGCCAGGGCAAGTTCCGCGAGGTCAAGCTCGCCCGTCAGCACAGCTCGAAGCTGGAGAACATCTTCGAGACCATGGGCCAGGACGAGAAGAAGACCCTCAACATCGTGCTCAAGTCCGATGTGCGCGGCTCTCTGGAGGCTTTGCAGGGTGCCCTGTCCGACCTCGGCAACGAGGAAGTCCAGGTGCGCGTGATCGGCGGCGGTGTCGGTGGTATCACCGAGTCCGATGCCAACCTGGCGCTGGCTTCCAACGCCGTGCTGTTCGGCTTCAACGTGCGTGCCGATGCCGGTGCGCGCAAGATCGTCGAACAGGAAGGCATCGATCTGCGCTACTACAACGTCATCTACGACATCATCGAGGACGTCAAGAAGGCGCTCACCGGTATGCTCGGCAGCGACGTGCGCGAGAACATCCTGGGCACCGCCGAGGTGCGCGACGTGTTCCGTTCGCCGAAGTTCGGCGCCATCGCCGGCTGCATGGTCATCGAGGGCACCGTCTACCGCAACCGTCCGATCCGCGTGCTGCGCGACGACGTGGTGATCTTCGAAGGCGAGCTGGAATCCCTGCGTCGCTTCAAGGACGACGTCGCCGAAGTGCGTAACGGCATGGAGTGCGGTATCGGCGTGAAGAGCTACAACGACGTCAAGGTCGGGGACAAGATCGAGGTGTTCGAGAAGGTCCAGGTGGCTCGTACGCTCTAAGCGCGAGTTGCAATACGCGACGCCCGGCCCCGCATAGCGCGGCCGGGCGTTTGCCGCTTTTGAACCCGTGCGCCGAGGCGGCGGGAGAGGTAGGAAAAATGGCCAAAGAATACAGCCGTACCCAGCGTATCGGCGACCAGATGCAGCGCGAGCTGGCGCAGATGATCCCGCGCGAGGTCCGCGACCCGCGCCTGGGCTTCGTCACCATCACCGCCGTCGAGGTCAGCCGCGATCTCGGCCATGCCAAGGTGTTCATCACCCTGATGGGTGAGAACGATGCCGAGAAGGTCGAGCTGAACCTGGAGATCCTCAACGAGGCCGCCGGCTACCTGCGCATGCTGCTGGGCAAGTCGATGAAGCTGCGCAGCGTGCCGCAGCTGCGTTTCCATTTCGACCAGAGCATCTCCCGCGGCGCGCATCTGTCGGCGCTGATCGAGCGTGCCGTGGCCGAAGACAGCAAGCATCGGGACGACTGACGTGGCACAGGTGAAGCGTATCCGCCGCAACGTCAGCGGCATCCTGGTGCTCGACAAGCCGCGCGGCATGAGCTCCAACCAGGCCCTGCAGAAGGTGCGCTGGCTGCTCAACGCGGAGAAGGCCGGTCACACCGGCAGCCTCGACCCGCTGGCTACCGGGGTGCTGCCGCTGTGCTTCGGCGAGGCGACCAAGTTTTCCCAGTACCTGCTGGACGCCGACAAGGGTTACGAGACTCTGGCCCAGCTGGGCGTGACCACCACCACCGGCGATGCCGAGGGCGAAGTCGTGGAGCGCCGCGAGGTGACCGTCGGTCGGGCCGAGGTCGAGGCCCTGCTGCCGCGTTTTCGCGGTGAAATCAAGCAGATACCGCCGATGTACTCGGCCCTGAAGCGGGATGGTCAGCCGCTCTACAAGCTGGCGCGTGCCGGCGAAGTAGTGGAGCGCGAGGCGCGATCTGTTAATATCGCGCGCCTGGATCTGCTGGCCCTGGACAATGCCCAGCTGCGTCTGTCGGTGGCCTGCAGCAAGGGCACCTACATCCGCACCCTGGTCGAGGACATTGGCCGCGAACTGGGCTGCGGTGCCCATGTCGCCGAGCTGCGGCGGACCCAGGCCGGGCCTTTCGGCCTGGGCCAGGCGGTGAGCCTGGAGGTGCTGGAGCAGGCCCACGCCGAGGGCGGCAACGAGGCACTGGACCGCTTCCTCCTGCCGGTCGACAGCGGCCTGGAGCACTGGCCGTTGGTGCAGTTGTCGGAGCACAGCGCCTACTACTGGCTGCACGGGCAGCCGGTGCGCGCACCGGAAGCGCCGAAGTTCGGCATGGTGCGGGTGGTGGATCACAATGGTCGTTTCATCGGCATCGGTGAAATGAGCGAAGACGCGCGCATCGCGCCGCGTCGACTGATTCGGTCCGAGTGACCGAAAGCCGTGGCCGACCTCTGGTCGGCGGCGGTCGAGGGTGGCTGTCAACAGGCACGGTCATGCCTCTTTTCTAAACACGGGAGAAAGTCCCGGCCTGTTCACTCGAGGAGCCCATCATGGCACTGAGCGTTGAAGAAAAAGCCCAGATCGTTAACGAGTACAAGCAAGCTGAAGGCGATACCGGTTCTCCGGAGGTGCAGGTTGCCCTGCTGACCGCCAACATCAACAAGCTGCAGGATCACTTCAAGGCCAACGGCAAGGATCACCACTCCCGTCGTGGTCTGATCCGTATGGTCAACCAGCGTCGTAAGCTGCTGGACTACCTGAAGAGCAAGGACACCACTCGTTACAGCGCCCTCATCGGTCGCCTGGGTCTGCGTCGCTAATAGCGCGCGAGCCGCACGCTTGAAGCTGGAAGCTCGGAGTCGAAAGTTGGGATATTCTCCCGCTCTCGGCTTCGGGCTTTCGGCTTTTAGCCATCTGCAGGAATGTCACGGGTCCGATACCCGTACCTTCCACCGATTTCCCCAAGGCAACAAAGAGAAGGAAAAACCGTGAATCCGGTCATCAAGCAATTCAAGTTCGGTCAGTCGACCGTCACCCTGGAAACCGGCCGCATCGCCCGCCAGGCCTCCGGTGCCGTGCTGGTCAGCATCGACAACGATGTCAGCGTGCTGGTCACCGTGGTCGGTGCCAAGCAGGCCGACCCGGGCAAGGGCTTCTTCCCGCTGTCCGTGCACTACCAGGAAAAGACCTACGCCGCCGGCAAGATCCCGGGTGGCTACTTCAAGCGTGAAGGCCGTCCGAGCGAGAAGGAAACCCTGACCTCGCGCCTGATCGACCGCCCGATCCGCCCGCTGTTCCCGGAAGGTTTCATGAACGAGGTGCAGGTCGTCTGCACCGTGGTCTCCACCAGCAAGAAGACCGATCCGGACATCGCCTCGATGATCGGTACCTCGGCTGCACTGGCCATCTCCGGCATTCCGTTCAACGGCCCGATCGGCGCCGCCCGCGTGGCCTTCCACGAGGACACCGGCTACCTGCTCAACCCGAACTACGAGCAGCTCAAGGCCTCCAGCCTGGACATGGTGGTAGCCGGTACCGAGACCGCCGTGCTGATGGTGGAGTCCGAGGCCGACGAGCTGACCGAAGACCAGATGCTGGGCGCCGTGCTGTTCGCCCACCAGGAATTCCAGGCCGTGATCCAGGCCGTCAAGGAATTCGCCGCCGAAGCCGGCAAGCCGGCCTGGAACTGGACCGCCCCGGCCGAGAACACCGCGCTGCTGAGTGCCATCAAGGCCGAGTTCGGCGAGGCCATTTCCCAGGCCTACACCATCACCATCAAGCAGGACCGCTACAACCGTCTGGACGAGCTGCGCGACCAGGTCGTGGCCAAGTTCTCCGGCGAGGAAGGCCAGCCGTCCGCCGGCGAGGTCAAGGATGCCTTCGGCCTGATCGAATACCGCACCGTGCGCGAGAACATCGTCAACGGCAAGCCGCGTATCGACGGTCGTGACACCCGCACCGTGCGCCCGCTGAAGATCGAAGTCGGCGTGCTCGGCAAGACCCACGGCTCCGCCCTGTTCACCCGTGGCGAGACCCAGGCCCTGGTGGTCGCCACCCTCGGCACCGCCCGCGATGCCCAGCTGCTGGATACCCTGGAAGGCGAGAAGCGCGACCCCTTCATGCTGCACTACAACTTCCCGCCCTACTCGGTGGGCGAGTGCGGCCGCATGGGCAGCGCCGGTCGCCGCGAGATCGGCCACGGCCGCCTGGCTCGCCGTGGCGTGGCCGCCATGCTGCCGAAGGGCGACGAGTTCCCCTACACCATCCGCGTGGTGTCGGAGATCACCGAGTCCAACGGTTCCTCCTCCATGGCTTCGGTGTGTGGCGCCTCCCTGGCGCTGATGGATGCCGGCGTGCCGATGAAGGCACCGGTAGCCGGTATCGCCATGGGCCTGGTGCTGGAAGGCGAGAAGTTCGCCGTACTGACCGACATCCTGGGTGACGAAGACCACCTGGGCGACATGGACTTCAAGGTCGCCGGTACCGCCAAGGGCGTCACCGCCCTGCAGATGGACATCAAGATCCAGGGCATCACCGAGGAGATCATGGAGATCGCCCTGGGCCAGGCTCTGGAAGCCCGTCTGAACATCCTCGGCCAGATGAACCAGGTCATTTCCCAGTCGCGCAGCGAGCTGTCGGAAAACGCCCCGACCATGCTGGCGATGAAGATCGACCAGGACAAGATCCGCGACGTGATCGGCAAGGGCGGCGCCACCATCCGTGGCATCTGCGAAGAGACCAAGGCCTCGATCGACATCGAGGACGACGGCTCGATCAAGATCTTCGGCGAGACCAAGGAAGCGGCCGAGGCTGCCAAGCAGCGCGTGCTGGCGATCACCGCCGAGGCCGAGATCGGCAAGATCTACGTCGGCAAGGTCGAGCGCATCGTCGACTTCGGCGCCTTCGTCAACATCCTGCCGGGCAAGGACGGTCTGGTGCACATCTCGCAGATCAGCGACCAGCGCATCGACAAGGTCACCGACGTGCTCCAGGAAGGCCAGGAGGTCAAGGTACTGGTGCTGGACGTGGACAACCGCGGCCGCATCAAGCTGTCGATCAAGGACGTCGCCGCGGCGGAGGCCTCGGGCGTCTAAGCCTAGGTCGAGCTGCACGAAGGAGGGCCCCGAGCGGGCCCTCTTTTTTTGCCTGCGATTTGCCCCGACAATGGCGCTTTCCGCAGTACCCAACAAGGACGTCTGGCGATGGAAATCACCTACTGCCGCTATCACCCCGCCCAACCCGCGACCTGGCACTGTGCGCCCTGCCAGCGCCATTACGGCGACTGCTGCATCCCGCTGAATGCCGAAGTGGAGGACATGCAGCCGCCTTGTCCGCTGTGCAACGGCAGGCTCGATTTCCTCGGCGCGGCCAACACGGCGTAGCCCTTCTGGCGGCGCTTGCCGAGCTTCTTCCACTACGGTCTGCAGTCGGGGCCCCTGGCCTTTGCCATGACCCTGTGCCTGGCCGGCTTGTTCATGCCGGCCTGGAAGCTGCTGTGGCTGGCGCTGTTCTGCGTCGCCACCAAGTACCTGATGAGCGTGATCGAGAGCTCCAGCCTGGGCAGCCAGCAGGCACCGAGCCTGCCGAGTGCACTCGATGGCGAAGGCTTCAGCCTGTTCTGGCGTCTGCTGGTTATCTTCGGCATCGGCCTGGCGTCGATCTGGCTGGCGGCGGACTTCGACAGCGAGGCGCTGTTCTGGGCGGTCACCCTGGGCGTGCAACTGGTCACCCCGGCCAGCATCATCCGCCTGGCCCTGGACAAGACTCTGGGCGCGGCGCTGAGCCCGGATCAGGTGGGCGCGGTGATCAAGGCCATGGGCTGGCGCTACCTGATCCTCTGCGCCTTCCTGTTCATTCTCTGGCAGTCGCCGGACTGGGTCGCCTACATGCTCTCCAGCGGGCTGCCGCAGGTGGTGCTGGTACCGCTGGCGACCCTGTTGTTCGGTTATTTCAGCGTGGTGATGTGCGCCATGATGGGCTATGCGGTGTTCCAGTATCAGGGTGCCCTGGGCTACGTGGCGGCCGGCGAGGGCGTCGCGCGCGGCGTGCCGCTGGAGGAGTACCGGCGCCGCCGGGCCCTGGCCGAGGCCGAGATCCGCCTCAAGGAAGGTCAGGCGGCGCAGGCCCTGGAGGTGCTGGCGCGGGCGCTGGAGGCGGCCCCCAACGACCTGCGCCTCAACGAGCGTTTCCACCAGTTGCTGTTCGGCCTGAATGCCGCCGAGCGCTGCCTGCGCCACCTGCGCCACTACCTGCCGCTGGCCGCGCGGCTCAATCCGGCCCTGGCCGCCGCGGCGCTGCTCAATGCCCGGCAACTGCGCAGCGATTACCTGCCCGAGGATGCCCAGGTCTGCGAGCGGGTCGCCCAGGCACTGCTGGAGCGGCACAAGACCCGCGAGGCGCTGAGCCTGTTACGCAACCTGCACCAGCGCTTTCCCGACTATCCGCATATCCCGCGCGCCTATCTGCTGGCCGCGCGTGGCTTCGCCGAGGGGTTGGGGCAGCTGGAACCGGCGCACAAGCTGCTGGGCTACATCCGGGCGAAATATCCGCAGTCGCTGCTGCTCGGCGAAGTCGCCAGCCTGGAGGAGACGCTGCGCCGGCTGGCGACGCAGGCCTGAGTCAGCGCGCCAGGTGCCGCTGGTACAGCGCCAGCTGGCGCGTCTGTTCCGCGTCCGGGTATTGGCCGTGGAGGAAGCGGTTCAGTTCGGCGACGCCGCGCAGATCCTGGCCCTGGCCCAGCAGGCGCGCCAGCTGCAGGGTCAGTAGCGGCAGCTGCGCGGGGCGCTGCGCCTGCTGGCTCAGCAGGCGCCAGGCGCCCAGGGCGCGCTGGCCTTCGCCGGCACGGATCAGCGGCGGTAGCAGGTGCAGCTGGATCGCCGGGTGGCGCAGCAGGCGCTGGCCGGGATCGCTGCCGTCGTCGGCGATCCGCCTGAGCAGCTCCAGCTGTTGCGGGCTGTCCGGCAGGGCGAAGGTCTGCTTGAGCACGGCGCTCAGCAGGGGCTTGTCCTGGCGGCCGCGGGCCACGGCATAGAGCCGTTCGAGCAGGGGCAGGCGGCCGGGGTAGCGTTGCAGCAGGTCGGGGCCGCGCACCGCGGCCTGGGGCAGGGCGAACTGGCCGATCAACTGGTCCAGGCCGGCCAGCTCGCGTTTGAACGGGGCGTCCGGGTCCTCCTTGTGCAAGTAGGCCTCGTCCACCTGCAGGCGTCCGATCAGGCGCGCCGGCCAGATGGCGACGAAGCCGGCCAGCAGGCCGCCCAGGTGGGCGTGGTAGTTGACGTTGTCACCGGCCTGGAGCATGCCGAACAGCTCCTTGCCCAGCCAGACGGGCAGTATCCACAGCGCCGGCGCCTTGAAGTAGCCGATCAGTGGGCCCAGCCAGTAGAAGAAGTTGATCCGACGCAGGCCGTAGACGCCGACATACATGCCCATCAGCCCGGAGATGGCGCCCGAGGCGCCCACGCCGGTGCCCCAGGACGGATCCAGCGCCCACCACCATAGATGCGAGCCGAGCCCGCTGAGGAGATAGAGGCCGAGATAGACCCAGCGGCCCAGGGCGATTTCCAGGGCGAAGCCGAAGATGAACAGGAACAGCATGTTGCCCAGCAGGTGCATGAAGTCGGCATGCAGGAACATGGCACCGAACAGGCCCTGCAGGCTGAAGCGTTCCGGCACGAAGCCGAAGCGGTAGGCACTGATGCGGTCGCGTGCCTCCTCCGCCCGGGCGCGCGCCGCCTGCCAGTGGGCGTCGGCCCGGAAGTCGGCGCGCTGGTGCAGCTCATGCTCGAACTCCAGGTCCTGCAGAATCCAGCCCGCCAGCTCGCGCCGGCGCGCGGCGTCGGCATACTCGCGGTAGCGGCTGTCGAGCCTGTCGCGACGCTCGGCGCTGTCGAGGAACAGGCTGCGCTCGCGGGCCAGCAGGCCGCCGTCCAGATAGGTCTGCACGGCGGTTTCCAGGCGCTCGTGGTCGCTACCCTGGTAGCCGAAGTAGATCAGGGTGTTGAGCAGGATCAGCAGCAGGGTGATGACCGGTGGGCGCTTCCAGTCCAGCGGGTGCTCGGCGGGTAGAATCAGCATCCGTCACTTCCTTGTGCCGCGGCTCAGCCGCCGCGCTTGCTGTCGATACGGGTCAGTACGCCACCCTCGATCAGCAAGAAGTACTGCATGCCGCCTTCGGGGGCGTAGACCCACTCCTCCTGGGGCACTTCGACGTTGAGGCGCTGGCTGACGACGTAGCCGACCACCGTTTTGCTCACCGGCTCGCCGCATTTGTTCAGCACTTCCACGCTGCGGTCGCCGGTGCTGGCGATGCCCTTGGGGCAACGCAGCGAGCTGGCGTGGACATGGGTGGCGCAGGCCAGCAGCAGGCTGGCGATGACTAGCAGTCTTCCTTGCATGTGGGTCTTCCTTGAGGAGGGGTCAGGGTTTGCGCTTGCTCTCGATCCTGGTCAGTCGATTGCCTTCCAGGCGCAGGAAATAGTACATGCCGTTCTTCGGGCCGTAGATCCACTCCTCCACTGCCACCTCGCTGACGAGGCCGTAGTAGTCGGTCACCTCGCGATAGCCGAGGAAGGCCACGTCGGCGGGCTCGCCGCACTTGGCACGGACCTCGCCGGCCAGGTCGCCGGTGCTGATCAGCTGGCTGCCGCAGCGCAGGGTGGAGCCGGCCTGGGCGAGGGCAGGAAGCAGGCTGAGGAGCAGAAGGACGGAACGCAGCATCGAGTACTCCGCGGATTCGCCCGCCAGCCTACACCGGCTCCGTCGAGCTGTCAGCGGCTGCGCTTGCGCTCGATGCGTACCAGGCGGCTGCCTTCGAAGGTGAGGATGCTGAGCATGCCGTTGTCGGGGCCGTAGACCCATTCTTCCAGCTTGAATTCGCGGCGGTCATAGCCGCTCAGCGAATAGCCCACCAGATCCCGGTAGCGCGGCTGGCCGCACTTCTCTTCCACCTCGAAGGCGCGGTCGCCGACGCTGACCAGCTGGGTGCCGCAGCGCAGGGTCTCGGCCTGGACCTGGGCGGCGAACAGGCCGAGGAGCAGGGCCAGGCGCTTCCTCACAGGCTGCCCAGGTGCAGCGCGCTCGCCACCTGCCCGTCGCTGCCGGCCTCGGCCCGCGCCACGTCGAGCAGGTAGATGCGTTGGTCCTCCAGGCCGCCGCGCTCCACCAGGTAATCCTTGATGCTGGCGGCGCGTGCTTGGCCGAGCTGGCGCAGTAGCAGTTCGCTGCTGGCCCAGGATTGCAGTACGGCAGCGCGCATGCGCGCGGTGCGCTCCTCGTCCGGCAGCTCCTTCCATTCGGCCGGCGGCTGCTGCTTCAGGCGGGCGCGGTAGATGCCCTCCAGCAGCGCCGGCTTTTCGTCCTCATCGACCACGAGCTGTTCGGGCTCGGCGGGCACCTCGTCGCCGCTGCGCTGCAGGATCTTGTACTGGGTTCTCTGGTATTCGCGCTCCAGGCGCTGTTCGGCCAGCAGGGGACCGTCGCTGCCCTGGGCGCTCATGCCTTCCACCTCCAGGCGCAGCACGGGGCGCTCCTTGAGCGCGGCGGCCAGGGTGTCCAGGGTCTTCTGCGCGCTGCCGTCCAGTTCGCTGCTGCCGGCGGCGAACTGCACCTGGCTGAGGTCCGCGTCGCTGCCGCCGACCAGCCCGGCGATGAACTTGAACGGCGCCTGGGCGGCGCGCAGCACCAGGTTGCGCAGGGTCTGCCAGACGATGGGCATGACGCTGAACTCGGGGTTGTTCAGGTCGCCCTGCACCGGCAGCTGGATGTCGATGTTGCCCTGGGTGTCCTTGAGCAGGGCCACGGCCAGACGGATCGGCAGGTCCACGGCGTCCTTGCTGTCCACCTGCTCGCCCAGCTGCAGGTCTTCCAGCAGCAGCTTGTTCTCGGCGTTCAGCTGGCCCTTCTCGATGCGGTAGTGCAGGTCGAGGTTGAGCCTTCCCTTGCGGATGCGGTAGCCGGCGAACTTGCCGGAGTAGGGGGTGAGGGTGGTCAGCTCGACGTTCTTGAAGCTGGTGGCAATGTCCAGGCGGCTCATCGGGTCGAACGGCGTCAGCTGGCCCTTGATGCTGACCGGTGCGTACTTGTCGACCTTGCCCGCGATGTCGACGCTGGCGGCCTTGGCGCTCTGGTTGTCGAGGGTGCCGATCTGGCCATTGAGCTGCTGGATGGCGGTGGCGAAGTTGGGCGTCAGGCTGAAGTCGGCGAAGTTGGCCGAGCCGTCCTTGATGGCGATGCCGCCGATGCGGATCGGCAGCGGCTTGCCGGCCGGCTCGGCCTTGGCATTGGGCTGCTCCGGCTGCGGGATCATCAGGTCGTTGACGTTGGTGGTCAGGTCCTCGTTGATGATGAAGCGCGCGTAGGGCTCCTGCAGCTTGATCTGCTCGATTGTCAGCCCCTCGCCGTGGCGATAGTCGAGCCCCTCCACAAGCAGTTGCTGCCACTTGAGGAAGTCGCGCTCCTTGAGGGTGTCCAGGGTGTGCAGTTGCTGCACTTCGGCCTGGCCGGCCAGGCCGAAGGTCAGCGGTTCGACGCTCTTCAGGTCGACGGCCAGGTCGCTGTCGAGCCGGCCGCTGCGCAGTTCCAGGCGCACGAAGGGGCTGATGTAGGCCTGCGCCAGGCGCAGGTCGATGTCGCGAGTGGCGACCTGCAGCTTGGCCCAGGTCGGGCTGATCTGCACCTGCCCGGTGGCCTTGATCTGGCCACTCTGGTTCACCCCGGTGTCGAGGCTGAGGGAGAAGGGCGAGGTGCCCAGGCTGTCGAAGTCCTTGAGGTCGAGGTTGAGCGGGGCGAGGTCGAGCTTGACTTCCTGGCTGCCGGCGGCACGGTCGGCCAGGTGGATCTGGTACCCGCGCAGCTGCACGTCGCGCAGCAGCACCTGCCAGGGCTTGGCAGGCTCCTGTGGCTGCTCCGCGTTGGCGCTCTGTCGCTGGGCGGCGGGCTCGGCTTGTTCCGCGCTGGCTGGTGCGGGCGTGGAGCCGGCGCCACCTTCGCTCGGAGCCGGAGCCGGAGCCGGAGCCGGAGCCGGAGCCGGAGCCGGAGCCTCGGGCGCGGGATGTTGGGCGGCGGCGGGCGTGGTCGATGGCGCCGGTTTGCTATGGCTGGCGAACAGCCTCTGCCAGTCCAGCTGGCCGTCTTTCTCGCGAGCCGCCCAGGTCTCCAGCTTGTGGCTGCGGAGGGTGCCGACCACCACCTGCTGCTTGGTCAGGTCCAGGCTGGTTTCGCCGACCTCCAGGCGCTCCAGGCGCACCAGGGGTTTGTCTTCCGGGCTCTTGATGGCGAAGTTGGAGAGGGTGACGCCGACATTGCTCAGCTGCAGCTCGGTGCCCTGGGCCAGGCTCAGCGAATAGTCGGCGGCGATGTCGAGCACGCCGTCCTCCAGCACCAGCGGAACGGCGTCGCGCACATAGGGCCAGACCCCCTTGAGCCGGCCGTCGCTGATCTTCAGCTGGCCCTTGGAGGCGATGGGGGTGAGGCTGACCTGGCCCTGCCAGTCCACTCGGCCGCCGTCGGGGCCGGTCGCCACCAGGGTCATTTCGGCATTGTCGTCGGGCAGGGTGCTGAGGTTGTTCAGCTCCAGGTTCAGCGAGTCGTAGACGAACTCCACCGGCTCGCTGGGGCGCAGGTCCTCGAAGTGCAGGCCGTTCTCGATCAGCTCGATGCGCTCGATGCGCAGCGGGAAGGGCTCGCTCGGCTCTGCCGGTGCGGGTTTCTCTTCACTCGGCGGCAGCTTGAACAGGCCGGTCAGGTTGAGGCGGCCGTCCTTGACGAACAGCACCTCGGTGTGGGCCTTTTCCAGCTCGACATCGGCCAGGTGCAGGGCACCGCTCCACAGGCTGTCCAGCTGCAGGTCGGCGTACAGGCGCTGGAAGGCCAGCTGCGGCTTGTCCGCCTCGCCGATGTGCAGGCCCCAGAGCTGCAGCTCCAGGCTGAAGGGGTTGAGTTCGACACGATCGAGGCGCGCGGGAACCGTCGCCAGCTGGTTCAGCTGCTGGTTGGCCACCCGCTGGGCTATGCCCGGCAGGATCAGGAAGCCGAGCAGGCTATATAGGCCGAGGGCGATGGCCAGGGCGTAGGCGGTACGTTGCAATCCTTTGGGCATGGTACGGCGTCATCTTCCAGTCCGAGAAACTGGAGTATGGCATGGCCGTTGCCGCTTTGTGGGCCATCAGAGTGCCGCCGGCGGGCACCTCAGAAGCGCAGGATCAGGGTCTTCAGCGGCGGCCGGCCATCGCGCGAGGGGAAGTCGGCGGCCGGCAGTATCTGCTCGCAGTCGCGCACCGGGCGGCCGAGCTTCTCGGCGCAGCGCAGCACCTGATGGCGCCATTCCTCCAGCTCGACTTTCGCCAGGTTGTTGCAGCAGATCAGCACGCCATCCTCGGCGGTGGCGAGGATCGCCGGCTTGAGCAGGCTCTGGTAGTCGCGCAGCAGGTCGACGGTGCCGAAGGCGCTCTTGGCCCAGGCCGGCGGATCGAGCAGCACCAGGTCGAACTGCTGCTGTTGCAGGCGCGGGTAGCTCGGCAGCTTGTGGCCGCGGCGAGCGGCGATGGGCAGGCCGGCCAGCTGGCGGATGGCCGGGAAGTAGTCGGACTGCACGAAGCCCATCTCCAGGCCCGGGTTGAGCGACAGGTTCTCCCGGCCCACCGCCAGGTTGCCCTCGGCGAAGTCCAGGTTGAGCACCGCGCGCGCGCCGCCGGCCGCCGCGCACAGGCCGACGCCGCAGGTGTAGGCGAACAGGTTGAGCACGGACTTGCCGGCGCTGTGGCGCTTGACCCAGCCGCGCGCCTCGCGCAGGTCGAGGAACAGCAGCGGGTCCTGGCCGGGATGGCGGCCGCGTACCCGGTAATTGAGGCCCCATTCCCGGCCGACCAGGTCTTCCAGCGCCTCGGGCGTGGCCTGGTACACCGGGTCGCGCCGGTCGATGCGCGAGTTGCCGCCGGAGCGGTCGTTGTAGACCAGCTGCAGGTCGAGGCCGAGGCGTTCGTTGACGACGGCGTGCAGGTCGAGCAGGGCGTCGTGCGCGAGCGGCTGGTGGAAGCTCTGCACCATCAGCTGCGCGCCGTAGCGGTCGACGGTGAGGCCGGGAGCGCCTTCCTGGCTGCCGTGGAACAGGCGGTAGCAGTCGGTCTGCTGCTGGTGCAGCTCGGCCAGCAGCGGCTGGCGAGCGTCGAGGGCGGCGGAGAGCGCCTGGTCGAGAGAGGACATGGGCGGCGTCTCGGCACGGGGAGGGCGCGCAGTTTACCAAGAAAAACGCCGGCTTTCGGTCGGCGCTAATCGGGGTAGCAGGAGCAATCGCGTCGCGAGTGCAGGTCAGGCTAGGCGAAAGCAGGTGAGGGCGCGGAGTTTACTTGTGTGTAAATGAGCAGCCCGAGCCTGCTTTCAACAACGCCTGATCAAGCGCAGCAGCGATTGACCTGCTATCAGCGTTCGATGGCCAGGGCCACGCCCTGCCCGCCACCGATGCACAGGGTGGCCAGGCCCTTTTGGGCATCGCGCTTGATCATCTCGTGCAGCAGGGTCACCAGCACGCGGCAGCCGGAGGCGCCGATGGGGTGGCCGAGGGCGATGGCGCCGCCGTTGACGTTGACCTTGGCGGCGTCCCAGCCCAGCTCCTTGCCGACCGCCAGGGCCTGGGCGGCGAAGGCCTCGTTGGCCTCGATCAGGTCCAGCTCGCTCAGCTGCCAGCCGGCCTTGTCCAGGCAGCGGCGGGTGGCGGAGACCGGACCGATGCCCATGATCGCCGGGTCGACGCCGGCGTTGGCGTAGGCGGCGATTCGCGCCAGCACCGGCAGGCCGAGTGCCTTGGCTTTTTCAGCACTCATGAGCAGAACCGCCGCCGCACCGTCGTTGAGACTGGAGGCGTTGCCGGCGGTGACGCTGCCATCCTTCTTGAATGCCGGCTTGAGCTTGGCCAGGGCTTCGGCGGTGGTGCCGGCGCGCGGCTGCTCATCCTTGGCGAAGCTGACCGGGTCACCCTTGCGCGAGGGGATCAGGATCGGGGTGATCTCGTCGGCGAAGCGGCCGGCCTCGATGGCGGCCACGGCCTTCTGCTGGGAGGCGGCGGCGAAGGCGTCCTGCTCCTCGCGAGAAATACCGTATTTCTCCACCAGGTTCTCGGCGGTGATGCCCATGTGGTAGTCGTTGAAGGCGTCCCACAAGCCATCCTGGATCATGCTGTCGATCAGCTTGCCGTGGCCCATGCGCTGGCCGCTGCGGGCGGCGGGCATGACGTAGGGCGCCTGGCTCATGTTCTCCATGCCGCCGGCGATGATCACCTCGGCGTCGCCGCAACGGATCGCCTGGGCGCCCAGGTGCAGGGCCTTGAGGCCGGAGCCGCAGACCTTGTTCAGGGTCATGGCCGGCACGGCATGCGGCAGGCCGGCTTTGATCGCGGCCTGGCGGGCGGTGTTCTGCCCGGCACCGGCGGTCAGTACATGGCCGAGGATCACTTCGTCGACCTGGCTGCCGTCGAGGCCGGCCTGCTCCAGCAGGCGCTTGATCACGGCGGCGCCCAGCTCCACGGCCGGTACCCCGGCCAGGGCGCCCTGGAAGCTGCCGATGGCGGTGCGGGTGGCGGCAACTATGACAACGTCTTGCATGTTCATGTCCTCGATGCGGTTCAGGCTGTGACCGGAAAGGCGCTTATGGTCGCATAGCGGATTCTGACCGGCCAGCCACCAGCAGACGGCGCCGGGCGCGCTGCGCCGCGCTGTTGTCGGCCACGGCCCAGCGCAGCAGCTGGGCGGTGCGCTGCACGCTGGCGCGCAGCAGCGGGCGGCGCCAGGCCGGGACGCTCTCGCCGAGCAGGGCGCTGGCCCAGGTGGGTAGCAGGTCGAAGCTGGCCTGCATCATCAGGCTGCCGAAGGGGCGGGCCAGCAGGCTGGGCATGGGCGCGGCGTGCAGCAGTCGCACCACCTCGAGGGTACGCTCGTCGCAGCGCAGCTGGGGGCGCATCGCCGCGAGGTAGGCGCTGACCGCCTGGCGCGAGTCGGGTACCTCCTGCGCGCCGAGGCGCCGCGCGATCAGCGCCACCTCGGCGTAGTAGCGATCCTGCTCGGCGCCCGGCAGCTCGGGGTTGCAGTAGCGTAGGTAGGCGTTGAGGAAGCAGTGCACCTCGGCCACGTGCACCCAGGTCAGCAGGGCCGGGTCGCTGGCGGCATAGGGGCGCCCGTCGGGGGCCTGACCCACCACCTGCTGGTGGATGCTGCGCACCTTGTCGATCAGGCGCTCGGCGTCCGCGACGCCGCCGTAGCTGGTGCCGGCGATGAACAGGCTGGTGCGGCGCAGGCGGCCGAGCAGGTCCTGGCGGAAGTTGGAGTGGTCCCACACCCCGGCCAGGGCCAGCGGATGCAGCATCTGCAGGAGCAGGGCGGCGATGCCGCCGACCATCATCGAGGTGAAGTCGGCGTGCACTTCCCAGACCATCGAGGCGGGCCCGAACAGGCCGGGGTCGCCCCGCGGCTGGTCGAGGTCGAGCTGTTTCAGCGAAGCGCCGGTGAGGCTGTGGACCTGGGCGGCGATCTGGCGGCGTAGCGGTTCCATGGCCGCCAGTGTCGGTGCTGGATCGCGCCGGATCAAGCGGGGCAGGGCCCCGCCACGGGCATCAGCGATTGAGGCGGCGCTCGATCAGGCTGTCGACCACCGAGGGGTCGGCCAGGGTCGAAGTGTCGCCCATGTTCTCCAGCTCGTTGCAGGCGATCTTGCGCAGGATGCGCCGCATGATCTTGCCCGAGCGGGTTTTCGGCAGGCCCGGCGCCCACTGGATCAGCTCCGGCTTGGCGAAGCTGCCGATCTCCTTGCCGACCAGGGCCAGCAGCTCCTGGGTCAGCGCCTCGCTGGGCTCGCTGCCTTTCATCAGGGTGACGTAGGCATAGATGCCCTGGCCCTTCACGTCGTGCGGGTAGCCGACCACCGCCGCCTCGGCCACCGCGTCGTGCAGGACCAGGGCGCTTTCCACCTCGGCGGTACCGATGCGATGGCCGGAGACGTTGATCACGTCGTCCACGCGGCCGGTGATCCACCAGTAGCCGTCCTCGTCGCGGCGCGCGCCGTCGCCGGTGAAGTAATAGCCGGGATAGGGCTTGAAGTAGGTGTCGATCATCCGCTGGTGATCGCCGTAGACGCTGCGGATCTGGCTCGGCCAGCTGGCCTTGATCGCCAGCACGCCGGCCCCGGGGCCCTCGATTTCCTTGCCCTGTTCGTCGAGCAGCACCGGCTGCACACCGAAGAACGGCCGGGTGGCCGAGCCGGGCTTCAGATCCGTGGCGCCGGGCAGCGGGGTGATCAGGATCGAGCCGGTCTCGGTCTGCCACCAGGTGTCGACGATCGGACAACGGGTCTCGCCGACCACGTGGTAGTACCACTCCCAGGCTTCCGGGTTGATCGGCTCGCCCACCGAGCCGAGCAGGCGCAGGCTCGAGCGCGAAGTGGCCTTGACCGGGCCTTCGCCCTCGCGCATCAGCGCGCGCAGGGCGGTCGGCGCGGTGTAGAAGATGTTCACCTGGTGCTTGTCGATCACCTGCCAGAAACGCGAGGCGTCCGGGTAGTTGGGCACGCCCTCGAACATCAGGGTGGTGGCGCCGTTGGCCAGCGGCCCGTAGACGATGTAGCTGTGGCCGGTGACCCAGCCGACGTCGGCGGTGCACCAGTAGATGTCGCCCTCGTGGTAGTCGAACACGTACTTGTGGGTCATGGCCGCGCCCAGCAGGTAGCCGCCGGTGGTGTGCAATACGCCCTTCGGCTTACCCGTGGAGCCCGAGGTGTAGAGGATGAACAGCGGGTCCTCGGCGTCCATCTGCTCGGCGGGGCAGTCGGCGCTGGCCTCCTTGAGCGCCTGGTGGTACCAGAGGTCGCGGCCCTCCACCCAGGCGATCTCGCCCTGGGTGCGCTCGACCACCACCACGGTGCTGACGTTCGGACAGCTCTGCAGCGCCTTGTCGACGTTGGCCTTGAGCGGGATGTACTTGCCGCCGCGCACGCCCTCGTCGGCGGTGATCACGGTGCGGCAGTCGGCATCGAGGATGCGGTCGCGCAGGGCGTCCGGGGAGAAGCCGCCGAACACCACCGAGTGGATGGCGCCGATGCGCGCGCAGGCCAGCATGGCGTAGGCCGCTTCGGGGATCATCGGCATGTAGATGCACACCCGGTCGCCCTTCCGTACGCCACGGCTCTTCAGCACGTTGGCCAGGCGGCTGACGTTGTGGTGCAGCTTGTTGTAGGTGATGTGCGCGGACTCGGCCGGGTTGTCGCCTTCCCAGATGATGGCGATCTGTTCGCCGCGTTGCGGCAGGTGGCGGTCGATGCAGTTGTAGGCGACGTTGAGCTGGCCGCCGGCGAACCACTGGGCCTCACCTTTGATCAGGTCGCTGTGCTGCACGCGGTCCCAGGGCTTGAACCAGTCGAGGAACAACCTGGCCTGTTCGGCCCAGAAGCTGTCCGGCTGCTCGATGGACTGGCGATAGAGCTGCAGGTACTGCTCGTTGTTCAGGTGGGCGCGTTGGCGCACCTCGTCCTTGACCGGGTGAAGGCTGATTTCGAACATGGCGGGTCCTTGTTGTTATCGTGCCGCGATGCCCGCTAGGGTGCACCCAAGCGGGCGCCCGGTTCAACCCGCAGGCAACTTTAGCCCGGCCCGGAAAGCAAGAACCCGGCGTGCTGCCGGGTTCGTCGGGGGTCAGCCGCGGTGACGGCCGCGGAAGAAGTCGATCAGGCCCTGGGTCGAGGCGTCCTCGGCCGGTGGCTGGTCCCAGCCGGTGAGGCGCTGGTAGACGCCCTTGCCGAGTTCCTTGCCCAGCTCCACGCCCCACTGGTCGAAGGCGTTGATGCCCCAGATCACGCTCTGTACGAACACCTTGTGCTCGTACATCGCCACCAGCGCCCCCAGGCGCCGCGGGCTGATGCGCTCCAGCACCAGGGTGTTGCTCGGCCGGTTGCCGGGGATCGTCTTGTGCGGCGCCAGGCGCTGCACCTCGGCCTCTTCCAGGCCCTGGGCGCGCAGCTCGGCTTCGGCCTCGGCGCGGGTCTTGCCGAGCATCAGCGCCTGGCTCTGCGACAGGCAGTTGGCGTATAGCCACTGGTGGTGGTCGGCGACCGGGTTGTAGCTGACCACCGGCACGATGAAGTCCGCCGGAATCAGCGCGGTGCCCTGGTGCAGCAGCTGGTGATAGGCGTGCTGGCCGTTG
This sequence comes from Pseudomonadaceae bacterium, assembly GCA_033838285.1. GTDB lineage: Bacteria > Pseudomonadota > Gammaproteobacteria > Pseudomonadales > Pseudomonadaceae > Aquipseudomonas. Next base: position 53,810 of record JAJLLC010000002.1, read on the forward strand.
CAGCCGACCCCGCCCCAGATCACCGGGCCAGTCTCGGTGCTGACCGGGCTGCCGTCCTGGCGCACGCTCTTGCCGTTGGACTCCATGTCCAGCTGCTGCAGGTGCTTGGTGATGTTCCGCAGGTAGTGGTCGTAGGGCAGGATGGCGTGGCTCTGCGCGCCCCAGAAGTTGCCGTACCAGACCCCGAGCAGGGCCAGCAGCACCGGCATGTTGCGCTCGAAGGGGGCGCTCAGGAAGTGCTGGTCCATGCTGTAGGCGCCGGACAGCAGCTCCTTGAAGTTGGACATGCCGATGGCCAGGGCGATGGGCAGGCCGATGGCCGACCACAGCGAGTAGCGCCCGCCGACCCAGTCCCACATGGGGAAGATGTTCTTCTCGCGGATGCCGAAGGTCAGCGCCGCCGCCTGGTTGCTGGTCACCGCGATGAAGTGGCGATAGAGCTTCTCCTCGCTGCCGCCGCGGGCCAGGTACCAGGTGCGAGCGGCCTGGGCATTCTTCAGGGGCTCCAGGGTGCCGAAGGACTTGCTGGAGACGATGAACAGGGTGGTCTCGGCATTCAGCTTGGCCGCCAGCTCGTGGAATTCGCTGCCGTCGATATTGGCCAGGTAGTGGCAGCGCACGCCGCGCTGGGTGAAGGGCAGCAGCGCCTCGGAGACCAGCTGCGGGCCGAGGAAGGAGCCGCCGATGCCGATGTTGACCACGTCGGTGATGGCCTGGTCGCTGTAGCCGCGCCACAGGTTGCTGTGGATGCGCCCGACCAGGTCGGTCATCTGGTTGAGCACGCGGTGCACTTCCGGCATCACGTTGACGCCGTTCACCTGCACGCAGTCGCCTATCGGGCGGCGCAGGGCGGTGTGCAGCGCCGGACGGCCCTCCGAGGCGTTGATCGGCGCGCCCTCGAACAGTGCCTCGATGGCGGCCTGCAGGTCGGCTTCGCGGGCCAGGCGCACCAGCAGGCCGTGGGTCTCGGTGCCGAGCAGGTTCTTCGAGTAGTCGAGCAGCAGGCCGCAGGTGCTCATGGAGAAGCGTTCGAAGCGCTTGGGGTCGCTGGCGAAGGCCTCGCGCATGCTGAAACCCTGCATCTCCTGGCGATGCTGGCGCAGGGCCTGCCAGGCGGGCAGGGTGGTCACGTCGAGCGGCTGCTGGTAATACGCCATGGGCGACAGATTCCTTGTGGTGACGGCGTTTCTGGCATGCAAAAGCCCGGAGGGCACCGGGCTTGCAGTGTAGCGTTATGGCACCGGGTCAGGCGACCCGTGGCGCAGTCGCCTGGGGCGGCTGGCTAGGGCTCGAAGGCCAGGTTGTCGATCAGCCGCGTGCTGCCCATGAAGGCAGCGCCGAGGATCACCAGCTGGCTGTCGCCTGCCTGGGCCTGACGCAGGCTGGTCGCCTCGCGGATCTCCAGGTAGTCGGGACGGAAGCCGGCGTCGACCAGGCTGGCCAGGCCGCGCTCCACCAGCCGAGCGAAGTCGCGCTCGCCTGCGCGAATCGCCTCGGCCAGCTGCTGCAGGGTGCGGTACAGGGCCGGCGCGGCGGCGCGTTGCTCTGCATTCAGGTAGCCGTTGCGCGAGGACAGGGCCAGGCCGTCGGCGGCGCGCACGGTCGGCTCGCCGATGATCTGGATCGGCATGTTCAGGTCGCGCACCAGGGTGCGGATCACCGCCAGCTGCTGGAAGTCCTTCTCGCCGAATACGGCGAGGTCCGGCTGGACCATGTTGAACAGCTTGGTCACCACGGTGGCGACGCCCTCGAAGTGGCCGGGCCGGCTGGCACCGCACAGGCCCTCGGAGACGCCGGGCACGCTGACGCGGGTCTGGCCGTCCTGGCCGTGGGGGTACATCTCCTCCACGTCCGGGTGGAACAGCAGGTGGCAGCCGGCGGCGACCAGCTTGTCCTGGTCGGCGGCCAGGGTGCGCGGGTACTTGGCCAGGTCTTCGCTGGGGCCGAACTGCAGCGGGTTGACGAAGATGCTGGCGACCACGAAGTCGGCGCGCTGGCCGGCCTTCTCCACCAGGGCGACATGGCCCTCGTGCAGGTTGCCCATGGTCGGCACGAAGGCGATGCGCTTGCCCTCGCTGCGCGCGCGCGCCACGGCGGCTCGCAGCTCCAGAACGGTTTTGACGGTGTTCATGCGGAGAATCCGTGCTCCTCGGCGGGGAAGCTGACGTCCTTCACCGCGCGCACATAGGCGGCGAAGGCGGCCTGCACGCTGGGCTGGCCTTCCATGAAATTCTTCACGAACTTGGGCGTGCGCCCGGAGAGCGACAGGCCGAGCAGGTCGTGCATGACCAGCACCTGGCCGTCGGTGGCGCTGCCCGCGCCGATGCCGATCACCGGGATCTTCACCGCCTGGCTGATCTCGGCGGCCAGCTCGCTGGGCACGCACTCGAGCAGCAGCATGGCGGCGCCGGCCTGCTCCAGGGCCATGGCGTCGGCGCGCAGCTGGCGTGCGGCGGCATCGCCGCGGCCCTGCACCTTGAAACCGCCGAACACATTGACCGCCTGCGGGGTCAGGCCCAGGTGGGCGCACACCGGCACGCCGCGTTCGGCCAGCTGGCGGATCGGCTCGGCCAGCCAGGCCGCGCCTTCCAGTTTGACCATGTGGGCGCCGGCCTGCATCACCGCGGCGCAGCTGGCGAAGGTCTGCTCCAGGCTGGCATAGGCCATGAACGGCAGGTCGGTGATGATCAGCGCGCCCTGGTTGCCGCGCTTGACCGCGGCGGTGTGGTAGGCCATGTCCGCCACGGACACCGGCAGGGTGCTGTCGTGGCCCTGCAGGACCATGCCGAGGGAGTCACCCACCAGCAGCACCTCCACCCCGGCCTGGCAGGCTGCCTGGGCGAAGGTGGCGTCGTAGGCAGTCAGCATGGCGATCTTCTCGCCCTTCTGCTTCATGCCCAGCAGGGTGCTTACGGTTACATCAGGCATCGGAGAGTCCTCATCAGCGGGCCGCTTCGGGGCGCTTGTGGCGCCTGTTCTCGGCCTCTTGGGCGGCGCTGTCTGCGCCGCCTCGGGGCAACGGGACGCCTATAGTCCCGATGGGGGGGCGTGAAGTCAATCGCAGGTGTTACCGCGCTGTTACGTCGTTACCGAGGCGTTCCAGGCCCTCGTAGGGACAGGCGGCGAGCAGGGCCTGCAGGCTGCGGCCGTCGGCCAGGCGCAAGGTCGAGGGGGCGATTTCGGCCAGCGGGTAGAGGACGAAGGCGCGGGCGTGCATGTGGTAGTGGGGCACGCTCAGGCGCGGCTCGTCGATCAGGCGCTCGCCGAACAGCAGGATGTCCAGGTCCAGGGTGCGCGGGCCCCAGCGCTCGGCCTTGCGTACGCGGCCCTGTTCCTGCTCGATGCGCTGCAGGGCGTCGAGCAGCTGCAGCGGCGCCAGCTCGGTGTCCAGCGCGGCCACGGCGTTGACGTAGCGCGGCTGGTCGGGCGGGCCGAGCGGTTCGCTGGCATAGAAGGAGGAGGTGGCGGCCAGGCGGCTGTGGGGCAGTTCGGCGATGGCGGCGAGGGCCGCCGCGAGCTGCTGACGCGGCTCGGCCAGGTTGCTGCCGAGGCCGATATAGACCCTTTCCATTTTATTCGCCGGCCGGTGCGTCGTTGCGCGGGCCGCGGCGCCGGTTGCGTCCGCCGCGGCGGCGCTTGCGCGCCGGCGCGCCTTCGCCGCCGTCGTCCGGGCGACTGCTGAGGTCGCGGATCATGGCGCGGCGCTCGCTGTCGCTGGCGTCCTGGTAATCGGTCCACCAGTCGCCCAGGCCGTCGGTCTGTTCGCCGGCTTCCTCGCGCAGCAGGAGGAAGTCGTAGCCGGCGCGGAAGCGCGGGTTCTCCAGCAGCAGGTCGGCGCGCTTGCCCTGGCGTCGCGGCAGGCGCTCCTGCATGTCCCAGATCTCGCGGATCGGGATGGTGAAGCGCTTGGGTACGGCGATGCGCTTGCACTGCTCGGAGATCAGTTCGTGGGCCGCTTCCTGCATCGCCGGGATCGGCGGCATGCCGCGTTCCTGCAGCTGCGCGGCGCGCGCCGGCAGGGCCGGCCAGAGCAGGGCGGCGAAGAGGAAGGCGGGGGTCACCGGCTTGCCCAGGGCGATGCGCTGGTCGGTGTTGGCCAGGGCCTGGCGGATCAGCCGCCCGGCATAATCCGGGTTGCGCTGCAGGGCCTTGGCGCTGGCCGGGAAGAGCGGGGCGAACAGGTTGTACTCGAGCAAGAGCTCGAAGGTGCGCTCGGCGTAGCCGGCGAGGAACAGCTTGAGCACCTCGTCGAACAGGCGTGCGGCGGGGATGTCGCGCAGCATCGGGGCCAGGCGGCGGATCGGTGCGGCGCTGTGCTTCTCGATCTCGAAGCCGAGCTTGGCGGCGAAGCGCACGGCGCGCAGCATGCGCACCGGGTCTTCCAGATAGCGTTGCTCGGGATCGCCGATCAGGCGGATCAGGCGGTTGCGGATGTCGTGCACGCCGTGGGCGTAGTCCAGCACGCGCTCGCCGGTGACGTCGAAGTACAGGGCATTGATGGTGAAGTCGCGGCGCTGGGCATCGCTTTCCTGGGTGCCGTAGACGTTGTCGCGCAGGATGCGCCCGCTCTCGTTGCGCGCCGAGTGGTGGCTGTCTTCCTCGTCGTCACCTTGCGGGTGGTTGCTGCGGAAGGTGGCCACCTCGACGATCTCGCGGCCGAAGTGCACGTGTGCCAGCTTGAAGCGGCGGCCGATCACCCGGGCGTTGCGGAATTCGGCGCGGACCTGCTCGGGCGTGGCGCTGGTGGCCACGTCGAAGTCCTTGGGCTGCACGCCGATCAGCAGGTCACGCACGCAACCGCCGACCAGGTAGGCCTGGTAACCGGCCTTCTGCAGGCGATCCACCACGCTCACCGCATTGCGGCTGAACTGGCCGCGCTGCAGCGAATGCTGGCGCGGGCCGAGCACTTCGGGCGTGCTGCGGTGACGGGGCTGGCGCTTGAGCGAGAGAGGCGAACGAAGGGACTTGAACAGCTTTTTCAGCATGGGAGGCACTGTTTGCAGGAATAAGCGGCCGGAAACGCCGGTAACCGCACGATTGGCGCGGATTCTAGCATTGCGGAGAAGAATGGTGGAAAAGGCAGGCTGGGGATGGGGAGAGGGCTGAAGCTACTGGGGGAGCCGAAGCTCCCCCCCAAATAGGTGCGTGCTTTGTTTTTGTTATTGTGGCGAGCCTGTTGTTTTTGTTGTCGGCCCGTTGGTGGTAGCCCAAGTCGGGTACCAGGAGCAAACGGATTGCTTTGGATGCTGATATTGCCGTGATCTTTCCGTGATCCAACCAGAACGGGCGCTGCTTCAGTGCAGTTTTTATTGTTCTCGGCCTGGTCGTGGGGCGAACCCCAAAGGCACATCCTCTCCAAAAGAATCAGTTAGCTGCGCCTCCGCGTTGTTGTTTTTGTTGTGCTGGAGTCGTTTCGTATTGTTCTTGTTATGAGGGTTTCAAAGGTTTTTATTGTTGTTGTGCCAGAGATAAAGCAGAAGCCGTGCCAGTTTTTGTGATCCCTTTATTTTCAATGGCTTACGCGATCTGCGCCCGGGCGTGGGCAGAAAAAAGCCGGGCTCTCGTTACCGATGAACCCGGCTTTTGTTACGCGATGTTTGATTTGGGGTAACAGCGCGGAACTCTCGCCCCGCAGTCTTGTCGCCTCCGCGCACCTCAGGAGCCGGTGGCGGCCCCCGACTTGCGCCGCGGGATGCCCAGGCGCTGGCGTCGTTCCCACAGGCACTTGCGGCTGATGCCGAGCTTGCGCGCCAGCTCGGTCTCGGTCATGTGGTCCTGGTGCTCCAGAACGAAGTGCTGGAAGTAGTCTTCCAGCGACAGGTCTTCGGTCGGCTCGTGATTGCTACCGCCCTGCTGGCTGGGCTGCTCGGCGTAGTCGCCGTCTTCCAGGTCGTCCAGCTCGATGTCGATGCCCAGCAGCTCGGCGGAGATTTCGCTGCCCTCGCAGAGGATCACCGAGCGCTCGATGGCGTTCTCCAGCTCGCGCACGTTGCCCGGCCAGGGATAGTGACGGATCGCCTGCTCGGCGTCGTGGGCGAAGCGCAGGTTGTCGCGGCCCATGCGCTCGCTCTGGCGGGTGAGGAAGGACTGGGCGATTTCCACCACGTCGGCGCCGCGCTCGCGCAGCGGCGGCAGCTTGAGGGCGATGACGTGCAGGCGGTAGTAGAGGTCCTCACGGAACTGGCCGGTCTTGGCCAGGGTCTTGAGGTCGCGGTGGGTGGCGGCGATCAGGCGCACGTCGACCTTCTGCGACTGTACCGAACCGACCCGGCGGATTTCGCCTTCCTGCAGCACGCGCAGCAGGCGGGCCTGGGCCTCCAGCGGCAGTTCGCCGATCTCGTCGAGGAACAGGGTGCCGCCGTCGGCCGCTTCCACCAGGCCGGCTCGGCCGGCGCTGGCGCCGGTGAAGGCGCCCTTCTCGTGGCCGAACAGCTCGGACTCGATCAGGGTTTCCGGGATGGCCGCGCAGTTCACCGAGATCAGCGGCGCCTTGGCGCGCCTGGACAGGTTGTGCAGGGCGCGCGCGACCAGCTCCTTGCCGGTGCCGGACTCGCCCTGGATCAGCACGTTGGAGTCGGTGGGCGCGACCTTGCGGATCTTGCCGTAGAGGTCCTGCATGGCGGCGCAGGAGCCGATGATGCCGATCTCGCCTTCGGCGGCGGCGCCGTTGCTCTTGCCGGCGGACTTGCTCGGCGCCTCGCTCGGCGGGTTGCGCTTGGCCTCCTGGTGATCGCGCAGGATGCGCGCCACGGCCTGGAGCATCTCGTCGTGGTCGAAGGGCTTGGCGATGTAGTCGACCGCGCCCATCTTCATCGAGTCCACCGCCGAGCGCAGGCTGGCGTAGCTGGTCATGATCAGTACCGGGTTGCCCTCGGCCAGCTTGATCAGCTCGGTGCCGGGCGCGCCGGGCAGGCGCAGGTCGCTGACCACCAGGTCGAAGGACGGAATGCTGTAGCGCTCCTGAGCCTCCTGCACCGAACCGGCCTCGCTGACCTGGTACTGGTTGCGTTCCAGCAGGCGGCGCAGGGCGGAGCGGATGATGGTTTCGTCTTCGACGATGAGGATATGCGGCATTGTGTTCTCTCGACGGTCTCCGAATCCGCCGGGCTCGTGGCCCCTCGGCGGTTCTAGGTCACTACTCAGGTCGCTACGGACGTCGCTTCGACATAGCGCGGCAGGGTAACGCGGAATCGGGTGCCGCGCTGGCGTTCGGGGTCGGCCGGGCTGTCGATGGTGATCTGCCCATAATGCTCTTCCACGATCGAATAGACCAGCGCGAGTCCCAACCCGGTGCCCTTGCCCGGGTCCTTGGTGGTGAAGAAGGGCTCGAACAGGCGGTCCATGATCGCCTGCGGGATGCCCGTGCCCTCGTCCTCGACCATCAGCACCACGCTCTGCTCCTCGGCTTCGCTGCGCACGCGGATGGCGCCGCCGGCCGGCGAGGCGTCGCGGGCGTTGGACAGCAGGTTGATCAGCACCTGGGCCAGGCGCTGCGGGTCGCCCTTGGCCAGGTGCTCGGGATCGCACAGGTTGTAGAACTGCACCTCGGTGCCGTGGCGGTTCAGCGACAGCAGGCCGATGGCGTCCTGCGCCACCTCGGCCAGGCTCACCGGGTATTCGGCGCGCTGCTGGGCGCCGGCGTGGGCGAAGTTCATCAGCGACTGAACGATGCGCGAGATGCGCTTGGTCTGGTCGAGGATCTGCGTGCTCAGTTCCGCGACCTCGTCATCGCCCTCGCGCTCCTCGCGCAGGTTCTGCGCCAGGCAGGCGATGCCGGTGACCGGGTTGCCGATCTCGTGGGCCACCCCGGCGGCCAGGCGGCCGATACTGGCCAGGCGCTCGGAGTGCACCAGCTGGTCTTCCAGCACGCGGGTCTCGGTAACGTCTTCGACCAGCAGCACCAGGCCGCTGTTGCCGGGGGCCAGCGGCTCGTCGATGGCCGCCTTGTGCAGGTTGAGCCAGCGCATCTCGCCGTCCAGCTGCAGCTGCTGCTTGTGCAGGTGCTCGGCGCCCTGCTCGATGAAGTCCTGCAGCAGGCCGTGCCAGGGCTCCTCGATGCTCTGCAGGCGCGAGCCGACCACGCGCTGCGCAGGAATGCCGGTGAGTTCCTCCATGGCGCGGTTCCACATCAGCACCTCCTGGTCCTTGGCCAGCGAGCACACGCCCATCGGCAGCTCCTGCAGGGTCTGGCGGTGGAAGCGGCGCAGGGCGTCGAGCTCGGCGGCCAGGCCGGTGAGGCGCGACTGGTAGTCCTCCAGGCGGCTCTCGATGAAGTGGATGTCCTCGCTGATGTAGGCCTCGCTGCCGGCCTTGTAGGGCAGGAAGGTCTCCACCATGTCCTGGGCCACGCTGGGGCCCATCAGGCCGGAAAGGTTGGCCTCGATGCGATCACGCAGACGGCGCAGGGCATAGGGGCGGCGTTCGTCGAAGGGCAGGTGCAGGTCGCGCAGGGCGCGCTCCACCTCCTTCTGCGCGGTTACCGCACCGAGCGGCTTGGCCAGCTCGGCGGCAAACTCCTGCGGCGAGCCGGCCACCAGCTCGCGGCGCTGCGGACGGCGCACGTTGTCCACGGTGCAGGCCTCGGCGGCGCTTTTCTCTTCATCGCTGGCTTCTGTGAACAGCGAGACCAGGGTGAACACCAGCACGTTGGCGGCCAGCGAGCCGATGGCCGCGAAGTGCCAGCTGTTCTCGTCCAGCACGTAGACGACGTCGAACAGCGGCAGGTGGATGCCCTGCAGATTGCTGACCAGCGGCACCAGCATGCTCAGCGCCCATACGGCGATGCCGGTGAGAAGGCCGGCGATGAAGCCGCGGCGGTTGGCGGTCGGCCAGTACAGCACCGAGAGCACACCGGGGAGGAACTGCAGGGTGGCGACGAAGGCGACGATGCCGAGGTTGGCAAGGTCCTGCTCGGCGCCGAGCAATAGATAGAAGCCGTAGGCCGCGGCGATGATGGCGATGATCAGGCCGCGCCGGGTCCACTTCAGCCAGCGGTAGATGTTGCCTTCGGCCGGCGGCTGGTAGAGCGGCAGCACCAGGTGGTTGAGCGCCATGCCGGACAGCGCCAGGGTGCTGACGATGATCAGCCCGCTGGACGCCGACAGGCCGCCGACATAGGCCAGCAGGGCCAGGCTGCGGTCGCCCAGGGCCAGGCCCAGACCCAGGGTGAAGTACTCGGGGTTGGTGGTGGCACCGATCTTCAGGCTGGCCCAGAGAATCAGCGGCACCGACAGGCTCATCAGCAACAGCAGCAGCGGCAGGCCCCAGCTGGCGCTGACGATGGCGCGCGGGTTGAGATTCTCGGTAAAGGTCATGTGGTACATGTGCGGCATGACGATGGCCGAGGCGAAGAACACCAGCAGCAGGGTGCGCCAGGGGCCTTCCTGCAGCGGCGTGTGCAGGGCGGCCAGGGCCTGCTGGTTCTGCAGCAGCCACTGTTCCAGCTCGCCGGGACCGCCGAACACTTCGTACAGCGCATACAGGCCGATGCCGCCGAGGGCCAGCAGCTTGACCACCGACTCGAAGGCGATGGCGAACACCAGGCCTTCATGCTTCTCGCGGGTGGCGATGTGGCGCGCGCCGAAGAGGATGGTGAACAGGGTGATCAGGGCGCAGAAGCCGAGGGCGAAGCGGTCCTGCAGCGGCTCGCGGGTGAGGATGCCGATGGAGTCGGCCACCGCCTGGATCTGCAGGGCCAGCAGCGGCAGCAGGCCGACCAGCATGAACAGAGTGGTGAGCACGCCGGCCCAGGTGCTGCGGAAGCGGAAGGCGAACAGGTCGGCCAGCGACGACAGCTGGTAGGTGCGGGTGATGCGCAGGATCGGGTAGAGCAGCACCGGCGCCAGGAGGAAGGCGCCGGTCACCCCCAGGTAGCTGGCGAGGAAGCCGAAGCCGTACTGGTAGGCCAGGCCGACCGTGCCGTAGAAGGCCCAGGCGCTGGCGTAGACGCCCAGCGACAGGGTGTAGGTCAGCGGGTGGCGAATGATCCAGCGCGGGATCAGACCCTTCTCGCTGACCCAGGCCACGCCGAACAGCAGCAGCAGGTAGGCGCAGCTGATCAGGATCAGCTGGCTGAGGTCAAAGTTCATCGGCATCGCGCTGGCTCTGCAGGATCAGGGTGACGACGATGAGGATCAGCCACAGCAGGTAGGGCCTGTACCAGGCGCCGTCGGGGGCGATCCACCAGTCCATGATGGCGGGGGAGAACAGGTAGATGCCCACCACCAGGATCAGCACCAGTCGATAGATGTACATAGCTCGGGTCCAAGCGCGATGGCCGGATGGTACGGGAGCCGGTCGCGCCGCGAAAGCGTCAGCGCAACTGCGCCTCGGCCAGGGTGCGGCTGCGCGGGATGCGCGCGGCGTCCCAGTGGGTGATGCCCCAGTCCAGCACTGCGCGCGGCGTGGCGCCGGCCAGCTCGGCCGGTGGCTGCTGGCCGAGGGCGCGCAGGGCGCGCACCAGCAGCGGCGGCGCCTGGTCGGCCGGCAGCGGCGGCGAGCGGTAGCTCTTGCCCAGCTTGTGGCCGTCCGGCTGGATGATCAGCGGCACGTGCAGGTAGCGCGGCTGGGGCAGGCCGAGCAGCTCCTGCAGGTACAGCTGGCGCGGCGTGGAGTCGAGCAGGTCGGCGCCGCGCACCACGTCGCTGACGCCCTGCCAGGCGTCGTCCAGCACCACGGCCAGCTGGTAGGCATACAGGCCGTCGCGGCGGCGGATGACGAAGTCGCCGACCTCGCGGCCCAGGTGCTGGCGGAACTCGCCCTGCACGCGGTCGGTGAAGCGGTATTCCAATTCGGGCACGCGCAGGCGGATGGCGGCATCGTGATCGGGATGGCCGGCGTTGCGGCAGGTGCCGGGATAGATGCCGCCCGAGCCTTCCAGCTGCTTGCGCGAGCAGGTGCATGCATAGGCCAGGCCCTGGTCGAACAGGCGGCGGATCAGCGCGGCGTACTCGGCGTGGCGTTCGCTCTGCCGTATCAGTGCGCCGTCCCATTCGAAGCCGTAGGTTTCCAGGCTGCGCAGGATGGCGTCCTGGGCGCCGGGCATCTCGCGCGGCGGGTCGAGGTCCTCCATGCGCAGCAGCCAGCGGCCGCCGACACTGCGGGCATCGAGGTAGGAGGCGAGGGCGGCTACGAGCGAGCCGAAGTGCAGGTAGCCGCTGGGGGTGGGGGCGAAACGCCCGATGTAGAGGGAGTCGTTCATGAGGGGGAGGCTATCGGCTGGTGTCGGCGAATGCCAGTCCCGCAAAAGCAAACGGGGCGCCAAGGCGCCCCGTTGTCTGGCTCTGCTTCCCGATCAGGAGCCGAGCTGCTTTTCCTTGATTTCCGCGAGGGTCTTGCAGTCGATGCACAGGGTCGCGGTGGGGCGGGCTTCCAGGCGGCGAATGCCGATTTCCACGCCGCAGGAATCGCACCAGCCGTACTCGTTGTCCTCGATCAGCTGCAGGGTCTCGTCGATCTTCTTGATCAGCTTGCGCTCGCGGTCGCGGGCGCGCAGTTCCAGGCTGAATTCCTCTTCCTGGCTGGCGCGGTCGGCCGGATCGGGGAAGTTGGCGGCTTCGTCCTGCATGTGGTGCACGGTGCGATCCACTTCCTGCATCAGCTCCAGCTTCCACTTGTTGAGGATATCGGTGAAGTGAGCGCGCATCGCATCGCTCATGTACTCCTCGCCCTTCTTCTCTTTATAGGGCTCGAAGCCGCGAATCAGCTGGCTGTTGTTCTGTTTTGCTTTGGTGGGCATGGATGACCGCCTCTCACTCTCTCTGATCCATTGCGCAGGATCTGTTCCTTTGCCGGCACGTACTCCGGGCCTGCGGCTGCAAGCGGGCGAACTTACCAGATCGATTCCGGCGATGCTACTCCCGGTTGTCCCGCCTGTTACAGGGTTACGGGACAGTTGGTTAGAATCCCTCCTTTTCCCCAATAAAGGAAGGCCAATGGCCCAGTCCTTCAGTGCGCGCAGCCGCGCCATCGAACCCTTCCACGTCATGGCCCTGCTGGCCCGTGCCAACGAGCTGCAGGCCGCCGGTCATGACGTGATCCACCTGGAGATCGGCGAGCCGGACTTCAGCACCGCCGCGCCGATAGTCGCCGCCGGGCAGGCCGCACTGGCCGCCGGGCATACGCGCTACACGGCGGCGCGCGGCATTCCGCAGCTGCGCGAGGCGCTGGCCGGCTTCTACGCCCAGCGCTACGGCGTGTCGCTCAACCCCGAGCGCATCCTCATCACCCCGGGCGGTTCCGGCGCCCTGCTGCTGGCCGCCAGCCTGCTGGTCGACCCCGGCAAGCACTGGCTGCTGGCCGACCCCGGCTACCCATGCAACCGTCACTTCCTGCGCCTGGTCGAGGGCGCCGCGCAGCTGGTGCCGGTCGGCCCGGAGAGCCGCTACCAGCTGACGCCGCAGCTGGTCGAGCGGCACTGGGATGGTGACAGCGTCGGCGCCCTGGTCGCCTCGCCGGCCAACCCCACCGGCACCCTGCTGCACCGCGACGAGCTGGCGGCGCTGGCGAGCAGCCTGAAACAGCGCGGTGGCCATCTGGTAGTGGACGAGATCTACCACGGCCTGACCTATGGCTGCGATGCGTCCAGCGTGCTGGAGGTGGACGACGACGCCTTCGTGCTCAACAGCTTCTCCAAGTACTTCGGCATGACCGGCTGGCGCCTGGGCTGGCTGGTGGCGCCGGAGAACGCGGTGGCGGAGCTGGAAAAGCTGGCGCAGAACCTCTACATCAGTGCGCCGAGCATGGCCCAGTACGCCGCGCTGGCCTGCTTCACGCCTGAGAGCCTGGCGATCTTCGAGGAGCGTCGCCACGAGTTCCAGCGCCGCCGCGACTACCTGCTGCCGGCCCTGCGCGAGCTGGGTTTCGGCATTGCCGTGGAGCCGGAAGGCGCCTTCTATCTGTACGCCGACATCTCGGCCTTCGGCGGCGACGCCTTCGCCTTCTGCCGGCACTTCATCGAGACCGAGCACGTGGCCTTCACCCCGGGCCTGGACTTCGGTCGCCACCAGGCCGGGCACCATGTGCGCTTCGCCTACACGCAGAGCGTTGAGCGCCTGCAGCAGGCGGTCGAGCGCATCGCCCGCGGCCTCAAGACCTGGAATCCCGATGCGCTTTGAGCCGGCGCTGGAGGAAGGACGGCTGGTAAGGCGCTACAAGCGCTTTTTCGCCGATATCGAGACGGCGAGCGGGCCGCTGACCATCCACTGTCCCAACACCGGCTCCATGCTCAATTGCCTGCACCCGGGCGGGCGGGTCTGGTTCAGTCGCAACGACGACCCGAAACGCAAGCTGCGCGGCACCTGGGAGCTGGGCGAGACGCCGCACGGGCGCCTGGCCTGCTTCAACACCGGGCGCGCCAATGCGCTGGTCGAGGAGGCGCTGCATGCCGGAGTGATCGCCGAGCTGGCCGGCTTCGCCGAGCTGCGCCGCGAGGTGCGCTATGGCGCGGAGAACAGCCGGGCCGACTTCCGCCTGGAGTTCGCCAGCGGGCCGGCCTATGTCGAGGTCAAGAGCGTGACCTTGGGCTATGCCGACTCGGTCGTGGCGGCCTTCCCCGATGCGGTGACCGAGCGTGGCAGCAAGCACCTGCGCGAACTGGCGGCACTGGCGTGGCAGGGCGTGCGCGCGGTGCTGCTGTACTGCGTGAACCTGTCCGGTATCGAGGCGGTGCGGGTGGCGCGGGAGATCGATCCGACCTATGCGGCTGCCTGGCAGGAAGCGCGGGCGGCGGGGGTCGAGATGCTGGCGTACGGCGTGCAGCTCGCTCCCGACGAACTGCGCCTGGCCCGGCGCCTGGCGCTGGAGGACTGATGCGCATTCTGCCGTTGGACGTCAGGCAGGCGCAGGCATTCGACGCAGCCGAGAACGAGTTCGAGGTGCGCGAGGTCTACGACCTGGGCTTCGAGCAGGGCGACTGGTTGCTCCGCGTGCGAGCGGTAGAGCCTTATCTCAAGCGCTATATCGGTGACCTGGAGGACATGGCCGGGGCCCAGTATTTTGCCGCACGCGAGGGTGATGAGCTGGTCGGCATGCTGGCGCTGAGCGATGCCTGGAACGATCTGGCCTCGCTTGACCAGCTGCTGGTCGCGCGGGCCTGGCGTGGGCGGGGGGTTGCCACCGCGCTGCTCGACTTCGCGAAAGCCTGGGCGCGGCAGAGCGGTTTGGCCGGTGTGCGCCTGGGGACACAGAGCACCAATGTGCCGGCCTGTCGTTTGTACCAGCGCCATGGTTTCGTCCTCGGTGGTGCCGACCGCCTGGTCTATCACGCCGATCCGGCGCTGGCCCATGAGGTGGCGCTGTACTGGTACTGGTTCGACACGCGCGATTAGGGCGTCAGCCACAGCCCCGCGGCATCCTCGTGGCAGGCGATCTTCTCCAGCGCCTGTCCGGCGCAGGGGCCGGTCACGCACTCGCCGCTTTCGATCAGGAACAGCGCGCCGTGATGGGCGCATTGCAGCAGGCTGCCGCTGGCGTCGAGAAAGTCGTCGGCGCGCCACTCCAGTGCCAGGCCACGATGCGGGCAGCGGTTCAGGTAGGCATAGGCGCGGCCGTCGCGGCGTACCGCCAGCACCTTGCGCCCTGCAACGAAAAAGCCCCGGCTCTGGCCTTCGACCAGCTCATCCGGGGCGCATAGATGAATCATGAGCATCTCCACGCCGGAGCGGGGATTATCCCGCACTGGCATGGCGCTGGGGTAGGGCGCGCGTCCTTGCGCGAAGTGGAACTCAGTACTGCCAGGAGGCGGAAACGCGGAAGTTGCGGCCGACCTCGCTGTAGTAGTCGTCCGGCTGCGCCAGGGTGCCGGTGGGCACGTTCAGCGCATTCCAGTACTTCTTGTCGAGGGCGTTGAACAGACCAGCCTGGAATTTCACGCCTTTCAGCTCGGCGGGCTGCCACCAGCCGGTCATGTCGACCACGCCGTAGCCCGGTGCCTCGAAGTCGCCTGCGTTCTCCACCTTGTCGCGGGCCGCTGCAGCACGCAGCATCAGGTCGGCGCCGTACTGGTCACGCGTATAGCTCAGGCCGAGCAGACTGGTGATCGGCGCCACCGAACTCAGGCGCTGATTGGTTTCCAGGTCTTCGCCGTTGGCCCAGGCCACGGAACCCCAGAGCTTCCAGTGCGGCACGAACTCCCAGTGCGCGGCCACCTCAGCGCCGTAGATCTGCACGCGGGCGCGGTTTTCGGTGCGGGTCACGCCCATCGGGTAGTCGGCGGCGCTGAGGCCGATGGCGGCCAGTTCGGCGGCGCTCATCGCCACGTCATCGTCGATGAAGTTCTTGTAGTGGTTGTCGAACAGGCTGAGCGAGCCGCCCAGCTTGTCGTTGCCCAGTTGCGCGCCGATCTCGTAGCCGTTGCTTTCTTCCGGCTTGAGGTCGGTGTTGCCCAGGCGCAGGTAGCTGCCTTCGGCGCCGTAGTTCATGTACAGCTGAGTGGCGTCCGGCGCCTTGAAGCCTTGGGCCCATTGCGCGTACAGCAGCGCTTCCTCGGCCACCTGCCAGGTTGCCAGCAGGCTGCCGGACAGCTTGTGGTCGGTGCTGGCCTGCAGGGTCTGGTCGTTGGCCGGGTTGATGTTGTTGGCAAAGTCGCCGGTGGCTTTCGGGTCCTGCTGGTAGTGGTCGTAGCGCAGGCCCGGGGTCAGCTTGACGCGGCCATCGGCGAAGCTGATCTCGTCGGTGGCGTAGAGCGCCCACTGGGTGCCTTCGGCCTTGGGCATGTCGGCCTGGTTGGTGTGCAGGAAGTCACAGGCGGCCGGCCCCATATACATCGGATGGCTCGGCGAAATGCTGAAGCCCGGGCAGTTGTCGTAGCCCTCGGAAACCTGCTCGGTGTTGATCTGGTAGAGCTCGCCGCCCAGGGTCAGCTTGTTCGGCAGCCCGGCGATATCGAGGGTCTTGCCGAGATTGCCGGAGACGCCGTACAGCTCTTTCTCGATCTGGTTGTCGCGGCCGAAGTTGCCGCTCGGGTACTTGTAGGGGTTGCCCGGCAGGCCGAAGAACAGGAAGTCCGGCACAGAGGCTCGGCTGTCGGCGGCGCGCACGCCGTTCTGGTCGTCATGGCGGCGCAGCTTCTGCCAGTAGACGATGGCGTTGGCGCTGTCGATCAGGCCCTGGTCGTCTTCGGCCTGGAAGGCGTAGTCGACGGACAGGCGTTGGCGCTTGTTGTATTCCTCGGTGCTGTTTTCACCGATCAGGTAGGTGCTGCCCTGGTTGGTGCGGCTGTCGATGTCGTTCTGCCGCTCGAACAGCTCGGCGGTGAAACCGACCTTGTGGCCGCCGTCGAAGCGCTGCTGCAGCTTGACCAGCAGGCTCTGCTGTTCGGTATCGGCCGGGTTGGCTTCGGTACGACTGGTGCCGTAGCTGTTGGCATCGCCGCCGCTTTCCAGCTCATGGCCCTGGCGCTGGCCGGCCTGCAGCAGCCACGAGGTGTCCTGGTAGCGGCCGGCCAGGGCGCCGTTGAGGCCCCAGCTGTGGTCGGCGCTGTCGTAGTCGCTCTTGACCAGACTGCCGAAGTCCTTGCCCTCGGACAGCAGGTCTTCCGGGTTGAGGGTGAACAGCTGCACGGCGCCGCCCAGGGCGCCGGAGCCCACCAGGCTGGAGTTGGCGCCACGGACGATATCCACCGCGGACAGGCCGTTGAAGTCGATCGAATCAAGGCCGCCCTGGGCACCGCCGGTCGGGCCCTGGCTGCGCGCGCCGTCGGTCAGCCACGGCACGCGGATGCCGTCGAGCGTGGTCAGCACGCGGTCGCGGTCCAGGCCGCGGATGTTGATGCTCTCGCTGGTGCGGCTGTATTTCACGCCGGGCTCTGCGCGCTTGCCGAGATCATCGAAGCTGCGGATCTGGCGCTCGTCCAGGGTCTTGGCGTCGGTGCGGGTGGTGGTGGGCAGCTCTTCCTGCACGGCATTGCCGGTGACCAGGGTGGTGTCGAGCGTGGCGCTGCCGGTGCTGGTCTGTGCGAACGCCAGCGATGGGCTGAGCAGCAACAGCGCCATCCAGGGGCACAGGGCGAAGGGTGGGGTGGGCATGGCATGACTCCCGCAAGTGGCTCTTGGTGGCCGGTGGATTTGGCGGGCAGCACGTTACTGGATCGATTCGTTCAAATGCAAACAATTCTCACAAGCATTGGAAAATGATTTGTGTTGATGTAGTCTGCGCCGACTCGAGCGAGCCGTCGTACCCATGGGGGTAGGGGGTGTGCTCGCCCAATAGCGCCAAGAGGTAGCACCATGACCATGCCGATCACCCTTTCCAACGCCAGCCATCTGTACCAGGAGTGGCAGCGCCTGCGCGCCGCACAGCCCGGCCTGCGTGCCCGTGAGGCTGCCGCCCGGCTTGGCGTCAGCGAGGCCGAGCTGACCGCCAGCCGCCTCGGCGTGGATGCCGTGCGCCTGCGTACCGACTGGGCCGCGCTGCTGCCGGCCCTGGGCGAGCTGGGCTACATCATGGCGCTGACGCGCAACGAGCATTGCGTGCACGAGCGCAAGGGCCATTACCGCGAGGTCTCGGTCAGCGCCAACGGCGCCATGGGTCTGGTGGTGTCCGCCGATATCGACCTGCGCCTGTTCATGACTCAGTGGGCCAGCGTGTTCGCCATCGCCGAGCAGACCGAGCGTGGCCTGCAGCGCAGCATCCAGGTGTTCGACCGGCAGGGTACGGCCGTACACAAGGTCTACCTGACCGAGCGAAGCGAAGAGGCGGCCTGGGCGCCGCTGGTCGAGCGTTTCCGTGCCGAGGTGCAGAGCGCCGAGCTGGACCTGCAGCCGCTGCCGGAGGCCAAGGCCCCGCGTGCCGATGCCGAAGTGGATGCCGCCGCCTTGCGCGCCGACTGGGCGCAGCTGAAGGACACCCATCACTTCTTCGCCATGCTCAAGCGCCATGACGTGGCGCGCACCCAGGCCCTGCGCCTGGCCGGTCGCGACTGGGCCGAGCCGCTGGCCACCGCCGAGCTGCCCAAGCTGCTGGAAGAAGCGGGGGCGCGTGAAGTGCCGATCATGGTGTTCGTTGGCAACCCGCACTGCATCCAGATCCACTCCGGCACCGTGAGCAACCTGCGCTGGATGGGCGACTGGTTCAACGTGCTCGACCCGGAGTTCAACCTGCACCTGAAGACCCCGGGCGTGGTCGAGCTGTGGCGCGTACGCAAGCCCAGCTATGACGGCATCATCACCAGCTACGAGGCGTTCGATGCCGCTGGCGAGCTGGTGGTTCAGCTGTTTGGCGCGCGCAAGCCAGGTATCCAGGAACTGGTCGAATGGCGTGACCTGGCCGAAACCGCCGCTGCCCTGGAGGCCTGAGATGCGCCTCGCCAACTGCGTTCTACTGTGCAGCAGCCTGCTGTTCAGCCATGCCGCCGCGGCCGCCGAGCTGCCGCAGCGCTGGGTCAGCTCGGGTGGCTCGCTCAGCGAGTGGGTGGTGCGCCTCGGTGGTGAGGGCAGGCTGGTCGGTGTCGACACCACCAGCCTGCACCCGCAGTCGCTGCGTCAGTTGCCGAGCGTCGGCTACCAGCGTGCGCTGTCCGCCGAGGGCGTGCTGTCGTTGCGCCCGGATATCCTGATCGGCAGCGAGGAAATGGGCCCGCCGCCGGTGGTGGCGCAGATCGCGGCGGCCGGGGTGCGGGTGGAGAGCCTGTCGGCCAAGCCCGACCTCGCGACCCTGGAGCGCAACGTCCTGCGCCTGGGCGAGTTGCTCGGCGTGCCGGCGCAGGCGCGCGAACAGATGGCCGCCTACCGCCAACAGCTGCAAGACCAGGCGCAGTGGGTGGCCGAGGCCCGGCGCAGGCAGGCGCCACCACGGGTGGTGATGCTGCTCGGGCACGCCGGCAGCAACCTCATGGCCGCCGGCCAGGGTAGCCTGGCGGTGTGGCTGATCGAGCAGGCCGGCGGCGAGAGCCCGGTGGCGCACCAGGGCTACAAGGCGCTCTCCAACGAGGCGCTGCTGGCGCTGGACCCGCAGGTGCTGATCGTCGCCGACCGCAGCCTGCACGGCGAGGAGGCGCGCCAGGCGCTGCTCAAGCATAATCCGCTGCTGCAGCAGACCCGTGCGGTGCGCGATGGCCGCCTGCTGGCCCTCGACCCGACCCTGCTGGTCGGTGGCCTGGGCCCGCGTCTGCCCGAGGGGCTGGCCGAGCTGTCGGCGGCCTTTTATCCTTCCGCGCAAGCACTGACGGCCGAACTCGACCGATGAACCCTGTTTTCCGACCCCGCCCCTTGCTGCTGGCGCTGGGCGCGCTGCTTCTACTCGCGTTCTGGCTGTCGCTGGCCCTGGGGCCGGTGAGCCTGCCGCTGGGCGATACCCTGCTGGCCGCGCTGCGCCTGCTCGGCCTGCCGGTCGGCGGCGCCGAGCTGCAGCAGGCCGAGCTGATCCTTGGCCAGATCCGCCTGCCGCGCAGCCTGCTCGGGCTGTGCGTGGGCGCGGTGCTGGCCCTGTCCGGCGTGGCCATGCAGGGCCTGTTCCGCAACCCGCTGGCCGACCCCGGCCTGGTCGGCGTGGCCGGTGGTGCGGCGCTGGGGGCGGCCATCGCCATCGTCGGCGGCAGCCTGATCGGCGGCCTGCCGGCGGCCTGGTCGCCCTACCTGCTGTCGATCTGTGCCTTCGGCGGCGGCCTGCTGGTCACGGCGATCGTCTACCGCTTCGGTCGCCGCGACGGGCAGACCCACGTCGCCACCATGTTGCTGGCCGGCGTGGCGATGACCGCCATGTCCGGTGCCGGCGTCGGCCTGTTCACCTACCTGGCCGACGATGCCACCCTGCGCAGCCTGACGTTCTGGAACCTCGGCAGCCTCAACGGTGCCAGCTACCCAAGGCTGTGGCCGTTGTTGCTGGTGACCCTCGGCGTGGCCCTGTGGCTGCCACGCCGCGCCGACGCGCTGAATGCCCTGCTGCTGGGGGAATCGGAGGCGCGCCACCTGGGCTTCAACGTCGAACGGATCAAGCTGGAGCTGGTGCTGTGCACTGCCCTCGGCGTCGGTGCTGCCGTGGCGGCTGCCGGCCTGATCGGTTTCATCGGCCTGGTGGTACCGCACCTGATGCGCCTGCTGGTCGGGCCGGATCACCGCGTGCTGCTGCCGGCCTCGCTGCTGGCCGGAGCCAGCCTGCTGCTGCTGGCTGACCTCGCCGCACGCCTGGTGCTGGCGCCGGCCGAGTTGCCGATCGGCATCATCACGGCGCTGCTCGGTGGGCCCTTCTTTCTTTATTTGCTGGTGCGGGGGCGAGCCTGATGCTGCGTGCCGATAATCTCAGTGTCCGGCGCGGGCCCTGCACCGTGCTGGCCGATATCGACCTGCACCTGCAGCCGGGCCAGGTGCTCGGCGTGCTCGGCCCCAACGGGGCCGGCAAGAGCACGCTGCTCGGTGCACTGAGTGGCGAGCTGGAGGCTGCCGCCGGCAGCGTGACCCTGGACGGGCGCGCGCTGGGTGCCTGGTCCGGCCAGGAGCGTGCGCGGCGCCTGGCAGTACTGCCGCAGAGTTCGACCCTGAATTTCGCCTTCCCGGTGCTCGACGTGGTCGGCATGGGGCGCCTGCCGCATGCCAGCGGCCGCGTACGCGATGGCGAAATCGTCGAGGCGGCGCTGCGTGCCGCAGACGCCGAGCACCTGCGCGGGCGCAGCTACCTGGCGCTGTCTGGCGGCGAGCGCCAGCGCGTGCACCTGGCGCGGGTGCTGGCGCAGTTGTGGCCGGGCGGAGCAGGGCAGGTGCTGCTGCTCGACGAGCCAACCTCGGCCCTTGACCCGCTGCACCAGCACACCACCCTGCAGGCCGTACGCGATTTCGCCAGCCAGGGCGCGGCGGTGCTGGTCATCCTGCACGACCTCAACCTGGCGGCGCGCTACTGTGACTGTATCCTCCTGCTGCAGCACGGGCGGCCACACGGTTACGGCACGCCGGACGAGGTGCTGCAGGCCGAGCCGCTGCGCCAGGTGTTCGGCCTCGACGTGCTGATCCAGCGCCACCCGGAGCGTGGGCATCCGCTGATCATTGCGCGCTGATGAGCTCCCCTCGCCCATTCATGGGAGAGGGGCAGGGGAGAGGGCTGGACCAGCTTCCAGCTACCGCACCAGGCTTATCCCAGTCCAACTATTGAGGAAACCGCATGCGCATCCTGCTGCTCTGCTTCATGACTCTGCTGGCTGCCTGCCAATCGCGTGGTGTGCTGCCGCCGCCGGCGCCCATCGCGCCCGAGGGGCGAGACCACGCCCAGCTGGGGCAGATCGTCGAGCTGGCCAGCGGCCAGGTCATCACCCCGCAGCAACTGGTCGAGCGCCTGTCCAGGGCGCCGCGGGTGCTGGTCGGCGAACAGCACGACAACCCCGACCACCACGCCCTGCAGTTGTGGCTGTCGCGCGAACTGGCGGCGCAGCGCCCGCAAGGCAGCCTGCTGCTGGAGATGCTCAATCCCGATCAGCAGGCCAGGGTCGAGCAGGTACAGGTCGAGGTGCGCGCCGGCCGTGCGCCGCGGGATACCTTCGCCGCGCTGGCCTGGCAGCCAGGCTGGGACTGGGGGCTGTACGGCGCGCTGGTGCAGTACCAGTTGCGCCAGCCCTATCCGCTGCTGGCGGCCAACCTGGACCGGGCCGAGATCATGCAGATCTACCAGGCGCGCCCGACCCTGCAGGGCAAGGCCTCCACCGCGCCGGCCGTGCAGGAAAAGCTGCAGGCAGACATTCGCGAGTCGCATTGCGGCCTGCTGCCGGAGAGCCAGATCCCGGCCATGCTTGCCGTGCAGCAACAGCGCGACCGGCGCATGGCCGAGCGCCTGCTCGCCGCGCCGCAGCCGGCCATGCTGCTGGCCGGTGCCTTCCATGTGCGCAGGGACCTCGGCGTACCGCTGCACCTGGCCGACCTCGGCGCAGGGCAGGGCAATGTCGTACTGATCCTCGCCGAGGTCGGCAAGCAGCCGGCTGCCGGCAGCGCCGACTACGTCTGGTACACCGCCGCCAATGCGCCGGAGGATCACTGCGCCAAGTTGCTCAAGAAGTAGGGCCAGGGCTATCACACAACAAAAAGCCCCGCATTGCGGGGCTTTGTGTTGGCGGAGCTAAGTCTCGACTCTGCGAGCTAGAGCCAGCCTAGGCAGCAGCGCTCGCGGGCGCGGAGTTTACGCGCGGTAAATGAGCAAGCCCGCGAGTGCTGCTAACAACGGCTGGCCGACGCGCAGCAAGTCGAAACGGTGTTACAGGCGCAGGCCGCCGTCGAGCTCCAGGATACGCCCGGTGTAGTAGTCGTTCTCCATGATGTAGGCCACCGAGTGAGCGATTTCGGCCGGCTTGCCCATGCGGCGCAGCGGGATGCCGGCGGTCATCTTCTCCAGGGCTTCCGGCTTCATGCTGCCGGTCATCTCGGTCTCGATGAAGCCCGGGGCCACGCCAGCCACGCGGATGCCGTAACGTGCCAGTTCCTTGGCCCACACCACGGTGTCGGCGGCAACGCCGGCCTTGGCCGCGGAGTAGTTGGCCTGGCCCATGTTGCCGGCGCGGGAGATGGAGGAGATGTTGACGATGGCGCCGGTGTTCTTCAGCTCGATCATCTTGGCTGCCACTTCGCGGGTGCAGAGGAACACGCCGGTCAGGTTGACGTCGATCACCGCCTGCCACTGGGCCAGGCTCATCTTGGTCATCTCGCCGTCCTTGATCTTGATGGTCAGGCCATCGCGCAGGATGCCGGCATTGTTGACCAGGCCGTTGATGGCGCCGAAGTCCTCGGCCACTTGGGCGACCATGTGGGTCACCTGCTCTTCATTGGCCACGTTGCACAGGTAGGCGCGGGCGTCGCCACCGGCGGCCTTGCAGGCGGCCACGGCGTCGTCGAGTTTCTCCTGGTTGAGGTCGACCAGGGCCAGCTTGGCGCCCTTGGCGGCGAGGTACTCGCCCATGGCTCGGCCCAGGCCCTGACAGCCGCCGGTGATGATGATGACTTTGTCTTTGAGTTCCATAACACTACCCCTCAAATGGTCTAGCAGGTGGCCTCGCCGGCGTTTCGGTGATTACGAACGCCTGTTCGTCTCGTTTTCGACGAATTCTTTGCGAGGAGTCATAAATTGAGCGAAAACGCCGTAAAGCATGCCCGAGAATTGTTGCTCAAGGAATACCGCGGGGTGCTTTCCACCCACTCCAAGAGCATGCCGGGCTTCCCTTTCGGATCAGTGGTGCCCTATTGCCTGGATGCGCAGGGGCGGCCGCTGATTCTGATCAGCCGTATTGCCCAGCACACCCACAATCTGCAGCGCGATGGCAAGTGTTCGTTGCTGGTCGGCGAGCGTAGCGCCGAGGATGTGCAGGCCGCCGGGCGCCTGACCCTGCTGGCCGAGGCGCGCCAGCTGGTCGAACCCTCCGCCATCGAGGCGGCTGCCGAGCGCTACTACCGCTATTTTCCCGACTCGCGC
This sequence comes from Pseudomonadaceae bacterium, assembly GCA_033838285.1. GTDB lineage: Bacteria > Pseudomonadota > Gammaproteobacteria > Pseudomonadales > Pseudomonadaceae > Aquipseudomonas. The sequence continues at coordinate 77,186 of JAJLLC010000002.1, forward strand.
GACTACCACAGCGCCCATGACTTCGATTTCTGGGTACTGCAGCCGGTGCGCTGGCGCTTCATCGGCGGCTTCGGCGCGATCCACTGGTTGCAGGACGTCGAGTTGGCCAATCCGCACGCTGGCGACGCCGAGCACGGCATGCTCGAGCACATGAACGCCGATCATGCCGCCGCCATCGCCCATTACGTGCAGCTGGCCGGGCTGCCCACGCATGTGCCGGCGCAACTGGTCGGCATCGACAGCGAAGGTTTCCACCTGCGCATTGGCAAGGGCCTGCACTGGCTGGCGTTTCCAACATCCTGTAACAACCCCGGCGCGGTGCGCCAGGCGCTGGTTTTGCTGGCTCGGGCCGAGGTCTGGCCGACCGCCGGGCAGGTGTCAGCTTGAATTAAGCCGCCGGCCCCATACTTCATTCCCATCGGAAGCTGTTCTTCCGCCAAGGACCTCTCGCAATGCGCGCTTTTCTGTTTCTGTTCCTGCTGTTTCCCCTCATCGAACTGGCCGTGCTGATCCAGGTCGGCAGCGCCATCGGCGTGCTGCCGACCCTGCTGCTGGTGATCGGTACCGCCATCCTCGGCAGCCTGCTGCTGCGCGTGGCCGGCGTGGCCACCGCCTGGCGTGCCCGCGAGAAGCTGGCGCGCGGCGAGATGCCCGAGCAGGAGATGTTCGAGGGCCTGCTGATCGCCGTCGGTGGCGGCCTGCTGCTGTTGCCGGGCTTCATCAGCGATGTGTTCGGCCTGCTCTGCCTGATTCCCTTCACCCGCAGGCTGATGATCGGCAAGCTGCAGCGCCGCGCCCAGGAGCAGGCACTGCGCCAGCGCGCCTTCTTCGATGACCCGGCCGCGCGCAGCGGTCAGACCCAGCCGCAGGTCATCGAGGGCGAGTACCAGCGCCGCGATTGAGCGCTACTGCATGCCTGGGCAGCGGCGAGGCATAAAAAATTTCACACGCTGCCCTTGAAATGCCCTTGGTCGCCCCTATCTAGCGATCACCGCAAGGTTTCTGCCGCAATGCGGCGGCAGAACAGACTTTCGCGGTGCGCCCCTGGCGTGCCGCGTCCGGCTCCAAGCCGGATTTTGCCTAACCCGCCGGCGCAGTCGCCGGCCAGTGAAACTACCATCAGGAGAGATCGACAATGAAGCTTCGTCCTCTGCATGACCGCGTCGTCATCCGTCGCAGCGAAGAAGAGACCAAAACCGCTGGCGGCATCGTGCTGCCGGGCTCGGCCGCCGAGAAGCCGAACCAGGGTGAAGTCGTCGCCGTCGGTACCGGCAAAGTCCTGGACAACGGCGAAGTTCGCCCGCTGGCCGTCAAGGTCGGTGACAAGGTGGTGTTCGGCCCGTACAGCGGCAGCAACACCGTCAAGGTCGACGGCGAAGACCTGCTGGTGATGGGCGAGCACGAAATCCTCGCCGTCATCGAAGCCTGATCCGACGCATCTCCGTCCTAACGTACAGAATTGAGGAACAAGCAAAATGGCTGCTAAAGAAGTCAAATTCGGCGATTCCGCTCGCAAGAAAATGCTGGTTGGCGTCAACGTCCTGGCCGATGCCGTCAAGGCCACCCTCGGCCCGAAAGGCCGCAACGTGGTGCTGGACCGCAGCTTCGGTGCTCCGCTGATCACCAAGGACGGCGTGTCCGTGGCCAAGGAAATCGAGCTGAAAGACAAGTTCGAGAACATGGGCGCCCAGCTGGTCAAGGACGTCGCTTCCAAGGCCAACGACGAAGCCGGTGACGGCACCACCACCGCTACCGTGCTGGCTCAGGCCATCGTTAACGAAGGCCTGAAGTCGGTCGCCGCCGGCATGAACCCGATGGACCTCAAGCGCGGCATCGACAAGGCCACCACCGCCATCGTCGCCGAGCTGAAGAACCTGGCCAAGCCGTGCACCGACTCCAAGGCCATCGCCCAGGTCGGCACCATCTCCGCCAACTCCGACAGCTCCATCGGTGACATCATCGCCGAGGCCATGGAGAAGGTCGGCAAGGAAGGCGTGATCACCGTCGAAGAAGGTTCGGGCCTGGAGAACGAACTGTCCGTCGTCGAAGGCATGCAGTTCGACCGCGGCTACCTGTCGCCCTACTTCATCAACAAGCCGGACACCATGGTCGCCGAGCTGGAAGGCCCGCTGCTGCTGCTGGTGGACAAGAAGATCTCCAACATCCGCGAACTGCTGCCGGTGCTGGAAGCCGTCGCCAAGGCCGGTCGCCCGCTGCTGATCGTCGCCGAAGACGTCGAAGGCGAGGCCCTGGCCACCCTGGTGGTCAACAACATGCGCGGCATCGTCAAGGTCGCCGCCGTCAAGGCTCCGGGCTTCGGCGACCGCCGCAAGGCCATGCTGCAGGACATCGCCATCCTCACCGGCGGTACCGTGATTTCCGAGGAAGTCGGTCTGTCCCTGGAAAGCGCCACCCTGGAGCACCTGGGTAACGCCAAGCGCGTCGTGCTGAACAAGGAAAACACCACCATCATCGACGGTGCCGGCGCTCAGGCCGACATCGAAGCCCGCGTGGCGCAGATCCGCAAGCAGGTCGAGGAAACCACCTCCGTCTACGACAAGGAGAAGCTGCAAGAGCGTCTGGCCAAGCTGGCTGGCGGTGTTGCCGTGATCAAGGTCGGCGCTGCCACCGAAGTCGAGATGAAGGAGAAGAAGGCCCGCGTCGAAGACGCCCTGCACGCGACCCGTGCGGCCGTCGAGGAAGGCGTGGTGCCCGGCGGTGGCGTGGCCCTGGTGCGCTCGCTGCAGGCCATCGAAGGCCTGAAGGGCGACAACGAGGACCAGAACGTCGGTATCGCTCTGCTGCGTCGTGCCGTCGAGGCTCCGCTGCGCCAGATCGTGGCCAACGCCGGCGACGAGCCGAGCGTGGTGGTCGACAAGGTCAAGCAGGGTTCCGGCAACTTCGGCTTCAACGCTGCCACCGGCGTGTATGGCGACATGATCGAGATGGGTATCCTCGATCCGGCCAAGGTCACCCGTACTGCCCTGCAGGCCGCGGCCTCCATCGGCGGTCTGATGATCACCACCGAGGCCATGGTCGCCGACATCGTCGACGACAAGCCGGCTCCGGCCATGCCGGACATGGGTGGCATGGGTGGCATGGGCGGCATGATGTAAGCCGACTCGGCTCCCGAGCTGTAACGAAGAAGCCCCGCCCAGTGCGGGGCTTTTTCATGGGCGCGGCAAACCGAGCGTCGCCCTTGCTTGCGATGTGGCGGGAATGATGTTTTTGTTACGCCCTGTTTCATCGAGGACCAATAACAAGAAATGAACCTGAGTCAGTCTTCGCTGCCTGAGGGCAGCACTTTTGATCGCTGGTGGCAATTGCAGGGCGAGTGGGTGGAGGCGCCCAACCAGCGCCGTGGCGGTGCCAGTGGTGTGCAACGGCTGAGTGCCGAGCAGGGCCTGTGGTATGCCAAGCGGCAGACCGGCCATCTCTATCGCAGCCTCCGCCATCCTTTCGGCCGGCCGACCGTGCTGCGCGAACGTGATGCCCTGCTGGCCCTGGGGCGCCTGGGGGTGCGCGTGCCGTCCCTGGTCTACTGTGGCGCCGCGCATTGTCCGCAGGAGGGCTGGCGCGGCCTGCTGGTGACCGAGGCGCTGGAGGGCTTTGAGGATATCGACAGCTTCTATGCCCGTGGGGCATGCGAGCGCTACGACCCGGCCCTGCAGCAGCGCCTGCTGCAGGCCATCGGCGCTACGCTGGCGCGCATGCACCTGGGGCGCTGGCAGCATGGCTGCCTGTATGCCAAGCATGTGTTCGTGCGAGTGGTCGGCACGCAGGTCGAGGTGGCTCTGCTCGATCTGGAGAAGAGCCGGCGCCGTCTCAATCGCCGCCGTCTGGTGCGCCACGACCTGTGCCAGCTGCGTCGTCACTCGCCGTGGAACGACCTGGAGTGGCAGCTGCTGCTGCAGGGCTATCGGCAGCAGTACGGTCGCGCCCTGCCGGAGTTGGGCTAGTCACGGCACTGTTATCGACCTTTGGCAGACTAATGTCGGTCATGCCCTTTTCCAGGGGGCTACCGTTGGTCAGCCAGATCATCCACGGCGCCATGGCTAGGCTAGTGTTCATTCAGGCGTTTGGCAGCGCTTTCAAGGGGTTATCGAGATGAAGTTAGAAATTGCGCGAGGTCTGTTCCTCGTCGGTGCCCTGAGTGTCACGGCCCTGGCTACCGCCGCCTGGCAGGAGCCGGCGCCGCAGGTCGTGGACCTGGTCAGCTGTGCCGACCAGCGCTGTCCGGCCGTTTCCAGCCGCCACGCGGTTGACCGGCCCGTCAGCGCGGACAGCGACAACCTGCTGTTGCTGATGTTCGGCCTGTCCCAGGCGATCAAGGCCGAGCAGTAGCCCAGAGCCGCAAACAAAAAGCCCCGCCTAGGCGGGGCTTTTTGCTGCCTGGCCTCAGTGGGCCGCCGCGGCTGCCGGTGCCGCTGTCTTGTCCGGGCTGGCCAGCAGGGTGTAGACGCAGGGCAGCACGAACAGGGTGAACAGGGTGCCGATCGACATGCCGGTGGCGATCACCAGGCCGATGTCGAAGCGGCTGACCGCGCCGGCGCCGCTGGCGAGGATCAGCGGCACCATGCCGAACACCATCGCGGCCGTGGTCATCAGCACCGGGCGCAGGCGGATCGATGCGGCTTCCTCGATCGCCTCGCGCACCGACAGGCCCTTGTCGTGGCGCAGCTGGTTGGCGAACTCGACGATCAGGATACCGTGCTTGCTGATCAGACCGATCAGCGTCACCAGGCCCACCTGGGTGTAGATGTTCATGCTGGAGAAGCCGAGGAAGATCGGGATCAGCGCACCGCAGATCGACAGCGGCACGGTGACCAGGATCACCAGCGGGTCGCGGAAGCTCTCGAACTGCGCGGCCAGCACCAGGAAGATGATCGCCAGGGCCAGGGCGAAGGTGACATACAGCGCGCTGCCTTCCTGGATGTACTGGCGCGAGGCGCCGGCGTAGTCGAAGGAGTAGCCGCGTGGCGCCTCCTCGCGGGCGATGCGGGTGATGGTCTCCACCGCCTCGCCCATGCTGACGATCGGCACGCCCTCGATGATCGCCGAGTTGAGCTGCTGGAACTGCTTGAGCTTGGTTGGCCGCGCACGGTCGCTGACCTTGATCAGGGTGGCCAGCGGCACCATCTGCCCGCTCTCGCTCTTCACGTAATAACTGCCCAGCCAGCCCGGGTTGTCGCGATAGGCGCGTTCGACCTGGGCGATCACCTTGTAGCTGCGCCCGTCGATGGTGAAGCGGTTGATCTCGCCTTCGCCAAGCAGGGTGGCCAGGGTGGCGCCCAGGTCCTGCATGGACACGCCCATTTGCGCCGCCTTCTCGCGGTCGATGTCGACCACCACCTCGGGCTTGTCGAAGGCCAGGTCGACATTGAGGAAGGCGAACTGCCCCGACTCCATGGCCCGCGCCTTGATGCGGTCGGCGACCTGCAGCAGCGACTCGTAGTCGTTCGGCGTGTTGACCACGAACTGGAACGGCAGGCCCTGGCCGGTGCCCGGCAGCGACGGCAGGTTGAAGCCGAAGATCTGCAGGCCGGGGATGTCGTTGAGGCGGCCCTGGACGATCGGCAACAGCTCCATCTGGGTGCGCTCGCGCTCGTCCCAGGGCTGGAGCAGGAAGCCGCCGATGCCCGACTGCACGCCATCAAAGCCGTTGATCTGGAAGGACGAGTAGTACTCGGGGAACTCCTTGAAGATCTTCACGAACTGGTCGGTGTAGGCGTTCACGTAGTTCAGGTTGGTCGGCTGCGGCGCGTTGGCGAACAGGAACACGATGCCCTGGTCCTCCTCCGGCGCCAGCTCGTTCTTGCTGAACATCAGCAGCACCGGGATCAGGCACAGCACGATGACGGCGAACACCAGCACCACCGGGCGGGTCTCGAGGGTGCCGTGCAGGGCCTTCTGGTAGCGACGCTTGAGCTTGTCGAAGATCATGTCCAGCCGGTGCGCCAGGCCCGAGGGGTTTTCCTCGTGGCGCAGCAGGCGCGAGCACATCATCGGCGACAGGGTCAGCGCCACCACGCCGGAGATGATCACCGCGCCGGCCAGGGTCAGGGCGAACTCCTTGAACAGCGCGCCGGTCAGACCCTCGAGGAAGCCGATCGGGGCGTACACCGCGGCCAGGGTGATGGTCATTGAGATCACCGGTACGGCGATCTCCCGCGCGCCCTCGATGGCGGCGTCGAACGGCGTCTTGCCCTCCTCGATATGGCGATGGATGTTCTCCACCACCACGATGGCGTCGTCCACCACCAGGCCGATCGCCAGCACCATGGCCAGCAGGGTCAGCAGGTTGATCGAGTAACCCATCAGCTGCATGAAGAACAGCACGCCGATCATCGACAGCGGGATGGTGATCACCGGGATC
>JAJLLC010000003.1:0-90498 GCA_033838285.1 Pseudomonadaceae bacterium
CAAGAAGTACACCAACCGCGGCCTGCAGTTCCTCGACCTGATCCAGGAAGGCAACATCGGCCTGATGAAGGCGGTGGACAAGTTCGAATACCGTCGCGGCTACAAGTTCTCGACCTACGCCACCTGGTGGATCCGCCAGGCGATCACCCGCTCGATCGCCGATCAGGCGCGCACCATCCGCATCCCGGTGCACATGATCGAGACCATCAACAAGCTCAACCGCATCTCCCGCCAGATGCTCCAGGAGATGGGCCGCGAGCCGACTCCGGAAGAGCTGGGCGAACGCATGGAGATGCCCGAGGACAAGATCCGCAAGGTGCTGAAGATCGCCAAGGAACCGATCTCCATGGAGACGCCGATCGGCGACGACGAAGATTCGCACCTGGGCGACTTCATCGAGGACTCCACCATGCAGTCGCCGATCGAGGTGGCCACCGTGGAAAGCCTCAAGGAAGCCACCCGCGAGGTACTGGCCGGGCTCACCGCGCGCGAGGCCAAGGTGCTGCGCATGCGTTTCGGCATCGACATGAACACCGACCACACCCTCGAGGAAGTCGGCAAGCAGTTCGATGTCACCCGCGAGCGTATCCGCCAGATCGAGGCCAAGGCCCTGCGCAAGCTGCGCCACCCGACCCGCAGCGAGCATCTACGCTCGTTCCTCGACGAGTGACGACGAGAACCCCGGCGAAAGCCGGGGTTTTTGCTTGTGCGCCGACTACACTGAAATCGTCCTCCCGCTTTCGGATTTGTCGCATGTCGCGTCTGCTGGCCATTCTCCTGTCGTGTCTGGCGTGCTGGGCGCAGCCTATTGCCGCACTCGAACTGAGCCCGGATGAGCAGGCCTGGCTGCAGCGCCACCCGGTACTGCGCCTGGGCATAGACACCTCCTGGCCGCCCTTCGAGTTCCGCGACGAGCAGGGCCGCTACAGCGGCCTCAGCGCCGCCTATGTCGGCCTGATCGAGCAGCGCCTCAAGGTGCGCATGCAGCCGGTCGAGCCACAGAGCTGGAGCGAGGTGCTGGACAGCGCCAAGGCCGGCCGCCTGGACCTGCTGCCCGGCGTGATGTCGACCCCGGAGCGCCAGCGCGACCTGCTCTTCACCAGGCCCTACCTGGACTTCCCCATCGTCATCCTCGCCCGCCACGATGGCCCGCAGCCGCGCAATCTCGGCGCGCTCTACGGGCTGAAGGTGGCCGTGGTCAAGGACTACGCCCCCCACGAACTGCTGCGCAGCCGCCACCCCGACCTCAGCCTGCAACCGCTCCCCAGCGTCAATGCCGCCCTGCAGGCCCTGGCCACCGGCGAGGTCGACGCCATGGTCGGCGACCTCGCCTCCAGCGTCTGGAGCCTGCGCCAGCTCAAGCTGGAAGGCCTGAGCGTGACCGGCGAAACGCCTTATCGCTACCAGCTGGCGATGGCCACGCCGAAGAGCCAGGCAGTCCTGGTCGGCATCCTCGACAAACTGTTCGCCGAGCTCAGCCCCGGCGAAGTCGCCGCCCTGCAGGAGCCCTGGGTCGGCGGCGTGCTCGATCGCCGGCAGTTCTGGCGCCCGCTCCTGCTCTACGGCGTGCCCGCCCTGCTGCTGGCCCTGGCGGTGCTCGGCCTGGTCCTGCGCGGCAACCGCCGCCTGCGCCGGGAGGTCAACAGCCGCCAGGCACTGGAAGCGCAGCTGCGCGACAGCGAGCAGCACTATCGCGGCCTGGTCGAAAGCCTCAACGCCATCGCCTGGCAGATGCGCCTGCCCGACTACCGCTTCACCTACGTCTCGCCACATGCCGAGAAACTCCTCGGCTATCCGCGCGCCGACTGGCTGCAACCCGGCTTCTGGCAACGCTGCCTGCATCCCGAAGACGCCGAATACGCACAAAGCTACTGCCGGGCCGAGACCCTGGCCGGGCGCGACCACAGCCTGGACTACCGGATGCTGGCCGCCGACGGCCGGGTGGTCTGGATACGCGACATAGTCACCCTCGACCGCCAGGGCGGCGAGCAGCTGCGCGGCCTGATGATCGACATCAGCACCGCCAAGGAGGCCGAGCTGGGCCTGCGCCTGTCGGAGGAACGCTTCGCCTCGGTGTTCCACAACTGCCCGGACGTCCTGGTCATCGCCCGCCGCCGCGACGGCGCGCTGCTCGCGGTCAACCGCACCTTCGAGCAGCAGCTCGGCATCGACGCCAGCGAAGCCATCGGCAAGACCGCCACCGAACTGGGCATCTGGGGCCAGCCCAGCATCGGCCCGCTGCTCCTCGACCGCCTGCAGCAGGAGGTCCTGAACAACCTGGAGATGACCTTCCAGCGGCGCAACGGCGAACCCTTCACCGGCCTGATCTCGGCCCAGCACGTGGTGTTGGGCGGCGAACCCGCGCTGGTGGTCGCCGTGCGCGACATCACCGAACTCAAGCGCATGCAACAGCAGCTGCGGGTCTCCCAGGAGAAGTTCGCCAAGGCCTTCCACGCCTCCCCCGACGGCCTGCTGATCACCCGCCTGCGCGACGGCCTGATCCTCGAAGCCAACACCGGTCTCAGCCGCATCACCGGCTACGGGGTCGAAGAAGCCGTGGGCCGCAGCACCCTGGAACTGGGACTGTGGGCCGACCCGCAGGATCGCCAGCGCATGATCGAGCTGGCCAGCGCGCAGGGCTACCTGAACGACTTCCGCGCCTGGGTCAACACCCGCGCGGGCCAGCGCCGCCTGGTCGAGCTGGCGGTGCAGTCGCTGAGCATCGACGAAGAGCCCTGCATGCTGACCATCGCCCGCGACATTACCGAGCGCGAACAGATGCAGGAGCGCCTGCACCAGGCGGCCACGGTGTTCGAGAGCACCGCCGAGGGCGTGATGATCACCGACCTGGAGCAGCGCATCACCGCCGTCAACCGCGCCTTCAGCGACATCACCGGCTATAGCGAGGCCGAGGCCCTCGGGCAGAGCCCGCGCCTGCTCTCCTCCGGCAAGCACGACAGCGCCTTCTATGCCGCCATGTGGCACCAGCTGGCCGCCTCCGGGCACTGGCAGGGCGAGGTGTGGAACAAACGCAAGAATGGCGAGCTATACCCCGAGTGGCTGACCATCAGCGCGGTGCGCGACCAGAGCGGGCAGATCACCCACTTCGTCGGCGTGTTCGCCGACATCAGCTCGCTCAAGCTCGCCCAGGACCGCCTGGACTACCAGGCCCACCACGACCCACTGACCGGCCTTCCCAACCGCCTGCTGTTCGAAAGCCGCCTGGAAACCGCGCTGAACGACGCGCGCAACGACCAGCAGCGCGGCGCCGTGCTGTTCCTCGACCTGGACCGCTTCAAGCACATCAACGACAGCCTCGGCCACCCGGTCGGCGACCAGCTGCTCAAGGCCATCGCCCAGCGCCTGCGCGAACAGCTGCGCGACATCGACACGGTGGCGCGCCTGGGTGGCGACGAATTCATCGTGCTGCTGCCGGGCCTGCACCAGCCGCGCGATGCCGAGCGGGTCGCGAGCAAACTGCTGGCCTGCTTCAACGCGCCCTTCCAGGCCGACGGCCACGAATTCTTCATCAGCGCCAGCATCGGCATCAGCCTGTTCCCCGAGGACGGCAACGACGTCGCCACCCTGGTGAAGAATGCCGACGCCGCCATGTACAGCTCCAAGGCCAAGGGGCGCAACCGCATCGAGTTCTACACCCGCAACCTGACCTTCCAGGCCACCGAGCGCATGACCCTGGAGCTGGAGTTGCGCCGCGCCATCGAGCGCGACGAACTGCTGCTCTACTACCAGCCCAAGCTGTGCCTGCACAGCGGCGAGCTGGTCGGCGCCGAAGCCCTGATCCGCTGGCACCACCCGGTGTTCGGCGAGATCCCGCCGGACCGCTTCATCCCGCTGGCCGAGGAGAACGGCATGATCCTCCAGCTCGGCGACTGGGTGCTGCAGGAGGCCTGCCGGCAGATGCGCGCCTGGCAGGACAACCACGCCCCGTTCGGCCCCCTGTCGGTCAACCTCTCCGGCAGCCAGCTGCGCCAGCCGCAGCTGGCCGAACGCATCGCCGGCGCCCTCGACGACTTCGGCCTGACGGCCGACAAGCTGCAACTGGAAATCACCGAAAGCTTCATCATGACCCAGGCCGAAGAGGCCCTGCTGATCCTCCACCGGCTCAAGGAACTCGGCCTGCAGCTGGCGATAGACGACTTCGGCACCGGCTACTCCTCGCTCAGCTACCTCAAGCGCCTGCCGCTGGACATCCTGAAGATCGACAAGTCCTTCGTCCGCGGCCTGCCCGGCGACCCCGACGACGCCGCCATCACCCGCGCCATCATCGCCCTCGGCCGCAGCCTGCAGATGACGGTGATCGCCGAAGGCGTGGAAACCAAGGCCCAGGAGATCTTCCTCACCAGCGAAGGCTGCGCGCAGATCCAGGGCTACGTGGTCAGCCGCCCGCTCAACGCCGAGGCCTTCGCCGCCAACTTTCTCGGCCCGCTGACGATTGGCAGCACGGAAAAGGCGCCGGTATAATCCCGCCCTCCTTCTGAGGGCCTATAGCTCAGTCGGTTAGAGCAGAGGACTCATAATCCTTTGGTCCACGGTTCGAGTCCGTGTGGGCCCACCATATAAATCAATGATTTAAGCCCATCCACAAGATGGGCTTTTTCTTTTTCCGCATTTTAGTCCCCGATTTAGTCCCCACTTCGTATTTCTCCCATTTCCCTCGTGCGGCCGATCCGCCACCAGCGGCACCGCTAGTCGAACCGATCGGCATCTTATAGATTGCAGGACATAGCAGAGCCACGAAGGGAATCTCATGTCTGGCGCTTTTGATGTTCAGAGCAACGTAGGCTCACTTTGGCATCGCTGGGATCCGCACATCCATACGCCCGGAACGGCCCTGAATGACCAGTATTCCGGGCCCGATCCGTGGGAAAATTTCCTTAGCGCCATTGAGTCGTCGAACCCGCCGATTCGTGCCCTGGGCATCACCGACTACTTCGGCATCGAGCGCTATGAGCAGGTCGTTGATCTTAAGAACCAGGGACGTCTACCGGGCGTAGGCCTGATCTTCCCTAACGTAGAGCTGCGGCTCGGCATCGAGACAGCCAAGGCATCCGCGGTAAATATCCACCTGCTGTTCTCACCGCAGGATCAGGATCACGTTGAGCGCATTAAGCGCTTCCTACTCGAGTTCGAGTTCTCCTACCTGGGAGAACCCTATCGGTGCCATCGCAACGATCTCATCCGCCTAGGCCGCGCTCATAGGCCAGATCTGACTGACGACGATGCTGCGAGATCACTTTTTGCTCGGATAACCTAACACCTGAGTTAAGCCGCGCCGCGAAGCGGCGTCGGCTTGGAATTGTTAGGCCGCGGCCCAGACTTGCGTGCGAGCCAGCCAATGCCAAATGCAATGGCACACAGTACGGCGAGCGCAGCCAAGCCAGCACTCTTCGGATAGAGGTCGTCCAGGCGCTTGACCCGGCCTACATCGGATGCCGATGGGGACACAAGCGCTACTACCGTTTGACCCTTGCGCCACTTCGGCACCCCAAAAAACTGCGTGCTGAAGTGGTGCAGCTGACCGTTTAGGTTGTACGCGACTACAGCGTGAACGTTGGTGGAGTATTGCCGCCCGTCACCCTGGGTTACTCGCTCGCTTCGCAGCTCAATAATCTCTGCGGGAGCCTCAACGAACCCAGCCACATACTGGCGCTCTTGCCGAAACAGCAGAGCGGCCGCACCAAGCAGCGCGATGATCAGAAGGAATGCGGGAAGTTTGCTCATTGCCTGTGCACCGATCTGGCGAGGCCTGACCAAGCGGCCTAACGCCTCGCATCAGCGGCGCGGCTTTGCCGCGTCCGACTGCATGCGTTTGTTAGAGGCTAATTTCAACCTCGTCAATTTTCCATCCACCTTCATTTTTCATTCTGACTTTTTGTTTTTCCGTCGTAGCCGACTTATTTCCACACACATCTTTTTGCGAATATTCCAGTAGAGCAGTGTCGCCCTCTATAACTTCACTGTCGAGCGTTATCTCCTTGCACTTGGCAACCTCTCTGGAGAGATTTAAATAGAGCTCGATAACATCATCTCGCGACTTGTTCATTTGTTTCATATACTGTGGAAGCTTCGATTCGACCTCCTGTTGTTTTTGTTTCGTATAGTAAGCTTTTTCTTCTTCGTAACTAACACCGTCAGTTACCCTTGAATTGTATTCTTCGTAAATTTGGCTGGGTGACTTCTCCGTAGAGCAACCAATTAACGATAAAAATACTAGTGTTAATGTTAATAGTTTAGTTACCTTCATGAGATTTCCCCTTGGCCTCTAACGTTGCCATAAACGGCCGCGAAAGGCGCAGCCTTTTGCGGTCCAGCGCTGAAAGCGCGAGTTTGATGGCCTTGTTAGGCCTTCTCCGCACTCAGCTATTTGTCCCGGATCTTGGAGCCACGCCCAATGAGCCTGGGCACTGAAATTTGATTTGCTGAAAACCCACAACCGGTTGAGCGGGACTCGAAACTTTGGCAACACGTTTAGCAACCCAAACACTTATTCGATGACCAAGCCTGCAGCCCTAAGGTCATCTAACGCTTTACCTTCATATTCGACCGGCTTTGCCGTTAGCTCATGTATCTGACGCACAAAACTGAAACACTCTTCATTATGTTTAGGGCGCCGAAAGTGCCTGTGCCCCGAAATGTAATAATGTCCGTTATAGGGTCTCTTGTTAACCAGCATGATTCGGTAATAGTGAACAGTCCGGTTGCCACCACTCCCAACATCCCCGAAGTGGCTTTCGCTCTCGGCGGACATTACGATTTTGGCAAACTCCGCCATCGGTACGGCCTTTTGTTTGGACAAAACGAAGAAGAACCGCCACTCTACATACAAATTCGCAGACGTGATGCGAGCGTTCTTGGTCACCGAAATCAGGAAGAATCCGACGCCAAACAAGATCGAAACTTGTAGCAGATTTCCTGCCGTCGCAGTGGCTTCGCCAGCGACCAACAACCATATCCCATAGATCCCGCCGATAAACGGGAGAGTTCCTATCAGAACCAAGGCCCAGCGAGCGTTCCAGCGATTGAGAACAATACAGTTGCTGTCGATGTCCCTTCCCATCTTTGAATCATCTCTATGCACAAGGTTCACGAAAACCAACACGTACCGAGTCCGAAAGCACTGTTAAAGCAACAGGCTTTTTCGCCTAACGATTAAGCTAACGGGCGGCCAAAAGCGCAGCTTTTGGACGTCCAGCGAACGGAGTGAGCGACAGTTGAGCGCATTGTTAGGCTGTACCATTTGCTATGGCAGGTGCTCATGGGCCATGTCTCTTGCGGATAATAGCGCCGACAGCATCCGTCCGCGGTTATGAGAGTTGTTGATGCCCGCAGGTAGTCTGCTTTGCCATGGTTGGAACTCCCAATGGTCCCCACCAGTAGCGGAAAGCCGTGTTGACCCGGATGGGGACCGGAAGTAATCGATTGCGGCCTCCAATTGAGCCTGAGATAGAAACTCAAGCCGGAACTTGCCAGATGAAACAACGAGTACAAAGCGTATAGTGCTAGGTGACGGCACTTCGGGCATGTGATTGCGGTGAATTGCAGGGTCAAATGCCTCAATTGTGTGAGTGCTCATATTTTGCCTAACGTTTGGTTAAGGGGCCGGCTTTAGCCGGTCCCAGTGAGCGTAGCGAGCGGTTTGAACCAGTTGTTATACGCCTGATACGACGCCAAGTTGTCGTATTTTGGCATCTACCAGGGCTCTAGTAAGCTCTCTTGACCTTGCTTCAAATCTGGATATGTAATTTCTATGCTCTATCGTTCTCTTAAATCTAACATGCTTTACCTTGGATATCATCTCGACTGCTGAAGGCAAGTCACGCTCAACTAAAGAAACTACATCGGCACTGCAACAGCTTGCGTGAGAGACAAAGTCTCTAATTAATTTAATACTTCTTTTCTCTGCCCTTTGGTTTGCATCAAGAACCTGGTGATGCTCCTGCCATAGCTCTTCAATTATTAAGTATTGTCTCCGAAGCTGTTCTTCGACGTAGTCACTAAATTTCGTCGACTCAGTCCAGATTTGGATCAATCGTTTTGCTTCAAGAGGAATTTGCGGGAGAGTTGCTGGAGCGCTTTTGGGTGGTATTTCAAGCGCGGCATAATCCACGATGCTCAAGCTATCTTTGAGTTCAACAAGTCCTGCCTCAGAGATGAAAGGTGGCGTTTCAATACTTTTAATCTTGTAACTCAGTTCGTGCCCAAATGCCCATTCAACGGCTAGTATGAAGCGCTCGACCTGCTCGCGTGCGGATTTAATTGTGTCGGGTATTTGTTCAATGGTATCTATCCCGTCAGTTGATATTTGAAACTCCGCTTTACCGTCTTCGATAACTGACAGGCAAAAGCCTTCCCACTTGGCTGTTGAGTCATAGAGAACGCGATCAAAGCCCTCAATTTCCCCGATAATTTTTACCTGGCCCATCGGTGCTCCGATCTTGTTTGCGTATAACGTTTGGTTAAGGGGCGGGCTTTAGCCCGTCCCAGTGAGCGAAGCGAGCGGTTTGAACCATTTGTTAGAAACCAAGTACGCCATTATTTCGGTTTTACGGTGCTTTTTTGCAATGTCATATGCTGTATTGCCTTGGGCATCCTTGGCGTCACGATCTGCACCGGCTCTAAGTAGTACTTTTACTGTTTTGAGGTTTGCCCTGGCTGCCCAGTGCAATGGCGTCATATTGTTTGTATTTAAAGCCGCTATGTCGTGACGAGCACCAACTGATAACAAGAAGCGAACCATGCTTGTTCGTCCCCAAGCAGCGGCTCCATGCAGCGGAGTTTCGCCGGCCGAGTCAACATGATTAACATTGGCCCCCCTTCTAACTAAGCGACGAGCCCTTCGCAGGTTTCCCGCCCAAGCAATGGCGTGGAGTTCTGTTTCTGCTCCTCCATCGATTGCATTGCCTGGTACAAAATTTTTATTCATGGTTTCTAACGTTTGGTTAAGGGGCCGGCTTTAGCCGGTCCCGAGTGAGCGAAGCGAGCGACTTGAACCATTTGTTAGGCGGTTAATTTTTCACTTCACTTTCTGTGTATTTTTGGATTTTATCCAAAAGTTTTTCAGTGTGCTCAGAAAGCTTGAGTTCGTTATTTCTTTGCCACTGCTCTAGCTTAACTATTTCATAGCTCCGACCAATTATTAGTGCCCGCCTTGCATAATCCGATCCGTTTTTGTCAACTTGCTCAAGAGCTCTTTGGTATGCATCAATTGCGCGTGCGTGGCCGAATTCTATTTGAAGCCGCCTATACTGCTTTTGCTGATATTTTATGTACGAGTACTGAAAAAGCAGTCCCAGAGTAAAAATTAAAAATAGCGAGATCAAAGAAATTTTTCTGAGCATGAATCCCTTCTTGGATGAAGCCTAACACCTGAGTTAAGCCGCGCCGCGAAGCGGCGTCGGCTTGGACGAACTGTTAGGCGGCGTCACTTGAACGCCACCCCGCAGTGCTCGCACCGCCTTGAAAATATTGTTGTGCCATCAGAGTCCTGCAGGGCGCCTTTACATTCCGGACACACCATTAGCTTGTCTACACGACTGCCGAGAAAGAAATGGAATGGAAGGACCACTAGTAGCAACCACCACACAGCAACCTGTGGAATCAGATAGGCGAGCCAGATAGCTAGCACTAGTGCGAAAACTGCCAGTTCAGCTGCGCAGCGCGCGAGCCAGATCCGGCGCAGCCGCCGTATGGTCATTGGCACATTATCCATATACCAGTGGACTCTCCTTAGCCGCCTAACAGTGATTAGACCGAACGCTCGACTAATACGCAGCCTAACATTTCGCTAACAATGTTGACTTTTCTCTTGCGGATCAGTGTTTTATGCATATTTCACTCCCTTCTGCTGCGACGTTATATCGAACGCGGTATAAGCCAGTTATAGCCGAATGCGGCATAAGCCCGCGCTTCACAGCATGTCGCCAAAGCTAGCAGGAATGAATGCTTGTGTGAGATAAGCAAGGCATCCATGCCGCCGAAGATGGGACTGCGCGTGAGAAGTTGTTTCCATAATGCTTTTTCTGCTGTTGATTGCCAAGAAATTAGTGGCCGCTTCTGGCCGGTTGCTGCCTGTCGCGACCGGCAGCTTTCGGTCAACTTCGGCCGGTCGTCACTACGGCGTGTATTGGTCAAGCCGCATGCAATCGGGTGGTCAATACGAATGCAATTGCCTGGTAAGCTGGAATGCAATTCGGTGGTCAAGTCAGTGGAGGGTGTCCGAATTTTTGTGTAACCGGCTCATGAGCGACACTGTCGCTCCGAACCGGAGACACCATGAGCAAGACGCAACATCCCATCACTGACGAGCTGCTGGATCAGCTCTTGGCCAACTACCAGAATCCTGAAGACCTGATCGGTGCTGACGGCATCCTCAAGCAACTGACCAAGAAGCTGGTTGAGCGTGCGCTGGATGCTGAACTGACCCACCACCTGGGCCACGATAAGCATCAGCCGGTCAGCAACTCGACTGGCAACACCCGCAACGGCTTCAGCCGCAAGAAGCTCAAGGGTGAGTTCGGCGAACTACCCATCGAAGTGCCGCGCGACCGGCATGGCACTTTCGATCCGCAGATCGTCGAGAAGCACCAGACCCGCTGGGCGGGCTTCGACGACAAGATCCTCTCACTCTATGCCCGCGGCATGACTGTGCGCGAGATCCAGGCGCACTTGCAGGAAATGTACGGTGCCGAGGTGTCACCCAGCCTGATCTCCTCGGTGACTGATGCCGTAGCCGATGAAGTGAAGACCTGGCAGTCTCGCCCACTCGATGCGGTCTACCCCATCGTCTACCTCGACTGCATCCACACCAAGGTGCGCGAAGGCGCCGTGCGAGTGAAGGCGGTGTATCTGGCGTTGGGTATCAATCTGGCTGGCGAGAAGGAAATCCTCGGCCTATGGATCGCCCAGAACGAGGGCGCCAAGTTCTGGTTACAGGTGGTAACCGAGCTGCGTAACCGTGGCGTGCAGGACATCTTCGTCGCCTGCGTGGATGGCCTGAAGGGCTTCCCCGAGGCTATCGAAGCAGTGTTCCCGCACACCAGCGTGCAGCTGTGCATCGTGCACATGGTCAGGCACAGCCTGAACTATGTGTCGTGGAAACGGCGGGCTGAAGTGGCTACTGACCTGAAGCGAATTTACCAGTCCAGCACGGCAGACGAGGCCGAACTGCGCCTCGGTGAGTTCGAAGCCAAGTGGGACGATGACTACCTGCCAATTGGTCAGTCCTGGCGGCGCAACTGGCCACGTATCACGCCGTTCTTCGACTTCCCGCCGGAGATCCGCAAGGTGATCTACACCACCAACGCCATCGAATCGGTGAACATGAGCTTGCGCAAGATCACCAAGCATCGCGGATCGTTTCCCAGCGACGAGGCGCTGCTGAAACTGTTCTACCTGGCGCTACGCAACATCAGCAAAAAATGGACGATGCCGATCCGCGACTGGAAGGCGGCGCTGACGCGCTTTACGATTAGCTACGAAGACCGGCTGCCGCAGCAGTAACCCCTAACCCCGGTTACACAAAATTCTGCACACCCTCTGTCCAGGGCGGTGATTGCCCGATCACTGGTCAGGCTTGAATCGGAGAAGTTGATTGAGCGACAGACTCAAGCGAAGAAACTCGGTCTGCTCGTAAAAATCGTGGGATGGGACGACGAGTACGCCTGGGGGAAGATCCCAAAGCTCTGGCTGCATGACGGCGCCAAGGATCGGCTGCTGTTGCTTGCAGAGTTTAACTACTGCAAGGCCAGCCTCGATGCTCTGAAAGTCTTCATCGCGATCCTGTCCTATCGCAGCAAGCATCGCTCAGGCATAGCTCAATTGAGCTACGACAAGCTGTCCGAGATAACCGGAGTGCCGCGGTATCGGGTCGCCGATGCGATTACCAAGCTGTATGGAATGGATCTGATCTCATTCAGGCAGGGGGACTTCCGGGACCTCGACCCTATGGACCGAACGAACCGCTACCTGGTCAGAGGTCTGGGCAGTTACTGGCCGGAGGAGGACGCTGAGCAAGCGGATCTCGCTGCTGATGCTCCTGCTGCGCCCAGTAAGCCATCAAAGGCCGCTGTGGAAGCGGCTGTCGACTTTGTGAAAGCCGGTGGCTAGCTGGGCTGATCAGTTCCAGAAAGGCCTGGCTTCCCAGCCTGGAACCAGACCCAGCACGTTCGGCGCACAGCCAGCCCTTGCCAGTGTTGCAACAGGGAGCGTGGCCATGACCGCTTTGAATTGTGCTTTCCAGTCCGATGCCGGATCGATCACTCGCATCAGCGCCTGGACTACAACAGCGCGAGAGAACACACGCCCGCGGTCAGCTTGTGGCGGGAACTCAGCCTGAATGGCGTTCGCGTATTTAGGGGTATTCGACGTGATCGAGGTATTCCAAAGCCTGCTGTGGTGAGCACACAGGTTACGAAGCGTGGTGAGACTTTTTAGCCATGTGATGAGAACACTTTCATCGTAGGTAAAGCATGCTGCGATGCTTTTCCGATGGTCCAGATGGAGTCCTTCGAGAAGCCTTGAAAGCTGACCAATGCTCATCTCTTCGAGGACGACCCAAATCGGGGGGAGAGCCGGGGTGTTGTAGTTGCTGTAGTAGTGCTTTACCGGCAGTGCTGTTTCCCTGAGTCCCAAGACGTTTTTCAGAAAACCGCGATGGTCTTCTATATTTGCGAAATGGATAGCATCGAGGTAGAAGTGAGGGCCGCACGCCTTATCGCAGGCCAGCGTGTTTGCGATCGCTGCCCGGAATGCCACCTCGATCCGCTCAATCGCATCCAGGCAGACCAGTCGTAGCTCACGGTCGAAATTGTAGAGCGCTAGAATGTCGTCGAAACGGACGCCTGGATGGAACTGCTTAGCCGCATCCTGGAGCGGACGCATGTAGATCAGCAGGCGGTGGTAACCAATGAAGGTGAGCGCCCGCAGAGCAAGGTCAGTCTGGCCTCGTGTATTCAGGCCTTTGGCTCGCAGGTGTCGCAGAAGGGCTTTCGGAGGCTTCGCCGGTTTGGCGTATACAGCAGGGATTTGCGGCATGCCTTGGCGTCCTGCAGGCTTTTTCTCGCAGAAAAAACTAACCCCCTGGTGCGCAGTGCCGGCGAACCGGTCCGAGGCGTGGGGGTTATTCTTGAGCGCAGTATTGCGCAGCACCCCGGCTTTAGCAACTGCTAAAAACGTCGCGCGACCTTTTCTACGACATCTCGCCTGACGTCTCCGGTGAATGTATGCTGTATATCCATACAGCAGTACGCGCAACACCATGCAGATCCTCGGTCGCCTCGACTCGTCATCCGTCCAACTCCGCCTCATCGAGGCGCGAGTACCCGCGGGCTTTCCGAGCCCGGCCGAGGACTATGCCGACACGACGCTGAGCCTCGACGAGCTAGTCGGCGCGCGGGCTCCGAGCGTTTACCTGGTGCGTGCGGCCGGTGAGTCGATGACAGGTGAGGGGATCTTCGACGGCGATGTGCTGATCGTTGATCGAGCACTGCCGGCGCTCCCCGGTGATGTGGTGGTTGCCCTGGTCGCCGGTGGGTACACGGTCAAGATCCTGTCCTACGACGGCGATAGACCTGTCCTTCAGGCAGCCAATCCGGCGTACCCACCCATTCGCATCTGCGAAGCCGACGAGCTGGAGATCTGGGGGGTGGTCACCTTCAACCTGCATGCCCACCGTCGCCGGTGAGGTGGCCATGTTCGCCCTGGTCGACTGCAACAACTTCTACGTGAGCTGCGAGCGTCTGTTTCGCCCGGAGCTTCGTGGCAAGCCGGTGGTGGTGCTGAGCAACAACGATGGCTGTGCGGTGAGCCGCAGCAATGAGGCCAAGGCGCTCGGCGTGAAGATGGGTCAGCCCTACTTCGAGTTGCGCGAGCTGGAGGCCAGAAAAGGCCTGATCGCCTGCAGCTCGAACTATGCCCTCTATGCCGATCTCTCCGGCAGGGTAATGCGCACCCTGGCGACGATGGCCCCTCGAATGGAGGTCTACTCGATCGACGAAGGGTTCCTCGATCTGCATGGCATCCAGGGCGACCTCGAGCAGCTGGGCCGGGAGATCCGTGCCAGGGTGCTGCGCGACGTGGGTATCCCTGTCGGGGTCGGCATCGCCCCGACGAAAACCCTCGCGAAGCTCGCCAACTGGGCGGCAAAAAAGTGGCCGGCGACGGGGGGAGTAGTGGATCTTCGTGATCCAGCTCGGCAGCGCCGGCTGCTGGCACTGGCCGAGGTGGGCGAGGTTTGGGGCGTCGGGCGCCGGATATCGGCGCACCTGGCCGAGATGGGAGTCACGACTGCTGCTCAGCTATCCCAATTCGACCTCAAGACCCTCAGACGCCGGTTCAACGTGAACTTGGAACGCACGGCGAGGGAGCTGGCCGGCGAGCGCTGTTTCGACTTGGGCGACAGTCCAGAGCCGAAACAGATGATCGCGTGCACCCGGTCATTCGGGCAGCGGAAATTCAGCCTGCAGGAGCTGCAGGAGGCGGTGACCGGGTATGTCACCCGAGCCGCCGAGAATCTGCGCGCCCAGCAGCACCTTTGCCAGGCCCTACAGGTTTTCATCAGGTCGAGCCCGTTTGACGAGCGGGGAGAGTGCTATAGCAGGTCTGTGCTGGTCCAGCTGCCATATCCCACCAGTGACACGCGCGACCTGGTTGCGGGCGCCCTGGAGGGCTTGGCGGGCATCTACCGGCACGGCCCGGCGTACGCCAAGGCCGGCGTGATCTTGATGAATTTCGTGGAGAGGGGCCGGTACACCCCGGATCTATTCGCGCCGGCGCCGAGGCCTGGAAGTGATCGACTGATGGCTGTGGTTGATGCGATCAACGCCAAGCAGGGCAGGGGCACTGTCAGGCCTGCCAGGCTGGCGACGGATCTGGGCTTTTCGATGAAACGTGAGCAGCTGAGCCCGCGGTACACAACGTCCTGGAGCGAGCTGCTGAAAGTCCAGTGTTAGCGCGCTGGCCTGGGTTCGGCACTGAGACGGTCTGAGGGGTACTGGCGCATGAACTCCATGCTTTCACTGGCCGGCGCCTGCAGCCAGTCGCGGATCGATCCATTGGGGAGGATCACGACCATCCGTTTTTCATCCTCGGGCCGGTGATAATCGCGCATCAGCGGGTGCTCATCAGCGTTGACCGTGAGCATGGTCATGCTGTGCACCGTTTCGCCTTCAGGGCTTTTCCATCTCTCCCATAGGCCGGCGATGCACATGAGTGAGCCATCGGCTCGACTGATCCTGGTGGGCACGGCTTTGCCGGATCGCCAGTCGGGTTCGTAGATCGCTGCCGCGGGAATGATGCAATGCCTCGCCTCTTTCCAGGCTGCACGGAAAGAGGGTTTGGTCGCGACGGTTTCGGAGCGGGCGTTGTAGGTGCTCCTGGCCAGCTTGGCGTCCTTGGCCCAGAACGGGAGCAGGCCGAACATTGCGCCGAGCGCCTCGAACTCCGAAACGGCGTCGTCGACGGGATCGGCATCGATCGGCCTGCGGATCATCGGCCCCATGTAGCCCGGCCAGAGTTCCGTCTGCGTGGGTGCATCTGGTTCGACCCCGAACGCATCAAGCAGCTGCTGAGAGCTAGGGGCTTCGTAGTGGCTGCACATTCCTTCTCTCCAGGTTGGCCATTTCCATTGGACCATACGGTGTACCGGCGTTCGGTACACCGAAAAGATGTTCTGGCACGCGAGTCGTGACATTCAAATAGGAGTCCTCCAATCACCGCCCCGGAGGGCACCATGGATCACGAGAAGAGCCTCATCATCCTGAGCTATCTGATCACAGGGATCCGCCTGCTAAGAGAGTGCGTTGCTCTGGCGCATGCTGCAGGCCTACTCTGATAGTGACTACACACTGGATTCACGCCATGTCTCGCCGTATCGATCAGGACCACCTCAGGTACGTCGCCTCGGTTTATTTCGAGGCTCACGCCCGGACGGGCGATCACCGGCAGGCGTTCGTCGACACGGTGCGTACAGCGCTGCTGGAGGGCTATGAGCCCTACGCGGCCTGGGTGACCGACACCATGCTGCGCACGGGCAGGCCGACCCATGCGGTTGTGCTGAGCCACCCCGAGGCCTCGACGGTGTACCCGGTGGTTGTCGGCGGTGTATCGGTCAACTGGGGCGTCTCGCTCATGGACGAGGCGTACACACCTGAGAACGGAAGGGGCTGGAGGCTGATCGAGGGGGAGGCCCTGGACCTCTATATGCGCTGGGCGCGGCAGGAGCAGGAGCCGCAGATCGAGCTGGATTTCGCGATGGGGATGGAGCCGTGAGCAGACTGTCGCCTGAGGAGCGTTCTAAGCGCGCTGAGGCTGCGCGCTATGCGCGAGGCACGATGGGGCTCGTCGAGGGGTATAGGCCGTCGCCGCTCACCCGGGAACTGCAGGCTCGCTGGATAGACGGACAGATCACGATCGATGAGGCTATTGCAGAGGCGCGGCGGCGCCATGGATTGCCCGATCTGCCACCAACAGGGCAGGGCTGAGGTGTGTTACGAGCATTTCAATTCTGTAGTGCTCGTGACATACCCTGATCGGCGTTCGACGTATTTTCAGTCGCTGGCCACCAGCCTCTGGCGCAGCTGCGCCTCGATGGCGTCGGTGATTCCGTCGTAGAACGTGCAGGCGATCAGCCGATCACGATGCTGGGTGAATTGCCACGCCTGGTCGTCCAGGGCGAGCCAGGGCTCATCGGCGCGGCCAGAGGCCGACAACCATTCCAGGATCTCTCCCTCGCGCCGCGCGGGTAACCAGCCGTCGACCCGTTCAGCGATCGGCGTCACGTCGATGATCCGCTCGCGCAGATCGACCGGGAATAGTTCGCGCAGCTGGTCGAGCGAGAGGTGCTCGCGCCATAGGGAGCTGATCACGACCTCGACCTGGGGATGGTCGCGCAGGATCTCGACCAACCGCGGCAGCGAGCGAAGACGCTGATCGGGCTGGGGTGGGTCGGGGTGCAGCACCCCGTCGATATCCAGGAAGAGGATCACGGAACGGCGTTCGACGTATTTTTCTGGGAGCGCCAGATGCGGAACGCTTCCAGCAGGTCGCTCTCGGGCCAGCGGCCGCTCTTTACCTGGTCAGCTACCCACTCGCCCAGCTCGACGAGATCGATGCCGAGATCGGCAAGGGTGGCGGCGCTACGCACCTGCGCTTTCTGGATGCCGGCGATGACCTGGCGCTCCAGCTCGCGCTCTACCAGGGCCTCGATTTTCTCGGCCTCTGCTGGCCAGCGCTCGAGGAAACTCTCCCAGTCGCGGGCGTAGTACCCATCCAGGGCGCGGGTGGCGCCGTAGCTGGCGATCTGGAACTTGGTTGCCCAGGGTTCGTGGATTTCTGAGTAGCGCACCAGAGAGCCGACGCCTTCCTCAACGTGGATCTGCACCTGGTTGCGGATCTCGTCGACGGTTAGGCCTGGCTGACCCGATCGGGCAATCTCGGTCTGCACGCCACACGCACAGCAGGTCCTGGGTGGACTGGTCGTGTTTGGCCAGGTCGTTGAGAGCTCAGAGCGCATTGCGGCGGGTCAGTTCGCGGGTCTGCAGATCGATCGACAAGGAGCCAAACTCGTGACCAACGGCTTGGGCGCTCTCTCAGGACAGTTCATCTGCAACATCAATAAGTTGGGCGCAAAAGAAGGCTGCCGACTGCAGGCGAGTCATCCGTTCCAGGGCGGCGCGGTCGGTGCTGAAAATGGCCAGTCGTAGGCCTGCTAGTTCGGAGCCGGCCAGCGCGTCGCGGGCCGCTTTCAAGGCGTAGGTCAGGTCGGAGTGTTCGAGGCGCTCGGCACGATCTATCAGCAGATAGATCGGCTCGCCGATCAGGCGGCTGGCGGCCTCCAGAGTGGCCGCGATGGTGTGTCCTGGTTCTACGGCCAACTGGTCGACCAGCTGCTCGATGGAGACCGCACTGTCCTCGGTTTCGGTGAGGCCGGCGAGGGTTTTACCCGCCTCGCCCAGCGCCTTGGCCAGGCGCTGGCAGGTGCCCTCAGGGGCGTGAACGAACAGGCCGGAGTCGGCCCGTTCGAGGTGTTGGAGGAGGGTCTGGATCATAGGTTCATCCCCTGCTCCAGCTTCGGGTCGGGCAGGTTTTCAACCACCTGGAAGAATCCTCGACGAATGCCGCGGCCAGCTCATCCAGAACACCGATGGTGCGCGAGGTTTCGCGGGCGTCGTCTGGCGCCAGGACGTCAGCGATTATTCGGGGTTCGGCGAGAACACGCTGAAGGACTTTTTGCTCGCCGCAACTGAGATCGATGATCGGTTGAAGACGGTTCATTGGGAAGCACCTCAGCGGCTCATGCCGCTGTCCGGCTGGTCTTGCTCAGGCTCGCTGTAATCGTGCTGCTTGAAATATTCAGGGGCGAAAGCCTCAGCAAGTTGTTCAAGCAGGCCGACAATCCGCGAGTTTTCACGTGCGTCGTTAGGGGCCAGGGCGTTGGCAATTGCCTGGGGCTCGCCGAGGATGCGCTTCAGGACTTCTTGCTCGCCGTAGGAGAGGTCGATGGTGGGCTGTAATCGGGTCACTGGGGACTCCTCAGCGGCTCATACCGCTATCTTGGTACTTGCTCGGGCTGCTGGTCTGTCGGTGCTGCAGGTTACCGGCGGTCTGGGCCTTCAAACCCGAAGTCGAACTCGACGGAGAGTTGCGCGGTGCGGTGCTTTACGCGGATCCGGCCGAGATCTTTCGCCTCCGGCACCTGCGGCAGAGATGCGCCTCCTTTCGCGGTGCGCTTATCGCCGTACTGATCGACGGATTTCGTGCTTTGGTGCCCCATGATGTACGCGACCTCAACCCGGTCGCGGTCATCGGCACGTAGGTTCGACCCCATTTGATGACGCCAGCTGTATAGGCTCGGCCAGAACCGTCGACGTGGCCATAGCTTCTTGCAGGTATATCGCAGGCGATGCTGGATCGGAGTGACGCTGGTATACCCCTCAACTCGCAGGCCTGCGATGAGCGATGGCATCCGAGCCATCAAATCTGGCTCTAGGATTATCTCGCGGTCAGCGCCACGGAGGCCGCCGTGTGATTTTTTCGCGCCGGTGACCAGGAGTCGGTTATCGCGGATCTGCAGGCTGAACATCTCCGCCGGCCGCACCCCAGTCAATTTGGCGATGTACAGTGCAGAGATGACAGGTACGTCCGGCTTCCTAAGGAGCGCCTCGAGCAGCTTCTGCTCATCTTGCTCGTTGATAGTTTTGACGCGGCGCTGCCTGCTTTTGACCGGCAGCCCCTTCTCGCGCACTGGGTTCTTCAGCTGGCGGAGCCGCTCTGCCGCATCGCGATAGCCCCTCTGCTCCTGGTCGTATGCCAAGGCGCCCCTCAGTTTCACCCAGTACGCCGGCCTGTAGTCGGTCGCGCAGGCGGCCAAGGCGTCGGCAATCTTCTTACCGGTTGGGGTCTGCCCTGGGAGGCGCATAGCGTAGAAATGCTCGGCCAGCTTCTTGTAGTCAGCCTGTGTCTTCTCTCTCATTTGCCCCCTACTCTCCCCTATGCACTTCGACGCTTCGCGTCTACGGCGGTGAAAGCACCATATCTACGAAATACCCTAACTGCCCCTTACTTACGAATAAAAAATTCGTAAGTAAGGGATCAAGCACAATCGTAAGTATCACCCTAGAAGTTCGCGGCTTGACCCAAAAACAAGGATGGCCGATGTACAAATAAGCACCCTCGCCGGGTTAGGCATGCCCCGGACCGATGTCACGGCCCAGGGAATGCCTAAAGGGTTTTGGTCGCTTCGTGCCGTCAAGGCCCCGAGGCTTCGCGCGATGCGCTGCAGGCCGCACCAAGGCCTTGACTGCTCTTTGCTTCTAGTTGCCCCCCCCGACAACATCAAGGTGAGCGCGGCACTCAAGGAGTTCCCTAGTTGACGAATTCCGTAGAGCGCAGCTGTTAGAGCACCCAATTACCTGACAGGGACATAACCGGCTCCCCCTTCTGGCGCCAAGGGCGCCCATAAAAAATGTAAGGCATGTGGTTTTATGTAATAGGGGGATCACTAGCCTGTAGACCTAGTCGTGCGCGACCTGCAGAGAGCACACCGGCGCAGCATGTACGAGCGTTGGAGCAACAGGTACGAACCCTTGCGCAGCAGGTACGAAACGTTCAAGGCAAGCAGCGCAGTTAGTACGAACCATGTGGATATCCCGATAATCCCAAGCCCCGCGTGACTTTCAAGGTCATTCCCTAGCGCGCGAACTGTAATTGCTTGATCTGCCTAGCGCACGAGGTACGAACATTGTGGACAACTCCACTCTTACATAATTATAGCCAAACCCGACGAACGGTCACCCCTATATATAACAAACACTTAACGAAACTTAAGTTTTACATTTGTAATTTCAATAATAAAATTATGCCCAGTTTGAAACAGCAAGCCTCATTGACATAGAAACCCTAGACAGCAAAATGGATTTAGTTCCGTGCAGCTCCAAGGGATTCTCATGAACATCAACAACCGCCAACCGCTCTTAACCATAGCAGAGATCTGCGAGTACCTCCACATAGGAAAGACCACATTCTATAGGCTTTCCGCGAAACCTGGATTCCCAGAGGCAATCCGCTTTAATCACCGCATTGTTCGTTACGACTTAGCCCAGATTATTGCCTTTATCCAACACACAAAAGCTACCGCGTAACCTGCAAAGCCTTACCAGCATGAATCGAACCGATAAAATACTACAAAGAAATAGCGAAAGAGCTGCGGCCAACGCTATAGCTAGAAATGTGCTTTGCGATGAACTCTGCAAAGAATTGGGAATTGACCCTCTTCTACCACCACTGCCAATAACCATTGAGATTCCATCATTACCCCCACGAGCATCAGCGATGCCAACAGATTGGGTGCGCACGTCTCTGTTCGTCAATCTCGCTCAGAACAAAGTTCAGCTCCTGAAGAATCAAATTCTTGAGAGCTTTGGAGATATCAAGATTGAGTTCACAGGCGAACAACTCAACATGTTTGACAACGACGTCTACCTGGAAGTGGTGCGCCTAGCTCAAAACCGAGCCCCAGGCGAACAGATTCTGTTCACCAGACATTCCTTTTTGCGCAACCTAGGACTGACTGGCGGAGTCAACAACTACAAGGCACTTAAAGCCTCGCTACTGAAACTTAAATCAAACACTATTAAGATAGCGAATCATAAAGCTGGCAAGGCATTTAGCCTGATAGATGAGCTCTCATGGGATGAAAGCGTTGGATATGGGCTATCAATCGGCAGCGTAGTTATGGAAATTTTCTCAAAGACGGCCCTTTCCTATATTGATCTAGAAGCCAGACTAAAACTTAAACACCCACTATCAAAGTATCTTCAGAATTACATGTCTGGCGGTGCGCCCGGAATCCAGAAAGTAAAAGCAACCACTTTGATGTCTTTAAGCGCAACATCTGGCTCGCTTAAAGACTTCCTTGGCAAAGACAGAGGGCTTCAGAAAGCCCTAGATGAACTTAAGAAAGCTGGCTTGATCAGCAGCTACTTGATTGAAAAGAATGTAACAGGCGACACAATTATCTCTTGGGATCGAAGACCACATCGACACTCAAAGTTTAACGCAGCAACTACTTGATAGCCTTGCTTAACGCCTTATCGAATGCATTAATCGCTTTCGTTTTTTCTGGCAAATAAGCTTCAGGATTATTTCTGTAATGCTGAGCAACAACTCCTGTCCTCCCATGCGACTGAAGCAAGTCACTAACCTCATCATTAATCCCACTTCTCTGCATTAATTGAGCACAAGTACGACGCAGATCACGTGGAGTGAAATGTGGGATCTGCGTATCAGCTAACTTCCCATTTCTGGACTCTAGCCAATCACTAATCACATGAGCGAAGGTTGTTGTAGCGAATGGCTTCTTGCCATAGCTAGTCCAAGGCCATGGGAAATTACCAGTTATACTTTCTACCTGACCAAGAATCTCCATCGCTCGGTCTGTCAATGGCACAAGATGTATACGCTCACTTTCACCACGGCCTTTTTTATCAATTAATCGAAGAATACGCCTTTCCATGTCGTAGCTGGTCCAAGGCTCACGTGCAACCTGCTCAATTCGCTGCCCACCGAGCGCTAAGACAAATTGAAAAAGGCGGCTGACGACAGGACCGATCCCATCTGTTTGTGTAATCGTCCACCAAAACTGTTTTAGCTCAGAATCAGTTAATACTCGCGTTCTAGGATTACTTTGACTAGGAACCAAAACTGCGTCGACTGGGTTAGACTCTATCGAATAGTTCTTTGTGCTAGATCGACCAAGAGAGTGTTCAGCAATCATGCCGAACTGAAACGCAGCTCGAAGAAACGAACGGACTTTCTCGGCCTGTCGGGTTGACCCACGGTTCCAGATAGTCTCCAGCACTTGCCGAATATGCTGTGGTCGCACCTCCGACGCCCGAACCGCAAGAATCTGAGGATGTGCCTCTAGAAGATCGACTTTTAGGATGCGCTCAAACTCAGAGATTTGGTCGTCGCGGACCCTCCCTCGGCGATCCTCGATGTACTCACGGAACAGCTCTTCAAAGCTGCCCTGAACGCGTAGGGCATGGATCTCTTTCTCTCGTGCAATCCGCTCTAGCTCTGCCTGATTTTCGAGATCCTGAAGGTGCGCTCTCACATCGCCATGTTCGATCGCGACCTTCGCTAGCTCCCTTGCACGGTCTCTGATTTCTGGCAAAGGCAGCCCCACTGCTCTCGGGCCGAGCTTGCAGACACCAATTTTGATCAAGCAGTCTTTGCCATCCAGGCGATAGCGATAGAAAGCCATGGGAGGGGATTCACTTTGCCGCTTGAAAATCAACGATCCCATCCCTCGACCAGGTAAGCTCTCAGTGAGCTTCCCACCGCCAGGTTTCATTCCCCTGAGCTTCTGTTCGTTTACTGTACCGACCATTTTTGCCAGTCCCCGTAAGTCCCCGTTTCAGTCCCCGCTTTACGCAGGACTCAACGGTACTAACTGGAACTACATGACACAAGGATAACCAGCCAAAGTCTTATAAAACGGGATTTAGCGGAATCCACGGAACCAAGAGAAACCATGAGAAGCGCAAAAGCACCTCTCTCATAATCCTTTGGTCCACGGTTCGAGTCCGTGTGGGCCCACCAAATCGATTCGGCATCCAGACCAGCCTTAGCGCTGGTCTTTTTGTTTCGGCGCTCACTCGCCGTCGAGCAGGGCCTGTCCGGCGCGTTTCTCGCGGTACATGGCGGCGTCTGCATGCTTGAGCAGGGTTTCGGCCTGTTCGCCGTCTTCGGGGTAGTGGGCCACGCCGATGCTGGGGACTATGCACAGGCGCTGGCCGTCGAGGCAGAGCGGACGGTCCAGCGCCTTGCGCAGCTTGGCGACGACCCGCTCCGCGTTCGCCGGGCGTTCGATGCTCTCCAGCAGCAGCACGAATTCATCGCCGCCGATCCGGGCCACCGCGTCGGCCTCGCGCACGCAGGCGCGCAGGCGCCGGGCGACTTCCTGCAGCAGGCGGTCGCCCAGGGTGTGGCCGTGGGTGTCATTGACCTGCTTGAACTTGTCCAGGTCGACGAACACCAGGCTGAAGCGGCCGCCAGTGCGCCTGGCCCTGGCCAGGGCGCTGTCGATGCGGTCCTGCATGAAGGCGCGGTTGAGCAGGCCGGTCAGTTCGTCGTGGCGCGCCATGTGCTGCAGGCGCGCGTAGAGGCGCTTGCGCTCGATGGCGGTGGCCACCTGGATCGCGACAAACTGCAGCAGCTCGCGGTCGCGCTCGCCGTGGCGCGCTTCGCTGCCCGGGCTCTTCAGCAGCAGCGCGCCGATTACCCCGGCTTCGGTGAGCAGCGGGGCGCCCAGCCAGCTGTGCCCGGGCTCCGCCGCCAGCACCAGCGGCCGGCCCCGGCTCACCAGCTCGCGGCATATCGCCGAGGGTGGCGGCGCGCCCTCGGCGCCGGGGTCTGCCAGGTAGGGGAATTCCAGGCGGTCGCTGGCTGCGTCGTAGAGCGCCACGCAGAAATAGGGGGCCGGCAGCAGTTGCTCGACGGTCCGGTGCACCTGGCGGAACAGCCCGGGCAGGTCCTGGGCCGTGTGCGCCGCCTCGGAAATGCTGTAGGTGGCGGCCTGGCGGGCCTCCGCCTGCTTGCGCGCGGTGATGTCGCGCGCCACGCCGATGCGCAGCTGGTCGGCCTCCGACCAGCGCGCCGACCACATGATGTCGACCAGGTGGCCGGCCTTGTGCACGTAGCGATTCTCGAACAGCGGCTGCGCCTGGCCGGCCATCACCGCGCGGGCCGTGGCCTGGGTGCGTTCGATGTCCTCGGGCGCCACGAAGTCGAGCATGCGCCTGCCGATCATCTCCTCCGGTCTGTAGCCGAAGATGCGCTCGCAGGCGGCGCTGACGAAGACGAAGTGGCCCCGGCCATCGACCATGCAAACCGCATCCAGCAGCAGGTCGAGCGCGCCAGCGAGGAAAGTACTGCGGTCATTGTTCATAACGGGCCAGGAGGGCGTGAAGGCAGGCTGCCACTAATGGACAACTTAGCATGCCTCCACGCGCGTTCGTAACTCGCCGGGCGCAACGCGCTGCGGGCGGGTCAGCGCGCGGCCGTCATGCTGCGCAGGTGCAGCAGCCCGAACAGCAGCACCAGCAGCCGCTCCTTCCAGGGCCTGGCGCGCCGCCGCAGGCGGCCGTGCAGCACGACTATCTCCAGCGTGTGCAGCGCCAGCAGCAATAGCGCCAGGCCGCTCATGTAGGGGCCGGCGAAGGGATGCAGCAGGTTGCCCAGGGCCAGCAACCAGAACAGGGCGAGCAGGGCTTTGGCGAACGTCAGCAAGGGCGACTCCTGGTGATGCGGATATGCGGGCCAGGCCCGGGTGGTTAGCCGCTCGGGAGCGAATCCTGTTGCGGCAGGCTGTAGGAGTGGGTCTGTCCGGCGACGGCGTGGGTCGGCAGCAGCAGGCTCAGGAGCAGGCCCGCCAGGGCGGCCGTCGGAACGCGGCGCTGGCGACGAGGCGCCAGCCCGTGCGGGGGCAAGGGATGGGTCATGCAGGTTCTCCATTGTTGGTCTTGTTCTCGGAAACTGCGCTTTCGCCGAGCTACCCGGCAAGCACGCCGGAGCCGCAATGGAATAACCGTGCCAATAAAAACTCCTCAATGATTTCAATGAGTTGCCCTTCCACACAGGGCGCAGCCGGTGGCGCTTTCCAGAACGCCGGACACTATCGCCGCGAGACGGGCCTGGCGCGGGCCAGCATGTCCAGTTATCGGGAGAAGACTGTCCAGCATTGTGGACGGCGGCTAGTTCGGCTCCTGCCCCGCGCGGCCGCCGCGCAGCCAGGCGTAGAGCCGCTCGGTGTCCTCCAGGCGGCACAGCTCGCTGCCCTCGGCCATGATCGCGGCGCTGCCGGCGGCGACGCCATAGCGCGCGGCCTCCAGCCAGTCGGCCCCGGCCGCCAGCTTCAGGGTGACCCCGGCCACCAGGCTGTCGCCGGCCCCCACCGTGCTCCGCCGCGGCACCGGCAGCGCCGGGATGTGCAGGCTCAGCGTCTCGGTCACCAGCTGCGCGCCCTGCGCCCCGAGGGACACCAGCACCGCCGCGCAGCGCCGCCCCAGCGCCAGCTCGCGGGCGATGTGCTGCAGGCGCTCCGGTCCGGCGATGTCCTCCCCGGCCAGCGCCCTCAGCTCCTCCAGGTTCGGCTTGATCAGCAGCAGGCCGCCCACCTCCAGCGCCTGGCGCAGCGCCGGGCCGCTGCTGTCGACCACACAGCGCGTGCCACGCCGCGCGGCGCCGCGCAGCAGGCGCGGCAGCAGGTCGGGCGCGAGGCCCTCCGGCAGGCTGCCGCTGACGACCAGGAAATCGGGCGCCGGCAATGCCTCCAGCGCGGCCAGCAGCGCCTCCTGCTCGGTCGCCGCCAGGCGCGCGCCGGGCATCACCAGGCGGTACTGCTGGCCATCGGCCTGGTTGGTCACGTTGATGCACTCGCGGGTCCACTGGGCGATGGTTAGCACCCGGTTCGGCACGCCTTCGTCATCCAGCAGCGCCTGCACGTGCTGACCCGTGGAGCCACCCAGCGGCAGCAGGGCCAGGGCCTCGCCGCCCAGGCGGCGGATCGCCCTGGCGACATTCACCCCGCCGCCGCCCGGGGCGTGGATCGGCGGGCTGCAGCGCAGCTTGTCGTTCGGCCATAGCCGCGGCACGGCGGTGGCGACGTCGAGCGCCGGGCTCAGGGTCAGGGTGACGATGCGAGGGTGGCTGGCCATGCTGCAAAACCTGCGCGGTTTACCTAGAACTCAGCCTAGGCGACGGCGGCGGGAGGCGCAGGAGCGGCCAGTCCGCAGGATGGATGACACTCCGCTCATCCGCCCATGCGCCACCCGGTGGGGCGCCACCCGGTGGATCGCCACCCGGTGGGTCGGTGAAGCGCGACCCAGCCTAGGCTCAGGCCCGCTCGATAGCCAGGGCCACGCCCTGCCCGCCACCGATGCACAGGGTGGCCAGGCCCTTCCTGGCGTCGCGCGCGATCATCGCGTGCAGCAGGGTCACCAGCACGCGGCAGCCGGAGGCGCCGATGGGGTGGCCGAGGGCGATGGCGCCGCCGTTGACGTTGACCTTGGCGGCATCCCAGCCCAGTTCCTTACCGACCGACAGGGCCTGGGCGGCGAAGGCCTCGTTGGCCTCGATCAGGTCGAGGTCGGCCAGCTGCCAGCCGGCCTTGTCCAGGCAGCGGCGGGTGGCGGAGACCGGGCCGATGCCCATGATCGCCGGGTCGACGCCGGCGTTGGCATAGGCGGCGATCCGCGCCAGGGCCGGCAGTCCGAGGGCCTTGGCCTTGTCGGCGCTCATCAGCAGCACGGCAGCGGCGCCGTCGTTGAGGCTGGAGGCGTTGCCGGCGGTGACGCTGCCGTCCTTCTTGAACGCCGGCTTGAGCTTGGCCAGGGACTCGGCGGTGGTGCCGGCGCGTGGCTGCTCGTCGCTGGCGAATTTGACCGGCTCGCCCTTGCGCGAGGGGATCAGGATCGGGGTGATCTCATCATTGAAGCGGCCGGCTTCGATGGCGGCCACGGCCTTCTGCTGGGAGGCAGCGGCGAAGGCATCCTGCTCCTCGCGGCTGATGCCGTACTTGTCCACCAGGTTCTCGGCGGTGATGCCCATGTGGTAGTCGTTGAAGGCGTCCCACAGGCCATCCTGGATCATGGAATCGATCAGCTTGCCGTGGCCCATGCGCTGGCCGGTGCGGGCGGCGGGCATGACGTAGGGCGCCTGGCTCATGTTCTCCATGCCGCCGGCGATGATCACCTCGGCGTCGCCACAACGGATCGCCTGGGCGCCCAGGTGCAGGGCCTTGAGGCCGGAGCCGCAGACCTTGTTCAGGGTCATGGCCGGTACGGCATGCGGCAGGCCGGCCTTGATCGCGGCCTGGCGGGCGGTGTTCTGCCCGGCGCCGGCGGTCAGCACATGGCCGAGGATCACTTCGTCCACCTGGCTGCCGTCGAGGCCGGCCTGCTCCAGCAGGCGCTAGATCACGGCGGCGCCCAGGTCCACGGCCGGCACCCCGGCCAGGGCGCCCTGGAAGCTGCCGATGGCGGTGCGGGTGGCGGCGACTATGACGACTTCAGGCATGCGGATGACTCCCTCGCAAGAAAGTGCCCACGTCCTTCCCGAGCCCAGACATAGGTGCTCGCGTGGGCAGAAAAGGCAATGTTCAGAACTGCATCTCGACCACGTCGTCCGGCACGATCAGCCGCCCCGCGGTCTTCTCGGCGATCTCGGCGATGCTCACGCCCGGCGCGCGCTCGCGCAGGATGAAGGCGCCGCCCTCGATCTCCAGGAAGGCCAGGTCGGTCAGCACCTTGCGGATGCAGCCGGCGCCGGTCAGCGGCAACGAGCAGCGCGACAGCAGCTTGGATTCGCCGTCCTTGGAGGCATGGGTCATGGTGACGATGATGTTGTCCGCCCCCGCCACCAGGTCCATGGCGCCGCCCATGCCCTTGACCAGCTTGCCGGGGATCATCCAGGAGGCGATGTTGCCCTCCACGTCGACCTCGAAGGCGCCCAGCACGGTGAGGTCCACGTGGCCGCCGCGGATCATCGCGAAGGACTCGGCCGAGGAGAAGATCGACGCGCCCTTGACCGTGGTCACCGTCTGCTTGCCGGCGTTGATCATGTCGGCGTCGACTTCGGCCTCGGTGGGGAAGCCGCCCATGCCGAGCAGGCCGTTCTCCGACTGCAGCATCACCTGCATGCCCTCGGGCACGTAGTTGGCCACCAGGGTGGGAATGCCGATGCCGAGGTTGACGTAGTAGCCATCCTGCAGCTCGCGCGCGACGCGCTGAGCCATCTGTTCGCGGGTCAATGCCATGGGAAATCTCTCTCTGCGGTCGGTGGTCAGGCGCGCACGGTGCGCTTTTCGATGCGCTTCTCGAAGCGCCCCTGGATGATGCGATCCACGTAGATGCCGGGTGTGTGGATCTGCGCCGGATCGAGCTCGCCGGGTTCGACGATCTCCTCCACCTCGACCACGGTGATGCGGCCGGCGCTGGCCACCAGCGGGTTGAAGTTCTGCGCGGTGTGGCGATAGATCACGTTGCCGTAGTGGTCGGCCTTCCAGCCCTTGACGATGGCGAAGTCGCCGGTGATGGCCGGCTCGAGGATGTAGTGGCGACCGTTGAACTCGCGCACCTCCTTGCCCTCGGCGACCGGCGTGCCGTAGCCGGTGGCGGTGAAGAAGGCCGGGATGCCGGCGCCGCCGGCCCGCAGCTTCTCGGCCAGGGTGCCCTGGGGCGTCAGCTCGACCTCCAGCTCGCCGCTGAGCAGCTGGCGCTCGAACAGGGCGTTCTCGCCGACGTAGGAGGCGATCATCTTGCGGATCTGCCGGTCCTCCAGCAGCACGCCCAGGCCGAAGCCGTCGACGCCGCAGTTGTTGGACACCACGGTCAGGCCGCGCACGCCGCGGCGGCGGATCTCGGCGATCAGGTTCTCCGGGATGCCGCACAGGCCGAAGCCTCCAGACAACAGGGTCATGCCGTCCTCGAGGCCGGCCAGCGCCTCCTCGTAACTGCCCACTCGCTTGTCCAGTCCTGCCATCGCTATGTGCCTCTTGTTGTAGTGACCGGCTGGCAGCCGGCGATGGCACTAGCTTCTGCAATTTCGACTGATTTGTTAATTTTGTTTTTAATCTCTATTCATTTGCGAAATCTAACAATGACCCTGAAGCAGCTACGCGCCTTCCTCGCCGTCGCCCAGAGCCTGTCCTTCGCCCAGGCCTGCCAGCGCCTGCACATGTCGCAGCCGGCCCTGAGCCTGGCGATCAAGAACCTCGAGTCGTCGCTCGGCGGCCCGCTGCTGTCGCGCACCACCCGCAGCGTCGCCCTCACCCCGGAAGGCGAGATCCTCCAGCCCATCGCCCAGCGCCTGCTGGCCGAGTGGGACAACGCCGAGGACCTGCTGCGCCAGCACTTCACCCTGCAGCTGGGCCGCGTGGCGATCGCCGTGATGCCCTCGTTCGCCGCCAACCAGCTGCCGCAGGCGATCAAGGCCTTCCGCGACGACCACCCGAAGATCAATGTCACGGTGCACGACGTGATCAACGAGCAGGTGCTGGAGATGGTGCGCAGCCGTCGCGTGGAGATCGGCGTGGTGTTCGAGCCCGACAACCTCGACGGCCTCGCCTTCACCCCGCTCTACCTGGACCGCTTCGTCGCCGTGGTGCCGCCCGCCAGCGCCCTGGCCGAGCGCGCGGAGCTGGACTGGCGCGACCTGCAGAGCCAGCCCTTCATCGCCCTGCAGCGCCCCTCGGCGGTGCGCCGGCTGATCGAGGAGCAGGCCGGGCCGCTGGCGGTGGCCTTCGAGAGCCACCAGCTCGCCACCATCGGCCGCATGGTGGCCCAGGGCCTGGGCGTCAGCCTGATCCCCCGGCTGTGCGCGCAGCAGATGGAGGAGCTGGGCGCACGCTGCGTGCCCCTCGGCAACCCGAGCGTAGCCAGGCGCATCGGCATCGTCCGGTTGGCCGGGCAGGAGCTGTCGGCGGCGGCCCAGGCGCTGGCGCAGCGGGTGCGCAGCACGATCCAGGGCGGCCCCCTCGCCGAGGCCAAGGACAGGCCACCGGCAGGCCGAGGCTGACCGCCGGGATTTAGCGCGCGGCGCGCCTATGCACTAGTGATCATATTGTGGCTCGCAGAGCACCTCGGTCCTGACCGAGCTGGCGATGAAGCACTCCTCGTGCGCCTCGTGGTGCAGGGCGTCCAGCTGTTCGCGGCGCGGCGCGGCACCGGCGAAACTGACCGCCGGACGCAGGGTGACACGGGTCATCGCCATCCGCCCCTCGGCGTTTCTGCCCATGCGTCCCTCGGCCAGGTCGTGGTAGCTGTCCACCCGCCAGCCGTCGCGCGCCGCCAGCGACAGGAACCACAGCATGTGGCAGCTGGACAGCGCGGCGACGAAGGCCTCTTCGGGGTCCACCGCGTCCTCGCGTGACTGCGGCAGGGGCACCACGTGCGGCGAGGAAGAGCCCGGCACCGTCACGCCGCCATCGAAACGCCACAGGTGGGCACGGCTGTACTGGTTGTCGAGAAAGTCCTGGTCGTCGCGCGACCAGATGATTTCGGCGGTATAGCGCGCCATGACGAGCCTCCCGAATCAGCATGGGCCGACCAGCATAGCCAAGCGCCCCAGGCTGCGCAGCCGGATGCAAATCCCGCCGCTTACTCCAGGGCCAGGCCGTGCCTGCGATAGAGCGCCTGCACCCAGCCCTCGCGGTACATCGCGCGCAGCTCGGCCTGCAAGCGCTGCAGGCGTTCGGGCGGCAGCGTCGGATGGCAGGCGATGTCCTCCATCAGGGTGAGGAAGGGCAGCACCTCGCGCGGCGGCGGCGTGGTCGGCAGCGCGGCGACCATCGCCGAACTGGTGGCCCACAGGCGCGCGCGGCTGCGCTGCAGCATGCTCAGGTTGAGCGACTCCTTGTTCGAGTAGATCACCTGCAGGCCGAGGGTCTGCAGGTATTCGCCGGCGCCCGAACCCTGGTGGCTGAGGATGCTCAGGCCGCGGGCCTGCTCCAGGCTGCTCAGGTGCAGGTCGTCGTCGGCCTTGGCGTACAGCCCCAGGCGCGACACCAGCAGCGGGCCGACCCAGGCGAAATGCGGCTCGCGCTCCTGCTGCCGCTCCACCAGCAGGGCACAGCTGTGCGGTTCCCGCCCCACCCGCAGCAGGGCCCGCTGCAGCGGCAGGAAGTCCAGGCGATA
Source organism: Pseudomonadaceae bacterium (assembly GCA_033838285.1). Taxonomy (GTDB): domain Bacteria; phylum Pseudomonadota; class Gammaproteobacteria; order Pseudomonadales; family Pseudomonadaceae; genus Aquipseudomonas. Next base: position 31,212 of record JAJLLC010000003.1, read on the forward strand.
GGCGATGCCAGCGCGACGGAACAGCTCCGCGGTCAGCTCGGCCACCAGGCCGTCCGCCCCGCCACCGGCGCGCGGCTGCACCAGCGGCGCACGCTCCCAGGCATACAGGCGCAGCTCGGCGGCACCCAGCGGCAGGCTGCAGAGCAGCAGCAGACACAGGCTAATCCCACGCACGCAGGGCCTCCTGATAGGGCAAAGTGCGCCCCGCCGGGCGCTCGTCGGCCAACCGCGGCCAGGGCGCGCCGGGCTGCTGCAGCCAGTGCCCGGCGTCCCGGGGCGGATTGAGGCGCGGCGCGCAGGGGTGCTGCTGGCGCGGCGCCAGCTCCTGCAGATGCCGGTCGAAGGCCTGCGCCAGGTTGCCCAGGGCCTGGCTGGCGCTGAGGCGCCCGGCCACCGCCGGATGCAGCTGGCGCCACCACAGGCTGGCCATGCCGCTGTAGTCCGGCACGTTGGCGCCGGTGGGCGTCCAGCGCTGCGCCGCCGGGCTGCGGTAGAACTCCACCAGCCCGCCCAGGCGCGGCGCCGCGGCCAGCAGGGCCGGCGAGTCGAGGTCGGAGCGGCGGATCGGCGTCAGCCCGACCAAGGTCTTGCGCAGCGACACGCTACGCGAGGTGACGAACTGGGCGTACAGCCAGGCGGCCTGGCGCTGGCGCAGCGGCGTGGCCTTGAGCAGGGTCCAGGCGCCGACGTCCTGGTAGCCGGACTTCATGCCGCCCTGCCAGTAGGCGCCGCGTGGCGACGGCGCCACCCGCCACTTCGGCCGCCCCTCGGCGTCCACCACCGGGCTGCCCGGCCTGGTGTAGTCGGCGGTGAAGGCGGTGTACCAGAAGATCTGCTGGGCCACATGGCCCTGGGCGGCGACGTCGCCGGCCTGGTTGAAGCTCATCCGCAGCGCCTCCGGCGGGGCATAGCGCTGCAGCCAGTCGACGTACTGCTGCACCGCGTAGACCGCCGCCGGGCTGTCCAGCGCGCCGCCGCGGGCCATGCTGGCGCCGGCCGGGCGGCAGCCTTCGACGCGGATGCCCCAGTCGTCCACCGGCAGGCCGTTGGGCAGGCCCGCATCGGCCACCCCGGCCATGCCCAGCCAGGCGTCGGACAGGCGCCAGCCCAGCGAGGGGTCGAAGCCGCCGTAGTCCATGTGGCCGTACACGCGCTGCCCATCGATCGCGCCGACCTGCTCGGTGAAGAAGGCGGCGATGTCCTCGTAGGCCGACCAGTTCTGCGGCACGTCCAGCTCGTAGCCGTAGCGCTGGCGAAAGGCCTGGCGCAACTCGGGGCGCTCGAACCAGTCCTGGCGGTACCAGTAGAGGTTGGCGAACTGCTGGTCGGGCAGCTGGTACAGCTTGCCGTCGGGGGCGGTGACGAAGGGCAGGCCGATGAAGTCGTCCAGCTGCAGGGTCGGCGACGTCACGCCGGCGCCCTCGCCGGCCATGAAGTCGGACAGCGCCAGCACCTGACCGTCGCGAAAGTGCTGGCCGAGCAGGTCGCTGTCGCTGACGTAAGCGTCGTACAGCGGCAGGCCGGTCTGCTGCTGGGTGCGCAGCTTGTTGACCACGTCGTCCTCGCCGCTGATCTCGTGGATCACGCGGATGCCGGTGAGGCGGCTGAACAGCGGCGCCAGCACCGTAGCCTCGTACCAGTGGGTGGGAATGCGCTCGGCGATCACCCGCACCTGCACGCCGGCGAAGGCCTTGCCGGCCTCGGCGAACCAGGCCAGCTCGGCGCGTTGTTCGGCGGAGCTCAGGGAGGTGGGCTGCAGCTCGGCCATGGCCTCCTGCAGCGGGTCGGCAGCGTGCGTGGCCGCGCTCAGCATCAGACCGAGCAATATCGCAGCGCGCATCGGTGACTCCTTATTGTTGTGTCATGAGTCTAGGCGAGCGCACGGACCTACCGCCAGCGGCCCGCGACCTTTGGCTACAGGCACGAACGACATTTTGCAGCTATAGAAAGTAGAGGGGCGGCCGAAAAGATGTTTGTGGACAAGTAAAAGACCCATGGTCACGGGATGACCGAAGAATAGCCTTTAGCCACTATCCGTCTTTCTGTACAATTCCCGCCCCCACTTGGGTACCTGCCATGCTGAAAAATCTGTCGTTGACACTGAAGCTGTCGCTACTGCCCGCCGTTGCCCTGCTCGGCCTGCTGCTGTTCGTGATCTATACCTCGGTGCAGCTGGCGGCCAACGATGCGCGCCTGGATACTCTGGAAACCAACAGCTTTCCCACCTTGGAGAAGGCCGATGCGGTGAACTTCCAGTTCTCCCGCTTGCCCGGTCTGCTCAACAGCGCGGTGGCAGCAGGCGAGCTGGCGACCCTGGACGAGGCGCGCCAGGTGCTGGCCGACATTGCCGACCTGCAGCAGCAGCTGCAGCCGCTGACCCGCACCAACGCCGAGCGCGCCGGCGAACTGGACGACTGGCGCCAGGCCATCGACCGCTACTCTGACAATGCTCTGTCGGCCTCCGAGCAGCTGATCAAGGGCAGTGCCAACTTCGAGGATCTGCGCCCCAGTCTGGACCGCATGGCTAGCGACCTGGCCGGCGCGCAGAAACTCGGTGAGACCTTCCGCGCCCACGCCTACGAGGACTTTCAGAGCACCCTCGGCCAGGCACGTACAGAGAACGCTGCCACCACTCGCACCGGCTACATCCTAAGCGCCCTGTTGGTGACCTTGGTCGGCCTCGGCGCCTGGCTGATCATTCGCGGCATCATGGGCAACGTACACGGTGTGATCGAGTCCCTGCAGGCTATCGCCCGCGGCGACGGTGATCTAACTCGCCGGGTAAACGTCGATTCACACGACGAGATCGGCGAGATGATTCAGTTGTTCAATGGCTTCCTCGACAAATTACAAGGCACCATCCGCCAGATCATCGAAGCTGCCAGCCCGTTGGGCCGCATGTCCCAGGAGCTGTACCGACTGACCCAGGAATCGGAAGAAAACGCCAAGTCTCAGCAGGGCCACACCGACTCCATCGGCCGCGACATCCAGACCATGACCAGCAGCATTCAGGAAGTAGCACAACGTTCGCAACAGGCCTCGGAAGGTGCCGGCGCCGCCTCGCGCCAGGCCGATACCGCGCGCGAGAGCATTGGCAGCCTGTCCAGCAGCATCAGCGATCTGGGCAGCAGCGTGCTGGGCGCCGTGCAGGCCATGCAGCAACTGGAGGAAGAGACGCAGCAGGTAGGCTCGGTGCTCACGGTGATCCGCAGCATCGCCGAGCAGACCAACCTACTGGCACTGAATGCCGCCATCGAGGCCGCCCGCGCCGGCGAGCAAGGCCGCGGTTTCGCCGTGGTGGCCGACGAGGTGCGCAACCTGGCACAGAAGACCGCCGCCTCCACCGCCGAGATCCAACAGATCATCCAACGCCTACAGAGCAGCGCCAACGGCGTACTCAACGTGATGACCGCCAACGGTGAAAAGGCCCAGCACAGCATCGAGCGCTCGGTAGAAGCCACCCGTATGCTCGAGTCCATTGCCGTTGCGGTAGGCCAGATCGACGAACTGAACGCCGGCATCGCCCAGCTCACCCATGAGCAGATCGGCCTGTCCAGTTCCATCCAACAAGAGACACAAGTGTTGCAGCAGGATGCCCAAGCAACCGCCAACGGGGCCGAAGCCACCGCACGCTTAGGCGAGCAGCTGGTCAGCACAGGGGATCACCTGCGCGCGGCGACAGCCCAATTCCGCGTTTAACTTTTTATGGAGCATCACCAAATGACTACTGCCCGCGTTCTCGGCCTGGCCATCTGCCTGGCCAGCACCTCGGCATTCGCACTTGAGCAAGGCGAAGCTCGCATCAACGGTTTCGGCACTGTCGGTGTCACCCATCTGGGTGGTGAGGACGATGGCCGCAGTTATGGCATCTCCGGTCAAACCAACGACTCCTGGCGTGGCGATCAACTAAGCAAGTTCGGCGCCCAACTGACCTACGGCGTCACCGACACCGTTGGCCTGACCCTGCAGACCACCGCCAAGGCCTACGCCGACGAGTGGAAGGCCAATCTAGAGTGGGCCTACCTGTCGTGGCAGAGCACCGACAACCTGATGATGCGCTTCGGCCGCCTGCGTACGCCGGTGTACATGTACTCGGAAAGCATCGACGTGGGCTTCAGCTACCCCTGGCTGCGCCTGCCGGACGAGGTCTACAGCCAGGTCCAGCTGTCCAACTACGAAGGTGCGGACATCGTCTACAACCTGCCGCTGTCCTTCGCCACCCTGTCCTTCCAGCTAGCCGGTGGCATCGCCAAGAACCGCGACTACTACATCTATGACGAAGAGTTCGACATCGACTACGACAACGTCTTCGGTTCCAGCGTAAGCCTGGCCACCAACGACTTCGGCACCTTCCGTGTCGGCTACGTCGAGGCGGACATCGACACCGATATCTCCGGCAGCTTCACCGACATCTTCGGCAACCCGGGCACCGCCAGCCTGCTGGCGCTGGACAAGGACAAGGGCAAGTTCACCTCGATCGGCTACCAGTACGACAACGGTACCTGGCTGACCGCCAACGAGTGGACCAGCCGAGTGATCGAGAACGACGGCAGCAACAGCACCGACTCGTTCTACCTGATGGGCGGCCGCCGCTTCGGCGACTTCCTGGCCCACGTCACCTACGCCCAGCTGGACGAGGATGAAGGTCGCCAGAGCTCCTGGACCCTCGGCCTGAACTACAACATCCTGCCGACCGTGGTGCTCAAGGGCGAGTACAAGCGTGTCGACACCAGCGGTGGTTACGACGGCGTGTTCGTGCGCAACGCTCAAGAGCTGTACGACAACACCGTGTACGACCGCACCAATGGCCTGGCCGGCGTTCCGGCTCGCAACTACGACGGCGACATCATCAGCGCCGGCGTCGACTTCGTATTCTGAGGAGCATGCACATGAAGCAGTCTCTCCGCATTCTCCTCGCCGCCGCGAGCATCGGCGCCGCCGCCCTGGCACAGGCCGAGGTCGCCGTGATCGTCAACGCCGGTGCCTCCGCCGCGCCTTCGCAGGCCGACGTCGCCAACATCTTCCTGGGCAAGAACAAGTCGCTGAAAGGCGTCGACCAGAAGGACTGGAACCCGACCAAGGAGAAGTTCTACGCCGCGGTCACCAGCAAGAACGAAGCGCAGCTGAAGTCCTACTGGTCCGGCCTGGTGTTCACCGGCAAGGGTCAGCCGCTGCCGAGCGTGGCCGGTAATGCCGAGGTCGTGGCCAAGGTCGCCGCCGAAGCCGATGCCATCGGCTATGTGGACAAGGCCGCCGTGACCGACCAGGTCAAGGTGCTGTTCACCCTACCCTGATCCCGGGGTAGCGCTATGAAAAAGGCCGGCGGGGCGACCCACCGGCCTTTTTTCATGCCTGCCGCATCTCCGCCACCAGCAGCGCCAGCAGCTCGGCCGCCGGCAGCTCGCGGGCCAGCGGCGCGCCCTGGCCGGCCCAGTGTGCGGCGAAGTCGTGGCAGCCCTGGGCGCTGGCCGCCGCATGCAGGGCCTTGGCCGCGTCGTAGGCGATCGGGTAGTCCGGCAGGGCCGCGCCGAACTCGCCATACAGGCGGTTGGGCAGGCCGCGCGCCGGGCGCCCGGAGATATTGGCGGTGATCTCGGTGCGGGACGCCCGCTCGCCCTTCAAGGCCGCGCGGTAGGCGGCGTTGGCGGCGGACTCCGGGCACAGCACGAAGGCGGTGCCCAGCTGCACGCCGGCCGCGCCCAGGGCCAGGGCGGCGCGGATGCCGGCGCCATCCATGATGCCGCCAGCGGCGATGACCGGCAGGCGGCTGTGCCGCGCCAGCAGGCGCACCAGCGCCAGGGTGCCGAGGCCGGCATCGCCCTGCGCCGGCTCGAACACGCCGCGATGGCCGCCGGCCTCGATGCCCTGGGCCACCAGCGCGTCGACCCCGGCCGCCTCGGCCAGTTTCGCCTCGGCCGGCGTGGTGACGCAGGCCAGCAGGCGGATGCCGGCGCCCTTGAGGCGCTCGATCCAGGCCTGCGGCGGCAGGCCGAAGTGGAAGCTGAGCACCGCCGGGCGCTGCTCCAGCAGCAGCTCGAGCATGGCCGGGTCGGCCAGGAAGCTCGGGTAGATCTCGCGCAGCGTCGCCGGCGGCGTGGCGCCGAACTCGGCGAACAGCGGGCGCAGGCGTTCGCACCAGGCCGCCTCGCGCGCCGCGTTGGCCCGTGCCGGGGCATGGCAGAACAGGTTGTAGTTGACCGGCAGGCTGGTCAGCGCGCGGGTCTGCGCGATCAGCTCGCGGGCCTGCGCCGGGCTGCTGGCGCCCAGGCCCAGCGAGCCCAGGCCGCCTGCCGCGGACACCGCGGCGGCCAGCGCCGGAGTGGAGACCCCGACCATGGGCGCCTGGATGATGGGATGGCGGATGCCTAACAGGGAGCAGAGGGCGGCGGACATGCGGGACTCCTGGGCCGAGGGTGCGCGCCATTATCGACGGCCTGCGACCTAGGTCCAATGGCGTCGCGGGCGCAGCAGACTAACATGGGGCAAGAGTCGCGACTGGCGGAACCGCCCATGCCCAACAGCGCCGCAGGCAAGACGGCCGTGCTGCAGAACATCCATGGCACCATGGAGTTCCTGCGCAAGCACCCGCCGTTCAACCAGATGGAGAGCGCCCACCTGGCGTTCCTGGTGGAGCATTGCCAGCTGCGCTTCTACGCCGCCGGCGAGAGCATCCTCAAGCCCGCCGACGGCCCGGTGCAGCACTTCTTCATCGTCAAGCAGGGCCTGGTGGTCGGCGAACGCCCACACTCGGCCAAGCGCGGCAGCGAGACCACCTTCGAGATCGCCAGCGGCGAGTGCTTCCCCCTGGCCGCCCTGCTCGGCGAGCGCGCCACCCGTACCGAGCACCTGGCCGGCGAGGATACCTTCTGCCTGCTGCTGCCCAAGGACGCCTTCGTCCGCCTGTTCGCCCAGTCCGCGCCGTTCCGCGACTTCGCCCTGCGCGGCGTGTCCAGCCTGCTCGACCAGGTCAACCAGCAGGTGCAGCTGCGCGCGGCGGAGAACCTCGGCGCGCAGTATTCGCTGGACACCCCGCTGCACGAGCTGGCCATGCAGCAGCCGGTGGCCTGCGCCGCCGACCTGGCGCTGCGCGAGGCGGTCAGGCGCATGCACGAGCAGCATGTCGGCAGCATCGTCATAGTCGATGCGGCGCAGCGCCCGCTGGGCATCTTCACCCTGCGCGACCTGCGCCGCGTGGTGGCCGCCGGCGAGTCGCTGGAGCAGCCGATCAGCGCCCTGATGACCCAGCGCCCCTTCCATCTGCCGCCGCAGGCCTCGGCCTTCGACGCCGCCCTGGCGATGACCGAGCGGCACATCGCCCACGTCTGCCTGGTCGAGCACGAGCGCCTGGTCGGCGTGGTCTCCGAGCGCGACCTGTTTTCCCTGCAGCGCGTCGACCTGGTGCACCTGGCGCGCACCATCCGTCACGCCGGGCGCATCGAGACCCTGGTGGCGCTGCGCAGCGACATCCGCCTGCTGGTCGAGCGCATGCTGGCCCACGGCGCTAGCTCCACGCAGATCACCCAGCTGATCACCCTGCTCAACGACCACACCGTGTGCCGGGTGATCGAGCTGGTGCTGGAAGAGCTGGGCGACCCCGGCGTGCCCTTCAGCTGGCTGTGCTTCGGCAGCGAGGGGCGCCGCGAGCAGACCCTGCACACCGACCAGGACAACGGCATCCTGTTCGACGCCGACAGCCCCGCGGAGGCCGAGCGCATCCGCCAGCTGCTGCTGCCGCGCGCGCGGCGGATCAACCAGCTGCTGGCCCAGTGCGGCTTCGCCCTCTGCCCCGGCCAGATCATGGCCGGCAACCCGGCGCTGTGCCTGTCGCAGCGCGAATGGGCGCGGCGCTTCGCCGGCTTCGTCCGCGAGGCCACCCCGGAAAACCTGCTGGGCTCCAGCATCTACTTCGACCTGCGCGTGGTCTGGGGCGCCGAGGACGGCTGCGCGCAGCTGCGCGAGCAGCTGTTCGCCGACATCGCCGGCAACAGCATCTTCCAGCATCTGCTGGCGGCCAACGCCCTGCAGCACCGCCCGCCGCTGGGGCGCTTCCGCGACTTCGTGGTCGCACGCAAGGGCGCCGAGAAGGACACCCTCGACCTCAAGGTGGAGGGCCTCACCCCCTTCGTCGACGGCGCGCGCCTGCTGGCCCTGGCCCATGGCATCGGCGACAGCAACACCCTGCGGCGCTTCACCGAACTGGTGCACCTGGGCGTGATCGACACGCAGGACGGCGCCGCCTACGAGGAGGCCTACCACTTCATCCAGCAGACCCGCCTGCAGCTGCACCAGCAACAGGCCAGCCAGGGCCTGCCCTTCTCCAACCGCCTCGACCCGGACAGCCTCAACCAGCTGGACCGGCGCATCCTGCGCGAATCCTTCCGCCAGGCCCAGCGCCTGCAGGCCAGCCTGGCGCTGAGGTACCAGTTATGAAGAAGAAGCTGCTCGACTGGCTGCGCCCCACCTGCGACCCGCGCTGCGCCCAGCTGCCGGCGCCGCGCCCGCTGGACGAGCGCCCGCTGGCGCAGCAGCGCCTGGTGGTGGTCGACCTGGAGACCAGCGGCCTCAACCTGCAGCGCGACCAGCTGCTGGCCATCGGCGCGGTGGTGATCGAGGACGGCGCCATCGACCTGCGCCAGCAGTTCGAATGCACCCTGCACCGTCCCGGCCACCAGGCCAGCGCCAGCACCCTGATCCACGGCATCGCGCCCAGCGCCATCGCCGCCGGGCGCGAGCCGGCCGAGGCGCTGCTGGAGTTCATGGCCTTCGTCGGCGACAGCCCGCTGCTGGCCTTCCATGCCGCCTTCGACCAGCACATGCTGCAGCGCGCCCTGCGCGAGAGCCTGGGCTATCGCCTGCAGCACCCCTTCGTCGATGTCGCCGAGCTGGCCCCGCTGCTCTGTCAGCAAGGCCCGCGCCAGCGTGCCGGGCTGGACGACTGGCTGGCCCTGTTCCGGCTCCAGGCCAGCGAGCGCCACCACGCCAGCGCCGATGCCCTGGCCACCGCCGAACTGGCCCTGATCCTGTTCAGCAAGGCCCGCCGCCAGGGCCTGGACAGCCTGGCCGAGCTGCAGCGCCAGTGCCTGGCACGGCGGCGCCGGCAGCTGGCGCACTCGCTGTGATAGAGCGCATCGCTATCATCGGCAAATCATTCTTGATTACAGTTGCACGCCATCGCCGCTAGAATGCCGGCTTCCTGTAGCCGAACCCGATTCGTCCCATGCGCTCCACCACCCTGCGTCGCTGGTCCTTCGTGCACACCTGGTCCAGCCTGATCTGCACCCTGTTCCTCCTGCTGCTGGCGCTGACCGGCCTGCCGCTGATCTTCCACCACGAGATCGAGCACCTGCTGGGCGAGGCGCCGCAGCTGCGCGAGCTGCCGGCAGACAGCCCGCGCCTGTCGCTGCAGCAGCTGGTCGAGGCCGGCGAGCGCCATCGCCCCGGCGAAGTGGTGCAGTACCTGGGCTGGGAGGAGGACGAGCCGAACGGCGTGGTGACCATCATGGCCGCCACGGCCGCTACCGAGCCGAATTCCTCGCACACCTTCATGCTCGACGCCCGCACCGGTGAAGCAGTCGAGATGCCGGCGGCCAACGGCGGCTTCATGATGCTGATGCTGCGCCTGCACGTGGATCTGTTCGCCGGCCTGCCGGGCAAGCTGCTGCTGGCCTTCATGGGCCTCCTCTTCGTGGTGGCGATCGTCTCCGGTGTGGTGCTCTACGCGCCCTTCATGCGCAAGCTGAGGTTCGCCGAGGTGCGCCGGGACAAGTCCACCCGCCTGCGCTGGCTCGACCTGCACAACCTGATCGGCATCGTCACCCTGACCTGGGCGCTGACCGTGGGCGTCACCGGGGTGATCAGCGCCTGCGCCGACCTGCTGATCGAGGCCTGGCGTGGCGACACCCTGGCGGCCATGGTCGAGCCCTACCGCGACGCCCCGCCACTCACCGAGCGCGCCCCGGCCGACGAGCTGCTGCGGATTGCCGGCAAGGCCGCGCCGGGCATGCGCCCGGACTTCATCGCCTTCCCCGGCACGCGCTTCTCCAGCGAACATCACTACGCGGTGTTCATGGTCGGCGACACGCACCTCACCTCGCACCTGTGGACCCCGGTGCTGATCGACGCGCGCAGCCTGGCCGTCACCGCCGTCGGCGACCGCCCCTGGTACATGGACGCCCTGGCCATGTCGCAGCCGCTGCACTTCGGCGACTACGGCGGCCGGCCGATGCAGATCCTCTGGGCGCTGCTGGATGTGCTGACCATCGTCGTCCTCGGCAGCGGCCTGTACCTCTGGTGGGTGCGCCGCCGCGCACCACGCCAGGCGCTGCGCGACGAGGTGGCGGCATGAGGCAGTCGACCTTCGCCATCCCCGTGCTACTGGCCGCGTTCGGCGCCGCCGGGCTGTTCGCCGCCCTGCTCGGCGACGGCTGGTGGGATGCCCTGGCCTGGCTCGGCCTGGGCCTGCCGGCCGCGCTCGGCGGCTGGCCGCTGCTGCGGCGCTAACGCACCGCTCAGGGCTTGCTCAGCATCTCGCGGTGGGCCTTGAGCTGCTCGAGCATCTGCTCCATGTGCTGGATGTGCCGGTCGACCTGCTCCGGCGTGTCCAGCGGCATCATCATGCCGGCGCCCTTGCCCATGCCCATTCCCATGCCGCCCTGCATCGGGCAGCCGCCCATCATCTGCATGCCGCCGCCCATGGCCTGGCGGTGCTCCAGCATCAGCTTGTGCCGCTCCTCCGGCGACTTGCCGGCCATCCAGCTCTGATGCAGCTCGCGCATCTGGCTCATGTGCTGCTGCCACTGCTGCTCGCTGCCGACATCCGTGGCGGCCCAGGCGCCGCCGGCCAGGCTCAGCGCCAGCAGGCCGGGAAGAAGAGTCTTGGTGTTCATCGCATTGCCCTCTGCAAGGCTGGGAGAGCCTTCACTCTAGGGCGGCCCGTGGCGCGGACACTGATCTGCATCAAACAGAGGCCTGGCGGCAGATCGCGGGCGCAGAAAAAAGAAAACCCCGCTTGTGCGGGGCTCTGCAGACTGGTCTTGACTTCCGTGGTCGGTGCGCCGTCCTGGCGAACAATCCCTCATGTCCCTGTTCTTTGCGTGCGCTTCCTGCGCTAAGTCCTTGAGCGGCAATTTAATCCCGCTGCTGGCAGGCTGATAGCAGCGATCAACGGCACGCCCTGTAAGCCAAAACCTACAAGGCCGCCGAGCGGGAAAGGCTTCACAAAGCCGGCGCGGCCGCTATCATCGCGCGCCCGATCCCCGCGCACCGCGCAACCGAGCCCGAAGATGAAACCGCAACTGATCGCCGCCGCCGAAATCGATCGCCTGGAGACCTGGAGCAAGTACAACAAGGACATGTGCAGCAGTTGCATGTCGACCTGCTGCACCATGCCGGTGGAAGTGCGCATCGCCGACCTGATCCGCCTCGGCGTGGTCGACGAGTTCGAGCGCGGCGAGCCGCCGAAGAACATCGCCAAGCGCCTGCAGAAGGAAGGGCTGATCGAGCGCTTCAACCAGAAGTCCGGCATCTTCACCCTGACCCGCATGAGCAACGACGACTGCATGTACCTGGACCGCAAGACGCGCCTGTGCACGGTCTACGACAGGCGCCCGGACACCTGCCGCAACCATCCGCGCATCGGCCCGCGCCCGGGCTACTGCGCCTGGCGGCCGAAGCAGTAACCCCGCACGGCCGGCGCTACCGAGAGCGCTCGCCCGCAACGCCCCTCCCCGCGCAACCCGCCAGGCAATCTGGCGGAAATCCGCCAGGCAAACCGGCGCTTTTGGCGAAATCTCGCCACCTTCCGCCCGAAAAGCCCCGTGAATCGGGCCCTGCAGCCCTGACCAAGGCTGGCATCCGGGTTGCAAACAGCCTCCCCCGACAGCGCAACGACCAGCTCCGACTAGAGTGATAGGGGAGCCGGGCGAGGCGCGCTTCGCCCTAACAATCACAACAAAGGATCACTCCGCATGTTCAAGCAGACTGCCATGGCGCTCGCCTGCGCCCTGTCCCTCGGCATCTCCGGCCTGGCCCAGGCCGCCGAGCCGATCGTCATCAAATTCTCCCACGTGGTCGCCGACAGCACGCCGAAAGGCCAGGGCGCCCAGCTGTTCAAGCAACTCGCCGAGGAGCGCCTGGCCGGCAAGGTCAAGGTCGAGGTCTACCCGAACTCCTCGCTGTTCGGCGACGGCAAGGAAATGGAGGCGCTGCTGCTCGGCGACGTGCAGATCATCGCCCCCTCGCTGGCCAAGTTCGAGCAGTACACCAAGCAGCTGCAGCTGTTCGACCTGCCCTTCCTGTTCGACGACATGGCCGCGGTCGACCGCTTCCAGCACAGCGCCGAGGGCCAGAAGCTGCTGACTTCCATGGAGTCCAAGGGCATCACCGGCCTGGCCTACTGGCACAACGGCCTCAAGCAGCTGTCGGCCAACAAGCCGCTGCGCGAGCCGAAGGACGCCCGCGGCCTGAAGTTCCGCGTGCAGGCCTCCGCCGTGCTCGAGGAGCAGTTCAAGGCGGTGCGCGCCAACCCGCGCAAGATGAGCTTCGCCGAGGTCTACCAGGGCCTGCAGACCGGCGTGGTGAACGGCGCCGAGAACCCCTACTCGAACATCTATAGCCAGAAGATGCATGAGGTGCAGAAGTACATCACCGAGTCCAACCACGGCCTGCTGGACTACATGCTGATCACCAACACCGAGTTCTGGAACGGCCTGCCGGCGGACGTGCGCGACGAGCTGAGCAAGATAGTCGCCGAGGTCACCGTCGAGGTGAACAAGCAGGCCGACGCTCTCAACCAGGGTGACAAGCAGCGCATCCTCGAGGCCAAGACCACCGAGATCATCGAGCTGACTCCGGAGCAGCGCAACGCCTGGCGCGACGCGATGAAGCCAGTGTGGCAGAAGTTCGAGGGCGAGATCGGCGCCGACCTGATCGAGGCCGCGCAGGCCGCCAACCAGGCTCAGTGATCCGCCCCGCTGCCGCCGTCCAGGCGGCAGCGACTCCTCGTTTCCGCCATCGGGAGATGCCATCCATGAACGCCTTGCGGCGCGTCTGGGACCACTTCGAGGAAGGCTTCATCGCCTTCCTGCTGGGGGCCATGACGCTGGTGACCTTCGTCTACGTCATCCTCAACAACCTCTACACCCTGTTCTACGAGCTGGCCGACCGCTGGCCGGCGGCCAGCGACGCGCTGTTCGCCATCGGCGACAGCATCCTCGCCGCGGCCCAGGCGATGACCTGGAGCAACGCGCTGACCAAGGCGCTGTTCGCCTGGCTGATCTTCTTCGGCCTGTCCTACGGCGTGCGCACCGCCGGGCATATCGGCGTGGACGCCCTGGTCAAGCTGGCCAGCAAGCCGGTACAGCGGGTCATCGGGGTGATCGCCTGCCTGTGCTGCCTGGGCTACGCCGGGCTGCTCAGCGTGGCCAGCTTCGAGTGGATCCAGACCCTGTTCAAGGCCGCCATCGGCGCCGAGGACCTGGGCCACTACGGCGTCATGCAGTGGCACATCGGCCTGATCGTGCCGCTCGGCTTCGCCCTGGTATTCATCCGTTTCGCCGAGATCCTGGTGCGCATCCTGCGCGGCCAGCAGACCGGCCTGGGCCTGGCCGACGAGGCGGCCGAAGCGGTCAAGCTGACCGAGCACGAGGAGCACAAGCCATGACCGTCCTGTTCCTCTTCCTGCTGCTGTTCCTGCTGATGTTCATCGGCGTGCCGATCGCCATTTCCCTCGGCCTGGCCGGCTCGCTGACCATCATCCTGTTCAGCCCCGACTCGGTACGCTCGCTGGCGATCAAGCTGTTCGAGACCAGCGAGCACTACACCCTGCTGGCCATTCCGTTCTTCCTCCTGGCCGGCGCCTTCATGACCACCGGCGGCGTGGCGCGCCGCCTGATCGACTTCGCCAACGCCTGCGTCGGCCACATCCGTGGCGGCCTGGCGATCGCCGCGGTACTGGCCTGCATGCTGTTCGCCGCGCTGTCCGGCTCCTCGCCGGCCACGGTGGCGGCGGTCGGTTCCATCGCCATCGCCGGCATGGTGCGCTCCGGCTACCCGCAGGCGTTCGGCGCCGGCATCGTGTGCAACGCCGGCACCCTGGGCATCCTGATCCCGCCGTCGATCGTCATGGTGGTGTACGCCGCCGCCACCGAGACCTCGGTGGGCAAGCTGTTCATGGCCGGCGTGGTGCCGGGCGTGCTGCTCGGCGTGGCGTTGATGGTGGCGATCTACATAGTCGCGGTGAAGAAGAACCTGCCGGCCCTGCCGCGGGCGACTTTCCGCGAGTGGCTGGGCGCCGCACGCAAGGCGATCTGGGGCCTGCTGCTGATGGTGATCATCCTCGGCGGCATCTACAGCGGCATGTTCACCCCCACCGAGGCCGCGGCCGTGGCGGCGGTCTACTCCGGCCTGGTCGCGCTGTTCGTGTACAAGGACATGCGCGTGCGCGAGCTGCCCAAGGTGCTGCTGGAGTCGGCCAAGCTCTCGATCATGCTGATGTTCATCATCGCCAATGCCATGCTGTTCGCCCACGTGCTGACCACCGAGCAGCTGCCGCAGCAGATCACCGCCTGGGTGCTGGAGGCCGGCCTGACGCCGATCACCTTCCTGCTCATGGTGAACATCGTGCTGCTGATCGCCGGCGCCTTCATGGAGCCCTCGGCGATCATCCTGATCCTGGCGCCGATCCTCTTCCCCATCGCCATGGAGCTGGGCATCGACCCGATCCACCTGGGCATCATCATGGTGGTCAACCTGGAGATCGGCCTGGTCACCCCGCCGGTGGGGCTCAACCTGTTCGTCACCTCGGCGGTGACCGGCATGCCGCTGACCGCGACCATCCGCGCCGCGCTGCCCTGGCTGATGCTGCTGCTGAGCTTCCTGATCCTGGTCACCTACGTGCCGTGGATCTCCCTGGCCCTGCCGAACTGGATCGGCATCAGCTGACGACCCGCTACTCAGCAACCTTGCCCGGCCTCGCGCCGGGCTTTTTTTGCCCGCCGCTGTAACGCCCGCAGGCTCGCCTACTCTAGTGAGGTGTCCGGCAACTGGCCGGTTCACCCATCGAGAGGAAATTGCCATGTCTAGCAAGACCGCTTCCGCCATGACCGGTGCCGCCCTGGCCCTGGCCGCCGCCGGCCTGTTCGCCAGCCTGCCGACCCAGGCGGTCGCCGAGGAGGCCAAGGTGCACTGTTACGGCGTCACCTCGTGCAAGGGCCAGAACGACTGCAAGACCGCCGAGAACTCCTGCAAGGGCCAGGCCTCGTGCAAGGGCCACGGCTTCAAGGTCATGACCCAGGCCGAGTGCGAGGCCGCCGGCGGCACCGTCGGCGAGTGAGGCTGCGGCGGGCCGCGCCCCGGGCCGGCCCGCCTGCACCGAGGAGCAGCATATGCGCCCCTATCTCGGCCACGGCCTCGGCCTGCGCAGCCAGTACTACCAGGAGATTCTCGACCGCCGCCCGGCGGTGGACTGGTTCGAGATCATCTCCGAAAACTACCTGGTCGACGGCGGCAAGGCCCTCTACTACCTCGACGCCGTCGCCGAACACTACCAGCTGGTGATGCACGGCGTGTCGCTGTCGATCGGCGGCCCGCATCCGCTGGACCGCGACTACCTGGGCCAGCTCAAGGGCCTGATCGAGCGGGTCAAGCCGGCCTGGCTCTCCGACCACCTGTGCTGGACCCGCGGCAGCGCCCACCAGCTGCACGATCTGTTGCCGCTGCCCTACAACGAGGAAAGCCTGGCCTACGTCGCGGATCGCGTGCGCCAGGTGCAGGACATCCTCGAACGCCCGCTGCTGCTGGAGAACCTCTCCAGCTACCTGCAACCGGCCAGCTCGACCCTCAGCGAGTGGGAGTTCCTCGCCGCCCTCTGCGCCGAGAGCGGCTGCCAGCTGCTGCTGGACGTCAACAACGTCTACGTCAGCGCACGCAACCAGGGCTTCGAGCCCTGGGACTTCATCGCCGCCCTGCCGCCCGAGCACATCCGCCAGCTGCACCTGGCCGGGCACAGCGACTACGGCGACTATGTGATCGACACCCACGACCAGCCGGTGGCCGACCCAGTGTGGCAGCTCTACCGGCGCACCCTGGAGCACCTCGGCCCGGTCTCCACCCTGCTCGAACGCGACGACCGGATACCGCCGCTGGACGCACTGCTGGACGAGCTGCAGCACGCCCGCGAGCTGGCCCGCGCCGCCCTGGAGGCCCGCCGATGCGCCTGAGCGACTGGCAGCGGCAGCTGGAAAGCTACCTGCTGAGCGAGGACGCCGAGGCCATGCAGGCGCTGCTGCCGCAGCTGCGCGACGGCCCCGCGCTGAGCGGCGCCGGCGGCCTGCGCATCTACCACAACGCCTATCGCGCGCGCCTGCTGGAAACCCTGCGCGGCGACTACCCGGCCCTGCACGCCTGGCTCGGCGACGATGAGTTCGACGCCCTGCTGCGGGCCTATCTGAATGCCCATCCGCCCAGCCATTTCAGCCTGCGCTGGCTGGGCCGCGACCTGGCGGCCTTCCTCGAACGCCATCTGGTGCCCGAGCAGGCCGCGCCGCTGGCCGAACTGGCGCGCCTGGAGTGGGCCTTCACCCTCGCCTTCGACGCCGCCGACGCCAGCGCACTGGGCCTGGCGGACGTCGCCGCGCTGCCGGCCGAGGCCTGGCCGGCGCTGCGCGTGGCGGCGCACCCCAGCCTGCAGCGCCTGCCCTGCCGCTACAACAGCCTGGCCCTGTGGCGCGCGGTGAAGGCCGGCGCGGACTTCCCCGGCAGCCAGCCGCTGGCCCGGGAGGAACTGTGTCTGGTCTGGCGCCAGGAGCTGGTCTGCCGCTACCGCGCCCTGGCCGCGGACGAGGCGGACGCCCTGCAGTGCATGCTGGCCGGCGCCAGCTTCGCCGAACTCTGCGCCGAGCTGGCCGCGAGCCACGCCGAACGGGCCCCGGCCCTGGCCGCCGGCTGGCTCAAGCAGTGGCTGCAGGACGGCCTGCTGACGCCGGCCTGACGCCGCGGCCGTTCACAGCGGCGCGGCGCCGGCGCGCACGGATTCCGTGCGGGCCAGCTCGGCGGTACTCGCCTTGGGCCGGATCAGGCTGAAATCGATCAGGTTCTGCGGCTGCCGCGGATCGCCGATCAGCAGCGGGCGCGCCTTGAAAGCGGCGCCGACCAGGCTCTTGCCGGGCTCGTACTCGGCGAAGCGCAGCCCGGCCAGGTCGGCCCAGGTATGGATGAAGTGCTCGCTGCTGTAGGGCCGGTGCAGCATGGCGGCCAGCTGGCGCGGATGCTGCGCGCGCCACTGCGGCGAACGCCAGAGGATGAAGGGCACGGTGTACATGGGCGAAGTCGGCCGCCCCTCGTTGCGCCCGAGCACGTCCGCCTTGGGCGCATCGAACACCGCCTCGCCGTGGTCCGCCAGGTACAGCAGGAAGCCATTGGGGTCGCGCGCGGCGAAGCGTTCGATCAGGCCGGACACCACGAAGTCGTTGTACAGCACCGCGTTGTCGTAGCTGTTGTAGGTCGGCAGCTGGTCGCGGGTGACGTGCCCGGGCGCGCCCTCGGCGTCGGTGAAGCGCTCGAACTCCGGGGGGTAGCGGAAGCGGTAGCTCATGTGGGTGCCCAGCAGGTGCACCACGATCAGCTTTCGCGGCGCCGGGTCGTCGAGCATGCGGCTGAAGGGCTCGAGCACATCGCCATCGTACTGGCGGGCGTTCTGGTTGCGGTTCTGGTTCAGGTAGACCTGCTCGTCGGCCTGCTTGGAGAAGGTGGTGAGCATGGTGTTGCGCGCGGTCAGGGTCTGCTGGTTGGTGATCCAGAAGGTCTTGTAGCCGGCCTGCTGCATCAGGTTGAGCAGCGACGGGGTGCTCAGGTAGGCGTCCGGGGCCTGCTGGTCGGCAAAGGTCAGCACCTGCTGCAGCGCCTCGATGGTATAGGGCCGCGGCGTGACCACGTTGTCGAATACGTCGAGCTGCTCGCGCAGGGCGTCGAGGCGCGGCGTGGTCGGCCGGGCATAGCCGTACAGGCTCATGCGCTGGCGGTTGGTCGACTCGCCGATCACCAGCACCAGGGTGCTCGGCTGCCGCCCGCCCAGGTCACGCAGATCGCGCAGCGGCGCCAGCGCCGCGTTGCTGGCCAGCAGGCGCTGCATCTCGTCCAGCTGCTCGCGGTACTTCCGGTAGCCCACCAGCAGCTGCCAGGGCACCGCCGGCTGCATGCGCGTCTGCAGGTGCTCGGTCGCCGCGCTCCAGCTGCGCTTCTCCACATACTCCTTGGTCAGCGGATAACCCAGCACCAGCGTTCCCAGCAGCAGCGGCAGCAGCACACGGCCGCGCTGCGGCAGCCACACCGGGCGCAAGCGGCGCCACAGCAGCCAGGCGCCCAGGCCGTAGGCGAGGAAGGCCGGTGGCATCCACCAGGCGAAGTACTGCGCCAGGTACTCGCTGCCTTCGGCAACGTTGGACTCGAACAGGATGAAGATCACGCTCTGCGAGAACTCCTGGCCATACACCAGGTAGTAGCCGAAGGCCGGCAGCGAGCACAGCCACAGCAGGATGCCGAGCAGCGCGGCGATGCCGCGCGTGCGCTGCGGCCACAGCAGCACCGGCACCAGCCACAGCAGGCTCATGGTCAGCGACTGGCGCAGGCCGCTGAAGCCGGCCGCATCGCCGAGCTTGATCAGCAGGTGGGTGACGCCCGAGAAGTACCAGAAGTACAGGAACAGCCAGCCGAGAGCGGCCCAGTCGAAAGCGCCCGCGCGCCTGTCCAGCTTCGCCACCATACTGCCAACCTCAGCGAGTCCGCGGCCGGAGGAGTTCCGGCACATCCGCCGATTCTACACAGACGAAGCTGAAGGCTTGCTTAAGAAGCGACGCTACTCCAGGTGGAAGTGCGCGGTGTTCTGCGCCAGGCTGCGGCTGCCCTGGCTCAGGCGGTCGGCCACGCCGTGCACGGTCTGCGCGCCGTGCAGCAGGTCGGCGGCGGCCTGGTCGACCTGCTGGATATTGCCGCTGACCTCCTCGGCCGTGGCCGCCTGCTGCTCCACCGCGGCGGCGATCTGGGTCAGCATGTCGCTGACCCGCTGCACCGCGCCGGCGATCTCGCCGAGGTGCTCGCCCAGCTCGGTGACCGCCCCGGCCTCGCGCTCCGCCTGGCCGCAGGCGCTCTGCATCAGCTCCACCGACTGCAGCACCACGCGCTGCAGGGACTCGACCGTGGCGCTGATTTCCTGAGTGGACTCCTGAGTGCGCTGCGACAGCGAGCGCACCTCGTCGGCGCCCACGGCGAAGCCGCGTCCGGCCTCGCCGGCACGCGCCGCCTCGATGGCGGCATTGAGCGCCAGCAGGTTGGTCTGCTCGGCGATGCCCTTGATCACGTCCACCACCCGGTCGATCTGCTGCGCCTGCTGGCGCAGCTCGCCCAGGGCGGCGGCGGTATCGCCCAGGCGCGCGGTGAGCTGGTGCATGCTGGCGGTGGTCTGCTGGCTGCGCTGGTTGCTCTGCTCGGCGATCTGCCGGGTCTGGCTGGCATCCTGCGCGGCCATCTCGCAGTTCTCCGCCACGCTCTGCGCGGTGGCGGCCATCTGCGTGGCGGCGGCGGCGATCTGGCTGACCTGCTACTGTTGCTGCTTCACCGCGCCGAGGGCGCGGCGCGCCTCGTCGCCGAGCACCTGCACGGTGCCATCGAGTTCCGCGCTCTCGCGGTTGACGCCCTGCAGCGAGCCGCGCAGCTGCGCCACCGCATCGTTCAGCGCGGCACCGATCAGCGCCAGCTCGTCCCGGCCGTGCACGGTGACATGGCGGCGCAGGTCGCCATCGCGCAGCGACTGCGCCAGCGAGGTGATGCGCCAGCTGCTGCCGCGGATCGACGCCTGCAGGCAGACCAGGGCGTAGAGCGCCAGCGCCACCAGCAGGCCGAAGGCGCCGAGGGTGATGATCAGCGCGCGCAGGGCCTTGGCCCGGTACTGGGCCAGGCGCGCGTCGAGCGCCACCAGGGTCGCCTGCTGCAGGCGCTCGACCTGCTGGTGGGCGGCGTCCATGCCGCGCTCGAAGGCGGCCGGCTCGAGCTGGATGCCGCCGTCGCCGTACATCTTCTGGTCCAGCTCGGCGATCCACTGGTCGAGGCCGGCCAGGCTCTGCGCATAGGTCTGGTTCCAGGCCGCCAGCGATTTCGGCAGCTCGCTTTCCAGGCGCTCGCCGAGCTTGCCCAGCTGCTGGCGCGACTCGCCGGTGGCGGCGCGGATCTCGCGCAGCTGCAGACGGCTCTGCAGGCTGAACTGGCCGGCCGCCACCGCGCCCTGGCCGACGCTGGCCAACACGCCGAGCTGCTGTTGCAGGCGCGGCGCGCCCTGGGTGCCGACCTGCATCAGCAGGTAGGTTTCCAGCCAGGGGTCGAGGATCAGGCCGCTCTCGGTGGTGATCTGCTCGCGCAGGGTGCCCAGCTGCTGCAGGGCCAGGGTGAAGCGGTCGTAGGCGTCCGGCCACCAGCCGACGCTGGCCAGGGCCTGGGCGCGCAGGCCGTCGCGCAGCCCCTGCAGGCTCTCCAGCGCCGCCAGGGTCTGCGCGCCGACGCCCTCGTCCTGCAGCCGCTGGCGCAGTCCTTCGAGGGCCCCGTCCAGCTCGCTCTCGCTCTGCTGCAGCAGCGCCATGGCCGCCTGGGTCTCGGCGCTGGCCTCGCGGTTGCGCTCGGTGGCCTTCCAGCGCGCGGTCAGGTTGCGCTGGCGCACCAGCACCAGCTCGACCCGGTCCAGGGCCTGCAGCTGCAGCACCCCGGAGTGCTCGTCATCGACCACCCGCAGCTTGCCCAGGTAGTTGTCGCCGATGGACCAGGCGGCATAGGCCAGCGGCAGGATGAACAGGAGGGCCAACAGCTGGAATTTGCGGGCGAAGCTGAACTTCTCCAGCGCGCTCACCCCGGGCATCAGCAGTGCATTCATCGTCGAACTCCTTGATCGGACGAAACCGCGAAGACCCGGCTTGGCAGATGCCGAGCCACGCCTGCGCCGCGTCGAGGTCATCCTTCTGGTATCGGAAGACTCGCCGACTTCATGAGTTCAACGATAGAAGCATTGCGCCATCGAAGTGCGAAAAGGCGTCATGCGCGCGGCGCGTCGCCCAGTTCCTCCAGCAGAAAATCGACGAAGGCGCGCACCTTGGCCTGCAGGTGGCGCCGCGATGGATACACGGCATAGATCTGCGTCTGTACCGTCTGCCAGTCGCCCAGCACCGCCTGCAGGCGCCCCTGCGCCAGGTCCTCGCGCACGTAGAGTTCCGGCACCAGGCTGATGCCATGCCCGGCCCGCAGCGCGGCGCACAGCGCCAGGCTGGAGTTGACCCGGTAGCGCCCGCGCACCGGTACCCGGCGCGTCTCGCCGCCGCGCTGGAAGCTCCACTCCGAGGCATGGCCGGAGAGGGTGAACTGCACGCACTCGTGACGACGCAGTTCGTCCGGGTCGACGGGCAGGCCGTGACGACGGAAGTACTCGGGCGCGCCGCACAGCACGTGCTCGAACGAGGTCAGCGGACGCGCCACCAGGCTGGAGTCCTCCAGGTGATCGCTGCCGCGCAGCGCCAGGTCGAAGCCGTCCTTGATCAGGTCGACACGGCGGTCTTCCAGCTGCAGGTCCAGGGACAGCGCCGGGTAGCGCGCGAGAAAGCGCGGCATCAGCTCGGCCAGGCGGACCAGGGTGAAGGACATCGGCGCGCTGACCCGCAGCGTGCCGCTGGGCTGCTCCTGCAGCGGTCCCAGGGAGCTGTCGGCCTCCTGCAGGTCGTCGAGCACCCGCACTATCTGCTCGTAGTAGCGGCGGCCGGCCTCGGTCAGGCTCAGGCGCCGCGTGGTGCGATTGAGCAGGCGCGCCGCCAGGTGCGCCTCCAGCTCGTTGACGTTCTTGCTCACGGCGGCCGGCGACAGCTCCATGCGCCGGGCCGCGGCGGCGAAGCTGCCGAGCTCGACCACCTGGCGGAAGACGTTGAGGGCGGTGAAGCGATCCATCGATTAAACACCCACAGTAAATAGACTTCGCATCCTAACCCCGATTTTCCATTAGCAGCGATGAATTAGCCTGTCACCGACCTCAACCGACAGGAGTCCCCGCCATGCATCCACTGCTCGAAGCCATCGCCCAGCGCACCTCCCTCGGCCACTTCGACCCCGAGGCCCGCCTGGACGACGCCGCCATCGGCGAGCTGGTCGGCTGGGCCAGCCGCGCCCCGAGCGCCTTCAACCTGCAGAACTGGCGCTTCATCGCGGTGCGCAGCGAGTCCGGCAAGCAGCGCCTGCGCCGCCTGGCCTGGGACCAGCCCAAAGTCAGCGAGGCAGCCGTGACCTTCATCCTCTGCGGCGTGCTGCCCGACACCGAACAACTGCCGGCCCGCCTGCAGCCCTCGGTGAACGCCGGCTTCATGCCCGCCGACATGCCCGCCACCTGGCAACGGGCGGCCGAGCAGCTGTACGCCGACGCGCCGCTGGCGCGCCGCGACGAGGCCGTGCGCAGCGCCAGCCTGGCAGGCGCCACCCTGATGCAGGCCGGCCAGGCCCTGGGCCTGGGTGCCTGCCCGATGACCGGCTTCGACGCGCCGGCGGTCGCCGCCAGCTTCGGCCTCGGTTCCGACGAGATCCCGGTGCTGCTGGTCGCCATGGGCCGCGCCCGCCCCGGCAACTGGCCGCAGAAACCACGTCTCCCGCTGCAGCAGATCCTCGAACTCGCCTGAGGTACCGCCATGAGCCGCTCTACCGATCTCCTGCTCACCGCCCTGGCCCCGGCCATCTGGGGCAGCACCTACGTGGTGACCACCCTGCTGCTGCCGCCGGACTACCCGCTGACCATGGCCCTGCTGCGCGCCCTGCCGGCAGGCCTGTTGTTGCTCCTGCTGGCGCGTCAGCTGCCCCAGGGACGCTGGTGGGGCCGCGTATTGCTGCTCGGCGCCCTCAACTTCTCGCTGTTCTGGAGCCTGCTGTTCGTCGCCGCCTACCGCCTGCCCGGCGGCGTCGCCGCCACCCTCGGTGCACTGCAGCCGCTGCTGGTGATCGGGCTGGCACGCCTGAGCCTGGGTACGCCGATCCGCACCCTGGCCATCGTCGGCGCACTCGGCGGCATGCTCGGCGTCGCCCTGCTGGTACTGACGCCGCAGGCGACGCTGGACCCGCTCGGCATCGCCGCCGGCCTGCTCAGCGCCCTGTCCATGGCCCTGGGCGTGGTGCTCAGCCGGCGCTGGCAGCCGCCAACCTCGACCCTGACCTTCACCGCCTGGCAACTGGTGGCCGGTGGCGTGCTGCTGATCCCCCTGGTTCTGCTGCTGGAGCCGGTGTCGCCGAGCCTGTCACTGCCCAACCTGGCCGGCATCGCCTACCTGAGCCTGATCGGCGCGGCGCTGACCTACCTGCTGTGGTTCCGCGGCATCGCCCGCCTGGAACCGGCGACGGTGTCCTCGCTGGGCTTCCTAAGCCCGGTCAGCGCCGTGCTGCTCGGCTGGATGCTGCTGCAACAGAGCCTGAGCCCGCTGCAGATGCTGGGCATGGCCATCGTGCTGGGCAGCGTGTGGCTCGCCCAGCAGCGCCCCGCCACTCAACCCGTATTTGTGCGGCCCTGACGAAAAAGCCCCCGCCGGATCGCTCCGGCGGGGGCTTTTCATTCACTGCGCGAGGATCAGACCTTGCTGCGCTCGTAGCGCTTGCGGTCGTTCTCGTTGAGCAGCTTCTTGCGCAGACGGATGGACTTCGGGGTCACCTCGACCAGTTCGTCCTCGTCGATGAACTCCAGCGCCTGTTCCAGGGTGAACTTCAGCGCCGGGGTCAGGGCGATGGTCTCGTCCTTGCCGGAAGCGCGCATGTTGTCGAGCTTCTTGGCCTTGGTCGGGTTGATCACCAGGTCGTTGTCGCGGCTGTGGATGCCGGCCAGTTGGCCTTCGTAGACCTCGTCGCCCGGGGAAAGGAACAGCTTGCCGCGGTCCTGCAGGGTTTCCAGGGAGTAGGTCAGCGCGGTGCCGGTGGCCATGGAGACCAGCACGCCGTTCTGGCGGTGGGCGACTTCGCCGGCCTTGACCGGACCGTAGTGGTCGAAGGTCGAGGTGAGGATGCCGGTGCCCGAGGTCATGGTCAGGAAGGCGTTACGGAAGCCGATCAGGCCGCGCGCCGGGATGATGTATTCCAGGCGGATACGGCCCTTGCCGTCGGGGATCATGTTGGTCATGTCGCCCTTGCGCATGCCCATCTGCTCCATCACCGGGCCCTGGTGCTGCTCCTCGATGTCGATGGTGACGTTCTCGTAGGGCTCCTGCTTGACACCATCCTTCTCGATGATCACCACTTCCGGGCGGCCCACGGCCAGCTCGAAGCCTTCACGGCGCATGGTTTCGATCAGAACCGACAGGTGCAGCTCGCCGCGGCCGGAGACCTTGAACTTCTCGGCGGAGTCGCCCGGCTCGACGCGCAGGGCGACGTTGTGCAGCAGCTCCTTGTCCAGACGGTCCTTGATGTTGCGGCTGGTGACGAACTTGCCTTCCTTGCCGGCGAACGGCGAGTCGTTGACCTGGAAGGTCATGCTCACGGTCGGCTGGTCGACGGTCAGCGGCGGACGGGCCTCGACGCAGCTCGGGTCGCACAGGGTGTCGGAGATGAACAGCTCGTCCATGCCGGACACGCAGACGATGTCGCCGGCCTCGGCCTCGGCCACTTCCACGCGCTGCAGGCCGGAGTGGCCCATGATCTTCAGCACGCGGCCGTTGCGCTTGGTGCCGTCGTCGCTGATGGCCACCACCGGGGTGTTGGTCTTGATGCGGCCACGGGCGATACGGCCGATGCCGATCACGCCGAGGAAGCTGTTGTAGTCCAGCTGGGAGATCTGCATCTGGAACGGGCCTTCGGTGTCGACCTGCGGGGCCGGCACGTGGTCGATGATGGCCTGGAACAGGGCGTCCATGTTGTCGTCCATCTTCTCGTGGTCCATGCCGGCGATACCGTTCAGGGCCGAGGCGTAGACGATCGGGAAGTCCAGCTGCTCGTCGGTGGCGCCGAGGTTGTCGAACAGGTCGAAGATCTGGTCGATGACCCAGTCCGGGCGCGCGCCCGGACGGTCGATCTTGTTCACCACCACGATCGGACGCAGGCCGGCCTTGAACGCCTTCTGGGTCACGAAACGGGTCTGCGGCATCGGGCCGTCCTGGGCGTCGACCACCAGCAGCACGGAGTCGACCATCGACATCACGCGCTCCACCTCACCGCCGAAGTCGGCGTGGCCGGGGGTGTCGACGATGTTGATGTTGTAGCCGTTCCACTTGATGGCGGTGTTCTTCGCCAGGATGGTGATGCCGCGCTCTTTCTCCTGGTCGTTGGAGTCCATCACGCGCTCGGACTCCGCTTCTTTGCGGTCGAGGGTGCCGGAGAGCTTCAGCAGTTTGTCTACCAGGGTGGTCTTGCCATGGTCGACGTGGGCGATGATGGCGATATTGCGCAGTTTTTCGATCACGATGTCGTCTCGATTAGGGATTCTGAAAGCGGTGCCCGGCAGTCTGCCTGGGCGTTGTGAACTCGGGATTACGCGGCGCAGCGGTCGGGAGGGCGCCGACGGCGGACCTGGCTGAACAGCCGGGTCGCCCTAGCGCGGACGGTAGACGCGCACATTGGCATGCCCCTCGCTGAGCAGGTGGTGGGCATGCAGGCGGCTCATCACGCCCCTGTCGCAATACAGCAGGTACTGGCGGTTCTCATCCAGTTCCTTGAACTTGTTGTTCAACGCATAGAAGGGCATGGCCTGCACCTCGACGCCGTCGAGCTGCAGTGGCTCGTCCTCGGCGGCATCCGGGTGGCGGATGTCGAGGACGATCTGCCCGGCCAGCGCCTCGGCCACTTCCTCGACCTGCAGGTCCTGGCCCAGCTCGTCGATCACCTTGTCCACCGTGACCCGCCGAGCGCGCTCCAGGGCGCGCTCGAGGATGGCCATGTCGAACTGGCTTTCCTCGTGCTCGATGCGATAGGCCTTGGCCTTGGTGGTCGGGTTGACCGAGATCACCCCGCAGTACTCGGGCATGTTCTTGGCGAACTCGGCGGTACCGATGCGCACGGCGGTGTCGATGATGTCCTGCTTGTGCGCGGCGATCAGCGGGCGCAGCACCAGGGTGTCGGTGACCGCGTCGATCACCGAGAGGTTCGGCAGGGTCTGGCTGGAGACCTGGCTGATCGCCTCGCCGGTGACCAGCGCGTCGATGTGCAGCTCCTCGGCGAGGCGCGAGGCGGCGCGCAGCATCATGCGCTTGAGCACCACGCCCATCTGGCTGTTGTCGACCTTGGAGAGGATCTCGCCCACGACTTCTTCAAAAGGCACGCTGATAAACAGCACGCGGTGCGAGCTGCCGAACTTCTGCCACAGGTGATGGGCCACTTCCATCACGCCCAGCTCGTGGGCACGGCCGCCGAGGTTGAAGAAGCAGAAGTGGGTCAGCAGGCCGCGACGCATCATCCGGTAGGCGGCGACCGTGGAGTCGAAGCCGCCGCTCATCAGCACCAGGGTCTGCTCGATGGAGCCCAGCGGGTAACCGCCGAGGCCCTCGTACTGGGCGTGGATGATCAGCAGGCGGTCGTAGCGCACCTCGAAGCGTGCCTCGACCTCGGGCTTCTTCAGGTCGATGCCGGCGGCCCCGCACTCGCGGCGCAGGCGGCTGCCGACATGGGTCGCCAGCTCCACCGAGGAGAAATCATGGGTATTGCCGGCGCGCTTGCAGCGCACGGCGAAGACCTTGCCGGCGATCTGCGCGCCGAAGTGCACGCGGCACTTGTCGAAGGTGTCGTCGAAGTCGACGTAGGGGTACTCGTGCACTTCGAGGAAGTGGGCGATGCCCGGCGTGTTGCGCAGGCGCTCGAACATCTCCTGCTGCACCTTCGGCTCGCTCACCTGGCTGATCAGGTCGAGGTTGTCCCACTCGCCCTGCACCTCCAGCTCGGGATCCAGGTCGCGCAGCACCGTGCGGATGTTCTTGGCCAGCTGGCGGATGAACTGCTTGCGCACCGGCCGGCTCTTGATGGTGATTTCCGCGAAGGGTTTGACGATGAGCTTCATGAAAAAACGCGCGCCGGGCGGGAGGCCGAAAAACAGGGGCGCGGATTATAGCGGAAATTGCTCAAGCTTTGACCAAAAAAGCGCGACGCACTAAAAAGATGCACCGAGAAAAATATATGCACCGATATGGTGCCTAATTGCAGCGAAGATTGCGCCTGAAACCGCGGAATCCCTGCGTTTCGGGCCCGCAGCCCATTCCGGGGCACTGGCACGCTAATTGCTCCCTTGTGAGGCAGCCCGGTCTGGCGGACTATCGCGCCCGGCTTTGCCCCCTTTCTGGAGATTGGCTGGAACCATTCTCCTTCCACCTGGAGGACACCATGTCGAAGTCGCTTCAACTGATTAAAGAACACGACGTGAAGTGGATTGATCTGCGCTTCACCGACACCAAAGGCAAGCAACAGCACGTGACCATGCCGGCACGTGATGCCGACGACGACTTCTTCGAAGTCGGCAAGATGTTCGACGGCTCCTCCATCGCCGGCTGGAAAGGCATCGAAGCCTCCGACATGATCCTGCTGCCGGACGACAGCACCGCCGTGCTCGACCCCTTCACCGAAGAGCCGACTCTGATCCTGGTCTGCGACATCATCGAGCCCTCCACCATGCAGGGCTACGACCGCGACCCGCGCGCCATCGCCAAGCGCGCCGAGGAATACCTGAAGTCCACCGGTATCGGTGACACCGTGTTCGTCGGCCCGGAGCCGGAGTTCTTCATCTTCGACGAAGTGAAGTTCAAGTCCGACATCTCCGGCTCGATGTTCAAGATCTTCTCCGAGCAGGCTTCCTGGAACACCGACGCCGACATCGAGTCCGGCAACAAGGGCCACCGTCCGGGCGTCAAGGGCGGCTACTTCCCGGTTCCGCCCGTCGACCACGACCACGAAATCCGTACCGCCATGTGCAACGCCCTGGAAGAAATGGGCCTGGTCGTGGAAGTCCACCACCACGAAGTTGCCACCGCCGGCCAGAACGAGATCGGCGTGAAGTTCAACACCCTGGTCGCCAAGGCCGACGAAGTGCAGACCCTGAAGTACTGCGTGCACAACGTCGCCGACGCCTACGGCAAGACCGTGACCTTCATGCCGAAGCCGCTGTACGGCGACAACGGCTCGGGCATGCACGTGCACATGTCCATCTCCAAGGATGGCAAGAACACCTTCGCTGGCGAAGGCTATGCCGGCCTGTCCGATACCGCCCTGTACTTCATCGGCGGCATCATCAAGCACGGCAAGGCCCTGAACGGCTTCACCAACCCGTCGACCAACTCCTACAAGCGTCTGGTCCCGGGCTTCGAAGCTCCGGTCATGCTGGCCTACTCGGCCCGCAACCGCTCCGCCTCGATCCGTATTCCGTACGTTTCCAGCCCGAAGGCCCGCCGCATCGAGGCGCGCTTCCCGGATCCGGCTGCCAACCCCTACCTGGCCTTCGCCGCTCTGCTGATGGCCGGCCTGGACGGTATCCAGAACAAGATCCACCCGGGCGATGCCGCCGACAAGAACCTGTATGACCTGCCGCCGGAAGAGGCCAAGGAAATCCCGCAGGTTTGCGGCAGCCTGAAGGAAGCCCTGGAAGAGCTGGACAAGGACCGCGGCTTCCTGACCAAGGGCGGCGTGTTCTCCGACGACTTCATCGATGCCTACATCGCCCTGAAGTCCGAGGAAGAGATCAAGGTGCGCACCTTCGTGCACCCGCTGGAATACGACCTGTACTACAGCGTCTGATCCAGCGCCGACCGCTTTCGCGGTTCACTTGAAAGAGGCCTCCTTCGGGAGGCCTCTTTTTTGTCCGCGAAAAAATCGTAGGGTGGGTTTAACCCACCAGCGGTGCTGGCCTGAGCAGCGGTGTCCAGCAGGGGGCGGTGGGTTACGCCTGTGGCTAACCCACCCTACGCCTGGCCATGGGCAGCAGGGCCGGGCGCAACCGGGCCACCCTGGCACCAGCCGCCACCGCCCATGAAAAAGGCCTCCGGAAGGAGGCCTCTTGGGTAGCCCGCGAGAATTAGTGGAAGGGGAAGATGTAGTTCATCCAGGCCGCCATGCGCAGGAGGATCTTGCGCATGATCGCGACATGGTGGAAATGCTCCGAATACAGCGCCGCCTGGCCGTAGGTGCCGCCCGGCATCAGCCCGCGGTACTGCTCGAACTCGGGGTCGGTCACCTCCAGCACCACCGGCACCCGGCCGGGGGGCGGCGAGCCGGTGAAGCCGATCAGGTTGCCGCTGGGCTGCACCTGGCCTTCGGCGATCACCGGCGTGACCATGGTCACCCGGGCTTCGAACACCTCGCCGGGAATGCCGTCGAAGGCGATCTCCGCCTCGTCGCCCACCGCCAGGCGCAGCTGGCTGTTCTGTCGCATCCAGGCGACGTAGACGTGCTCTTCCTGAGGCACGAAGATCATGGCCGGGCGCAGCGGCATCTTCACCGCATAGATGCCGGGGCGCAGCGAGACCTGGGAGACATAGCCGCGCGACGGTGCGCGCACCACCGTGTTGTCCAGCTCGAACTGGGCGATGTTGAGCTGCGCCTGCAGGTCGTCGACCCGCGCGCTGGTGAGGTCGACGTCGCGTCGGTTGCCGACGTTGCGCCGGGCCAGTTCGATGGCCCGCGACTGGTCCGCACGCGCCGAAACCAGCTGCGCCTTGATCGACTTCAGGCGGTTCTCGAAGGGCGTCGGGTCGATGCGGAACAGCACGTCGCCCTTCTCCAGCATCTGGTGGCCCTTGACCGGCACCTCGACCACCTGGCCGCTCACCGCCGGCACTATCGGCGTGCTGACGAAGTAGCTGCGAGCCACCTCGGAATAGGGGTGGTTGTAGTTCATCAGGAAGATCAGCGCGCCGATGATGACCACCCCGCCGAGCACGGCGGTGGGCACCGTCCACTTGTTCAGCGGAATCTTGAAGATCTTGAAGATGGCGACGCAGATGGCGGTGTAGGTGAGGATCAGCAACAGGTCCATGCTCAGCCCTCCTGCTTCGGCGTGGTGGGCGCGGGCGGCTTGGCGGCAGGCGCTGGCGCGGCCTGCAGCGCATCGAGACGCGCCTGCAGCTCGGCGAGCTGTGCCGTCAGCTGCTCCAGGCGCGGGTCCTGGCTCGGCGGCGTGGAGAAGCCCCAGCCACGATCCTCGCGGTAGAGGGTGGCCCAGATCCACAGGAAGGGCCAGATCGCATGCAAGGTGAACAGGCTGATCCAGCCCGCCACATGGATGGCATCCTGCTGCGGATGATTGCGGTGCACGGCGATTTCGTAGGGGATGTCGTGAATCGCGATCACCCCGTAGAACAGCACTATGCCGACGAAAATCAGTATCACCAACGCAATGTAATCCAGCACTTTCCCTCTCCCTCGTTCTCGATATCTATGGAGGCTAGCAACCGACCTCTACATGCGTTCGGTTCGTGCGGCCTTGCGCTCCCAGCATAGGCCACCAGGGTTGCACCTGTGTATATCCATCATCTGGGAGACAAGCATGTTCGAACCCGGCCATCTGCATCGCAGCAATACCAATGGCGCCCCCGGGGTGCCGGAATTCAGCGTCGACGTGTTCTAAGAGGTCCGCCACGATGCGGCCGAAGGCGCCATGATGCATTTCCGCGTGAGCGGGCAGATCGCCGGCCGGGAATTCAGCGAAGAGTTCGACATGCACCGCGATACGGCCTTCAACTTCGCCACCCTGATCGCCAAGAAGGTGGTCAAACACGGCCTGCCGGCCAACGCCAGCCCGATCATGCGCGCGCACAAGGAGTACGACGCGATGTTCGCCGACATTCGCGACAAGCTCGGCATCAAGCCCGGGGACCCGATCAACTTCGACCATCTGGAGAAGGACGGCCTCTAGCCCCGTACCAGCCACTGCAGTGCATAATGCCGCCTAGTTCCCGGTGCCTGCAGCATGACCCAAGCCAACCTCAACCGCCCGCGCTGGCGCAGCCTGATCCTGCTGGCCCTGCTCCTGGCGCCGCTGCTGTGGCCGCTGCAGCATCTGGCGCAGCGCTACTACAGCGAGGAGCTGGCCGAACAGAACCGCCAGACCCTGGCCCTGTATGTCGCCAACCTGCGCGGCACCCTGAGCCGCTACGAGGTGCTGCCGCCGATCCTCGCCGACCTGCCGCCGCTGCGCGCCCTGCTCGCCGCCCCCGGGGACCGCGACCTGCTCGCCCGCAGCAACCGCCTGCTCGCCCGCACCCGTGCGGAAACCGGCGCCGACGTGATCTACCTGATGAGCCCGCAGGGCATCACCCTGGCCTCCTCCAACTGGGACCAGGCGGACAGTTTCGTCGGCCGCGACTTCAGCTACCGCCCCTATTTCCGCGAGGCCATGGCCGGCAAGCAGGGGCGCTTCTTCGGCCTCGGCACCACCTCGCGCAAGCGCGGCTACTTCTACTCCAGCCCGGTACGCGAGGCCGGGCGCATCGTCGGCATCCTGGTGGTCAAGGTCGACCTGGACGACGCCGAGGCCCTGTGGGGCAACACTCCGGAGCAGCTGCTGGTCACCGATGGCAACGGCGTGGTGATCATCTCCTCGCGCCGCGACTGGCTGTTCCACGCCACCCGCGAGCTGGACAACGCCGAACGCGCCGCCATCGCCGCCAACCAGCCCTACCCGACCCAGGCCCCGCCGCCGCTGCGCCTGCACGAGCAGGACTGGCTGGTGCAGAGCCGCGAGCTGCACGAGACCGGCCTGAGCGCCAGCATCCTCGCGCCGCGCCAGCTGATCGAGCGGCCGGTGCGCACCACCCTCGCCGTCGGCGGCGCGGCGCTGCTGGCCCTACTGGCCCTGCTCGGCCTGCTGCTGCAGCGGCGCCGCCACTACATCGAGCGCATCGCCCTGGACGCGCGGGCCAAGCGCGAGCTGGAAATCCGCGTACTGGAGCGCACCCGCGAGCTGGAGACGCTGAACAACCGCCTGAAGGACGAGGTGCTGGAGCGCGAACAGGCCCAGCAGGAACTGGTGCGCACCCAGGACGAGCTGGTCCAGGCCGGTAAGCTCTCGGCCCTCGGCACCATGAGCGCGAGCATCAGCCACGAGCTCAACCAGCCGCTGGCGGCGATCCGCAGCTATGCCGACAACGCCGGCGTGCTGCTCGACCACCAGCGCCTCGACGACGCCCGCGGCAACCTGCGCCAGATCAGCGAGCTGACCGGGCGCATGGCCTCGATCATCGCCCACCTGCGCGCCTTCGCCCGGCGTGACCGCCATGCCCCGGAGCGGGTGGCCCTGCAACCGGCCATCGAGGACGCCCTGGCCCTGCTGGCCAAGCGCCGCCGCGCCCTGGAAGTGGAGCTGATCCGCGACCTGCCGGACGCCATCCTGTGGGTCCAGGCCGGCGAGACGCGCCTGCGCCAGGTGCTCGGCAACCTGCTGGCCAACGCCCTCGACGCCCTGGCCGAGAGGGCGCCACCCAGGCGCCTGTGGCTGAGCGCCGAGATCACCGCGCAGGGTGTCGAGCTGCACCTGCGCGACAACGGCCCCGGCTTCGGCGAGCAGGCCCTGGCCCGCGCCCGCGAACCCTTCTTCACCACCAAGACCAGCACCCAGGGCCTGGGTCTCGGTCTGGCCATCTGCGAGACGCTGATGCGCGCCCTGGGCGGCGAGCTGCTGCTGGCCAACCACCCGCAAGGCGGCGCGCTGGTCACCCTGCGCCTGCGCAGCGCCGCCCCCGGCGCCAACCCGCAACCCTTCGAGGAGTTCTCATGAGCGCCATAGACGCCCGCACCCAGGTCCTGCTGATCGACGACGACCAGCACCTGCGCCAGGCCCTGGCGCAGACCCTCGACCTGGCCGGCCTGCGCGTCGAGACGCTGGCCGACGCCCGCGGGGTGGCCGAGCGCATCGCGCCGGACTGGCCCGGCGTGGTGGTCAGCGACATCCGCATGCCCGGCATCGATGGCCTGCAACTGTTGCAGCAGCTGCGCGAGCGCGACGCCGAGCTGCCGGTGCTGCTGATCACCGGCCACGGCGACGTGCCGCTGGCGGTGCAGGCAATGCGTGCCGGCGCCTACGACTTCCTGGAGAAGCCCTTCGCCAGCGAGGCGCTGCTCGACGGCGTGCGCCGCGCCCTGGAACTGCGCCGCCTGGTGCTGGACAACCGCAGCCTGCGACTGGCCCTGGCCGACCGCAACGAGCTGGGCGCGCGCCTGCTCGGCCAGTCCGCGGCCATGCAGCGCCTGCGCGAGCAGGTCGGCGCGCTGGCGGCGATCCACACCGACGTGCTGATCCTCGGCGAGACCGGCGCCGGCAAGGAGGTGGTGGCGCGCGCCCTGCACGACCTGTCGGCGCGCAAGCAGGGGCCCTTCGTCGCCATCAACGCCGGCGCCCTGGCCGAATCGGTGGTGGAGAGCGAGCTGTTCGGCCACGAGGCCGGCGCCTTCACCGGCGCGGCCAAGCGGCGCATCGGCAAGTTCGAGTTCGCCAACGGCGGCACCCTGTTCCTCGACGAGATCGAGAGCATGAGCCCGGACGTGCAGGTCAAGCTGCTGCGCCTGCTGCAGGAACGGGTGGTCGAGCGCCTCGGCGGCAACCAACTGATCCCGCTGGACATCCGGGTGATCGCCGCGACCAAGGAAGACCTGCGGGTGGCCGCCGACCAGGGCCGCTTCCGCGCCGACCTGTACTACCGGCTCAACGTCGCACCGCTGTACATCCCGCCGCTGCGCGAGCGCGGCGCGGACATCCTCCTGCTGTTCCAGCAGCACGCCGAGGCCGCCGCCCAGCGCCACGGCCTGCCGCCACGCAGCCTGCAGCCGGAGCAGCGGGCGCGGCTGCTGAGCCACCCCTGGCCGGGCAACGTGCGCGAGCTGCAGAACGCCGCCGAGCGCTTCGCCCTGGGCCTGGAACTAGGCCTCGACCAGCCCGGCAACCTCGCCACGGGCAGCGCCGGACAGAGCCTGGGGGAGAAGGTGGAGGCCTACGAGAAGGCCCTGATCGCCGCCGAGATGGCCCAGGGCCACGGCTCGCTGCGCAGCCTGGCCGAGGCCCTCGGCCTGCCGCGCAAGACCCTGCACGACAAGCTGCGCAAGCATGGCCTGGAGTTCGGCGGCGAAGAGTAGCCGCCCGGACCAGGCAGGCCCTTCTTGTATCAACTTCTGAAATAAGAAGATGAGTTGGTAATTGCCAATTAATAAGAGGCAATTAGCCATCAAAGTTTGCCGTCTTATTCCTGCAACTTGCAGCCGCTAGCTGAACTTCGGCTAACGTCAGTTTCGCGCGTCCCATTCGGCGACGTGCCGGGCCTTAGCGCCCGGATTAGAGGCTCTCGCAGCACGCGCGCCAACCTGACCACTCGCCCAGGAACATGGCCAGACCAGATAGATAGCCGACTATTGATAAGGATCAATACCGGCATCGGCGACAGCGAGCCCAATGACGACATGATTTCTCTCCATTGACGGAGGTGTCCGATGTCCGCTTCTGCACAGAAACTCAAGCTGGGGGCGCTGATCGCGCTGGTGGTGGGTTCGATGGTGGGAGGCGGCATCTTCTCCCTGCCGCAGAACATCGCCGCCAGCGCCGGTGCCGGCGCCACCCTGATCGGCTGGCTGATCACCGGGGTAGGCATGCTGACCCTGGCCTTCGTGTTCCAAACCCTGGCCAACCGCAAGCCGGAACTCGACGGCGGGGTGTACGCCTACGCCAAGGCCGGTTTCGGCGACTACATGGGCTTCTCCTCGGCCTGGGGCTACTGGATCAGCGCCTGGATCGGCAACGTCAGCTACATGGTGCTGCTGTTCTCCACCCTCGGCTACTTCTTCCCGCTGTTCGGCGAGGGCAACACCCTGCCGGCAGTGATCTGCGCCTCGGTGCTGCTCTGGCTGCTGCACTTCCTGGTGCTGCGCGGGATCAAGGAAGCGGCCTTCATCAACACTATCACCACCATCGCCAAGATGGTGCCGCTGGTGCTGTTCATCGTGATCGCCACCATCGCCTTCAAGCTGGACGTGTTCACCAGCGACTTCTGGGGCACGGGCAACACCGAGCTGGGCAGCGTGATGGATCAGGTGCGCAACATGATGCTGGTCACCGTCTGGGTGTTCATCGGCATCGAGGGCGCGAGCATCTTCTCCGCGCGCGCCGAGAAGCGCAGCGACGTCGGCAAGGCCACGGTGATCGGCTTCGTCGGCGTGCTCCTGCTGCTGGTGCTGGTCAACGTACTTTCCCAGGGCATCATGGCCCAGGCCGAACTGGCCGGGCTGAAGAACCCCTCGATGGCCGGGGTGCTGGAACAGGTGGTCGGCCCCTGGGGCGCCCAGCTGATCTCCATCGGCCTGATCGTCTCGCTGGCCGGGGCCCTGCTGTCCTGGACCCTGCTGTGCGCCGAGATCCTCTTCGCCAGCGCCCGCGACCACACCATGCCGGAGTTCCTGCGCAAGGAGAACGTCAACCACGTCCCGGCCAACGCGCTGTGGCTGTCCAACGGACTGATCCAGCTGTTCCTGGTCATCACCCTCTTCAACGCCTCCACCTACCTCAGCCTGCTGTACCTGGCCACCTCGATGATCCTGGTGCCCTACTTCTGGTCCAGCGCCTACGGTGTGCTGCTGGCCTGGCGCGGCGAGACTTACGAGAACGCCGCGGGCGAGCGCAACAAGGACCTGCTGATCGCCCTGATTTCGTCCATCTACGCCATCTGGCTGGTCTACGCCGCCGGCATCCAGTACCTGCTGCTCTCCGCCCTGCTCTACGCGCCGGGCGCCATCCTGTTCGCCAAGGCCAAGCGCGAACTGGGCCAGCCCATCTTCACCCACATCGAGAAGATCATCTTCGTGGTGGTCCTGATCGGCGCCGGCATCGCGGCCTATGGCCTGTATGACGGTTTCCTGAGCCTCTAACGAGAAGGAGTTCGAGCATGAGCAAGAAAAAACTCGGCGTGCATTCCGAAGCCGGCAAGCTGCACAAGGTGATGGTCTGCTCGCCGGGCCTGGCGCACCTGCGCCTGACCCCGAACAACTGCGACGAACTGCTGTTCGACGACGTGATCTGGGTGTCGCAGGCCAAGCGCGACCACTTCGACTTCATGACCAAGATGCGCGAGCGCGGCGTCGAGGTGGTGGAGATGCACAACCTGCTGGAAGAGACGGTACAGAACCCCGAGGGCCTGAAGTGGATCCTCGACCGCAAGATCACCGCCAACAGCGTCGGCCTCGGTCTGCAGAGCGAGGTGCGCGACTTCATCGAGAGCCTGGAGCCGCGCAAGATCGCCGAGTTCCTCATCGGCGGGGTATCCGGCGCCGACCTGATCAAATACAAGAACTCCGAGGCGGCGAAGATGTTCGCCGCCTATCAGGGCGAGTCCAGCTTCCTCTTCCCGCCGTTGCCCAACACCCAGTTCACCCGCGACACCACCTGCTGGATCTACGGTGGCGTCACCCTCAATCCCATGTACTGGCCGGCGCGGCGCCAGGAAACCCTGCTCACCAGCGCCATTTACAAGTTCCACCCGGACTTCGTGGGCGAGGAGTTCGAGATCTGGTACGGCGACCCGGACAAGGATCATGGCGCCGCGACCCTGGAAGGCGGCGACGTGATGCCGATCGGCAACGGCACCGTGCTGATCGGCATGGGCGAGCGCTCCTCGCACCAGGCCATCGGCCAGGTGGCCCAGGCGCTGTTCGCCAAGGGCGCGGCAGAGAAGATAGTGGTCGCCGGGCTGGGCAAATCGCGCGCGGCCATGCACCTGGACACCGTGTTCAGCTTCTGCGACCGCGATCTGGTCACCGTCTTCCCGGAAGTGGCCAACTCCATCGTGCCCTTCGTCCTGCGCCCGGACGAGAGTCGCCCCGGCGGCATCGACGTGCGCCGCGAGGACAAGTCCTTCGTCCAGGTGGTGGCCGATGCCCTGGGCCTGAAGAAGCTGCGCGTGGTGGAGACCGGCGGCGACGCCTACGAGGCCGAGCGCGAGCAGTGGGACGACGGCAACAACGTGGTCTGCCTGGAGCCGGGCGTGGTGGTCGGCTACGACCGCAACACCTACACCAACACCCTGCTGCGCAAGGCCGGCGTCGAGGTCATCACCATCAGCGCCAGCGAGCTGGGCCGCGGCCGCGGCGGCGGCCACTGCATGACCTGCCCGATCATCCGCGACCCGATCGACTACTGATCAAGCCAGCCCCGGCGGGCATCCGCCGCCGGGGCCGTGTTCGGCTGCCCACAAGGAGAGAGAATCATGGCTTTCAACATGCACAACCGTAACCTGCTCAGCCTGATGCACCACAGCACTCGCGAGCTGCGCTACCTGCTCGACCTCTCGCGCGACCTCAAGCGCGCCAAGTACACCGGCACCGAGCAGCAGCACCTCAAGCGCAAGAACATCGCGCTGATCTTCGAGAAGACCTCCACCCGCACCCGCTGCGCCTTCGAGGTGGCCGCCTACGACCAGGGCGCCAACGTCACCTACATCGACCCGGGCTCCTCGCAGATCGGCCACAAGGAATCGATGAAGGACACCGCCCGCGTGCTCGGGCGCATGTACGACGCCATCGAGTACCGCGGCTTCAAGCAGGAAATCGTCGAGGAACTTGCCAGCTATGCCGGCGTCCCGGTGTTCAACGGCCTGACCGACGAATACCACCCGACGCAGATGCTCGCCGACGTGCTGACCATGCGCGAACACAGCGACAAGCCGCTGCACGAGATCAGCTACGCCTACCTGGGCGATGCGCGCAACAACATGGGCAACTCGCTGCTGCTGATCGGCGCCAAGCTCGGCATGGACGTGCGCATCGCCGCGCCCAAGGCGCTGTGGCCGAGCGACGAGCACGTGGCCGCGTGCCAGAAGTTTGCCGAGGAAAGCGGCGCGCGCATCACCCTCACCGAGGACGCCAAGGCCGCGGTCAAGGGCGTCGACTTCGTCCACACCGACGTCTGGGTGTCCATGGGCGAGCCGGTCGAGGCCTGGGGCGAGCGCATCAAGGAGCTGCTGCCCTACCAGGTCAACATGGAGATCATGAAGGCCACCGGTAACCCGCGGGCCAAGTTCATGCACTGCCTGCCGGCCTTCCACAACAGCGAGACCAAGGTCGGCAAGCAGATCGCCGAGCAGTACCCGCACCTGAAGAACGGCATCGAGGTCACCGAGGACGTGTTTGAGTCGCCCTACAACATCGCCTTCGAGCAGGCGGAGAACCGCATGCACACCATCAAGGCGATTCTGGTCTCGACCCTGGCGGATATTTGAGCCTGCGCGCTTGCCGTCCCTCTCCCGCTTGCGGGGCGTAAGCGGAAAAAGCGAAGCATTGCTTCGCCCGCTGGAGCGCCCTGAGCTCTGCGAAGGGCTGGGGCGTGGAGCGGGGGCTGGGGGAGAGGGCCAGTCCGGCGACGCCGAGTTGCCTGCTCCACCCTCTCCCCGGCCCTCTCCCATGAATGGGAGAGGGAGCCAATCGTGCATCAACCTGGCTAAGACCCAAGGAGAACACCATGCGACTCGTCATAGCCCTGGGCGGCAACGCCCTGCTCCGCCGCGGCGAAGCCATGACCGCGGAGAACCAGCGGGAAAACGTGCGTATCGCCTGCGAGCAGATCGCCAAGGTGGCGCCCGGCAACGAGCTAGTGATCGCCCATGGCAACGGTCCTCAGGTCGGCCTGCTGGCTCTGCAGGGCGCCGCCTACGATGCGGCCAACCCCTACCCGCTGGACGTGCTCGGCGCCGAAACCGAAGGCATGATCGGCTACATGATCGAACAGGAACTGGGCAACCTGCTGCCGTTCGAGGTGCCCTTCGCCACCATCCTCACCCAGGTCGAGGTGGACAGCGCCGACCCGGCCTTCAGGAAGCCGACCAAACCCATCGGCCCGGTCTACAGCAAGGAGGAGGCCGAACGCCTGGCCAAGGAGAAGGGCTGGAGCATCGCTCCGGACGGCGACAAGTTCCGCCGCGTGGTGGCCAGCCCCCGGCCGCAGCGCATCTTCGAGATCCGCCCGATCAAGTGGCTGCTGGAAAAGGGCAGCGTGGTGATCTGCGCCGGCGGCGGCGGCATCCCGACCATGTACGACGGCAAGAAGCTGCGCGGCGTCGAGGCGGTGATCGACAAGGACCTGTGCTCGGCGCTGCTCGCCGAGCAGCTGGCCAGCGACCTGCTGGTGATCGCCACCGACGTCGACGCCGCCTATGTCGACTGGGGCAAGCCGAGCCAGAAGGCCATCGCCCAGGGCCATCCGGACGAACTGGAGCGCCTTGGCTTCGCCGCCGGCTCCATGGGGCCCAAGGTGCAGGCCGCCATCGAGTTCGCCCGCAACACTGGCAAGGTCGCGGTGATCGGCTCGCTGGCCAACATCGAGGCCATAGTCCAGGGCACCTCCGGCACCCGCATCAGCACGGCCGAGCCGGGCCTGAGCTACCGCTGATCGGCGCGGGCTCCGGCGCCCGCGCCCGACACGCAACCGAAGGGTCACGCACGTGACCTTTCGGTCACACCCTGCGTCACCCAGACACCCCGATTCATTTTGAGTCGCCATCCGGAAATTCCCGCTGGCTGGATCGCCATTGCCGCTGCCAAGGCAGCCGCGCGCCCCGCCTGTCCGGCCCGGAACGACCCCCAGGAGTTCTGCGTGATGTCTCGATTACCCGTCATTGTCGGCTTCGGCGGTTACAACGCCGCGGGCAGGAGCTCGTTCCACCACGGTTTCCGCCGCATGGTCCAGGAGTCGCTGGACGCCGCCACGCGCCAGGAAACCCTGGCCGGCCTGGCGGTGATGATGAAGCTGGTGCAGGTGGTCGACGGCCAGTTCCGCAGCCACGCCGGCGAGCCCCTGAGCCCGGCGGAGATCGAGGCGCGGCATGGCGCCGAGATACTCGCCGGCACCCTGGTGCGGCGCATCGAGAAACGCCACCTGGATGTCGACGCCGCGCACTGGCAGAAGAACCTGGCGGTCAGCGCCGCGCAGTTCACCACCCAGCGCAAGCACCTGCCCGAGCCGCTGCCGGCCAGCTGGCAGGTCGAGGCGCTGGACGAGCAGCAGGTGCGGGTGACCCTCACCGAGAGCTGCGAGTTCAAGGTCGACAGCTACCGCGCCATGCCGGTCAAGTCCGCCGGCCAGCTGCCCACGGGCTTCGAGCCGGGCGAGCTGTA
Source organism: Pseudomonadaceae bacterium (assembly GCA_033838285.1). Taxonomy (GTDB): domain Bacteria; phylum Pseudomonadota; class Gammaproteobacteria; order Pseudomonadales; family Pseudomonadaceae; genus Aquipseudomonas. Next base: position 71,307 of record JAJLLC010000003.1, read on the forward strand.
TCACTCGCACTTCCACCCGCGCGGCCTGCAGCTGACGGTGGTCGGCGCCACCGACGCGCTGCGCTCCACCGGCATCGACTGGCGCACCATCCAGGACCGCGTGCGCCCGGACGAGGTGGCGGTGTTCGCCGGCAGCGGCATGAGCCAGATGGACGACAACGGCTTCGGCGGCATGCTGCAGGCGCGCCTGCGCGGCGGCCGGGTCACCGCCAAGCAGTGCCCGCTGGGCCTCAACAGCATGCCGGCGGACTTCATCAACGCCTACGTGCTGGGCAGCGTGGGCACCACCGGCAGCGTCACCGGCGCCTGCGCCACCTTTCTCTACAACCTGCAGAAAGGCATCGAGCAGATCGCCAGCGGTCGCGCCCGCGTGGTCCTGGTGGGCAACGCCGAGGCGCCGATCACCCAGGAGTTCATCGACGGCTACGGCGCCATGGGCGCCCTGGCCACCGAAGACAACCTGCGCAAGATCGAGGGCAGGGACGAGGTCGACTTCCGCCGCGCCAGCCGCCCGTTCGGCGACAACTGCGGCTTCACCCTCTCCGAGTCGGCGCAGTTCGTGGTGCTGATGGACGATGAGCTGGCCCTGGAACTGGGCGCCGAGATCCACGGTGCGGTGCCGGACGTGTTCATCAACGCCGACGGCTTCAAGAAGTCCATTTCCGCCCCCGGCCCGGGCAACTACCTGACCCTGGCCAAGGCCGTGGCCAGCGCCGCCCAGCTGGTCGGCGAGGACGGCGTACGTCGGCGCAGCTTCGTGCATGCCCACGGCTCCAGCACCCCGGCCAACCGGGTCACCGAATCCGAACTGCTGGATCGCATCGCCGAGGCCTTCGGCATCGAGGCCTGGCCGGTAACCGCGGTCAAGGCCTTCGTCGGCCACTCCCTGGCCCCGGCCAGCGGCGACCAGCTGATCGCCGCCCTCGGCACCTTCCGCCATGGCCTGCTGCCGGGGCTGAAGACCATCGACAAGGTGGCCGACGACGTGCACCGCCGGCACCTGAGCCTGGAGACCCGCGATCGCCAGGTCGAGAACATGGAAGTCTGCTTCATCAACTCCAAGGGCTTCGGCGGCAACAACGCCACCGGCGTGCTGCTGGCCCCGCAGGTGGCCGAGCGCATGCTCGGCAAGCGCCACGGCGAGGCCGCCCTGGCGGCCTGGCGCGACAAGCGCGAGGCGACCCGCGCCGAAGCGGCGCGCTACGACCAGCAGGCCCTGTGCGGCCAGTTCGACATCCTCTATCACTTCGGCCAGGGCCTGGTCGACGAACACGCCCTGCAGATCGACGCCCGCCAGGTACGCATCCCCGGCTTCGCCCAGGCGCTGGTCTACCGTCAGGACGAGCGTTACGCCGACATGCTGTGAGCTGAGCCAGCGTGGCCCGGATGCAATCCGGGGCGGACAGCCCCACTCCCGGATTGCATCCGGGCTACCTGTGGTGAAGGCGTGTGGGTTACGGCCTGCGGCCTAACCCAGCCTACCGCTGCAACACGTACTGCCCGCTGAACCGCACCGCCTCGCCGCCGCCGCCGGCGAGGATGTGGCTGTGCAGCTCGATCCGCGCCAGGCCACGGCGCCGGTACAGGGCGAGGAAGCGCTCCCACTCGCGCTCTGCCGGCGCGGCGCAGAGCGCCACGGCATCGCCCAGCACCGGCTCGGCGTAGTCGATCTGGCCCTGCTGGATGACGATATGGCCGCCGACTATGCCCACCTCGCGCAGGCTCAGATGCAGCCAGCCCCAGCCGGCCAGCACCGCGGCGCAGTACAGGCTGCCGCCGAACATGCTGCTCTTGTGGTTGTAGTTGGCCGCCAGCGGCAGACTCAGACGCAGCTCGCCGTCCCGCCAGCCCAGTACGCCGAGCCCCATGGCCCGGGTCAGCGGAATGTCCTGGTGCAGCAGCCGCTCCAGGTGGACGCGCGCGTCGCTCATCTGCCGCCCCGGCCGTCGCTCAGTCCAGGGCGCGCGCCAGCTGGATCAGCTCGGCGCGCCATTCGGCCGCCTGCGGCAGGCCGAGGAAGGACGGGTTGAGGTAGCTCTCGCGCGCCTCGTAGGTCAGCGCCTCGCCCTTGAGGTCCAGCACTTCGCCGCCGGCGCCCTCCAGCACGCCCTGGGCCGCCGCCGTGTCCCACTGCGAGGTGGGCGCCAGGCGCGGGTAGCAATCGGCGTTGCCCTCGGCCAGCAGGCAGAACTTCAGCGAGCTGCCGACGCTGGCCAGCTGCAGGTCGCCGAAACGCTCGGACAGCCCCTCCAGCAGGCGCTCCTGGGCCGGGCTGGAGTGGCGCCGGCTGGCCACCAGGGTGAAGGCCTCGGCCGGCGCCAGGCGCACGGCGATGGCCTCGGGCTCGCCGCCCGCGTCCTGGCGCCAGGCGCCCAGGCCGGCGCCGCCGAAGTAACAGCGGCCATTGGCCGGGATGCCGACCACGCCGAACACCACGCGGCCGCGCTCGATCAGGGCGACGTTGACGGTGAACTCCTCGCTGCCGGAGATGAACTCCTTGGTGCCGTCCAGCGGGTCGACCAGCCACCAGCGCTGCCACTCGGCGCGCTCGGCCAGGGCGATGCCGGCGTCCTCCTCGGACAGCACCGGCACCTCGGGGGCCAGTTCGCGCAGACCGGCGGCGAGGATGTCGTGGGCGGCCAGGTCGGCAGCGGTGACCGGCGAGGCGTCGGACTTCTCGCTGACGGCCACGTCGTTGCGCCAGAACGGCAGGGTGGCCTGGCCGGCGCGTTGTACCAGGGCGATGACCGCCGGCAGATAGGGATGGCTCACTGGAATTCTCCACGTTGGGTCAGCAGGTCACGGACCAGATAGAGGGCGGCCAGGGCGCGTCCCTCGGAAAACTGCGGATGCTGGATCAGGCCGCTGAGGTCGTGCAGGTTGACCTTGTCGACCCGCAGCGGCTCCGGCTCGTCGCCAGGCAGGCGTTCCTCGTACAGGTCGCGGGCCAGCACCACCTGGATCTTCTGGCTCATGTAGCCGGGCGACAGGCTCAGTTCGGTGATCAGCTCCAGGCGCTCGGCGCCGAAGCCGGCCTCTTCCTTGAGCTCGCGGTTGGCCGCCACCAGCACGTCCTCGCCGGGTTCGACCAGCCCCTTGGGCAACGACAGCTGATAGTCGTCGGTGCCGCCGCAGTATTCCTCGACCAGCACCGCGTGCTCGCCGTCGAGCAGCGCCACCACCATCACCGCGCCGTAGCCGGAGCCCTTGCCCACCAGGCGCTCGTAGGTGCGCTCCACGCCGTTGGAGAAGCGCAGCTGCAGCTCTTCGACGCGGAACAGGCGGCTGCTGGCGACTATCTCGCGGGCCAGCACCTGGGGTTTCTCGCGCATCATTCGCTCCTTGATTCGAACCGCTATCATACCCCGCTCCCCGCGCGGGATTCTTCCACTGCGTCTGTTTCCGGACTTTGCCATGCCTCAGCTGCCCTGGAGCGAAATCGATACCGTCCTGCTCGACATGGACGGCACCCTGCTCGACCTGCATTTCGACAATCATTTCTGGCTGCAGCACCTGCCGCAGCGCTACGCCGAGCTGCACGGGGTCAGCCGCGCGGCCGCCGAGGCCGAGCTGCTGCCGCTGTTCCGCGAGCACGCCGGCAAGCTGACCTGGTACTGCACGGATTTCTGGAGCCGCGAGCTGAACCTCTCGGTGCGCGAGCTCAAGCGCGAGGTGGCGCACCTGATCGCCCTGCGCCCGGATGCCGACACCTTCCTCCGGGCCCTGCGCCAGGCGGGCAAGCGCGTGGTGCTGATCACCAACGCGCACCGCGACTCGCTGTCGCTGAAGCTGGAGCGGGTCGAGCTGGCGCCCTACTTCGATCGCCTGATCAGCTCCCACGACTACGGCTTCCCCAAGGAGGATCAGCAGTTCTGGTTCGCCCTGCAGCAGGACTGCCCCTTCGAACCGGCCCGCAGCCTGTTCATCGACGACAGCCTGCCGATCCTGCGCAGCGCCGGGCGCTACGGCGTGGCCCACCTGCTGGCGGTGCGCCAGCCGGACAGCCGCGGCCAGACCAAGGACACCGAGGAGTTCGCCGCCGTCGAGGACTACCGCCAGCTCGCCGCGCAGCTGCTGGACTTCGGCTGACCCGCGGCGTGGCCAGGGGTTCGCCGCCTGCGCCATTTTTTGCGCAAGCCGTGACGGCCCTCGCAGCCCTGATCGGCGGCACTTGCCCGGCGCCACGGCGCTGGCAGCATGGGCGCCGTCCAACCATCGAGGTTCACCATTCATGAAGTACTCCTCCCTGCTCCTGCTGTCGCTCGGCCTGGCCAGCGGCAGCGCCCTGGCCGGCAATACCGAAGCGGGCATCGGCGGCGCCTTGGGCGGTGCGCTGGGCACCGTGGTCGGCGAGCAGATCGGCGGCAGCACCGGCGCCACCATAGGCGCCGGGGTCGGCGGCGCGGCCGGCAGCGTGGTGGGTGCCGACAAGGGCAGCCGCACCGAGGCGGCCATCGGCGGCGGCATCGGCGCGGCGGGCGGCCAGGTGATCGGCAGCAGGGTCGGCGGCAGCACCGGCGGCGTGATCGGCGCAGCGGTCGGCGGCGGCGCCGGCGGCGCGCTGGGCAACGCCTACGGCGATGACGACGATCACGACGGGCGTCGCTACCGCGATGGCCGCTACTACCACGAGCATGACGGTCACCCCGGCCGCGCCCTGGGCCACAAGAAGGACAAGTGGCACAAGAAACACCGCTGAGAAACGACAAGGCCCGCATCATGCGGGCCTTGTTTTTTGCGGGTGAAGCTATCAGAAACCTTCGCGGCGCAGGGCGGCGGCGGTGAAGTCGCTCTTCTTCAGCTGCACGTTGAAGTCGTACATCGGCTCGTTGTTGTCCAGGCCGTCGACGAAGTAACGATTGCCCTTGAAGTCGTAGATGGTCTCCAGGGTGCTGAGGAACATCGGCACCTCGTAGTAGCTGATCGGGTGCGCTTCCTGCAGGCCGATCAGCTGACCGTCGCGGTCGTAGAGGTCGACGGCGAGAATCTGCCAGCTGTCCTCGTCGAGGTAGAAGCGGCGCTTGCCATAGGGATGGCTGTGGCCCTTGCGCAGCTCGGCATCGACCACCCAGACGCGATGCAGCTCGTGGCGCAGCAGCTCGGGATTGACGTGCTGCTTCTGCAGGATCTTCTCGTAGGGAATGCCCTTCTGGTGCACGGCGTAGCTGTTGTAGGGCATCAGCATTTCCTGCTTGCCCACCAGGGTCCACTCGTAGCGGTCCGGCGCGCCGTTGTAGGCGTCCACCACGTCGGCGGTGGCCATGCCGTTGGTGTCCGGCTGCATGGCCTCGTAGGCCAGCATCGGCAGGCGACGCACGCGCCGCTCGCCGCGGCTGAAGCGCCAGGCCTTGCGGATCGCCAGCACCTGGTCGAGGGTCTCCTGCACCACCAGGGCGGAACCGGCCAGCTTGCTCGGCGCGGTGACCACGTACTTGTAGAAGAACAGGGTGTTGTCCAGGTCCGCCGGAGTCATGCCCTCGCGACCGTAGATGAACAGGATGTCGCGCTCGCGCTTGACCAGTACGTAGTCGCCGCCCTGCAGCACGGCCGCATGGTTGGTGATCATGCGGGTCTGCTCGCCACGGTAGCGGGTGATGTGGTTCCAGATCGCTTCCTGGCCACTCTGCGGGATCGGGAAGGGGATGCCGGCCGCGGTACCCTCGATGCCGTTGCCGCCGGCGATCAGGCTGGCGTTGGTGGCGTTGTAGCGTGTGGCGTCGTAGATGCGCTGCGGCGAGGCGGCGCTGCGGCGGGTCGGCAGCACGCGCAGGTAATAGTCCGGGTGCAGCTCCAGCATGCGCTGGTAGCCCGGGCTCAGCAGGGTCTTGTACTGCGCCATGTTGCCCTGGTTGACGCGGTACAGCTCCTGGTCGGCGGCGTAGGGGTCGGGGTGGTGCATGCCCGGCTGGTAGTTGGCCGGCGGGGTGGACAGGCCACCTTCCCAGGGCGGAATGGTGCCGGCGGCGTTGCCGGCGCGCTCGCCACCCAGCGGGGTCAGGTCTTGCCCCAGGCGTGCGGCCTGGGCCGCATCGACACGGGCATGTGCGGGCAGGCTGGCAGCGAGTGCCAGCGACAGGACTGCAAAGGTTCTCAGCACAGCTTTCTCCTCGCGACGCGCACAGGCGTCGCTGTTCTTATCGTACGACCAGTGTAGGCCGCGCTCGCAGATTGCCGTTGGGTGAGGTAAGAGCCCGTTCAGGGCCTGCTTGCAACGACGAGGCCGCCGCAAAACAGATCGTCAACAGGTTCCAGGCCATCCTGGCGCCGGGTGGACCCGGTCTGTAGCCCCGCATCCGGCGGGGCCCTGAGTGCTTATTCGCAGCGCTGGAACTTGAGGTCCCAGACGCCATGGCCGAGGCGCTCGCCGCGCTTCTCGAACTTGGTCACCGGGCGCTCGCTGGGGCGCTCGACGTAGCCGGCGGCGCCGGCCAGATTATGATAGCCGGGGGCCGCGGACATGACTTCCAACATATGTTCCGCATATGGCTGCCAATCGGTAGCCATGTGCAGCACGCCGCCGATCTTCAGCTTGCTACGCACCAGCTCGGCGAAGGCCGGCTGGACGATGCGCCGCTTGTGGTGGCGGGCCTTGTGCCAGGGGTCGGGGAAGAACAGCAGAACGCGATCCAGGCTGGCGTCGGCCACGCAGTCGCGCAGCACCTCCAGGGCGTCGCAGCTGTACACGCGGATGTTGCTGAGGTTCTGCGTGAGCATGCCGTTGAGCAGGGCGCCGACGCCCGGCTTGTGCACTTCCACGCCGATGAAGTCCTGCTCCGGCGCGGCAGCGGCCATCTCCAGGGTGGCATGGCCCATGCCGAAGCCGATCTCGAAGGTACGCGGGGCGCTGCGACCGAATACCTGGTCGAAGTCGCGCAGGCCGTCGGCCAGCTCCAGGCCGAACTTCGGCCAGCCCTGCTCCAGGCCGCGCTGCTGGCCCTCGGTCATGCGCCCGGCGCGCATGACGAAGCTCTTGATGGTGCGCAGGGGCCGCTGGGCCGCGCCTGCGCCGGCCTGCTGAATGTCGTCGCTCATGGAACTCTCTTGCTTACTTGATCAGGCCATCCAGGGGGGACGAGGCACTGGCATACAGTTTCTTCGGCATGCGCCCGGCCAGGTAGGCCATGCGCCCGGCGATGATCGCGTGCTTCATCGCCGCGCCCATCAGGATCGGGTCCTGGGCGTGGGCGATGGCGCTGTTCATCAGCACCGCCTCGCAGCCCAGCTCCATGGCGATGGTGGCGTCGGAGGCGGTGCCCACGCCGGCATCGACCAGCACCGGCACGCTCGCCTCTTCGAGGATGATGCGCAGGTTGTAGGGGTTGCAGATCCCTAAGCCGGTGCCGATCAGGCCGGCCAGCGGCATCACCGCGATGCAGCCCATGGCGGCCAGTTGGCGGGCGATGATGGGGTCGTCGCTGGTGTACACCATCACGTCGAAGCCTTCCTTGACCAGCACTTCGGCGGCCTTGAGGGTCTCGATCACGTTGGGGAACAGGGTCTTCTGGTCGGCCAGCACTTCCAGCTTGACCAGTTTGTGACCGTCGAGCAGCTCGCGCGCCAGGCGGCAGGTGCGCACCGCTTCCTCGGCGGTGTAGCAGCCGGCGGTGTTGGGCAGGATCGTGTACTTGTCCGGCGAGATCACCTCGAGCAGGTTCGGCTCGCCCGGGTTCTGCCCGATGTTGGTCCGGCGCACCGCCACGGTGACGATCTCGGCCCCGCTGGCCTCGATGGCCAGGCGGGTCTCCTCGAGATCCTTGTACTTGCCGGTGCCCACCAGCAGGCGCGACTCGTAGGTGCGGCCGGCCAGGGTGAAGGGCTTGTCGATGATGGCGCTCATGGCAGTTCCTCGGGCGACTAGCCGCCGCCGATGGCGTGGACGACCTCCAGCCGGTCGCCGTCGCGCAGGACGGTGGCGGCGTGCTGGCTGCGCGGCACTATGTCCAGATTGAGTTCGACCGCCACCCGCTTGCCCGCGGCATCCAGGCGCACCAGCAGGTCGGCGACCGTGGCGCCTTCGGGCAACTCGTAGGCTTCGCCGTTCAGTTGAATAAGCATGGCCGGTCGGTCAGAACTTGAAAGGGGTCGGCATTCTAGCCCGTTCGCAAGGCACATGCATGCCTTCCGTCAGGCCCCCGAGCCAACCCAGGGGCTCGCGAGCCGGAGCAAATCCAGGTGCAACGACTGACGGCCGAAGGGGGAACGCCAGAGCATCGGGTGGCTGGGGAGGCGCAGCTCAGCCAGGGTGAATGGACCTTGCGCAAGCGGCTCCAACGCAGCCGCACCTAGGCCGGCCCGGCGCGCCAGGCCGCCAGTCCCAGGCACAGCCAGCCGGCGAGGAAGCACACCCCACCCAGCGGGGTGATCATGCCCAGCTGGCCCAAGCCGCTCAGGGTCAGCGCATAGAGGCTGCCGGAGAACAGCAGGATGCCGACGGCGAACAGCGCGCCGGCAGCCGGGACCAGGCGCCCGGGCAGGCGCTCGGCGAGCAGCGCCACGCCGAACAGGGCCAGGGCGTGGACCAGCTGGTAGTGCACGCCGGTGTGGAACACCTCCAGGTACTGCGCGCTCAGCTGCCCCTTGAGATCGTGGGCGGCGAAGGCGCCCAGCGCCACGCCGGAGCAGCCGGCCACGGCCGCCAGCAGCAGAAAGATTCGCAACATGATGGATTTCCTAAGCGCTTCGAAGCGGCCGCTATAATGGCCCGCTCTTCCCACCGAGCCAAGCCATGCTGCGCACCCTGCTCCGTCGCCTGACCAAACTGCTGCTGTGGTTCGTCGCTGCCAGTGCCCTGCTGGTACTGGCACTGCGCTGGATCGACCCGCCCGGCACGGCGCTGATGGTCGAGCGCAAGATCGAATCCTGGACTGGCGGCGAGCCCATCGACCTGCAGCGCAGCTGGCGTCCCTGGCGCGAGCTGCCGGACGACCTGAAGATCGCGGTGATCGCCGGCGAGGACCAGAAGTTCGCCGAGCACTGGGGCTTCGACCTGGCCGCCATCCGCCAGGCCCTGGCGCACAACGCGGGCGGCGGCAACCTGCGCGGCGCCAGCACCATCAGCCAGCAGGTGGCCAAGAACCTGTTCCTCTGGTCCGGCCGCAGCTGGCCGCGCAAGGCGCTGGAGGCCTGGTTCACCGGGCTGATCGAGCTGCTCTGGCCGAAGCAGCGCATCCTCGAGGTGTACCTCAACAGCGTGGAATGGGGCGACGGCGTGTTCGGCGCCGAGGCCGCGGCACGCCACCACTTCGGCATCGGCGCGCCCTATCTGTCGCGCCAGCAGGCCAGCCAGCTGGCCGCCGTGCTGCCCAACCCGCGCGCCTGGAGCGCCGGCCGCCCCGGCTCGCACGTGCAGCGGCGCGCCGCCTGGATTCGCCAGCAGAGCTATCAGCTCGGCGGCAGCCACTACCTCAGCCGACTGTCCGCGCCACAGCCCCTGGCGCAGTGGTGGCCGGACTGGCTGCCGAAGCCCTGAGCAGGCCCCAGGCGATCAGCGCCTGGCCGCTGAAGTAGCAGCTCACTATCACCTCGACCGCATAGGGGAAGGGCTGGACGAACTTGTTCAGCCCGATCAGCGAGTCCGCCACCACGAACAGCATGGCGCCCAGCCACAGCGGCCCCGGCCGCGGCTCCAGGCGGCCGGCCAGCAGGGCCATGACCAGCAGGCAACTCAGGTAGATCGCCACCGGCACCTGCAGCGCGCCGGCCGCCGGCAGCATCCAGGCCGCCATCGCCAGCGCGTAGAACAGCACCGGCACCCCACGCCAGCGCTACAGCGGCCGGCCGCGGCCGAGCAGGACGAAGGCGACGGCGAAGGCCAGCTGGTTGAGCAGGAAGGCCAGCAGCGCCTGGAGGAACAGGCCGTCGCGATCGCCGAAGTCGAGGAAGAAATCCCCCGCCGCCGCGCCCAGGTAGCCCAGCGCCAGCCAGCGCCCGGCCGCGCCCGGAAAGGCCCGCCAGGCCAGCACGGCGAAGATCAGCATGGGCAGCGGCTTGAGCAGCCAGCCCAGTGGATAGGGCTTGAGCGGCAGCAACAACAGGTAGAGCAGCCCCAGAGCAATGGCCAGGGCGTAGAGACGATAGGAATGGCCGGTCATGACGAACTCCCGCGAGCAGGTGCCCGATCCTGCCCCGGCGCCGGCCGCTGCGCCAGTCGCCATGCGCCAGCCGAGCAGGCCGCAGGCGTCAGTGCTGCAGCAGGCGCTTGGGCACCGCGCGCAGCAGCCGCACCCGATCGTCCTGCAGATGGACGGTCAGGCCCTGCTGCGGGTAGACCCAGGCCTCGCCCTCCTGCAGTTGCAGGCGCAGACGCGGCGCGCCCAGGCTGGCACTGATGCGCGCCGCAGCAACCTCCTGCCGCGGACGCAGGCTGAGCGCCGCGATGGCCTGGCCGGCCAGCTGCTCCAGCATCTGCGCGGACTGTGGCTGCTCCGCGTCGTCGGGCCCGATGCCGCTGGCCGCGACCAGGCTGGCGCGCTGCGCCTCGCTCAGCGCCAGCTCGCCCTCCACCTGCCAGTCGTCCAGCTCGCCACGCAGCAGCAGGCGCGGCCCCGGCTGCAGCCACAGCTCGGAGCCAGAGAGCTGCCGACCGAGCTGGGCGACGCTCAGGCGCTCCGCCAACAGGGGCTGGAGCACTGTGCGATCCCACTGCTGCAGCCAGGGCAGCGGCTCGACCTTCTCTTCGCGCGGGGTCAGCAGCCAGTAGCCGAACAGGCAGCTGGCCAGGGCCACTATGGTGAACAGCAGGGCGGGTGGGCGACGGGACAAGGGAAACTCCGGGCAGAAAAAAGCCGCACCAGGGTGCGGCTTCTCGAGGTGGTGGTGCTTACGCCTGGATCGAGCCTTTCAGCTTGTTCATGGCGTTCTTCTCCAGCTGGCGGATGCGCTCGGCGGAGACGTTGTACTTGGCGGCCAGGTCGTGCAGGGTCGCCTTCTCCTCGGCCAGCCAGCGCTGGTAGAGGATGTCGCGGCTGCGCTCGTCCAGGCTCTCCAGGGCCTCGTGCAGGCTGGCGCTGGAGCTGTCGCTCCAATCGGCATCCTCCAGCTGGCGCGCCGGGTCGTAGCGGTGGTCTTCCAGGTAGTGGGCCGGCGACTTGAAAGCACTCTCGTCGTCATCCTCGGCGGCCGGGTCGAAGGCCATGTCCTGGCCGGACAGGCGGCTCTCCATCTCGCGCACTTCGCGCGGCTCCACGCCCAGGCTCTCGGCCACAGCATGCACTTCGTCGTTGCTCAGCCAGGCCAGACGCTTCTTCTGGCTGCGCAGGTTGAAGAACAGCTTGCGCTGCGCCTTGGTGGTGGCGACCTTGACGATGCGCCAGTTGCGCAGGATGAACTCGTGGATCTCGGCCTTGACCCAGTGCACGGCGAAGGACACCAGGCGCACACCCATTTCCGGGTTGAAGCGCTTAACCGCCTTCATCAGGCCGACGTTGCCTTCCTGGATCAGGTCGGCCTGGGACAGGCCATAACCGGCGTAGCTGCGGGCGATGTGCACGACGAAACGCAGGTGGGCCAGCACCAGCTGGCGCGCGGCTTCCAGGTCCTGCTGGTAGTAGAGACTCTCGGCCAGCTCGCGCTCCTGCTCGGCGGACAGCAGCGGGATGCTGTTCACCGCATGCACGTAAGCCTCCAGGTTGGCGCCTGGAACTAGGGCATGTACGGGTTGCAGGGCAGTGGTCATCAAAAACCTCCGAAATGTGGGCAACGCAGTCTAGCACTGCCCTCTCTGAGCCGGGAGCCTGTGGAAAAGTTCCCTTACAGTTGCTCAGAAAATGATCTAAATCAACGAATTGCTAGCGTGGCGCGAGCTCGCTCAGGTGCCGCGCCACCGCCAGCCAGGCGCCAATATAGCCGAGGAAAACCGCCCCTAGAAGTAGCGACAGACCATCGGCGGCCGGCACCCCGGCCAGGGCGAAGTCGCTGCCGTACAGACCGGCCAGGCGTACCACCGCGTCGTTCAGCCAGTCCAGGCCGAAGGCCAGCAGGGCCCAGGCCAGCAGGCCGGCACCGAAACCGTAGAGCGCGCCCATATAAAGGAAGGGCCGGCGCACGTAGCCGTCGGTGCCGCCGACCAGCTTGATCACCTCGATCTCGCTGCGACGGTTCTCGATGTGCAGGCGGATGGTGTTGCCGATCACCAGCAGCAGGGCCAGCACCAGCAGCAGGGTCAGGCCGAAGACGAAGCGGTCGCCGAGGCCAAGGATGGCGGAGAGGCGCTCCACCCACTGCAGATCGAGCTGCGCCTGGTCGACTCCGGGCATCTCGCTGAGCCGCTGGCGCAGGGCTTCCAGGCGCGCCTTGTCGATCTCCTGGGGCGTCACCACCACCACCGCGGGCAGCGGATTCTCCGGCAGCTCGCGCAGCGCCTGGCCGAGCCCGGACTGCTGCTCGAACGCTGCCAGGCCGGCCTCACGGCCGATGAACTCGGCCTCGGCCACGTCGGCCATGGCGGCGATCTCGTCGCGCAGCAGCAGACCGGCATCGTCGCCGGCCTCCACTTTCAGGTACAGGGAAATCTGCGCGGCCTTCTGCCAGGAGCCGCCGAGGCGCTCGAGGTTGTCCAGCAGCAGGGCCAGGCCCATGGGCAGCGACAGTGCCACGGCCATCACCAGGCAGGTGAAGAAGCTGCCGATGGGCTGACCGAACAGACGGCCGAGGCTGTCGACCAGGCTGGCGCGATGGCTCTCGACCCAGGCGGCGAACAGGTGGGAGAAGTCCGGGCCCTGCCTGATCGGCTTGTCGGCCTTGCTCTGTACGGCGCCGACCCGTTCGGCGGCCTTGATATTGCGCTGGTTGTCGCTCATCAGCCGGCCTCCCCATCGCCGATCAGGCGGCCACGTTGCAGGGTCAGCATGCGATGGCGCATGCGCGCGATCAGGGCCAGGTCGTGACTGGCGATCAGCACCGTGGTGCCGAGGCGGTTGATGTCCTCGAACACGCCCATGATCTCCGCGGCCAGGCGCGGGTCGAGGTTACCGGTGGGCTCGTCCGCCAGCAGCAGGGCCGGGCGATGCACCACGGCGCGGGCGATGCCGACGCGCTGCTGCTGGCCGGTGGAGAGATCCGCCGGGAACTGCTCGGCCTTGTCCGACAGCGCCACGCGCTCCAGCGCCGCGCCGACCCGCTTGGCGATATCCGGCTTGGACAGGCCGAGGATCTGCAGCGGCAGGGCGACGTTGTCGAACACCGAGCGGTCGAACAGCAGCTGGTGGTTCTGGAACACCACGCCGATCTGCCGGCGCAGGAAGGGAATCTGCGCAGTGGTGATGCTCGACAGGTCCTGGCCGGCCAGCAGCAGCTTGCCGCTGGTCGGCCGCTCCATCGCCAGCAGCAGGCGCAGCAGGGTGGACTTGCCGGCGCCGGAGTGGCCGGTGACGAAGAGGAACTCGCCGCGGCGCACGCGGAAACTCAGTTCGTGCAACCCGACATGGCCGTTGGGGTAACGCTTGCCGACCTGCTCGAATCGAATCATCCCTGTTCCTTCTCCGCAAAGAGTGCCTGGACGAAATCCTCGGCGACGAAGGTGCGCAGATCGTCGATGCCCTCGCCGACGCCGATGTAGCGGATCGGCAGGCCGAACTGCTTGGCCAGGGCGAAGATCACCCCGCCCTTGGCGGTGCCGTCCAGCTTGGTCAGGGCCAGGCCACTGAGGGCCACGGCCTGGTTGAACTGCTTGGCCTGGTTGATCGCGTTCTGCCCGGTGCCGGCGTCCAGCACCAGCAGCACCTCGTGCGGCGCGCTCTCGTCCAGCTTGCCGATGACCCGACGGACCTTCTTCAGCTCCTCCATCAGGTTGTCCTTGGTGTGCAGGCGCCCGGCCGTATCGGCGATCAGCACGTCGATGCCACGGGCCTTGGCCGCCTGCACCGCGTCGAAGATCACCGAGGCGGAGTCGGCGCCGGTGTGCTGGGCGATCACCGCGATCTGGTTGCGCTCGCCCCACACCTGCAGCTGCTCGACGGCGGCGGCGCGGAAGGTGTCACCGGCGGCGAGCATGACCTTCTTGCCCTCGCCCTGCAGCTTCTTGGCCAGCTTGCCGATGGTGGTGGTCTTGCCCACGCCGTTCACGCCGACCACCAGGATCACGTAGGGCTGCTTCTCGGCAGCGATCGTCAGGGGCTGCTCGACCGGCTTGAGCAGGCCGCTCAGCTCTTCCTGCAGGGCCTTGTACAGCGCGCCGCTGTCGGCCAGCTCCTTGCGCGCCACGCGCTTGGTCAGGCTGCCGATGATGGCACCGGTGGCCTCGACACCGACGTCGGCCATCAGCAGGCGGGTCTCCAGCTCCTCGAGCAGGTCGTCGTCGATCGCCTTCTTGCCGAGGAACAGGCTGGCCATGCCCTCGCCCAGGCTGGCGCTGGTCTTCGACAGGCCCTGCTTGAGGCGGGCGAACCAGCCGCCCTGGTTGTCGCCGGGCTTGCTCTGCTCGACTTGCGGCGCGGCCACCGGCTCGGGCTGCGGCTCGGGCTGCGCGGGCTGCTCATGAACCGGGTGGGTGACTTCGCTGCCGACGTTGAGGCGAAAGCGCGAGAAGGCCGGGCGCGCCGCCTCATCCGCCGCGGCGGGCGCCTGGGCACTGGCAGCTGGCTCGATGGCGGCTGGCGCGGGTGCGACGGGCGGCACCACCGCAGCGGGTTCGGCCACGGCCGGCGCCGCAGGCACCTCAGCGGGGGCGACTTCGAGCGCCGCAGGCACAGGCGCGGCAACCGGTTCGGCAGGGGCAGCGGCCGCCTCTGCCACGGGCGCAGGCGGGGCCTGCTCGGGCGCTGCCGCGCTGTCCTGCGGCTTCTTGCGCAGCCAGCCGAACAGGGATTTCTTCTCGCCGGGTTGTTCGGGCGAGGGCTTGTCGTCTTGGGAACCGAACATGAGTCATCTCAAAGGAGGCCGGCCTGAGGCCCGCCCCGAAATAGCTAGCCGTGAGCCTTGCCGGGCTCACTCTGGGTCACCGTGCCTGGCGCAACCTTTCGCTGCAGGCCGACAGCTGTACCGGAACGAAGCGAAGCTGGCACGACACGAATCTGGGCAGGCGACTTTATCACTTTAGGCGCGCCCCGCGCAGCGTTAGCTGAGTCGCCTGGGCGGCGACGCCGAGAATGCAGGCGCAAGGCGGTGGGCGGGATGACTGAGGCAAGAAAACCAGTACAGGAAAAATGCAGGCGTGATTTTTGTACAAGAAAATTGTACAACTCAAGCATCATGGACCACCGTACCGCCCCCGAACACTGCGAGGTTGTAGATATGCTCGTTCGCCTTACCTATGCCAGCCGCGCACTGAATGGCGTCTCTTCACAGCTGATCCGCGAAATTCTCGAAGTTTCGCAACGCAACAACCCCCGTCGCGGCCTGACAGGCATCCTCTGCTGCAATGCGGACACCTTCCTGCAGGTACTCGAAGGACCACGGGCCGCGGTGAACGAGCTGTACAGCAGCCTGGCTCACGATCAGCGCCACAAGGACCTCACCGTGCTCGACTACGCCGAGATCAGCGCCCGTCGCTATGCCGGCTGGAGCATGGGCTGGGCAGGCGCCAAGCAGGCCAATCGCGAGCTGTTCCTCAAGTATTCCTGCAGCGACCGCTTCGACCCGTTCAGCATGAGCGCCCTGCAGATCGCCGGCCTGCTGCAGGAGCTGGAGGCCGGCATCAGCGCCATCAACCCGCCCGCCATCGAGTAGCGCCCGCACCGGAGGCTGCGATGCGCATCGCGGCCTCGTGGCGCGGATGGGGTATCCTGACGCCCCATCGCCAACGGGTGGACTCGTCGCCCGGGCTACCAAACAGGACTGATCTTCCATGAATGTCACTGTCCGCCGTGTCCTCGGCGCGGCTCTGAATCTGCTTTGCCTGCCCCTGGCGGCCATCGCCGCCGAACCCCAGGCCACCCACGAATTCCAGCTGGACAACGGCCTCAAGGTCATCGTCCGCGAGGACCACCGCGCCCCCGTGGTGGTCTCCCAGCTCTGGTACAAGGTCGGCTCCAGCTACGAGACGCCCGGCCAGACCGGCCTGTCCCATGCCCTCGAGCACATGATGTTCAAGGGCAGCCGCAAGCTCGGTCCCGGCGAGGCCTCGCGCATCCTGCGCGAACTCGGCGCCGAGGAAAACGCCTTCACCAGCGACGACTACACCGCCTACTACCAGGTGCTGTCGCGCGACCGCCTGGCCGTGGCCTTCGAGCTGGAGGCCGATCGCCTGGCCAGCCTGCGCCTGCCGGCCGACGAGTTCGCCCGCGAGATCGAGGTGATCAAGGAGGAGCGCCGCCTGCGCACCGACGACAAGCCGACCTCGCTGGCCTACGAACGCTTCAAGGCCCTGGCCTTCCCCGCCAGCGGCTACCACACCCCGACCATCGGCTGGATGGCCGACCTCGAGCGCATGACCGTCGAGGAGCTGCGCCACTGGTACCAGGCCTGGTACGCGCCGAACAACGCCACCCTGGTGGTGGTCGGCGACGTCACCCGCGACGAGGTAAGCAACCTGGCCGAGCGCTACTTCGGCGCCATCCCGCGCCGCGAGGTGCCACCGGCCAAGGCGCCGCGCGAGCTGGCCGAGCCCGGCGAGCGGCGCATCACCCTGCACCTCAGGACCCAGCTGCCGAGCCTGCTGATGGGCTTCAACGTGCCCGGCCTCGCCACCGCCAAGGAGGCCCGCCAGGTGCACGCCCTGCGCCTGATCGCCGCACTGCTCGACGGCGGCTACAGCGCGCGCCTGCCGGAGCGCCTGGAGCGCGGCGAGGAGCTGGTGTCCGGCGCCTCGGCCGGCTACGACGCGTTCAAGCGCGGCGACAGCCTGTTCCTGCTCTCCGCCACCCCCAACGTGCAAAAGGGCGTGACCCTGGAACAGGCCGAAGCCGGCCTGTGGCGCCAGCTGGAAGAACTGCAGAACACCCCGCCGAGCCTCGACGAGCTGGCGCGGGTACGCGCGCAGGTGATCGCCGGCCTGGTCTACGAGCGCGATTCGATCACCAGCCAGGCCAGCACCATCGGCTCGCTGGAGACCGTCGGCCTGTCCTGGCGCCTGATGGATCAGGACCTCGCCGCCCTGGAGGCGGTGACCCCGGCCGACATCCAGCAGGCCGCGCAGACCTTCTTCACCCGCTCGCGCCTGGCGGTCGCCCACATCCTGCCCGAATCCAGCCAACAAGGAGCCAAGCCATGACAGAGCGCAACGGCCTGCGTTACGGCCTGCTCGGCCTCGGCCTGATCCTGCTGGTCGGCCTGCTGGCCTTCATCGCCAGCCGCACCGCCCAGGCGCCGACCGACGCCGTCGCGCCCTCGCCCCAGCTGGAGTCGCTGGCCAGCCTCAACGGCCAGGCGCCGAGCCGGCGCACCCTGGACATCCAGCAGTGGCAGACCGCCGAGGGCACCCGGGTGCTGTTCGTCGAGGCACGCCAGCTGCCGATGTTCGACCTGCGCCTGACCTTCGCCGCCGGCAGCAGCCGCGACCAGGTGCCCGGCCTGGCCACCCTGACCAACGCCATGCTCAACGAGGGCGTGGCCGGCAAGGACGCCAGCGCCATCGCCCGGGGCTTCGAGAGCCTGGGGGCCGAGTTCGGCAATGGCGCCTACCGCGACATGGCCGTCGCCAGCCTGCGCAGCCTCAGCACCAGCGCCCAGCGCGAGCCGGCGCTCAAGCTGTTCGCCCAGGTGGTCGGCCAGCCGAGCTTCCCCGAGGACGCCCTGGCGCGGATCAAGAACCAGCTGCTGGCCGGCTTCGAATACCAGAAGCAGAACCCCGGCAAGCTGGCGGGCATCGCCCTGTTCGAGCGGCTCTATGGCGAGCACCCCTATGCCCACCCCAGCGAGGGCACCGAGCAGTCGATACCGACCATCGACAGCGCCCAGCTGCGCGCCTTCCACCAGAAGGCCTATGCCGCCGGCAACGCGGTGATCGCCCTGGTCGGCGACCTGTCGCGCGCCGAGGCCGAGGCCATCGCCGCCCAGGTCTCCGCCGCCCTGCCCAAGGGCCCGGCGCTGCCGCCCATCGCCCAGCCCGAAGAGGCCGAGGCGGGGCCCAGCCATATCGAGTTCCCCTCCAACCAGACCCACCTGCTGCTCGCCCAGCTCGGCGTCGACCGCCGCGCCCCGGACTACGCCGCGCTGGTGCTGGGCAACCAGATCCTCGGCGGCGGCGGCTTCGGCAGCCGCCTGATGGAGGAGGTACGCGAGAAACGCGGGCTGACCTACGGTGTCTACTCCGGCTTCAGCGCCATGCAGGCCCGCGGCCCGTTCATGATCAACCTGCAGACCCGCGCCGAGCTGAGCCAGGGCACCCTGGAGCTGGTGCAGAGCATCCTGCGCGAGTTCCTGGCCAATGGTCCGACCCAGCAGGAGCTGGACGAAGCCAAGCGCGAGATGCTCGGCAGCTTCCCCCTGAGCACCGCGAGCAACGCCGACATCGTCGGCCAGCTCGGCGCCATGGGCTTCTACGACCTGCCGCTGACCTACCTGGACGACTTCATGGCCGAGGTGCAGGGCCTCACCGTGGAACAGGTGAGAAGCGCCATGGCCAGGCACCTGGATGCGAACAAGCTGGTGATCGTCAGCGCCGGCCCCACGGTCGCGCAGCAGCCGCTGCCGCCGCCCACCGACAGGCCGGCCGAGCAGCCGAGCGGCGTTCCGGAGCACTGATGCGCAAGCCCAGCGGCAAACCCGGCACCCAGCCCCGGCATGGCGGTGCCGGCCAACTGCGCATCATCGCCGGGCAGTGGCGCTCGCGGCGCTTCGCCTTCCCCGAGGGCCCGGGCCTGCGCCCGACCCCGGACCGGGTGCGCGAGACGGTGTTCAACTGGCTGATGCCCTATGTCGAGGGCGCCCGCGTGCTCGACTGCTTCGCCGGCAGCGGCGCCATGCTGCTGGAGTCGCTGTCGCGCGGCGCCGCCAGCGCCCTCGGCCTGGACCTCAACCCGCAGTCGGTGGCGGCCCTGCGCGGCCACCTGGGCAGCCTGGCCTGCACGGCCGGCCAGGTGCAGCAGGTCGACGCCCTGCGCTACCTGGAAGGCCAGGCGGCGACGCCCTTCGACCTGGTGTTCCTCGACCCTCCCTTCCACCAGAACCTGCTGGCCCCGGCCTGCGCCCTGCTGGAGGAACGCGGCTGGCTGGCCCCGCGAGCCTGGATCTACTGCGAGAGCGAGGCGCCCCCCTCGGCCCTGGGCCTGCCGGGCAACTGGCGCCTGCACCGGGAGAAGCAGGCCGGGCAGGTCTA
>JAJLLC010000004.1:0-27848 GCA_033838285.1 Pseudomonadaceae bacterium
CTTGCTGCGCAGCTCCTGCAGCCGGCCTTCGTCCAGATAGGTCTGCAGCACCGACTCGGCGAACAGCCCCATGGGCTCCACCGCGTGCACCACGTGCAACTCGGCCCGGAAGGCCCGCGTCAGTGCCAGGGCATGCTGCAGAACATAGGGTGCGTAGAGCCCCAGATCGGTGGCGTAGAGAATCGAACGCAACATGCGGCCTCCCCGACTGACTGCTAGGGCCTTTCCTGAGCTTAGCAGCCCGCGCCGCCGGGCGAGCGCGGCAGCGGCGGCAGCCGTCAGGCAGCGCCGAGGAAGCGCAGCGCCTGGTAGAGCATGCGCATTTTCGGCAGATCGCACCCCATAGCGGCAGCTGCCTCCAGAGGCGCCGCGTAGATGGCCTCGAGTTCAAGCGGACGCTTGTGCAGGAAGTCGTGGTACATGCTCGGCAGGTAATCGGGCATGCGTTCGGTGGCGCCCAGCAACTGCTCGGCATAACCCTCCGGCAGCCGATGCCCGCAGGCGGCGGCCCCCTGCACAACCTCCGCCATCAGGTCGAGGATCAGGGCACGGCTGTCGGCGCTGGCCATCAGTCGGCTGGTTCCGGCATCGAGCAGCACCGACAGGCCGTTGTAGGGCACGTTCCACACCAGCTTCTGCCAGCGCGCCTGGGCCAGATCGGTCATCGCCGTGGAGTCTATGCCGGCGCTGCGGAACAGTTCGGCGCCCTCCTCGACCAGCGCCTGGCGCAGCGCCTGCGACTCGGCCGGGCCGGAGTGGTAGCCCAAGTTGACCGCCCCCAGTGCCTGATGCTCGATGACCCCGGGTGCACTGCGATGGACGCAGATGAAACACAGCCCGCCCAGCAGGTGCAGGCTATCCGGCAGCAGCGGACGCAATCGGTCCTCCACCGCGAGGCCGTTCTGCAGCAGCACGACCTTGGCTCCCGGGGCGGCGACTCGGGCGATGACGGGAGCGAGCTCGGCGTTGCTGGTGGTCTTGGCGCCCACCAGCAACCAGTCGCAGCGCGGCATTTCCTCGGCCTTGTTCCAGGCCTGCGGCTTCAGCTGCAGGGCTCCGTGCTGGGCGCTGTTCAGGCGCAGGCCATGCTCTGCCACCGCCGCGTACTCGCTGCGCAGGAGGAAGTGCACATCGTGGCCGGCGCGGGCCAGCATCAGGCCGTAAAAGCCGCCGATGGCACCGGTGCCGATTATGCCGATGCGTGGACGGACGGATTGGGACATCAGGGTAGCTCCTCGGGTTCGCGAGTCAGCGCCTGCTCCAGCGCCATGGCCAGGTCGGCCCGTTGGAGAGAGCTGTGCAAGGCGCCAAGGAATTGACCCTCCCGTATCAGAAACAGGCTGGGCAGGTGAAAGACGCCATAGCGCTGCACCAGGCCACCATTGCGACCCGCATCGACCCAGCACAGGCGTTTCACCGCAAGCGGCATGCGCGGCAGCTCGCGGCGCGCCCAACGGCAACTGGCACAACCTGTACTGGTAAAGATGAGCAGGGAGCTGCCCGGCAAATCCAGCAGCCGGCGATCAGCATCGAGGTCGGTCAGTTCCAGGCTAGGCACTATACTGTTGATGATTGATGTCAAAGGTATGGCATCCGGAGTAGTCGAAATGCGTCGTTTTCTGCGTCATCCAAGCGACATGCCGGTGGAGTTGGTGCAACGCAAGCATGCCTTCCTGCCCCGGCAAAGGCTGAACAATATCAGCCTGGGCGGAGTGGCGTGCAATTCCACCAAGGGTTTTCGCAAGGGCACGGCCATCGAGATGCGCATCCCCCTGTTCGGCGAGCAGGCTCGCTACCCCGGGGTGGTGGCCTGGTGCCGCAAGCAGGCCGATCACTATCTGGTGGGCATCGCCTTCATCGACGAAGACACCCTGTTCCGTGCTCGCATGGTCGAGCAGGTCTGCCAGATCGAGCACTACCGCCATCAGCGCGAGCAGGAGCTGGGCATGCCACTGGAGGTCGAAGCCGTGGCCCGCGAGTGGATCGCCCTGCACGCCGCGGAGTTTCCCAGCACGCAGATCCACTAGTGCGCCGCTTGGCACCAGGCCCAGAGCTGCCGGGCAGCGGCAGAAATACGCCGGCCACTTTCGAGACCAACGACCAGATACAAGGCGTTCTGCCATTGTCTAGGCGCCCCGGAACGCGCTAAGGTTCCCTCCCCGCTGCGCCCACTGATTTCGCCTGAAGAGGCGCTCGGCTCCCGTGACCTGACGAGTACCACGATGGCTGATTTACCGATTGACGATCTCAACGTTTCATCCAATGAAACCCTGATCACCCCGGCGCAGCTCAAGCGCGAGATCCCCCTTACCGAAGCCGCCCAGCGCACCGTGGCCCACGGCCGCCAGGTGGTTCGCGACATTCTCGACGGCAAGGACCACCGCCTGTTCGTGGTGGTCGGCCCCTGCTCCATCCACGACGTCAAGGCCGCCCACGAATATGCCGAGCGCCTCAAGGTGCTGGCTGCCGAGGTATCCGACAGCCTGTTCCTGGTCATGCGCGTATACTTCGAGAAACCGCGCACCACGGTCGGCTGGAAAGGCCTGATCAACGACCCCTACCTGGACGACTCGTTCAAGATCCAGGATGGCCTGCACATCGGTCGCCAGCTGCTGCGCGACCTGGCCGAGATGGGCCTGCCGACCGCCACCGAAGCGCTCGACCCGATCTCCCCGCAGTACCTGCAGGACCTGATCAGCTGGTCGGCCATCGGCGCTCGCACCACCGAGTCGCAGACTCACCGCGAGATGGCCTCCGGCCTGTCCTCGGCGGTCGGTTTCAAGAACGGCACCGACGGCGGCCTCACCGTGGCGATCAACGCCCTGCAATCGGTCTCCAGCCCGCACCGCTTCCTCGGCATCAATCAGGAAGGCGGCGTGTCCATCGTCACCACCAAGGGCAACGCCTACGGTCACGTGGTGCTGCGCGGCGGCAACGGCAAGCCGAACTACGACTCGGTCAGCGTCGCCATCTGCGAACAGGAGCTGGCTAAGGCCAAGATCCGCCCGAACATCATGGTCGACTGCAGCCACGCCAACTCCAACAAGGACCCGGCCCTGCAGCCGCTGGTAATGGAAAACGTGGCCAACCAGATCCTCGAAGGCAACAACTCCATCGTCGGCCTGATGGTGGAGAGCCACCTGGGCTGGGGCAACCAGTCGATCCCCAAGGATCTCTGCGACCTCAAGTACGGTGTCTCCATCACCGATGCCTGCATCGACTGGGACACCACGGAGAAGACCCTGCGCAACATGCACGCCAAGCTCAAGGACGTGCTGCCCAAGCGCCAGCGCGGCTGAGCCGCCAGCTGAACGAAAAACGCCGGGCAATGCCCGGCGTTTTTCGTTGCGCCCCGCGCTCAGTGCTTGAGCTGCTGACGCTGGCGACGCTCCAGATAACGCTCCACGTAGGAGCAGGAAGGAATCACCGTGTAGCCCATGGTCTCGGCATACTCCAGCGCCTGCTCGGTCAGTGCCGCCGCGATCCCGCGCCCGCGCAGGGCGTTGGGCACGAAGGTGCGATAGATGTCGAGCGTCTGCTTGCCCAGATCCATATAGGCCAGATAGGCGCGGTGGCCGTCGATCACGGCCTCGAACTGGTGACCCGCCTGGTCATGGTGGATGGACAGCACTTGACTCATTTCCTCTCCTCAACGAGCACTAGAACAGAACTCTTACCTTATCGATCTTTTCCAGGCGAAGAAACATCTCGGCCGAGCCGGTACCGAACTGTACGCTCAGGAAGGCCTTGTCATTCTCCACCTTGTGCAGCACACCCTGATAATAAGTGCCGTCATAAGTGATGAACTGTAGACGTTTACCCGCATGGCTGGCCAGGCTCGCCACGCTGACGAACTCGTACTGCCGGCTCGGTTGCGCCGAATCGACAGCCTCCGCCCTGACCAGTTCGTCCGGTTCGGGCTCCTTCACCGCCTGGGGATCGACCCAGGAGAAGGCCAGAGGTTCCACAACCTGCTGATTGATCAGCAGCACCGGGCGCAGCATCGCGATCACATCGTCGGGCTCGAAGAAGCGCAGTCCATCGTCCAGGGTCGCCCACTCGCTCGGCGTCAGCTCCAGGCGCAGCGACTGCGGCTCCTTGTAATAAGCCTCCAGGGACTTAAGCAGCGCCGGATCGAGCGCGATGCGCTGCGCGCGCAAGGACCTGTCCAGATGCTCCAGGCTGGTCTGCAGATACTGCTCCTCGGACTGGCCGAGCTTGGCTGCGCAGTAAGAATTGATCTTGCGCTGGTACTGGTTGTCGTTGATCTCCAGCGTGATGGTGGAGATGCGCGGCGGGTTGACCCGCAGATCCCCCGGGGTTTCCGGCATGTTCTCCAGGGTGAAGCCGAGCCGGTAATCGCCCATGTCGCGCGTGTCGGCATTCAGGTTGAAGCTCAGGGTCTGGGCGCCCGGCTGGAAGCGGTAGGAAAACTGTCCGTCCGTTTCCAGCGTGCGATAGCCCATGTCCAGCAGCTCATCGACCCCGATGCGCTTGGAGCTGCCACAGGCCACGCCGGTCAGGGCCGTGTGCAGGTCGGGCTGGGCCGGCATCTGGTGGATCATTTCCATGAAGGGGCCATGCACGTCCAGCTCCAGCCCCTCGACGTTCACCGCCATCTGCTCGGGGAACTTGCCAGCTTCCAGGCGCTCCTTGAACGACAGCAGGTCCCTGAGCCCCTTGAACTGCAGCTCGGCGTGAGCGATGCGGATTTCATCGCGAAACATCGGGATGGCCATCTCGATGCCCTCGACGCCGACCCGCCCGTCGAAGGAAGAGGTAATGCCCTGGTAACTCAGCTTGACGGTAGGCGCCATCCGCGCGATGGCGTCGTCCATGATCGAGCGAACCGACAGCCAGAGCGATACCTTGATCAGCACTGCAATGGCGAGAATGGCCAGAAGGCCCCACTTGATGAGTTTCGACATCCGAACGTCCCTGCACTAGTCGCGAAAACTGCCTGCCGCAATGGCGAGGGGCGATCTTAACAGGCCAGCATAATGCCAGCCATGCTCCATGCAGAATGACGAGGAATGTGTCTGAGGCACCTGCCCTAGGGCCTCTCCAGCTCTCAATCTGTATGTTTTTTAAACAAAAAAACAGTAACAACCGGGTAGGCTGAAAAAATTTTTGCGCGGCTTGCCTCAGGTCAGTTTACTTACTAAAAGTAACGGGTAGTATGTAGCCCGGCTAATTTCCCGGTGCGGGAAATTGCTTTTCATGGAAAGTCCACCTTAAGGGGAAAACGATGAACAATGTTCTGAAATTCTCTGCTCTGGCCCTGGCCGCCGTTCTGGCTACTGGCTGCAGCAGCATGTCCAAAGAAACCGAAGCTCGTCTGACCGCTACCGAAGACGCCGCTGCCCGCGCTCAGGCTCGTGCCGACGAAGCCTACCGCAAAGCCGACGAGGCTCTGGCCGCTGCTCAGAAGGCTCAGCAGACTGCTGACGAAGCCAACGAGCGCGCTCTGCGCATGCTGGAAAAAGCCAGCCGCAAGTAATACTTGCCAAGGCTTGAAGAAGCCGACTCGGTTATCCGAGTCGGCTTTTTTAATGCCTGCCGGAAACAATAAAAAACCCGCGCACTGAATAAGTAACGCGGGTTTTAATCGACTGCTGATCAAAGCTCCAGAGGAGCGACCTCTTCCTGGCTGGCCAGGGCCTGATCGGGCACGGCGATTTCGATCGGCATGCCGTCTTCGGACGCCACCACTTCGCGCACCATCTCCCAGTCCAGGCGCATACCTGCGCCCAGTTGCTCGTTCTTCAACAGTGCGTTGATCACCGCGGCGTGCTTGTCCACCACCGAGAGTTCGCCTTCCTCGACCAGCGGAGTGTGGGCCTCGAGATACACCTTGCCGCCGCTGATGCCGAACTTGTAGGGCTCGTCGATGATGCGCACCTTGGTACCCACCGGCGCCATCTTGGCCAGCTCCAGCACATTGTGGTTGAGCATGCGGAAGCAGCCATGGCTGACGCGCATGCCGATGCCGAACTTCTTGTTCGAACCGTGGATCAGGTAGCCGGGCGTGCCCAGGGTGAACTTGAAGGGCCCCAGTGGGTTGTTCGGCCCCGGCGGCACATAGGCCGGCAACGGATCGCCATCGGCGGCGTGTTCGGCACGGATCGAGGCCGGCGGCGTCCAGCCCGGGTTAGGCGTCTTGGCGGTGATGGTGGTAGTGGCGATCGGCGACCCCCAACCCTCACGCCCGATACCCAGGGGGAAGGTATGCACGACGTTCTGCCCTTTCGGGAAGTAGTACATGCGGTACTCGGCCAGGTTGATCACTATGCCTTCGCGCGGCCCCGGCGGCAGGATGTAGCGGGTCGGCAGCACGATCTCGGAGCCCTCGCCCGGCAGCCAGGCATCCACGCCGGGGTTGGCGGCGACCATCTCCAGGTAGCCCAGATCGTTGGCCGAGGCGATGTCGGCAAAGGTGTCTTCGTATTTGGCCTTGATGACCTGGATCTGACCGACGATATCCTCGCCCGGGGGCGGTAGAGGGAATTCCAGGGCGGCGGCGTGACCGGCCACCAGCAGACTGGCGAGGCTCAGGGAACGAGCAAGCGACAACATCCGTTAGTCCTTGGCGAAAATGGCTGATGAAAGGTTTGGAATTGTACACCCAGGGCGGTTGCACCGGGAGAGCTCAGGCGTCGGACCACAGGGGGCGCTCGCCACGGCGCTGGGCATCCAGCACGGCGCGACACCCCGGGCACAGGCGCTTGTCACGCAGGCTGGTACGATCCACGTCACGCATCACCGGCAGTGCCGGCAACAGTCCGCCGCACAGGGTGCGATCGGCGAAACCACCTAGCTCCAGCTGGCGTGCCACCAGATGCAGGCGCGCCTTGCGGCAGGCGAACAGATCCAGCTGCTCGTCGGGCACGATCAGCTGATAGGCGAACAAGGACCAGGCGGGACGCGGCATTCGGGGCTCCGGAACGGGCCGCCACGATAGCCGAAAGCCCGCGACCGGGGAAGGCTCAGAGCAGCGGCCTCAGGGTCGACCAGACGTTTTCCAGCATGCGTGGCTGGGCGGCAGCCATAGGGTGGATGCCGTCGCCCTGCATCATGCCCGGTTCGCCGCCGACGCCCTCGAGAAAGAAGGGCACCAAAGCGACTTGCTTGCTCTGCGCCAGATCGGCGTAGACCTTGGCGAAGGCCTGGGTGTAGCGCCGTCCATAATTCGGCGGCAGCTGCATGCCCAGCAGCAGCACCCGCGCACCGGCGGCGCGGGACTGATCGATCATGGATGCAAGATTCTGTTGCAATTGCGCCGGAGGCTGGCCGCGCAGGCCATCATTGCCACCCAGCTCGACTATCACCAGCTGCGGCCGATGCTCGGCAAGCAGCGCCGGCAGGCGCGCCAGACCGCCTGCACTGGTGTCGCCACTGATCGAGGCATTCACCACCCGATGGGTAAAACCCTCGTCGCGCAGGCGCTGTTCCAGCAGGGCCACCCAGCCCTGGCGAGTATCCAGCCCGAAAGCGGCGCTGATACTATCGCCGACGACCAGAACCGTGCCGGCCAGGGCCCCCTGGGCCCACAGCAGCAGTGCCAGCACTCCGCCTATCCACCCTGCACGCATCGGACTCTCCATGAGCGCCATTCTTTCTGCGCGGCACCTTAGCAAAGTGGTTCCCAGCACGGAAGGCGAGCTGAGCATCCTCCACGAGCTCTCCTTCGACCTGGCCCAGGGCGACAGCTTGGCCATAGTCGGCAGCTCCGGCTCGGGCAAGTCCACCCTGCTCGGCCTGCTGGCCGGCCTCGACCTGCCCAGCTCCGGCGAGGTCGAACTGGCCGGTCATGCCCTGCATGCGCTCGACGAAGACAGCCGCGCCAGGGTCCGGGCCGAGCGGGTCGGCTTCGTGTTCCAGTCCTTCCAGTTGCTGGACAACCTCAACGCGCTGGAGAACGTCATGCTGCCGCTGGAGCTGGAAGGCCGTGCCGACGCTCGCCAGCGTGCCGCCGAGCTGCTCGAGCGGGTCGGCCTGGGGCAACGCTTCGGCCACTACCCGCGCCAGCTGTCCGGCGGCGAACAGCAGCGCGTGGCCATCGCCCGTGCCTTCGCGGCCGAGCCGGCGATACTGTTCGCCGACGAGCCCACCGGCAACCTCGACAGCCACACCGGCGAGCGCATCAGTGATCTGCTGTTCGAACTGAACAAGGAGCGCGGCACCACCCTGGTGCTGGTCACCCATGACGAACGCCTGGCCCACCGCTGCCGCCGCCTGATTCGCCTGGAAGGCGGCCGCCTGGTCGACAGCGTGGAACCCTGATGGTCGCCCGCCTGCTCGTCCTCGCCTGGCGCCAACTGCTGCGCGACGCCCGTGCCGGCGAGCTGCGCGTGCTGTTCTTCGCCCTGCTGGTGGCCGTGGCCGCCAGCACCGCCATCGGCTACTTCGGCGCCCGCCTGAATGCGGCAATGCTGCTGCGCGCCACCGAGTTTCTCGGCGCCGACCTGGTACTGAACGGCAGCTCGCCCGCCACGCCAGAACAGCTAGAAGCCGGTCGCGAGCTGGGGCTGGAGCACGCCCGGGTGGTGGAATTCGCCAGCGTGATCGCCACCGACCAGGGCATCCAGCTGGCCAGCGTCAAGGCCGCCAGCGACAGTTATCCTCTGCGCGGCCAGTTGAAGAGCGCGGCACAGCCCTATGCGGCCGAGGAGCCCGGCCAGGGGCCGCGCCCCGGCGAAGCCTGGGCCGAGGCCCGGCTATTCGCCGCCCTCGATCTGCGCGTCGGCGACAGCATCGAAGTCGGCAACCGGAGCCTGCGCCTGAGCCGAGTGCTGACCCACGAGCCGGACCGGGCCGGCGATTTCTACAGCCTGACGCCGCGGGTGCTGATGCATCTGGACGATCTGGCCGCCACCGGCGTGGTCCAGCCGGGCAGCCGGGTGCGCTACCGCGAGCTGTGGCGCGGTAGCGGCGAAGCCCTGCAGCGCTATCGTGACGAGGTGGAAGGCAGCCTGGCCGCCCATCAGCGCCTGGAAGACGCCCGCGACGGCAACCGGCAGATCGGCGGAGCCCTGGGCCGCGCCGAGCGCTATCTGAATCTCGCCAGTCTCGCCGCCGTGCTGCTGGCCGGCGTGGCCGTGGCGCTTTCTGCGGCCCGCTTCGCCGCACGCCGCTTCGACACCAGTGCGCTGCTGCGCTGCCTCGGCCTGTCACGGCGCCAGGCTCTCGCCCTGTTCGCCCTGCAACTGGCCATGCTGGGCCTGCTCGCCAGCCTGCTAGGCGCCCTGCTCGGCTGGGTCGGCCAACTGATCCTGTTCAAGCTGCTGCAAGGCCTGCTGCCACCCGGAGTGCCGCCAGGCGGCCTGCTGCCGGCCCTGGCCGGGATCGCCACGGGGCTGGTCGCCCTGGCCGGCTTCGCCCTGCCACCGCTGGCCGCCCTCGGCCGCGTGCCGCCACTGCGGGTGCTGCGGCGCGACCTGCTGCCGGTGCCGCCCAGCTCCTGGCTGGTGTATGGCGCCGCATTGCTGGCCCTGGGGCTGATCATGTGGCGCCTGAGCCTGGACCTGAAGCTCACCCTGGGCCTACTCGGCGGCGGCCTGCTCGCCACCCTGCTGCTGGGCGGCCTGCTCCTGCTGGGTTTGCGCAGCCTGCGCAATCTGCTGGCCAGGGCTGCCCTGCCCTGGCGTCTTGGCCTCGGCCAACTGCTGCGCCATCCGCTGGCCGCCGCCGGCCAGGCGCTCGCCTTCGGCCTGATCCTGCTGGCCATGGTCCTGATCGGCCTGCTGCGCGGCGAGTTGCTCGACACCTGGCAGGCCCAGCTGCCCGAGCAGGCGCCCAACCACTTCGCCCTCAACGTGCTGCCCGAGCAGCGCGAGGCCTTCGCCGCCCGCCTGTCCGCCCTGTCGCCCCACCCCGCGCCGCTCTACCCGATAGTCGCCGGGCGCCTGACCCACATCAACGGCACGCCGGTGCAGGGCATCGTCAGCAAGGACAGCCAGGGCGAGCGCGCCATCCAGCGAGACCTCAGCCTGACCTGGGCCAGCGAGCTGCCGGCGGGCAACCGCCTGCTGGCCGGGCGCTGGTGGGAAGGACAGGCCGAGGGCGAACTGCCCGGAGTCTCGGTGGAGGCCAAGCTGGCGCAGAGCCTCGGCCTGCGCCTGGGCGATCGCCTCAGCTTCAGCGTCGGCGGACTGCAGCGCCAGGCTCGGGTCAGCAGCCTGCGTCAGGTCGAATGGGACAGCTTCCAGCCGAACTTCTACATGATCTTCGAGCCGGACACGCTGCGCGACCTGCCCGCCACCTACCTGACCAGTTTCTACCTGCCGCCGCACAGCGAGGCACAGCTGGTCGAACTGGCGCGAGCCTTTCCCGCGATCACCCTGCTGCAGGTAGAGGCCCTGCTGGAGCAGCTGCGCAGCATCATGGCCCAGGTCAGCCTGGCCATCGAATACGTCCTGCTGTTCGTGCTTGCCGCCGGCCTGGCGGTGCTCTTCGCCGGCCTGCAGGCGACCCTCGACGAACGCCTGCGCCAGGGCGCCCTGCTGCGGGCCCTGGGCGCGGAGCGACGACTGCTGCAGGCCGCGCGCCGCACCGAGTTCGGCCTGCTCGGCGCCGCCAGCGGTCTGCTCGCCGCCCTGGGCTGCGAACTGGCGAGCTTCCTGCTGTATCGCTTCGCCCTCGACCTGCAATGGCAACCGCACCCCTGGCTGCTCCTGCTGCCGCTGGTCGGCGCCCTGCTGGTCGGTGCGGCCGGCCTCTGGGGCACCCGGCGAGCCCTGAATGCCTCGCCCCTGACGGTGCTGCGCGAAGTCTGAGCCTGCTAGAATCGCCCGCTCCCACTCTTGCCGAACATCATGAGCCGTTATCGTCCACCCCGTACCGCCGGCACACCGCTGATCACCCCGGAGGGCGAAGCGCGCCTGCGCGCCGAACTGCACGAGCTGTGGCACGTGCGCCGGCCCCAGGTGACCCAGGCGGTCAGCGAAGCCGCCGCCCTGGGCGACCGTTCGGAGAATGCCGAGTACATCTACGGCAAGAAGATGCTGCGCGAGATCGACAGCCGGGTGCGCTTCCTCACCAAGCGCCTGGAGAGCCTCAAGGTGGTCGCCGCCCCGCCGAGCGACCGGCAGAAAGTCTACTTCGGCGCCTGGGTGACCCTGGAGGACGAGAACGGCGTGGAGTCGCGCTACCGCATAGTCGGCCCCGACGAGCTGGACCTCAAGCAGGGCCTGATCAGCATCGACTCACCGCTGGCCCGCGCCCTGGTGGGCAAGGCGCTGGATGCCGAAGTGCGCGTGCAGACGCCGGGCGGCGAACAGGAGCTGTACATCACCGCCATCGACTATCCGGACTTCAGCGCAGGCTGATCAGCCCCTGGCGGGCCACGCGCACCAGCTGCCCGATCAACTCGGCCTGCAGCGGTCGCGCTTCCATGCCGACCACCACCAGATCGTAGGCATCGTTGGGCAGCGCCTGCAATTCCTGCAGCTGCGCGCCGGCGAAGCGCACCAGGAAGTTACGCGATGCCGGCCAGTGCTTGGGCCAGCCCTCCAGACTCTTGAGCAGGCGCGACTGGTGGCTACCGACCAGCAGGACATGGGGATGACGATTGACCGCGGAACGCGGCAAGGGGGAAAAATGCAGATGGCTACGTGGGCAACTCATGATGCAGTCTCGGCCTCAAGATCCCGCCGGACTGCGGTGGGAGGCGACACCGGCCAGCGCTTTAGCGGTATTCGCCCGACCGGGCGGCGCCCCGCAAGTTGCTCTTAAATCGGCGCCATGGGGTGCGATCCTAGGAATGCCGCCCACGCCTGTCAAGGAGAGCCCATGCCGCCCGCCACGCTTCGCCTGTTCTTCGCCGCGCCCTGCCCGCCTGCGCTCGCCGCGCGAATCGACACCTGGCGCGAGGCCCAGCAGCTTGCCGGGCGCGTCACGCCCCGCGCCGACCTGCATCTGACCCTGGCTTTCCTCGGCCATCTGCCGGCCGAGCGCCTGCCACTGCTGGAGCGGATCCCCTCGCGACTGCCGCTGGCGGAGCTGGCCTGCGAGCTGCACCTGGACAGCCTCGCCTGCTGGCGCGGCGGCCTGCTGCACCTGGCGCCGCCCCAAGTGCCCGCGGAGCTTCTGCGCCTGGCCCGGGAACTGCGGACGGCCCTGGACGAGGCCGGCATCGCGAGCGACTCGCGCCCCTATCGCCCGCACCTGACGCTGGCCCGTAACAGCCGCATGCCGACCTCGTTCGAGCCGGTGGAATTCGCCTGGCCGGTCGAGGAGCTGGTGCTGTACCGCTCCTGGCAGGCCCGCTACGAAGCGCTGCGCAGCTGGCCGCTGGGGGCCACCGCGCAGAGCTGCGATTGAACGCCGGCGATCTTGCCGGGAAACGCCCCTGTTTCCCTAGGTAACATCCCCTAGCCGGCAGCAGATCCCTCTCCGGCTCTGGCCTGCACCACAAACGCCCGTTTAGAGCCTTTGTTCTAATTTCTCTCGCTCTTGGCACAGATCATGCCCCATTGGGCCTGCTGAAGTACCGGCCCGGGAAGCGCCGGATGGCTGGATGCAAGGATGGATCAACGCCCAACCCTCGCTCGAGAGCAAATCATGAATAACAAGAAAACCCTGCTCGCCCTCTGCATCGGCACCAGCCTGCTGCTGTCCGGCACAGCCGAAGCCGGCCTGTTCGGCTCCACCGGCTACACCAAGACCAAGTACCCGATCGTCCTGACCCACGGCATGCTGGGCTTCGACAGCATCCTCGGGGTCGATTACTGGTACGGCATCCCCTCCTCCCTGCGCTCCGACGGCGCCAGCGTCTACGTCACCGAAGTCAGCCAGCTGAACACCTCCGAGCTGCGCGGCGAGGAGCTGCTGGAACAGGTGGAAGAGATCGCCGCCATCAGCGGCAAGGGCAAGGTCAATCTGATCGGCCACAGCCACGGCGGCCCGACCATTCGCTACGTGGCCGCCGTGCGCCCGGACCTGGTGGCCTCGGTGACCAGCGTCGGCGCCCCGCACAAGGGCTCGGACACCGCCGACTTCATCCGCCAGATTCCGCCGGGCTCGGCCGGCGAAGCGGTCGTGGCCGGCATCGTCAACGGCCTGGGCGCGCTGATCAACTTCCTCTCCGGCAGCTCCAGCACCAGCCCGCAGAACGCCCTGGGCGCGCTCGAGTCGCTCAACAGCGAGGGGGCCGCCGCGTTCAACGCCAAGTACCCGCAGGGCATCCCCACCAGTGCCTGCGGCGAGGGTGCCTACAAGGTCAATGGCGTCAGCTACTACTCCTGGAGCGGCACCAGCCCGCTGACCAACCTGCTGGACGTCAGCGACCTGCTGATGGGTGCCAGCTCGCTGACCTTCGACGAGGCCAACGACGGTCTGGTCGGCCGCTGCAGCTCGCACCTGGGCAAGGTGATCCGCGACAACTACCGGATGAACCACCTCGACGAGGTCAATCAGGTCTTCGGCCTGACCAGCCTGTTCGAGACCGATCCGGTCACCGTGTACCGCCAGCAGGCCAATCGCCTCAAGCTGGCCGGCCTCTGAGCCAGCCATCGGGGCCTGCGGGCCCCGATCGTTTCTTCTCCCCGTGAGTCCCGCCGTGAACAAGACCCTGCTGTTCGCCGTGCCCCTGCTGATCGGGGCCAGCATTGCCCTTGCCCTCTACCTTGCTCCGCCCGCGCCGCCAGGCGCCATACCGGCCCACACGCCTGCCCGCGCCGACCAGGCCGAGGCGCCTGCTGCGCCGGCAACGTTCGCCAGCCGGCCATCGGAGCAAGCGCAGAATGCCGCGCTCACGCCTTTGCCGCCGTCCTTCGCCGGCACCGAGGTCGACGGCCGCTTCCGCCTGGACCCCGCCGGCAACCTGCTGATCGGCATGGAGATACGCCGCATCTTCGACTACTTCCTCAGCGCCTATGGCGAGGAAAGCCTGCAGGCCAGCATCGCGCGGTTGCAGGCCTACATCCATGGCGAACTGGCAGACCCCGCGCGCAGCCAGGCGCTTGAACTGCTGCAACAGTACCTGGACTACAAGGAACAGCTGATCCGGCTGGAGCAGGATCTGCCGCAGATGGCCAGCCTGGATGCCCTGCGCCAGCGCGAGCAGGCGGTACGCGCCCTGCGCGCAGGCATCTTCAGCGCCGAGGTACACCAGGCGTTCTTCGCCCAGGAAGAGGCCTACAACCAGTACACCTTGCAGCGCCTGGCCCTGCGCCACGATGCCAGCCTCGACGACCGGCAGAAGGCCGAGGCCCTGGACCGGCTGCGTGCGACCCTGCCCGAAGAGATGCAGGAGCTGCTGATACCCCAGCTGCAGGAGGAACTGCGCCAGC
This sequence comes from Pseudomonadaceae bacterium, assembly GCA_033838285.1. Classification (GTDB taxonomy): domain Bacteria; phylum Pseudomonadota; class Gammaproteobacteria; order Pseudomonadales; family Pseudomonadaceae; genus Aquipseudomonas. The sequence goes on from JAJLLC010000004.1 coordinate 14,292, forward strand.
GGACCGCCGCCCTGCGCGCCCAGGGCGGTACTCCCGGCCAGTTGCGCCAGCTGCGCCTGCAGCTGGTCGGCGCCGAAGCCACCAGTCGCCTGGAGGCCCTCGATGAGCGGCGCGAGCAGTGGCAGCGACGGCTGGCCGAGTATCGCCGCGAGAAGGCCGCCATCGAGGCCAACGACGGACTGAGCGACGAGGACAAGCGCGCGGCCATCGCCACCCTGGCCGGCGAGCGCTTCGACGAGCACGAAAGATTGCGCCTGGACGCGGCCGAGCAGCTGGCGCAGAGCCGCGAAGACAGCCGCTGAAACGCACAGGGCCCGCATATGCGGGCCCTGTGTGGAAAGTCACGCCATCAGCGCGACAGGATGCGGTCCAGCGACAGCTTGCCGGCCCCCTCGATCATCAGCGTCGCGCTGATCAGGCCGAGGATCAGGGCGTATTCGTAGCCGTTGTTGGTGATGAAGAAGCCATTCGGCCAGTGCACCGCGAACATCGCCACCAGCATGGCCACCAGCAGCGAGAGTGCCGCCGGGCGCACCAGCAGGCCCACCACCAGGGCCAGGCCTCCGAAGAACTCGGCGCTGCCGGCCAGGGCCGCCATCAGGTAGCCCGGCGTGATGCCGATGCTCTCCATCCACTGACCGACCCCTTCCAGGCCGTAGCCGCCGAACCAGCCGAAGAGCTTCTGCGCGCCGTGGGCGGCGAAGGTCAGGCCGGTGACCACGCGCAGCAAGGCGATGCCATAGCCGGCGTCGGTGGACATCAGGGTCTTGATCGGATTGCTCATGTGGCGGTTCCTCGTGAGGGGTGTGAGAGTTGGTGAGGCACATGCTATTCGAATTAGGCGATATTAAAAGCGCATATTTGCGGCAGATAATATCTGCTTATTCGATTAATCCTTGACACTCACCCGCGCCTTCTGCGGCTCCAGCAGTAAGCGCTCGCGGTCATAAGCAAGGTAGTACTTATTCACGCTGTTCACATAACTCACCACGCCAAGACCCATCCGCTCCATCGCTACCCGCTCCACCTGGAAGAACCAGCGGTTGGCGTCGAGCCCGCGCCGGCGCGCCTCCGCTCGTAGCCCCTGGACCCGCTGCGGCCCCATGTTGTAGGCGGCAAGGACGAAGGCCATGCGCTCGGCATCGACAATCTGCCGGCTGGAGAAGAACTCGCGCCTGATCCAGGCCATGTAGCGGGTGGCCGCCAGCACGTTGTTGTCCAGCGCCTGGATATTGCCCACTCCCACGCTGCGCGCGGCCGCGGGGGTGATCTGCATCAGCCCGGTGGCGCCGGAGGCGCCGCGCGCCGCCGGGTTGAGGGTGGACTCCTTGTAGGCCACCGCGGCCAGCTGCAGCCAATCCAGGCTCTGCAGCTCGCCATGCTTCTGCAGAACGCCGCGCACCCGCTCCAGGCGCTGGCGCTCGATGCCGCCGGCCAGTGGGTTGCGCACCTTGTAGGAACGCCGGTAGACCCGCTGGAAAGCCGCGTCCTGGTCGGCCGGTACGCGGTAGTCGGCGAGGAAGCGATCGACGCTGGCACGCAACATGGGCGAGCCACGGCGCACGAACCAGCTCAGGTCGCCCTCCTGGCTCAGCACCAGGTGGCGCTCGATGCGCAGGCGCGGCATGACTTTCAGCCAGCGCTCGGCGATCGGCAGCTCGACCGCGGTCCAGGGATAGATGCCGGCCTGGACCATCTCCAGCACATCCTCCACCGCCAGGCTGGCGTCGGCCCACTCCACCGCCAGCGGCGGACGATCAACCTCGGCCAGGCGACGGTTGAGCGGCCGCAGCGCCTCGGCGGCGAAGCTGCCGGCCGGCAGCACCAGGCTGCGTCCGGCCATGTCCTCCAGCTTGCGGTAATGCCGATTGCGCAGGTTGCCGACCACCACCATGGGCACGTTGCGGCGAATCGACGCGCTGGCACTGATGCCCAGCCCGGGATGGGCATCGAGCAGCTCGCCCGGGGCCACCAGGTCGCCCTCACCGCGCTGCAGGGCCGCCAGCAGCTGGTCCTTGGGGCGCGGAATCAGCCTGAGGCGAAGCTCGCGGCCGCCGCGCGCATTACGGTTGAGGTACTGTTCGAAGGCCCGCAGGCGCCGGTATTCGACGCCGATGGTCTGGCCGCGCACCTCACCGGAGCTGTTGCGACTCTGGTTGACCAGCACGCGCAGCTCGCCGTCCTTGCGGATCTGCGCGAGATCGCGCTGGCTGGCCGCAGGCGGCAGGTTGCCGCTCAGGGCGCTCAGGCGCGCCTGGGCGGGCAGAGCCACCAGGCAAGCGAGGAGCAACAGCAACGCGCGTCTCATCGCGCCTCCGCGGCGCGGCGACGAATGGCGCAGCTGCCAGGCTGGCGGACGGCGCTCAAACGGGCGCTCCGAACTGGCAAAAAACATCAATATGCATGCATAACCATTTGTATTTACTTGCTTTATTACGGCAAGCAAGGCTCTGCTATGCTGCCCCGCTCGGCTTGCGAGGTAGCACCATGCAACTCATCGACATCGGCGTCAACCTGACCCATCCCAGTCTGGCGCGAGAGCGCGAAGCGGTTCTCCAGCGCGCCGCCGCCGCCGGCGTGTGCCAGCTGGTGCTGACCGGCACCAGCCTGGAGGAAAGCGAGAAGGCCCTGGAGTTCTGCCGCCAGCTGGACGAAAGCGGACAGAGGCTGTTCAGCACCGCCGGCGTGCACCCGCACGACGCGAGCCAGTGGAATGCCGACAGCGCACGCCAGCTGCGCGCCCTGCTGAGCGAGGCGCCGGTGTGCGCCGTGGGCGAATGCGGGCTGGACTTCAACCGCGATTTCTCGCCGCGCCCGCAGCAGGAGAAGGCCCTCGAGGAACAGCTGGCCCTGGCCGTCGAACTGCAGTTGCCGGTATTCCTCCACGAGCGCGAGGCCGGGGCACGGCTCACGGCCATGCTCCGCGAGTTTCGCGACCGCCTGCCGGCGGCCGTGGTGCACTGCTTCACCGGCGAGCGGGCGACACTGTACGGCTACCTGGACCTCGATCTGCACATCGGCATCACCGGCTGGGTCTGCGACGAACGCCGCGGCACCCACCTGCACCCGCTGCTGCGCGATATCCCCGCCGGCCGCCTGATGCTGGAAAGCGACGCGCCCTATCTGTTGCCGCGCAGCCTACGACCCAAGCCGAAGAGCGGGCACAACGAGCCGGCCTTCCTCACCGAGGTGCTGCGCGAAGTGGCCCTGCATCGCGGCGAGAGCGCGGAGGCCGTGGCGGCGCATACCACCGCCACGGCACGCGCCTTCTTCGGCCTGCCGGCGCTCGCCTCCTAGAGCCAGTTTACGATCTCGCGAGCTAGAGCCAGGCTAGGCCCTTGCCCAACGACGCATGGCCGACGCGCAGCAGATCGTAGACGGCTCTTAGTCGAAGACCGTGGTGGTTTGCCGGCTCAGCGCCAGCAACTGGCCATCGGCGGTCCACAGGCGGGCGGCGATGTGCCCGTAGCCGTCGGCGGCATGCTCGATCTCGGCACGGTACAGGCACCAGTCGTGAGTGGTCAGGCTGGGAATGGGGTGGACGAACTCGATGGTCCAGGTCAGCGAGCTGCCCGGGGCCGGCTTGCTCAGGTGCGACAGCACGACCGGCGGCCAGGCGTCGACCAGGGCCAGCAGGTGAACCTCGCTGACCTTGTCGTAACTGACGTCGCTGCGCAGGCGCACCCAGCCGCCCATGCTGCGCGACGGGTTGTTGCTGAAAGGCATGCCGCCCTCGCCCCAGCGCATGGCCAGGAAACGGGTGAACTCCGGTGTGACACCGGGGATGTAGCCGAGCTCCAGGCACTGTTCCACCGCCGGCATCGCCGGCGCCGGCTCGGCCATCACCCGCACCGCGGACTCGCGCGCGGCACCGAAGCTGGCCTGCGCCATGGCCACCACCGCGCCGTTCTGCACGACGCGCCCGAGCACCTGGCTGACCGACTTGCCTTCGCGCAGCACCTCGGCTTCGAAGGCCGCCGGCTCGCCCATCTGCATGGGGCCGACGAAGGTGATGGCCAGCGAGCGCACCGGCTTGCCCGGCGCCACCTTGAGACGCATGGCCTCGTACAGCATGGCCGCCACCAGGCCGCCGAAAGTGGCCCGCCCCTGCCCCCAGAGGCCCGGCACCACGACATGCTGGGGATGGGTATGTACCGCGTGAATCAGCTCGGCAAAGGTCATGCACAATCTCCTGTCTGCACAGACTGCAGCTTAGAGAAAAGCACGCTTTCCCGGGAGTGGCAGGTACGCCAAATATGCCCGGTAAATACCCTGCGATCAGCTCTGCGCCGAGGCCTCGGGAAACAGCTCGGCGAGTTCCAGCAGGGCCAGGTCGGCCTGCTGCTCGGCGAGCTGCAGCCGTTGCCGCCAGAGTTCGGCGCAAGGCCGCAGATCGGGCTCGGCATCCAGCCGCAGCAGCCACTGCAGATGGTCATGCCAGTCGCCCAGCGCCGCCTGGGCACAGCGCAGGGCCAGCAGCTCCTCGGCGCGCAGGCGACAGTAGCTCGGCCAGGCCTCGGCGCAGTATCGCAGGCGCTTGATCAGCAGACGCAGGCGATGGCGGTCATGGGCCGGATCGCGCAGTGCCTGCGCCAGCTTGTCGCCCTGCCTGGCGAGATACCGGCGCACCTGCTTGCCGCGCGCCTGCCACTCGCCGGCCCGCCGCGCCTGGCGGCAGTCCTCCGGCCAGTCGTCGAGGCGGATCAGCAGACGCTGCAGTGGCGTGCCCGCCAGCAGCTCGGCATAACGCTCGGCCAGGCAGGCGCGGCGTAGCGCGGCGGCGCCCTGAAGCCCCAGCGCATCCACCTCATGGGCCAGCACCTCGAGGTCGCGTAGCGGCCCGCTGGCGCGATTGAGGGCCGTCACCGCCTGCTCCAATGCCACGCACAGCGGCTCATGGTGCAGCGGGCGCAGCAGGCTGGCGAGACGGCGCAGGGCGATGCGCAGATCATGCAGCGCCTCGCTGTCGGTCCCTGCGCTCAGGCGCGCACAGCAGGCGTACAGGCGCACCTGCAGGCCCAGGACCTGGCGCAGCAGCCCGTCATCGAATCGGCTCATCAGTCCCCCTCACGCTGGATCGCCATGGCAGGGCCTTGCGCAACGCAGCGAGATGCTCGCGCAGGCGGCCCGCGGCCGGTTCGGCTCCAGCATAGCGCTGGGCTTCGAAGTCGCTAGCGAAAGCCTCGATGGCCTGCGCCTGTGCCGGCAAGACGCCGGCGGCACGGCTGGCGAAGGCGCGCACGCCCTCGCCCGGCGCCCGGCGCAAACCCTGGCGCGCCAGCAGGCGTTCGAAGCGCCGCAGCAGCAGGCGCTGCGGGTCGCGCTCGCGGTGCCAGGGCTTGAACAGCCAGAGCACCAGCAGGCCGAGCAGCAAGGCGCCGCCGCCGACCATGACCAGAGCCATGCGGTGCCAGTCCAGGCTGCCGAACCAGCGCTTGAGCAGGCTCAGCTGCTGTTCGCCACGATAGCCCAGCACCCAGCGCTGCCAGTTGTAGTTGACCTGATCCCAGGCCAGGCGCAGCTCGTTGAGCCAGGGCACCTGACGGTAACGCAGCGGCGACAGCGGCGAGTCTTCGAGGAAGCCTTCATCGGCGGCCAGGGCCTCCTGGGAACCCAGCTCGACCCGCTCGGGGGCGACCTGAAAAGTCGGATCGACACTGATCCAGCCGCGCCCTTCGAGCCAGTACTCGACCCAGGCATGGGCATCCAGCTGGCGCACGGCCAGGTAGTTGCCTGCAAGGTTCGCTTCGCCGCCCTGATAGCCCGCCACCACCCGTGCCGGAATGCCCGCGGCGCGCAGCACGAAGGTCATGGCGCCAGCGTAATGGGCGCAGAAGCCCTTGCGCGTGCGGAACAGGAACTCGTCGATACTGTGTTCGCCCACCGGCGGCGGCTTCAGGGTGTAGCCATAGGGCTCGCGGTTGAAATGCCGCAGCAGCTCGGCCACCAGGGACTCGTCGTCGGCATGCCGGCTGCGCAGCTCGGCCGCCCACTCGCGGCTGCGCGGATCGCCCGCTGCCGGCAGTTGCAGGGCGCGGCGGCGGATGCTGTCCGGCAATTGCGCCTGACGCACCGCCTCGGGCCAGGACTGCGCGCGGTACATCAGGTTCTGCAGTACCGGGCGTGGCAGCTCCAGGCGGAAGTCATCCATTTGCCGAGCGCCTGGCTGCTCGCTGCGCCCGATGTCGAGCACGAACAGCCAGGGCCTGCCGCTGGCCTGCATGATCACGCTGTAGCCCAGGGCCTCTCCCTGGGCCTGCCAGCGTGGCGCCTGTTCGACGGCAGCGGACTTGCTCTGCGACCAACGCCGCCCGTCGAAACGATCCAGCGTCAGGGCGCGCCAGTAGAGCAGCTCGCGCGGCGGCACGGGCCCATCGAAGGTGGCGCGGAAGGCCAGCGCCGAGGAACGGCTGAGCTCCGCCACATCCGCCGGCGCCATGCTGTCGGACAGCCCCGTGATGCCCTTCTGCGCAGTGGGCAGGCTCCACAGCGGACCCAGGCGCGGGAAGAACAGGAACATCAGCAGCATCAGCGGCACCGCCTGAGCCATCATCGCCGCCGCCAGCTTCAGGGTGGCGCTCGGGCGCTCGGCCAGGCCGCTGTGCTGCAGGCCGATCAACGCGGCCAGTAGGGCGGTGACCGGCAGCAGGCTGTACAGCGCGCTGAGCAGGCTGTCGTCGAACAGGTAGGCGGTCACCACCACGAAGAAGCCGAGGAAGATCAGCACCAGCGCGTCACGCCGGCTGCGCAGCTCCACCAGCTTGAGGATGAAGGCGGCCACCAGCAGCAACACACCGCCGTCCAGGCCGATCAAGCTGCCGCGCGAGAGAAACACCGCCGCCGCGGTGGCCAGCATCAGGCCAGCGCGCAGCAGCCCCGAGGGGAAACGGGCGCGCATGCGGTAGACCTGGATGCGCCAGCCGGCGCAAAGCAGCCACAGGCCGATGATCCAGGGCGGCAGGTGCAGCAGATGCGGCAGTATCACCAGCACCTGCGCCACCAGCAGCCAAGTCAGGGCGATGCGCGGAATGGGCAGCACAGGCGCTCGGCTCGTGCTCATGGCCGTTCCCCATACAGCGCCAGGGCACGCAGGCAGGCCTGGCGATGGGCGTCGCCGCAGTCCGGGGCCAGCTCGACACCGGGCAGACGCAGGCCGTAGGCCTGGCGCCGTGCATCCAGCTGCAGCACCCAGTGGCAGAGCAGCGACAGGCGCGCCTCGACGTCGCCGCCCAGGGCCTGGAAGTCCAGCCACAGGTCGCGCCCGCTGAGCGCGGCGAAATCCTTCACCAGCAGCCCCTGGCCGCGCGAGAAGGCCTTCCAGTGCAGGCGCCGCTTGGAGTCGCCGGGCTGATAGTCGCGCAGCCCCTGATAGTCGTCCGCACCCTGCCCGCTGGCGCGCCGGCCCTCGTCCTCGGCCTCGTCACCGGCACCCGCCGCCAGCGGCAGATCGCCCTCCAGCGGGCGCGGATAGACCAGCACGGCCTGGTCCAGGTCGACCCAGCTCCAGGCCACCAGCAGGCCGAGGGGGAAGCGACTCTCCACCCGCAGCCGCTCGGGACGCAGCCAGCCGCGGCGCAGCGCCGGCAGGTCTAGCTCGCACTCGCGCTGGCCGGCGGCTGGCACATCCTGACTCTGCAGCGGCTGCGGCGGCCAGCCGAGGGCGATGGCCTGGTGCGCGCGGCCGTCGCTCTCCAGGCGCACACGGAAACGTGCCTGTTCGCCGACGAATACCGCCGGGCTGCTGCCGGCCTTGAGGATCAGCCCGGCGAAGTTGCGGTAGGTGTGCAGGATGGCCACCACGAACACCGAGGCCAGCAGGAAGGTCAGGCCATAGGCCAGGCTGTTCTCGTAGTTGATCGCGGCCAGCAGCATCAGTACCAGGGCCGCGCCGAAGGCGGCGCCGACCCGGTCGGGCATGATGAAGATGCGCCGCTGGTTCAGCCGTACCTGCGCCGCGGGGGGAATGCGCCGGGCGATCCAGCGCCGCCAGCGCGCCTTGAGCCCGGTCACACCGCCGCGACCTCGCGCAGCAGCCACTGCACCAGCGCGCCACCGCCGTGCCCGGCCGGGTCCGCGCGCTCGCGCAGGCGATGGCCGACCACCGCCGGCAGCACCGCCTGCACGTCCTCGGGAATCACATAGTCGCGATTGGCCAGGAAGGCCCAGGCCCGCGCGGCGGCCAGCAGCGCCAGGCTGGCGCGCGGCGACAGGCCCCAGGCGAACTGCGCCTCGCTGCGCGTCGCCTCGACCAGGCGCAGCACATAGTCGACCAGCGCATCGCTGGTGCGGATCTGCGGGATCAGCGCCTGGATCGCCGCCAGTTCGGCGTGGTCGAGGACCGGCTCCAGGCGCGGCAGCACCTCGCGGCGGGCCTCGCCGAGCAGCAGCGCCTTCTCCGCCGCGCGCGCCGGATAGCCCAGCGACAGGCGCATGAGAAAACGGTCCAGCTGCGACTCGGGCAGGGCGAAGGTGCCGCCGGAACTGACCGGGTTCTGCGTGGCGATGACGAAGAAGGGCTCGGGCAGCGGTCGGGTGGCGCCCTCGATGGTCACCTGGCCCTCCTCCATGGCCTCCAGCAGCGCGCTCTGGCTCTTCGGCGTGGCGCGGTTGATCTCGTCGGCCAGCACCAGCTCGGCGAAGATCGGCCCGGGATGGAAGACGAACTGCCCGCTGTCCTTGTCGAACACCGAGGTGCCGAGGATGTCCCCCGGCAACAGATCGGAAGTGAACTGGATGCGCTGGTAGGACAACCCCAGCACCCGCGCCAGGGCCTGGCTCAGGGTGGTCTTGCCCATGCCGGGCAGATCCTCGATCAGCAGGTGGCCGCGCGCCAGCAGGCAAGTCAGCGCCAGGCGCACCTGCGGCTCCTTGCCCAGCAGCACCTGGTTGACCGCATCGAGTACCGCATCCAGTTTGCTCCGCATCGCTCGCTCCCGTTCCGATCCGCTGATGCTACTGGGCGCCGGCCGGCAAGCATAGCCACCGCACAGGACCGAGTGCGGCATCGAATGACTGATCTCGATCAAGGCGCCCGCACCATTCGGGCAATAGGCTATTGGTGGTGACCCCGCACAGTCGAAATGTCACAGGAGGTGTCATGACCCCGGATTGGCATTCCCTCGCCGCCGAGCACAGCCTGGAGCGGCTCGACAGCAGCGAACAGGGCCTGGACAGCGCGGAAGCCACCAGGCGCCTGCAGCGGCACGGCCCCAACCGCCTGCCGCGGCGGCGTGCACAGGGGCCGCTCAAGCGCTTGCTGCGGCAATTCCACAACCTGCTGATCTACGTGCTGCTGGGCGCCGCGCTGCTCACCCTGGGGCTCGGCAAGTGGGCGGACAGCGCGGTGATCCTCGGCGTGGTAGTGATCAACGCGCTGGTCGGTTTCGTCCAGGAAGGCAAGGCCGAGCAGGCCATGCGCGCGATCCAGAGGATGCTCAGCCTGACGGCGCGGGTACGCCGCGATGGCCGCACCCAGAGCGTTGCGGCGGAACAGCTGGTGCCGGGCGACCTGGTACTGCTGGAGGCCGGCGACCGGGTACCGGCGGATCTGCGCCTGCTGGAAAGCCGCGACCTGCGCATCGAGGAGGCCGCGCTGACCGGCGAGTCGCTGCCGGCGGACAAGAACCATGCCGCCGTGGCAGCCGACGCCAGCCTCGGTGACCGCCGCAGCATGGCCTACTCCGGCACCCTGGTGTGCGCCGGCAGCGGCTGCGGCCTGGTGGTGAGCACCGGTGCCGATACCGAGCTGGGTCGCATCGACCGCCTGCTCGGCGAGGTGCATGGCCTGCAGACACCCTTGCTCGCCGACATGGAACGCTTCGCCAGGCACCTCACCCTGGCCATTCTCGGCCTGGCCCTGCTGACCTTCGCGCTCGGCGTGCTGCTGCGCGACTATGCCGCCGAGGAGATGCTGCTGGCGGCCGTCGGCCTGGCGGTAGCGGCCATCCCCGAGGGGCTGCCGGCGGTTCTGACCATCACCCTCGCCCTCGGCGTGCAGCGCATGGCGCGCCACCGGGCGATCATCAGGCGCTTGCCGGCGGTGGAGAGCCTCGGAGCGGTCACGGTGATCTGCTCGGACAAGACCGGTACCCTGACCCGCAACGAGATGACCGTGCAGCAGGTGCTCACCGCCGCCCACCGCTACCGGATCGAAGGCGTCGGCTACAGCCCCGCGGGCGCTGTGCATGGCCAGGATGGGCGGCCCTGCGCGCCGGCCGACGCCGACGACCTGCGCGAGCTGGCCCGCGCCGGGCTGCTGGCCAACAGTGCCAGCCTGAGCCTGGTCGACGGGCGCTGGTGCATCGGCGGCGACCCCACCGAAGCCGCCCTGCTCACCCTGGCCGGCAAGCTCGGCCTGCGCCATGACAGCGAGGCGGCCTACCTGCCGCGGGTCGATGCCATCCCCTTCAGTTCCGAGCGGCGCTGCCTGGCCAGCCTGCATCACGACCACCAGGGCCACGGCCTGATCTACCTGATCGGCGCGCCCGAGCGCCTGCTGGAGGTCTGCAACCGGCAGTGGTGTGCCGGCACTGCGCAGCCCATCGACCCGCGCTACTGGCACCAGGCGCTGGCCGAGGGGCCAGCCAGGGCCTGCGCATGATCGGCCTGGCCATGCGCCCGCTAGAGCAGCCGCAGCAGCAGCTGAACTATGAGGACCTGGAAGGCGACTTCGTCCTCCTCGGCCTGGTCGGCATGCTCGACCCGCCGCGCGAGGAAGCCATCCAGGCCATCGCCGAATGCCACGCCGCGGGCATCGCGGTGAAGATGATCACCGGCGATCACGCCGCCACCGCGGCCGCCATCGCCGAACGTCTCGGACTGGGCGGCGCGCCGCTGACCGGCGCCGAACTCGACCGCCTGAGCGATGCCGAACTCGACACGCGCCTGGCCGAGACCCGGGTGTTCGCCCGCACCGATCCCAGCCACAAGCTGCGTCTGGTCGAGCGCCTGCAGGCCTGCGGGGCGCGGGTGGCGATGACCGGCGACGGGGTCAACGACGCGCCGGCGCTCAAGCGCGCCGACATCGGCATCGCCATGGGCATCAAGGGCACCGAGGCGGCCAAGGAGGCCGCGCAGATGGTGCTGGCTGACGACAACTTCGCCACGCTGGTGCACGCCATCGAGGAAGGTCGCAACGTCTACGACAACCTGAGGAAGTCGATCCTGTTCATCCTGCCCACCAACGGCGGCGAAGCCCTGCTACTGCTGGCCGCCATCGCCCTGGGGCTGACCCTGCCGATCACCCCGCTGCAGATTCTCTGGGTGAACATGATCACCGCCGTGACCCTGGCCATGACCCTGGCCTTCGAGCCGGCGGAGCACGACCTGATGCAGCGCCCGCCGCGCGACCCGCGTACGCCGCTGCTCGATGGGCAGCTGCTGTGGCGCCTGCTGTTCGTCTCGCTGCTGCTGACCGGCGCCAGTCTGGGCCTGTTTCTCTACAGCCAGCAGCTGGGCTGGAGCCTGGAAAGCGGCCGGACCCTGGCGGTGAATGCGCTGGTCGCCGGAGAGATCGGCTACCTGTTCAGCTGCCGCCGCCTCAGCGGGCCGGCACGCTTCGGCTGGCGCGACAACCCGAGCGTATGGGCCATGGTCGGCCTGCTCCTGGCGATGCAGCTGGCCTTCAGCCACTGGCCGCCGCTGCAGGCGCTGTTCGGCACGGCAAGCCTGGGCGCGGACGGCTGGGCCCTGAGCCTGAGCGTGGCACCGGCCTGCTGCGCCCTGGTGGAACTGGAAAAGTGGCTGGCCCGGCGCCGCGGCGAGCGCCCGGCCAGCAGTGCGGCTCAGCGCCCGGCGCGCGATTCGCGGATGTAGAAACGCGCCTTCTCGGCGTTGCTGGTGCAGCTCTCGAAGCCCTCGAACTGCTGCGAGGTCTTGGCCGCGGTCAGCAGGGACAGCGCCTTGGAGTAGCTCACGGTGCCGGCGAAGCCTTCGGCCTTGGCGATATCCAGCTCGCGCCAGGCGGCGTCCAGCTGGTTGGCGCAGCTGTCGCGGTAGGCGGTCTTGCCGGCACAGCCGGCGGTGACCAGGGCCAGCAGAGCCAGGGCGGCGATTCTTGTCATCTTCTTCTCTCCCGGGGAACGAGTGTGCAGCTTGGATGCCCGCGCGCCGGCAAAGTGCCCGGGCTCGCCGATTCTAGCAAAGCCGTCCTTGGCGCAAGCGCTCTGCGCGGGTATGTTCGAAGGCATATGCGGGGGATTCGACAATGAGCAAGAGAGTGGCCCTGGTACTGGGCTCGGGCGGCGCGCGCGGCTACGCCCATATCGGCGTGATCGAGGAACTGGAGGCACGCGGGTACCAGATCGGCTGCGTCGCCGGCTGTTCCATGGGCGCGGTGGTCGGCGGCATCTACGCCGCCGGCAAGCTGCGCGAATACCGCGAATGGACCGAGAGCCTGGACTACCTCGACGTGCTGCGCCTGCTCGACGTCAGCTTCCGCCTCGGTGCCATCCGCGGCGAGAAGGTGTTCGGCAAGATCCACGAGATCGTCGGCGAGATCGATATCGAGGACCTGGCCATCCCCTACACGGCGGTCGCCACCGACCTCACCAACCAGCAGGAGATCTGGTTCCAGGAAGGCTGCCTGCACAAGGCCATGCGCGCCTCGGCGGCGATTCCGAGCCTGTTCACCCCGGTCACCCAGGGCACCCGCATGCTGGTCGACGGCGGCCTGCTCAACCCGCTGCCGATAGTGCCGGTGGTGTCCAGCCACTGCGACCTGATCATCGCGGTCAACCTCAACGCACTGAACCAGAAGCAGTACAGCCTGCCGGTGATCGAGCGGCCGGCGGCGATCAAGGGCAAGATCGACCAGCTGATGGGCTCGCTCAGCGCGCGCCTGCCCTTCCTCCGTCGCGAGGCCGACGAAGAGGAGGAAGGCGAAGGCCTGCTGGCGACGGACAATCCCTGGCTGGAACCCAGACCCGCCAAGGCGACGGAGGCCGCCGTGCCCAAGTCGGCCAACGATTCCCAGGTACTCGCCAACGTCGGCCCGGCCTCGCTGCTGGAGCTGGTCAACCAGAGTTTCGAGGCCATGCAGACCTCGCTGGCCCAGTACAAGATCGCCGGCTACCCGCCGGACATCCTGATCAACGTGCCCAAGCGGGTGTGCCGCTTCTTCGAGTTCCACAAGGCGCCCGAGCTGATCCTGCTCGGCCGGCAGATCGCCGCCGACACGCTGGACAAGTACGAGCGCCAGCACGGTTGAGCCGGCAATGCACGAGGCCCGCTTCTGCGGGCCTAGGCGTGGCAGAGCGGGACGCGCGCAGCTAGCCGGCGCCCTGATCCTTGTTCTCGCGCTCCAGCGCCGCGACCTGCGGGGTATTGGCCGCCCAGTCGCCGAGCAGGCTATAGGCCACCGCCAGCAGGGTCGGGCCGAGGAACAGGCCCATGAAGCCGAAGGCCAGGATGCCGCCGAACACGCCGAGCAGCACCACCACCAGCGGCAGGTTGCCGCCGCGGCTGATCAGGTAGGGCTTGAGCACGTTGTCCACGCCGCTGATGACGAACATGCCCCAGATGCCGAGAAACACCGCCATGCCGTAGCTGCCCTGGCTG
>JAJLLC010000005.1:0-20125 GCA_033838285.1 Pseudomonadaceae bacterium
GCCGGCGACGTTCTGCTCGATGCGCTGCTGGCGGCGCTGCTCGGAGTCCAGCACGGCCTTCTCCAGACGCGGAATCAGCGCCGACAGGCCCTCCATCTGCTCGCCGCGAATCGCCTCGCGCAGCTCCTGCATGCACTGATCCACCGCCTTGTCGCTGCCTTCGGCGGCCAGCGAGCTGCGCACCAGGCCGCGCCGCAGCAGGTCGAGGCGCTGGTTCCAGCGCTGCTCCAGGCGCTCCTGTTGCTCCAGGGACTCGAGGTACTTGGCTTTCCAGCGCTGGGCTTCATCGGTCATGGTGGCGATCCAGTGGCAAAGCCACTACAGCATAGGCAGGTTGAGGTCGCTCGGCAGGCGGATGTCCACCGCCACCGGCAGGTGGTCGGAGATGGGCTGGCTGAGCACCTCGACCCGCTCCAGGACCAGCCCGGGGCTCAGCAGGATGTGATCCAGGCAGCGCTGCGGACGCCAGCTGGGGAAGGTCGCCTCGATCTGCGGGGCGACCAGACCGAGGTCGCGCAGCGGCGAATGCTGCAGCAGGTCGACGGCATGGGTGTTCATGTCGCCCATCAGCACCACGTGGCGGTAGCCGTCGATCAGCTCGCGGATGTAGGCCAGCTGGCGAGTGCGGGTGCGGGCACCGAGGGCCAGGTGCAGGTTGACCACCACCAGGGCCTGCGGCCCCTCGCCGAAGCGCACCAGAATGGCGCCGCGGCCGGGCGGCCCGGGCAGCGGGTGGTCTTCCAGAAGGCTGGGCTGCAGGCGGCTGAGCACGCCGTTGCTGTGCTGGGCCAGGCGCCCGAGATTGCGGTTGAGCTGCTGATACCAGTAGGGAAAGGCACCGAGCATGGCCAGGTGCTCGACCTGGTTGACGAAGCCGGAGCGCAGGCTGCCGCCGTCCACCTCCTGCAGGGCGACCAGATCGTAGTCGCCGAGCAGCGCGCCGATGCGCTGCAGGTTGTGCTGGCGCGCGGGGTGGGGCAGCAGATGCTGCCAGCCGCGGGTCAGGTAGTGGTGATAGCGCTCGGTGCTGATGCCGACCTGGATATTGAAGCTGAGCAGGCGCAGGCGGCCATCGTCGAGCTGGCCGGAGCTGTCCCGGCAGAAACCGTTGACCTGCGCCTGGCGCAGGCCCGCGGTTCGCCCGGAACTCCAGCGGCGCAGCATGCTGGCTGGCTCAGTTGGCGGCCGTCGCTGTCCCTGTCGCGCCACCGGCTGCGCGCTCTTTGTCGATCAGGAAATCGGCGACTTCCAGCGTCTGCTGCGGACCGCCCGAGCTGCGGATGTCGAAGCGGTACTTGCCGCCCACGATCAGCACCGGCACGCCCTTGATCTGGTAAGCCATGGCCAGCTTCTTGGCCTTGGCCATCTGGCCCTTCACCGCGAAGGAGTTGAAGGTGCTGAGGAACTTGTCCTTGTCCACACCCTGGGTGGCGAGGAACTCGGCCATTTCGTCGGCATCGGCCAGCTTGCGCTTCTCGTTGTGGATGGCGTTGAACACGGCATCGTGCACCCGCTGCTCCACGCCCATGGACTCGAGGGTAATGAACAGCTGGCCGTGGACATCCCAGATGCCGCCGAACAGGGCGGGAATGCGCACGAAGTTGACGTCCTCGGGCAGTTGCTCGACCCAGGGATTGAGGGTCGGCTCGAACTGATAGCAATGCGGGCAGCCGTACCAGAACAGCTCGACCACCTCGATCTTGCCCGGCTGGGAAACCGGTACCGGGGTACTCAGCTCGGCATACTGGCGACCGGCTTCGATGCCCTCGGCCTGCGCGGCGGCGGCGAACAGGCCGAGGCTGGCGAAGACGGCGCTGAGAATCAGGTTACGCATGCAAAACTCCTTGGCGATGGGACCGCACATCGGGCGGCTAGCTCGGTTCGACCGATGGTGCCGCAACGGGTTCCGGCATTGTAGCGGCAGCACCAATGAAAAAGGGTGGCCGTGGCCACCCTTTTGTTTCCGCTCGTCAGCGCCGCGCAGAACGTGTTTACGATCTCGCGAGCTAGAGAAAGACAAGGCGGAAGCGGCTGAGGAAGCGGAGTTTACATGTAGTAAATGAGCATTCCGAAGCCGCTTTCAACGCAGTCTTTCCGACGCGCAGCAGATCGTAACCGGGTTCTTAGTGCAGGCCCTGGATATAGCTGGACACCGCTTCGATGTCCTTGTTGCTCAGCTTGGCGGCGATGGCGCGCATGATCATCGCGTCGCCGTCGTTGGTGCGGTTGCCTTCGCGGAAGTCGGTTAGCTGCTTGGCCACGTACTGCGCATGCTGGCCGCCCAGCTTGGGGAAGCCAGCGGCAGCCAGGCCGGCGCCGTCCGGCGAGTGGCAGCCGGTGCAGGCCGGCATGCCTTCCTCGAGCTTGCCGCCACGGAACAGCGCCTCACCACGCTCGACCAGCTTGGGATCGGCGGCGCCGACACTGCCTTGCTGGCTGGCGAAGTAGGCGGCCATATCGGCCATGTCCTGGTCGCTGAGGTTGTCCAGCAGGCCGGTCATCTCCAGCACGGTACGCTTGCCGCCCTTGATGTCCTGCAGCTGCTTGAGCAGGTAACGCTCGCCCTGGCCGGCCAGCTTGGGGAAGTTCGGCGCGGCGCTGTTGCCGTCGCCACCGTGACAGGCGGCACAGACGGCAGTCTTGGCCTTGCCGGCCTCGGCATCGCCGACGATCGGGTCGGCGGCTTGCGCGGCCACCGAGACACCCAAGCTCAACAGGAGACTCACGAGTACTTTGTTCATCAGCAAATCCAATAACGGCTAGAGGTAATTAGGTTTTTCTTCGAACCTGCTTGGGATCTTGCGCGCTAGAGCCAGGCTAGGCAAAAACAGGCGAGGAAGCACAGTTTACGAGTGGTAAATGAGCATTCCGAGCCTGTTTTTAACGACGCATGGCCGACGCAGCAGATCGTAAACAGGTTCTTACGGGACTACTCGCTCATCACCTTGATGACGGCCTGGTAGTCCTCGGCACTGCAATCCATGCACAGGCCACGGGGTGGCATGGCATTCAAACCGTTGGTAACGCTCTGTACCAGTGCGTCCATGCCCTTGGCCAACCTGGGTTCCCAGGCCGCCTTGTCGCCCCGCTTGGGCGCCATCGGCAGTTGACCATTGTGGCAGGCCGCACAGGCCTTGGCATAAACCGCTTCCGGATCCTGCGCCGCATGAGCGGCACTCGACAACCACAACAGGGCTGCGCCGGCGACCAGCACTTTCTTCATAGCCAAACCTCAATCAGGGAGGGAACGGCCTGCGTCTGCCGCGCAGCATGTTCTGTCACGTTCCCGGCGGAAGGACAAAGCGCACACAAAATCTGCGGCATTATATACTGGCGTCGCCGAAACGGAAGCGACAGCATGCCGCGCCCCAGGCCCCGCGGGCCTTCGAGCCCCCCATACGGATTCCCCATGTCATCCAAGAACCCCATTCTCGGCCTGTGTCAGCAGGCAACCTTCCTCGTCAGCGCCGCCAAGGTCGACCAGTGCCCGGACGACCAGGGCCTGGAAGTGGCCTTCGCCGGGCGCTCCAACGCCGGCAAGTCGAGTGCGCTGAACACCCTGACCCACGCCAGCCTGGCGCGCACCTCGAAGACCCCGGGACGCACCCAGCTGCTCAACTTCTTCCGCCTGGACGACGAGCGCCGCCTGGTCGACCTGCCGGGCTACGGCTACGCCAAGGTGCCGATCCCGCTCAAGCAGCACTGGCAGAAGCACCTGGAAGCCTACCTGGGCAGCCGCGAGAGCCTGTGCGGGCTGATCCTGCTGATGGACATCCGCCATCCGCTGACCGAGTTCGACTGCATGATGCTGGACTGGGCCAAGGCCAGCGGCATGCCGCTGCACATCCTGCTGACCAAGGCCGACAAGCTGGCCTTCGGCGCGGCGAAGAACGCCCTGCTCAAGGTGCGCCAGGCCATCCGCAAGGACTGGGGAGACGAGGTCGCCAGCATCCAGCTGTTCTCCGCGCCCAAGCGCATGGGCGTGGAGGAGGCGCAGCTGGTGCTGGCGCAGTGGCTGGGACTGATTGAGGACGAAGAAGACCGCGATTTCGCGAGCTAGAGCCAGGCTAGGCGAAGTCCCGCGAGGGCGCGGAGTTTACGAGGTGTAAATGAGCAGCCCGAGACGCCGTGTCCCGGCGGGATTTCAACGACGCATGGCCGACGCGCAGCAAATCGCACGCAAAAAAAACCCCGGGCTTCGTATGGGGAGGGAGAAGTCCGGGGTTCAATTCTGAACCGCTAGGGCGGGGTTCAGAGATCTGCCAACACTAAACACAGCTAGGAGCATCGAAGGGCTTCGTTGCCATTCACGATCTCTGACCACCCTCCCGAACCAATAGTTCAGATTTTTTTAAATCGCATTGCGATAAGCAGGATTTTTCTTAGGCGAAAAACACGCGGGTCGTGCCGCCGGCATGCACCCCCATGCCGCAGCCCCTCAGTGCGCCTCGTCCCAGTTGTCGCCCACCCCGGCCTCGACCACCAGCGGCACGTCCAGCTCGGCGGCAGCGCTCATCAGCGGCAGCAGGCCGGCCCTGAGCGCCCCGACCTGATCCTCACGCACCTCCAGTACGAGTTCGTCGTGCACCTGCAGTATGACCTTGGCATCCAGCCCGGACTGCGGCAGCCACTGGTCCACGGCGATCATCGCGCGCTTCATGATGTCCGCCGCGGTGCCCTGCATCGGCGCGTTGATCGCCGTGCGCTCGGCGCCCTTGCGCAGCGCCGGGTTCTTCGCGTGGATGTCCGGCAGGTACAGGCGGCGGCCGAACAGGGTCTCGACATAGCCCTGCTGGGTCGCCTGCTCGCGGGTGCGCTCCATATAGGCCAGCACGCCGGGGTAACGGGCGAAATAGGTGTCGATATAGGCCTGCGCCTGCTTGCGGTCGACGCCGATCTGCTTGGCCAGGCCGAAGGCGCTCATGCCGTAGATCAGGCCGAAGTTGATCGCCTTGGCGCTGCGCCGCTGGTCGGAGCTGACCTGCTCCAGCGGCACGCCGAACACCTCGGCGGCGGTGGCGCGGTGCACGTCGCGGTCGTGACGGAAGGCGTCCAGCAGGCCCTCGTCCTTGGCCAGGTGGGCCATGATGCGCAGCTCGATCTGCGAGTAGTCCGCCGACATCAGCTTGTGGCCCTTGGGCGCGACGAAGGCCTGGCGGATGCGCCGGCCTTCCGCCGTGCGGATCGGGATGTTCTGCAGGTTCGGGTCGGTGGAGGACAGCCGTCCGGTGGCTGCCACCGCCTGGTGGTAGCTGGTGTGGATGCGCCCGGTGCGCGGGTTGATCTGCTCCGGCAGCTTGTCGGTGTAGGTGCTCTTTAGCTTGCTCAGTGAGCGGTACTCCATCAGCAGCTTGGGCAGGGCGTGGTCCTGCTCGGCCAGTTCGGCCAGCACGTTCTCGGCGGTGGATGGCTGACCGGTGGCGGTCTTGCTCAGCACCGGCAGGCCGAGCTTGTCGGAGAGTATGGCGCCGAGCTGCGTGGGCGAGCCGAGGTTGAACTCCTGGCCGGCCAGCTCGTAGGCCTGGCGCTCCAGCGCCACCAGGCGCTCGCCCAGCTCCAGGCTCTGCTGGCCGAGCAGCTTGGCATCGACCAGCGCGCCGTTGCGCTCGATGCGCGCCAGCACCGGTACCAGCGGCATCTCGATGTCCTTGAGCACCCTGGCCAGGCTCGGCGTGGCCTGCAGCCTGGCCCACAGGGTCTGGTGCAGGCGCAGCGTCACGTCGGCGTCTTCGGCGGCGTAGGGGCCGGCCTGTTCCAGGGCGATCTGGTCGAAGGTCAGCTGCTTGGCGCCCTTGCCGGCGATGTCCTCGAAGCGGATGGTGCTGTGCTCCAGGTACTTCATGGCCAGGCTGTCCATGTCGTGGCGGGTGGCGGTGGAGTCGAGCACGTAGGATTCAAGCATGGTGTCGAAGGCCAGGCCCTGCACCTCGATCGGCGTGCTCGCATGGGCCAGCACGTTCATGTCGTACTTGGCGTGCTGGCCGACCTTGGCCTTGGCCGGGTCTTCCAGGATCGGCTTGAGCGCACGCAGCACCGCGTCGCGATCCAGCTGCGCCGGCACGCCCATGTAGGAGTGGGCCAGCGGCACATAGGCGGCCTCGCCGGCCTCAACGGCGAAGGACACGCCGACCACCTGAGCCTGCTGCGGGTCGAGGCTGGTGGTCTCGGTGTCGAAGGCGATCAGCTCGGCGGCTTCCAGCTTCTTCAGCCAGGCGTCGAAGCGCGCCTGCTCCAGCACCGTCTCGTAGCGCGACTCGCTGGCCGGCGCCGAGGCTTCTTCTGCGGCCGGCTCCGGCTGATCGAACAGGCCGCCGCTCGGTGCCGGCACGGTGGCCGGGCGGGCCTTGGGCTGCTGGCGCTGCAGCTCGTCGAGCCAGCCCTTGAACTCCAGCTCGCCGTACAGGGCGACCAGCGCGGCGCGGTCCGGCTCGCCTGGGTGCAGGTCGTCGACGCCGACGTCCAGCTCGACATCGGTCTTGATGGTGGCCAGCTGGTAGGACAGAAAAGCCATGTCCTTGTGCTCGGCGAGCTTGGCCGGCAGGGTCTTGGCGCCGCGGATCGGCAGCTCGGGGACTTTGTCCAGGTTGGCGTAGAGCACGTCGAGCCCCCCGCCGACGCCGACCAGCAGGCCCAGCGCGGTCTTCTCGCCGACGCCCGGCACGCCGGGGATGTTGTCCACCTTGTCGCCCATCAGGGCCAGGTAGTCGATGATCAGCTCGGGGCCGACGCCGAACTTCTCGCGCACACCCTCGATGTCGTAGACGCTGCCGGTCATGGTGTTGACCAGGGTGACGTGCGGGCAGACCAGCTGGGCCATGTCCTTGTCGCCGGTGGAGATCACCACGTCGCGGCCCAGCGCGGCGGTCTGCCGGGCCAGGGTGCCGATCACGTCGTCGGCCTCCACGCCCTCCACACACAGCAACGGGTAGCCGAGGGCGCGCACGGCGGCGTGCAGCGGCTCGACCTGGCCGCGCAGCTCCTCCGGCATCGGCGGGCGGTTGGCCTTGTACGCGGCAAACATGGCATCGCGGAAGGTGCCGCCCTTGGCATCGAAGACCACGGCGAAGGGGCTGTCCGGGTACTGCTTGCGCAGGCTTTTCAGCATGTTCAGCACGCCCTTCACCGCGCCGGTCTGTTGCCCCCTGGAGTTGGTCAGCGGCGGCAGGGCGTGGAAGGCACGGTACAGGTAGGAGGAACCGTCGACCAGAACGAGGGGAGCGTTGGACATGCGCAAGATCAACCTTTTGTCGGGTGCGCCCGCTAGAATGAACGCATCAACCTGAAGAAAGGGACAAGGTTACCATGCGCCTGCTCACCCGCCTGACCCTGGCCGCCCTGCTGGCCGCCAGCCCGATGCTCGCCCTGGCCGAGGAAGAAGTCACCGGCGACCCCGACGTGACCATCCGCCAGGATGGCGACAAGACCATCACCGAGTACCGGCAGAACGGCTTCCTCTACGCCATCAAGGTCACGCCGAAGCACGGCAAGCCCTACTTCCTGGTGCGCGCCGACGGCAGCGAGGGCAACTTCATCCGCTCCGACCAGCCGGACATGCTGATCCCCGCCTGGGAAATCTTTAAGTGGTAAGAGCCGATGTCCGTTTTCACCCCGCTTGAGCGCCATGAGCTGGAAGCCTTCCTCGCACCTTACGGGCTCGGCCGCCTGAAGGACTTTCAGGGCATCGCCGCCGGCAGCGAGAACAGCAACTTCTTCATCAGCCTGGAGGGCGGCGAGTTCGTCCTCACCCTGATCGAGCGCGGCCCGCGCGCCGACATGCCGTTCTTCGTCGAACTGCTGGAGCGCCTGCACCAGGCCGGCCTGCCGGTACCTTACGGCATCGCGACCCAGAACGGCGAGGTGCTGCGCGAGCTGGCCGAGAAGCCGGCGCTGCTGCAGCCGCGCCTGGCCGGCAAGCATGTGGCCCAGCCCAACGCCCACCACTGCGCGGAAATCGGCGCCTGGCTGGCGCGCCTGCACCTGGCCACCCGCGACCAGATCCTGGAGCGGCGCAGCGACCGCGGCCTCGACTGGATGCTGGAAGAAGGCCCGGTGCTGGCCCTGGAGCTGCACGACGAGCAGCTGCCGCTGCTGCGCGACAGCCTGCACGAGGTGGCCGAGCTGAAGCCGCGCATCCTCGCCCTGCCACGCGCCAACCTGCACGCCGACCTGTTCCTCGACAACGCGCTGTTCGACGGCAACCACCTGACCGGGGTGATCGACTTCTACAACGCCTGCTCGGGGCCGATGCTCTACGACCTGGCGATCACCCTCAACGACTGGTGTTCGCTGCCCGACCAGCGCCTCGATCTGCCGCGCGCCCAGGCCCTGCTCGGCGCCTACGCCGCGCTGCGCCCCTTCACGCGCGCCGAGGCCGAGCTGTGGCCGGCCATGCTGCGCATCGCCTGCCTGCGTTTCTGGCTCTCGAGGCTGATCGCCGCGCGCCGCTTCCAGGGCCGCGACGTGCTGGTCAAGGACCCATCCGAGTTCCAGCGCCGCCTGGCGCAACGCCAGCAGGTCGGCCTGCAGCTGCCCTTCGCCCTCTGAGGCGGGCGCGGCCTGTACCGCCAACCGCCGTCGCTGACCGCCTATAGGCTTTCCAGGCAGCCGGCCAGCTGCCCGCTCAGTTCCTCCAGCAACTGCTCGTAGCTGCGGGCCTCGACACCCAGGGCATCCAGCTCGGCCAGCCGGACCGGCAGGCCGGCGGCCAGCGTCTCGGCTAGGCGCGGGCGCAGCGGCGGCTCGCTGAACACGCAGGCCGCGCCGGCCGCCTTGAGTCGCTCGCGCATCGCCGCGACATGCCGGGCGCCGGGCTGCACCTCGCTGGCCGCGGTGAACACGCCGGCATGCTGCAGACCGTAGGCACTCTCGAAATAGTCGAAGGCCTGGTGGAAGACGAAGAAGGGCTTGCCGGCCAGCGGTGCCAGGCGCGCCTTGAGACGGCCATCCAATGCCTCCAGGCGCTGCTCGAAGGCCTGCAGGTTGGTCTGGTACAGCGGGGCATTGGCCGGATCGGCGGCGGCCAGATCGGCCGCCATCCTGGCAGCAATCACCCGGGCATTGGCCGGCAACAGCCAGAGGTGCGCGTCCAGGCTGCCGGGACGGTGATCATGGTCATGATCGTCGTGGCCATGCGCGTCGTGATGCTCGTCTTCGCCATGCGACTCCTGACCAAAGTGGCGCAGGGTCATGCCCGGCAGCGCCTGCACCGCCACGCTGGGCTTGTCGCGGCCGGCCAGCACGCGCGGCAGGAAACCCTCCAGGTCCGGGCCGACCCAGTACAGCAGGTCGGCCTGCTGTACCCGGCGCACATCGGACGGGCGCAGGGCGAAGTGATGCGGCGAGGCCCCCGGCGGCAGCAGCACTTCGGGGCTGCCGGCACCCTGCTGCACGGCGGTGGCGATCAGCTGCAGCGGCTTGATGCTGGTCAGCACGCGGACTTCGGCGCGGACGGAGAAAGCGGTGAGGCTGAGCAGGAGCAGAACGAGGAGACGCGACACGGAACAACACTCGGCGGGTAAAGGGTAATAGAATAACGTCTCTTCACCCGGACGTCCCCGTCATGTTCAAGCGCCTGACCAGCAACACACCGCTCGCCTGCCTGCCACACGACCATTCGCGCTGCGTGGCCGATGCCCTGGCCGAGGCCGAGTCGCTGTGCGCGAAGCAGGGCACGCGCCTGACCACGCTGCGCAAGCGCGTGCTGGAGTTGGTCTGGGCCAGCCACAAGCCGCTGGGCGCCTATGACATCCTCGGCGTGCTGAGCGAGGAAGACGGCCGCCGCGCCGCGCCGCCCACCGTCTACCGGGCGCTGGATTTCCTCCTGGAGAACGGCCTGGTGCACCGTATCGCCTCGCTCAATGCCTTCATCGGCTGCGTGCACCCGGGCGAACTGCACCAGGGCCAGTTCCTCATCTGCAAGGCCTGCCACGCGGCCATCGAACTGGAGCTGCCGGCCATCAGCCAATCCATAGTCGCCGGCGCCGCCGCCGTCGGCTTCGCCGTGGAGAGCCAGACGGTGGAAGTGGTCGGCCTGTGCGCCGGCTGCCAGGGGGCGGCATGAGCGATGCGCTGATTCGCCTCGACGGCGTCAGTGTCGGCTTTGCCGGCCAGGACGTACTGCAGGACATACAGCTGAGCCTGCGTGCCGGCGAAATCGTCACCCTGATCGGCCCCAACGGCGCCGGCAAGACCACCCTGGTGCGCACCGTGCTCGGCCTGCTCAAGCCGGACCGCGGCAGCGTGCAGCGCAAGCCGCGCCTGCGCATCGGCTACATGCCGCAGAAGCTGCATGTCGATCCGACCCTGCCGCTCTCGGTGCTGCGCTTCCTGCGCCTGGTACCGGGTGTCGACCGCAGCGCGGCGGCCGCAGCGCTGGCCGAAGTCGGCGCCAGCCAAGTGATCGACAGCCCGTTACAGAGCATTTCCGGTGGCGAGCTGCAGCGCGTGCTGCTGGCCCGCGCCCTGCTGCGCGAGCCCGAGCTGCTGGTGCTCGACGAGCCGGTGCAGGGCGTCGACGTCGCCGGCCAGGCCGAGCTGTACCGCCTGATCAGCCAGCTGCGCGACCGCCATGGCTGCGGCGTGCTGATGGTGTCACATGACCTGCACCTGGTGATGAGCGCCACCGACCAGGTGGTCTGCCTGAATCGCCACGTGTGCTGCTCCGGCCATCCGGAGCAGGTCAGCAACGACCCGGCCTTCGTCGAGCTGTTCGGCCAGGACGCCAAGAGCCTGGCCATCTACCACCACCACCACGACCACAGCCACGATCTGCATGGCACGGTGGTCGCCGAACCCGGCCTGCGTATCCACGGTCCGGCCCATGCCCACGGCCCGGGGTGCAAGCACTGATGCCCGATTTCCTGCTCAACGCCCTGCTCGCCGGCCTGGCACTGGCCCTGGTGGCCGGCCCGCTCGGCTCCTTCGTGGTATGGCGGCGCATGGCCTATTTCGGCGACACCCTGTCCCACGCCGCGCTGCTCGGCGTGGCCCTGGGCTTCCTGCTCGACCTCAGCCCGACCCTGGCGGTGACCGTCGGCTGCCTGCTGCTGGCCGTGCTGCTGGTCACCCTGCAGCAGCGCCAGCCGCTGGCCTCCGACACCCTGCTGGGCATCCTGGCGCCGACCACTCTGTCGCTGGGGCT
Organism: Pseudomonadaceae bacterium; assembly: GCA_033838285.1. GTDB lineage: Bacteria > Pseudomonadota > Gammaproteobacteria > Pseudomonadales > Pseudomonadaceae > Aquipseudomonas. Next base: position 11,141 of record JAJLLC010000005.1, read on the forward strand.
CGTCGTCCTGAGCTTTATGGACGAGGTACGCGTCGACCTGATGGCTTACCTGTTCGGTGATCTGCTGGCCGTCAGCCATGAGGACCTGCTGTGGATCCTCGGCGGCGCCGCGCTGGTCATGGCCCTGCTGCTGCCCTTGTGGCGACGCCTGCTGGCGATCACCGTGCACGAGGAGCTGGCACGGGTCGAGGGCCTGCCGGTGGCCGCCCTGCGCCTGGCGCTGATGCTGCTGATCGCCGTGGTCATTGCCGTGGCGATGAAGATCGTCGGGGTGCTGCTGATCACCTCGCTGCTGATCATTCCGGCCGCCGCCGCCCAGCGCCATGCGCGCACGCCGGAGCAGATGGCGATCGGCGCCAGTTTCCTCGGCATGCTCGCGGTAGCCGCGGGCTTGAGCCTTTCCTGGTTCCAGGACACGCCAGCCGGGCCTTCTATCGTGGTATCAGCCGCAGCAATTTTCCTCGCAGGCTTTGCCCTGCCGCGTCGGGCCCGCTAGGATTGGGCGTTTTTTGTCCAGCCCAAAACGAAACAGAACCAACGGGTCACATAATGAACAAGTCAAGCCGCCGTTATCTTGCAGCGCTCGCCCTGAGCCTGCTGCTGGGCGAAGTCCACGCCGACTACCGGACAGTGGACGAGCTGGTGAAAGACTTCAACCGGGTGTCGGCGCAGATCGCCCGCGGTGAGCTGCAGGCCGCCGAGGCCGGCCTGGACGCCCTGCGCCAGCGCACCGCGAGCAACGATGTGCGCATCGGTCAGTACCAGCGTGAGCTGGCCAGCGCCTACCTGCAGCAGGGCCGCCAGCAACTGCAGGCCGGCGACAAGGCCGGCGCCGGCGCCACCCTGGCCAAGGGCGAGCGCCACCTGGCCGCCACCTCTCCGGCATTCCGCCAGCAGTACCAGGCCGTTGTCGCCGAAGGCGGCAGCACCAAGCCGGCAGCGGCGCCGGTCGCGGCAGCCAAGCCCCAGCCGGTGGCCAAGCCTGCCGAGGCGAAAGCCCCCGAGGAGCGGCGCGAGGATGTCGAGCGCCGCCTGCGCGAGGCCGAAGCGACCATCGCCAGGAAGGAAGCCGAACGCGCCCGCCAGCAGCAGCTGGCCGAGGAGAAGGCTGCCGCCGAGCGCGAGGCCGCCCAGCAGGCCGCCGCCCAGGCCAAGCCGGCGCCGGCAGTGGCCGCCAAGGCCGAGGAACCCAAGCCCGCCGTAGTCGCCGCGCCGCGCGCGCGCCTGATCGACCCGAGTGCCGCCAGCAGCAGCGTGCCCATGCCCATGCTCGACGCCAACGATCGCGACAGCCTGCGCGAGCTGCTCGACCAGGTCGCCGCCGACGTGGTGGCCTTCGACTGCGCGGTGCGCCTGCAGGTGCGCGAGGCCAAGGACTACCCCTTCGTCGCCGCCCTGCTGTCGGCGCGGATCAAGAAGCTCGCCCCCGGCTTCGCCCCGCAGTTCTCCCCGGTACTCAAGCCGGATCAGGAGCCGCGACTGGTGCTGAGCCCGCAGAGCAACAGCTGAGCTGCCACGCCAGCACAAGGCCGCCCACGGGCGGCCGTTTCGTTCTTATGCTCCTTTGAATGCAATTCAGGCCAATAAAGACTAAGACCGCATAAACAAAGCGGCTAAAATGCCCGGCTTTCGGCCAACCGCCTACGCTTGCTGAAATCGCCGGCACCACCTGCCTGCCGGCAGACAGCCTTCAACGTACCCACAAGGTTCGCTCAGTGATCGAGTTCCACCACGTCCAGAAGACCTATCGGGTCTCCGGGCGGGACGTTCCCGCCCTGCAGTCCACCGACCTGCGCATCGAGCAGGGTCAGGTGTTCGGCCTGATCGGCCATTCCGGCGCCGGCAAGAGCACCCTGCTGCGCCTGATCAACCGCCTCGAGGAGCCCTCGGCCGGCCGCATCCTGGTCGCCGGCGAGGACGTCACCGCCCTCGACGCCACCGGCCTGCGCCGCTTCCGCCGCCAGGTCGGGATGATCTTCCAGCACTTCAACCTGCTGTCGTCGAAGACCGTCGCCGCCAACGTGGCCATGCCGCTGGAGCTGGCTGGCGAGCTGAGCCGCGAGCAGATCACCCAGCGCGTTGCCGAACTGCTGGCCCGCGTCGGCCTCAGCGAGCATGCCAACAAGTACCCGGCGCAGCTCTCCGGTGGCCAGAAGCAGCGCGTCGGCATCGCCCGCGCGCTGTCGACCAACCCCAAGATCCTGCTGTGCGACGAGGCCACCAGCGCGCTGGACCCGCAGACCACCGCGCAGGTGCTGCAGCTGCTGGCCGAGATCAACCGCGAGCTGGGCCTGACCATCGTCCTCATCACCCACGAGATGGATGTGATCCGCCGCGTCTGCGACCAGGTGGCGGTGATGGACGGCGGCGTCATAGTCGAGCAGGGCCCGGTGGCGCAGGTGTTCCTCCATCCGCAGCACCCGACCACCCGGCGCTTCGTCCAGGAGGACGAGCAGGTCGACGAGAACGAGCAGCGCGACGACTTCGCCCATGTCAGCGGCAAGATCCTGCGCCTGACCTTCCAGGGCGAGGCCACCTACGCGCCGCTGCTTGGCACCGTGGCGCGCGAGACCGGCGTGGACTACAGCATCCTGGCCGGGCGCATCGACCGCATCAAGGACACCCCCTATGGCCAGCTGACCCTGGCCCTGACCGGCGGCGACATCGACGCCGCGCTGGCGCGCTTCCAGGCCGCCGACGTGCATCTGGAGGTGCTGCGATGATCGAGTCCCTGCTGACCCGCTGGCTGCCCAATGTCGACTGGCAGGAGATCGGCTACGCCAGCCTCGACACCCTCAACATGCTCGGCGGCGCCACCCTGTTCACCGTGCTGCTCGGCCTGCCGCTGGGCGTGCTGCTGTTCCTCACCGGCCCGCGGCAGATGTTCGAACAGCGCGCGCTGTATGCCGTGCTGTCGCTGGTGGTGAACGTGCTGCGCTCGGTGCCGTTCGTGATCCTGCTGATCCTGATGATCCCGCTGACCGTGCTGATCACCGGCACCTCGCTGGGCGTCGCCGGCGCCATCCCACCGCTGGTGGTGGGCGCCACGCCGTTCTTCGCCCGCCTGGTGGAAACCGCCCTGCGCGAAGTGGATCGCGGCATCATCGAGGCGACCCAGGCGATGGGCGCCAGCACCCTGCAGATCATCTTCCGCGCCCTGCTGCCGGAAGCGCTGCCGGGGCTGATCGCGGCCACCACCGTGACCGCCATCACCCTGGTGTCCTACACCGCGATGAGCGGCCTGATCGGCGGCGGCGGTCTCGGCGACCTGGCCGTGCGCTACGGCTACCAGCGCTACCAGCCGGACGTGATGGCGGTCACCGTGATCCTCCTGCTGATCCTGGTGCAGGTGCTGCAGATGGTCGGCGACAGGCTGGTCATCCACTTCTCGCGCAAGTAAACGATTTCGCCACACCTAGAACAGCGGGCGACCGGCCACCCATCGGACCCCGCGCCATATCCCACAAGGAGCTGAACATGAAGAAACTGCTGACTGCCCTGGCCGCCGCTGCGGCCCTCACCTCCACCGCCGCGCACGCTGGCGAGATCAGTGTCGCGGCCACCGCCGTGCCGCACGCGGAGCTGCTCGATTTCGTCAAACCGGCCCTGGCCAAAGAGGGCGTCGAGCTGAAGATCAAGGTCTTCACCGACTACGTACAGCCCAACGTACAGGTCGCCGAAGGCCGCCTGGACGCCAACTTCTTCCAGCACCAGCCGTACCTGGACGAGTTCAACGCCTCGCGTGGCACCGCCCTGGTGAGCACCGCCGGCGTACACGTCGAGCCCTTCGGCGCCTACTCCAGCAAGATCAAGAAGCTCGACGAGCTGAGCGAAGGCGCCCAGGTGGTGATCCCCAACGACGCCACCAACGGCGGTCGCGCCCTGCTGCTGCTGCAGAAGGCCGGCGTGATCAAGCTGAAGGACGGCGCCGGCATCACCGCCACCGTCAAGGACATTGCCGAGAACCCGAAGGGCATCAAGGTGCGTGAACTGGAAGCGGCCACCCTGCCGCGCGTGCTGGCCCAGGTCGACCTGGCCCTGATCAACACCAACTACGCCCTGGAAGCCGGCCTCAACCCGACCAAGGACGCCCTGGTGATCGAAGGCGCCGACTCGCCCTACGTCAACATTCTGGTGACCACCGCCGAGAAGAAGGACAACGCCGATCTGCAGAAGCTGGCCAAGGCCCTGCACACCCCGGAAGTGAAGAAGTTCATCGCCGACCAGTACAAGGGTGCCGTGGTCCCGGCGTTCTGATCGCCGTCAGCCGCCCAAGAAAAAGCCCGCTCCGAGAGCGGGCTTTTTCGTTTCTGCCGGCCGCAAAACTATTGCGTGCCCAGCAGGCCCGGCAGCTGCGCCGCCAGCTTGTCGTTGTTCAGCGGCGCGCGGATGAAACCGCGCTGGCTGCCGTCCGGGCCGATGATCACCAGGTTGCCGCTGTGGTCGACGGTGTAGTTCTCCTGGCTGGTATCGGCCGGGATGTAGGGAATGCTCACCGCGCTGGCCAGCTTCTGGATATCGTCCTGGGCGCCGGTCAGGCCCTGGAAGCCGGCGTCGAAGAAGCTCAGGTACTTCTTCAGCTGCTCCGGGGTGTCGCGGTGCGGGTCGACCGTCACCAGCACCACGCGCAACTGGTCCTTGGCCGCGGCCGGCAGCATGCCCTGCAGCTGGCGCAGCTGCGCCAGGGTGGCCGGGCAGATGTCCGGGCAGAAAGTGTAGCCGAAGAACAGCAGGCTCCACTTGTCCTTGAGCTGATCGACCCGTACCGCCTGGCCGTCCTGATTGGTCAGCGCCAGCTCCGGCAGGCTGCGGCTCTGCGGCAGCAGGACGATGCCGGCATCGAGCAGCGCCACCTTGTCGGTACCCTCGCCCTTGCTGTTCAGCACCTTGTTGACGGTGAGGCCCAGCACCAGGGCGACGAAGGCGGCGAGGACGATGACGGTCTTCTGCGTACGGCTCATGAAATCTCTCTTGGGTTCGGCGAGTGCTACAGGTTGAGCAGCAGGTAGTGGTCGGCCAGCAGGGCGATGAACAGCAGGAACAGGTACCAGATACTGTACTTGAAGGTGTTGATCGCCGCGTGCGGTCGGCTGTCACGGTACAGCACCCAGGCCCAGAACATGAAGCGCCCGCCGAGCAGCAAGGCAGCCGCGAGATAGAGCGGTCCGCTCATGTGGATGGCATAGGGCAGCAGGGTCACGGCCAGCATCACGGTGGTGTACAGCAGGATGTGCACCTTGGTGTAGTGCTCGCCGTGGGTCACCGGCAGCATGGGGATGTCGGCCTTGGCATATTCCTCCTTGCGGTGGATGGCCAGGGCCCAGAAGTGCGGCGGCGTCCAGGCGAAGATGATCAGCACCAGCAGCAGCGGCTCGGCGCTCAGGTGCCCGGTGGCGGCGACCCAGCCGAGCAGCGGCGGCGCGGCGCCGGCCAGGCCGCCGATGACGATGTTCTGTGGCGTGGCGCGCTTGAGGAAGCCGGTATAGAGCACCGCGTAGCCGAGCAGCGAAGCCAGGGTCAGCCAGGCGGTCAGCTCGTTGGTAAAGGTCAGCAGCAGCCCCTGGCCGATCACCGCCAGGAGCAGGGCGAAGCCCAGCGCCGCCGGCACCGAGACGCGGCCGGCGGTGACCGGGCGCTTGTGGGTACGGGCCATGATCGAGTCGATGCGCCGGTCGACCACGTGGTTGACCGCCGCCGCCGCGCCGGCGCACAGGCCGATGCCGAGGTTGCCGAAGACCAGCACGGTCCAGGGTACGCCGGCACGGGTGGCGAGGAACATGCCGACCAGCGAGGTGATGAGCATCAGCAGCACCACCCTGGGCTTGGTCAGCTCCAGGTAGTCGCGCCAGCTGGCGGATTCGGAGTGGGCGCGCAGCACTGTAGCCATGACATCTCTCCTTCTTATTTGCCGGCCGGCGCCAGGACACTGGCGACGGTCGCCGCGTCTGCCTCGCGAGCGGGGCTCGCGACGCTGCGCAGTCGGTAGTTGATCAGAACCAGCACCAGCAGCAGGGCGGCGCCGCCGGCGTTGTGCGCCACCGCCACGGCCAGCGGCAGGTGCAGCAGCACGTTGCTCACGCCCAGGCTGACCTGCACGGCCAGGGCCAGCAGCAGCAGGCCGGCCAGGCGGCCGAGGCCGCTGGCACGCAGGCGCCAGGCCAGCAGCAGCAGGACCAGGCTGAGCACCAGCGCGCCCATGCGGTGGGTCATGTGGATGGCGGTGCGCGCGTCGCTGTCGAGCTGGCCGCCGAGGTAGTTGGGGCCGATGTGCTGGGTCAGGTGGAAGCCGTTGGCGAAGTCCATCGCCGGCCACCACTCGCCGTGGCAGGTCGGCAGGTCGACGCAGGCCACCGCCGCGTAGTTGGAGCTGACCCAGCCGCCCAGGGCGATCTGGCCGATCGCCAGGAGCAGGGCCAGGCCCGCCAGCGCCCGCAGGCGCAACGAAACCGCCGGCAGGGCCGGCAGTGCGCCGGACAGGCGCAGGCACAGGAGGAACAGCAGCGACAGGGTGGCGAAGCCACCGAGCAGGTGGGCGGTGACCACCTGCGGCCACAGCTTGAGGGTCACCGTCCACATGCCGAAGGCGGCCTGGGCGATGACCACGCCGAGCAGCAGCAGCGGCAGCCTCAGCGGCTGGCCATCCTGCCCGCGGCGACGCAGGGCCTGCACGGCCAGGCCGAGGATGACCAGGCCGAGGCTGCCGGCGAAGTAGCGGTGGACCATCTCGTTCCAGCCCTTCTCCACCTCCACCGGCGCCTCGGGGAAGCGCGCCTCGGCCAGGCTCTGCTTGTGCTCGCTCATCGGCACGCCGATGAAGCCGTAGCAACCCGGCCAGTCCGGGCAGCCGAGACCGGCGTGGGTCAGCCGGGTGTAGGCGCCAAGCAGCACCACGACCACCGCCAGGGCAGTGGCGAACAGGGCCAGGCGGTAGCCGGGCAGGGGCTTGCGTTCACTCATCCGGGGCCTCTCTGGTTGTTGTGCGGGCCGCCTAACCGATCTGCGAGAGCTTCAGCAGCAGGCGCAGGTCGGTGAGGATGTCCTTGCCCTTGGTCTTGCCGTCATAGCGCAGCACCAGGTTGCCGTGCGGGTCGACGATCCACAGCTGGGCACCCTGGCCGGCCGGCACAGCCTGGTCGTACTTCAGGCTGTCCAGCGAGTAGCGGCCGAGCTGCGGGTATTCGCGCTGCAACTGCTGGTCATAGTCGTCCGCCAGTGGTCGGCCCACGGCCAGGCCATGGACGGCGCGGGAGGCCTCGCGATTGAGGCCGATATGGATCTGCCGGGCGGCGTAGACCAGCTGGCGACAGTCCTCGGCGCAGTCGCCGGGGGTGGTGACCAGCAGTTGCCAGCGCGCCTGGGCGGCGCCCTGCACGCCGATGTCGGCCAGCTGGCTGCCGTCGCCGATCAGGGTGCCGTGGTAGTTGCGGCTGTCCGGCACCCAGAAGCGCCACTGGTACATGGCGGTGGCGAGGATCATCGGGCCAATGGCCACCAACAGCAGCAGGATCAGCTGCCAGCGCCCACGGGCGCGCGGCGCCTCAGGGGTGGAAAGGGCCGGATTCATGGCTGGGCTCATGCGATTTCTCCCGCGCGGATTGTCTGGAGTTGTGGATGCCGAGGTAGAGGTAGAGGCCGAGCAGGGCGGCGGCCAGGGCGAACCACTGCACGGCGTAGCCGGTGTGCTTGTCCGGGCTCATGGCCAGCAGCGGCCACTCGGCCTGGTAGGCGGCAGGGCCGGGCTCGAGGCGCACCTCGTAGCCCAGGCCGCCGCGGCCGAGCTGCTGCCACAGGCGCTCCGGCTCGACGGCAGTGACCAAGCGCGGCCAGTCGCCAGTGGCCGGGTCGGCCTGCAGCTGGAAGGGCTCGCCAGCCGGCACATGCACCCGCGCCAGCAGCTCCAGCGGTTGTTCGGGAGTCTGGAACTGTGGCAGCGTGCGCCGGTCCGGCCAGGGCAGCCAGCCGCGGTTGACCAGCAGCCACAGGCCTGAGGCCTGGTCGTAGAAGGGTTGCAGCAGCTCGACGCCGACCTTGCCACCGCGCTGGCGATTGTCCAGCAGCAGGCTGTGGCGCTCGTCGAACTGGCCGTACAGGCGCACCCGCAGATGGGCCAGGTCGGCGCGCCGCTCCAGTTCGTTGAGGTCGATGGGGGCCGCGTGCTTGCGAGCGGCGAAGCCTTCCTGCAGGGCGCGCTTCTCCTCGGCCCGCGTCAGCTGCCACAGGCCGAGGCCGAGCAGCAGCGGCAGCAGCAATGCCACCGCGATGCTGGGCAACCAGCCCGGACGAAAACCGCTCACGGCCTTCCCCCGAAAGTTAGGGTCGGCTCTCGCTCCGATGCGAGCCGCGTTGCCGCATCAAATGGCGCCAGGCTAGGCGCGGGACGCAGGCAATGGTCGCCCCCTTGGCAAGTCCCGCAACAACGCATGGCGCCATTTGCTGCGCAACCCGCAGGGCCGGGCCAGTTTTTGCGCGGATCGTCGTTACTCGATGGCTCATTTGGAATAACCAAACTTCGCATCTCGTGCCTAGCTCCGCGCAAAAACTGGCTTCGGCGCGGCCGTCTCGGAGCGAGAGCCGACCCTAAGAAGCGCTGGCTATACTGAAACTGCACACCATCTCCCCCATCCCCCGGAGTCACGCATGCTCAAGGCCGCGATCATCCTCCTGCTGCTGGCCACCCTGGTCAGCCTGTTCAGTGGCCTGTTCTTCCTGGTCAAGGACGAAGGCCACGGCTCGCGCGTGGTCAATTCGCTGAGCGTCCGTGTGATCCTCACCGCCCTGACCGTGGCGCTGATCGCCTGGGGCTTCTACAGCGGCCAGTTGGTCAGCCACGTGACCTGGTGATCCCCCTAGAGCACGTAGACGAAGATAAACAGGCCGAGCCAGACCACGTCGACGAAGTGCCAGTACCAGCTGGCCGCCTCGAAGCCGAAGTGCTTGTCGCCATCGAAGTGGCCCTTGAGGATGCGCACCAGCATCACCGTGAGG
>JAJLLC010000006.1:0-6005 GCA_033838285.1 Pseudomonadaceae bacterium
AGGCACATGTATTTGATCTCGAGGTAGTCCTCGATGCCGTACTTGGAGCCTTCGCGACCCAGGCCGGAGGCTTTCACGCCGCCGAACGGCGCCACCTCGGTGGAGATCAGGCCGGTGTTGATGCCGACCATGCCGTACTCCAGGGCCTCGGCCACGCGGAACACGCGGCCCAGGTCGCGGGCGTAGAAGTAGGAAGCCAGGCCGAACTCGGTATCGTTGGCCAGGCGGATCACCTCGGCCTCGTCCTTGAAGCGGAACACCGGGGCCAGCGGGCCGAAGGTCTCTTCCTTGGCCACGGCGGCGTTGTTCGGCACGTCGACCAGGATGGTCGGCTCGAAGAAGCTGCCGCCCAGGGCGTGCGGCTTGCCACCGAAGGCCAGCTTGGCGCCTTTGCCCAGGGCGTCGGCGATGTGCTCCTCGACCTTGGCCACGGCCTTGGTGTCGATCAGCGGGCCGGTGGTGGTGCCTTCTTCCAGGCCGTTGCCGATCTTCAGCTTGGCCACGGCGGCCTTGAGCTTGTCGACGAAGGCGTCGTACACGCCGTCCTGCACGTACAGGCGGTTGGCACAGACGCAGGTCTGGCCGTTGTTGCGGTACTTGGAGATCAGCGCACCTTCCACGGCGGCATCCAGGTCGGCGTCGTCGAAGACGATGAACGGCGCGTTGCCGCCCAGCTCCAGGGACACCTTCTTGATGTCGTGGGCGCATTCGGCCATCAGCTGGCGACCGATCTCGGTGGAGCCGGTGAAGGTCAGCTTGCGCACGATCGGGTTGCTGGTCAGCTCGCCACCGACTTCGCCGGCGCTACCGGTGACCACGCTGAACACACCGGCGGGGATGCCGGCACGCTGCGCCAGTTCGGCCAGGGCCAGGGCGGAATACGGGGTCTGCGAGGCCGGCTTGAGCACCATGGTGCAGCCGGCGGCCAGGGCCGGGCCGGCCTTGCGGGTGATCATCGCCGCCGGGAAGTTCCACGGGGTGATGGCCGCAGTCACGCCGATCGGCTGCTTGATCACGATGATGCGCTTGTCCGGCTGGTGGCCGGGGATGGTGTCGCCGTAGATGCGCTTGGCTTCCTCGGCGAACCACTCGATGAAGGAGGCGGCGTAGGCGATCTCGCCCTTGGCCTCGGCCAGCGGCTTGCCTTGCTCCAGGGTCATCAGGCGACCCAGGTCGTCCTGGCTGGCCATGATCAGCTCGAACCACTTGCGCAGCTTGCCTGCACGCTCCTTGGCGGTCAGCGCACGCCAGGCCGGCAGGGCGCGCTCGGCGGCTTCGATGGCGCGGCGGGTCTCGGCGCGGCCCATCTTCGGCACGCTGCCGAGGATCTCGCCCGTGGCCGGGTTGTTCACGGCGATGGTCTGGCCGCTGTCGGCGTCCAGCCACTGGCCGTCGATGAAGGCCTGTTGGCGGAACAGCTGGGCGTCTTTCAGTTGCATGGCGTTCTCCTGTACGCGCCACCACGGAGGCAAGGCAGTAAGGGCATAAAGGTAGCCCGCCAAGAGGCGGGCGGGCGTTTGAAATGTCAAACGAATCCTAGGGCCAGCGTCGACAAAGGGCAAGAGCCTTGTTCGATAAAATCAACAAAATAACCAAAAAGTATGAGGCCCAGGCCGTGCTATCCATTTTGTTCGGCTGCATCGCGGCGAGCGAGGCAGGGCGCGGATTGCGGGCGCGAGGGGGATGCCGGGCGCAGGCGTTGCGAGTGTTCGATATAAAGAACGCGCGTGCCAGTTCGCACTGTAGTGCCGTTCGCCACACGCTACAGCTCAGCCACGCAGCGAGTCGCGGTACTGGCTGGGGCTCTGCCCGGTCCAGCGCTTGAAGGCGCGGCTGAAGCTGCTGCTGTCAGCGAAGCCGAGCAGGTAGGCCACCTCGCCGATCGAGCAGTCGGCTTCGCGCAGGTGCTGCAGGGCCAGGTCGCGGCGGGTGTCGGCCAGTACCTGTTCGTAGCTGCTGCCCTCCTCGCTGAGATGGCGCTGCAGGCTGCGCAGGCTCAGGTGCAGGCCGTGGGCCAGGGCCTCGGCGGAGGGCTCGCCATTTGGCAGGCACTGCTCCAGGGCGCGGCGCAGGCGGCGCGCCACGGTGTCCGGCTGCAGCGCTTCCAGGCGTTTGCGCAGCACTGCCTCGTTGTGGGCGGCCAGTTCCGGGTTGCCGTCGGGGAGCGGCTGGTCGAGGTCGGCACGGGCGAAGCACAGCATGTCTTCGGCGGCGGCGAAGTGCAGCGGCGCGCGGAACACGGCCTGCCAGGGCCGCGGGTCGGCCGGCGGCGGCCGGCGCAGGTGCACGGCCAGCGGGGCGTAGTCGCGGCCCAGGCGGTTGCGGCAGGTGCGCACATAGATGGCGGCGAAGGCGTCGATGGCCTCGGGCGCCGGTGCCGAGGCCCCCGGCGGCAGACGGAAGTACAGCTCGCAGACCTCGCCCGCCTCGCGCAGCTCCAACACCAGGGCATCGCTGACCACCTGGTGGTAGCGCACGATGCGCTCGAACACCTCGCGCAGGCTGCCACTGGCCATCACCGCCAGCCCCAGAGCGTGGAAGGTGGTCGGCGCGACGTGGCGCGAGGTGTGCAGGCCCAGGGTCGGATCGCCGCTGGCGGCCACCGCCAGTTGCCACAGGCGGGTGGTGGCGTGCAGCGGGTAGCGCGCGTTGGGGTCGTCCATCAGGGCCGGGTCGAGCCCCGCCTCGCGGCACAGTGCGGCGCTGTCCAGGCCGAGGGTATCGAGCTGGCGGCGTAGCGCGCGGGTCCAGCTGGCCAGGGTGGAGGCTTCAGTCATGCAGCTTGGCATTCTCGGTCAACAGGTTGGCGTTGTCGGTCAGGCGGGGTGGTGCCGACGGGGGCACTCTAGCCTGGTCGAATCCAACAACAGTCCGCGGTGCCTGGCAGGGCATCGAACAAGAGGATGCGTGCATGACCCCGACTCCTGCAACCCATCAACAACGCTCGGCGCATATCCGTGCTGTGGTGATGGCCCGTGGCGACGAGCTGCGCCGGCGCTACCCGATCCTGCAGCACCAGGACGCCCTCGGCGCCGGCATCCTGGCCTTCGCCCTGGCCGGCATGCTCGGCAGCGCCTGGCTGTATGCCGAGGGCGCCATCGCCTGGTGGGCGTGCCTGCTGGCCAATGCCTTCTTCGCCTCGCTGACCCACGAGCTGGAGCACGACCTGATCCACTCCATGTACTTCCGCAAGCAGCGCGTGCCGCACAACCTGATGATGGCGCTGGTGTGGCTGGCGCGGCCGAGCACCATCAACCCGTGGATCCGCCGCCACCTGCACCTCAACCACCACAAGGTGTCCGGCACCGAGACCGACATCGAGGAGCGCGCCATCACCAACGGTGAGCCCTGGGGCATCGCCCGCCTGCTGATGGTCGGCGACAACGTCATGTCCTCGCTGATCCGCTTCCTGCGCGCCAAGACCTGGGCACACCGGAAGATGATCGCCAGCCGCACCCTGATCGGCTACGCGCCGCTGGGCCTGCTCAACTGGGGTACCTGGTACCTGTTCCTCGGCTTCCACCTGTTCGACTTCGCGGCCTCCGCCGCAGGCAGCCCGATCGCCTGGTCGGCCAGCACCCTGGCGGTGATGGACCTGGTCACCTTCGCCGTGGTGGTGCTGGTCGGCCCCAACGTGCTGCGTACCTTCTGCCTGCACTTCGTCAGCTCCAACATGCACTACTACGGCGACGTCGAGCCGGGCAACGTGATCCAGCAGACCCAGGTGCTCAACCGCTGGTGGCTGTGGCCGCTGCAGGCGTTCTGCTTCAATTTCGGCAGCACCCATGGCATCCACCACTTCGTGGTCAAGGAGCCCTTCTACATCCGCCAGCTCACCGCGCCGGTGGCGCACCAGGTGATGCGCGAGATGGGCGTGCGCTTCAACGACTTCGGCACCTTCGCCCGCGCCAATCGCTGGCAGGCGCGCGAGAAGCCGACCAGCGCCACGACCCAGCAGGTCGCCTGAGCCCCGCTTTTAGTCCCCTCTCCCATTCATGGGAGAGGGCCAGGGAGAGGGTTGCTCTCCTATTGCCGCTCCCGGAATTGCCCATGAACACCCTGATCGTTCACGCCCACCCCGAGCCGCAGTCCTTCTGCACCGCCATGAAGGACCTGGCCGTCGCCACCCTGGAGGGCTCCGGCCACCAGGTGCAGGTCTCCGACCTCTACGCGATGGGCTGGAACCCGGTGGCCTCGGCCACCGATTTCACCGTGCGCAGCAACCCCGACTATCTGGTCTACGCCCTGGAGCAGCGCGAGGCGGTCAAGGCAGGAGCCATCGCCCCAGACATCGCCGCCGAGCTGGACAAGCTGCTGTGGGCGGATCTCGTGATCCTCAACTTCCCGCTGTTCTGGTGTTCGGTGCCGGCCATGCTCAAGGGCTGGATCGACCGCGTGCTGGTCTCCGGCACCTGCTACGGCGGCCTGCGCTTCTACGATCGCGGCGGCCTGGCCGGCAAGCGTGCGCTGCTCAGCTTCAGCCTCGGCGGCCAGCAGCACATGTTCGAGGACGAAGCCGCCGTGCACGGCGGCTGGGAGCCCATGCTGCGTCCGCTGCAACGCGGCACCCTGGCCTATGTCGGCATGCGCGTGCTGCCGCCCTTCGCCGCCTACCATGTGCCCTATATCAGCCCCGAGGCCCGCGCCGCGCTGCTCGAACAATACCGAGACTATCTGTTGCGGCTGGAAAGCGCCGAGCCGTTGCATTTCCCCTCGCTGGCCGATTTCAACAAGGGCCTGCGCCCGCTCAGGCAGGAGGTGCCGGCATGAAGACCTGGATCTGCGTGATCTGCGGCCTGATCTACGACGAGGCTCGCGGCTGGCCGGACGACGGCATCCCCGCCGGCACGCCCTGGGCCGAGGTGCCCGGCGACTGGCTGTGCCCCGACTGCGGCGTGAGCAAGGCCGACTTCGCCATGCAGGAGCTCTGACCGACAGCCCGCATGGACGCCCGCGAAGCGGATGCGTATGATTGCGCCCCGCAACGCATCCGTAGCTCAGCTGGATAGAGTACTGCCCTCCGAAGGCAGGGGTCGTGGGTTCGAATCCCGCCGGATGCGCCAGATACGAAAAAGCCCCGAGGCATTCGCCCCGGGGCTTTTTTGTTTTCGGCTCACTGGCTTTGCAGTTGCAACTGCGGCTTGGGCGGTTGCGGTTCGGCGGCCTTGATCTGCAGCGGCTGCTTCGGCGGCTCGGGCTGCGCTTGCGGGGCGCGCAGCTGCAGTTCGGGTTTCGGCGGCTGCGGCTGCGGGGCCTGCAGTTTCAGCTCCGGCTTGGGCGGCTGGGGCTGCGGTGCGCGCAGGTTACCCGGGGTCGGCTGCGGATGCGGGTCCGGGGTGTTCGGGTTCATCTGCAGTTTCTTGCCGGCGCCACCGACGTCGACGTTGAGGGTGCTGGTGCACAGCACTTCCACGTTCACCACGCTGGACTGCTTCTTGTTCGGTGCGATCACGTTGAAGCGGTAGCTGCGCTTGACCAGGGTGCCCTGGGTATTGGCCTGGAAGCTGTCGATCTCCTGCTGCTGCGGCTTGGCCTGGAAGCCGCCGATGCCCTGCTGCTGAGGTTTGGCCTCGGGCTTGAGCACGATCTTCTGGTTGATCACCCGCACGCTCGGCTCGCCGACCTGGCCCGGCAGGTTGCTGGTCTGCTGCAGGGCCGCGCCCTTGCCGCCGACTTCTTCCAGCCAGTACTTGATCTGGCCGCCGCCGACGCCCTTGATGGTGGCCTTGAGATTGATCTCGGCCGGGCAGACGCCTTTCAGCTTGGCCGGCTGGGCTTCCAGCTGCACTTCGTTGACCTGGAAGCCGGCGGCCAGGCCCTGCGGGCCCTTGGGCGGGTCGACCTGATCGGCGATGGCCGGGTTGCCCAGGCACTGGATGGTCACCGGCGCTTTCTCGTCCCACAGGTGGTACTGGTGGCTGCTCGGCGGCCGCGAGGTGCCCGGTCCGCCGCCCAGCTGGTAGAAGCCGGCCATGCGCAGCGGGGTTTCCAGCTTGACGTTGAAG
>JAJLLC010000007.1:0-20379 GCA_033838285.1 Pseudomonadaceae bacterium
AAACGAAAAAACCGGCCGCTGGGGCCGGTTTTTTCTAATCGACTCTCGTCGATTCGGGAAATGGTCGGAGCGACTGGATTCGAACCAGCGACCTTCTCGTCCCGAACGAGACGCGCTACCAAGCTGCGCTACGCTCCGAAGATGGCGCGCATTTTACCGAAAAAGTTTTGCTGCACAAGGGGTTAGCTGAAAAGTTTTTTTGCCCCACGTCCCTGTGGGGTAATGCATCAGAGTTCCTTGACGGTAATCACCTGATCCTTGTTGATCTTCGCGGGTTTGCCGTCGAGTTGTTCGAACTCGTAGAAGCCCGAATCCTCATCGAATGCCGGGGTGTCCACGGTCTGGATCTGGCTGCCATCGTTGAGGGTAATCACGCTGGGGGTCGAGCAGCCGGCGAGGACAATGAAGCCGAGGCTGGCGAAGAGGATGGGCAGCTTCCGTCGGTTCATGGGTAACTCCTTGATTTGCTGGTGAGTACCGTTGGTCTGACGGAATCCTGCGGCTCAAGTTCAACCCGCTGTGGTTTGTGACAGCAGCTGGGGGGTATTCAGGTTGGCCAGGCGTGGGTCGTCCAGGGCGCAGCGGCAGGCGCGCGCATCCAGGCGCAGCAGGGCGCGCAGAGGGCTGCGTTGGCCTTTTTGCCACTCCTCTTGCAGTCGTCCGAGTGCAGATCTGGGCAGCAGGCAGAACATGGGCTGCCACTGCTCGTCCTGCTTCACCATTACCGGCGTTGCCGGGTTGCCTTCTGCCGTTTCGCGCAGCGCCTGCAGCAGGGCGTGATCAATCAGTGGGGCGTCGCAGGGCAGCACCAGAAGCCAGTCATGGCGGGCGGCGTCGAGGCCGGCGAGGATGCCGGCCAGCGGGCCGGGGAAGTCGCTCTCGGCATCGCTCACCAAACGGTCGGCGTAGGCTGCGTAGCGCTCGGCGTTGCGATTGCAGGAGATGATCAGGTCGTCGGTCAGGGGGCGTACCACCTCATGCAGGTGGGCAATCAGCGGCTGGCCGCGCCATTCGATCAGCCCTTTGTCCTGCCCGCCCATGCGCTGGCCACGGCCACCGGCGAGCAGCAGGATGGAGCAGGGCGGTAGGTCCGGGCGGGTCATGGCAGGCGCTCTGGTGCGGGGCCTGTGATATAACACCGGCCAGTTTTCACCACAACCGGACCCTGCCATGAGCCACAAGGCCGAGGCGGCTTTCGTGCCGCTGAACATCGCCGTTCTCACCGTCAGCGATACCCGTACCCTGGACACCGACACCTCCGGCCAGCTGTTCGTCGACCGCCTCAGCGCCGCCGGCCACCACCTGGCAGCGCGGGTGCTGCTCAAGGACGACCTGTACCGCATCCGCGCCCAGGTGGCGCAATGGATCGCCGAGGACGAGGTGCAGGTGGTGCTGATCACCGGCGGCACCGGCTTCACCGGCCGCGACAGCACGCCCGAGGCGGTGGCCTGCCTGCTGGACAAGCAGGTCGACGGCTTCGGCGAGTACTTCCGGCAGATCTCGGTGGCCGATATCGGCACCTCCTCCATGCAGTCCCGCGCCCTGGCCGGCCTGGCCAACGGCACCCTGGTGTGCTGCCTGCCGGGCTCGACCAACGCCTGCCGCACCGCTTGGGACGGCATCCTCGGCGAGCAGCTGGACAATCGCCATCGCCCCTGCAACTTCGTCCCGCACCTGAAACAGGTGGCGCCCTGCGAGAGCCGCGGATGAGCCTGCTGCCGGTCGAGGAAGCACTGAGTCGCCTGCTGGCGCTGGCCGAGGCGGCGCCGATAGAGGACCGTGAGATCGTGCCGCTGGCCGCCGCCGCCGATCGCGTGCTGGCCACCGATCTGGTCGCCGGCCTGGACCTGCCACCCTGGCCCAACAGTGCCATGGACGGCTACGCCCTGCGCCTGGCCGACTGGCAGGGCGAGCCGCTGCCGGTGAGCCAGCGCATCCTCGCCGGCCAGGCACCCGAGCCGCTGCAGCCGGGCACCTGCGCGCGCATCTTCACTGGCGCCCCCATGCCGGCGGGTACCGACACGGTGGAGATGCAGGAGAACGTCGAGCTGCTCGCCGATGGCCGGGTACGCTTCCTTGAGCCGATCAGGGTCGGGCAGAACGTCCGTCCCCAGGGCCAGGAGACCCGTGCTGGTGAAGTGGTGCTGCCGGCCGGCACCCGTCTGGGGCCGGTCGAGCTGGGGCTGGCCGCCTCGCTTGGCTGTGCGGTGCTGGCGGTGCGACGCAGGCCGCGGGTGGCGGTGGTGTCGACCGGCGACGAACTGGTCGAGCCCGGGCAGGCGCTCGGCCCGGGGCAGATCTATAACAGCAACCGCAGCCTGCTGTGCGCCTGGTTGCAGCGCCTGGGCTGCGAGGTGCGCGACGCCGGCATCCTGCCGGACGATGCGCAGCGCACCCGCGAAGCCCTGGCGGCGCTGGGTGATGCCGATCTGATCCTTTCCACCGGTGGGGTATCGGTCGGCGAGGCCGATCACCTCGGCCAGGTGCTGCGCGAGGAGGGCGAACTGGCGCTGTGGAAGCTGGCAATCAAGCCGGGCAAGCCGCTCACCTGTGGGCACTTCCGTGGCGTGCCGGTGCTCGGTCTGCCGGGCAATCCGGCCTCGACTCTGGTGACCTTCGCCCTGCTGGCCAGGCCCTACCTGCTGCGTCGCCTCGGCGTGCAGCGGGTCGAGCCGCTGGCCTTCGAGGTGACGGCCGGCTTCGCCTGGAGCAAGCCCGGCAAGCGCCGCGAGTACCTGCGCGCGCGTCTGGAGAATGGCCGCGCCGTGCTCTATCCGAACCAGAGCTCCGGCGTGCTGCGCAGCGCGGCCTGGGCCGATGGCCTGGTGGAGGTGCTGGAGGAGCGGATCTATGCCGAAGGTGACACGCTGCGCTTTATCCCGCTGAGCGAAGTGCTCGGCTAGGGCGTCAGCTCAGAGCGGCGCGCCCTTGCGCCGCTCGCGGTATTCGCCCGGGGTCATGCCGGTCCAGGCCTTGAAGCTGCGGTGGAAGGAGCGAGATTCGGTGAAGCCCAGGTAGCTGGCGATGTCTTGGATCGCCAGGTCGCTGCGCAGCAGGTAGTGCTCGGCCAGTTCCTGGCGCAGCTGATCGAGGATTTCCTGGTAGCTGGTGCCGGCCTGCTGCAGGTGGCGCTGCAGGGTGCGCACCGTCATGTGGAACTTCTCGGCGACCTTCTCCTTGCGTGGCAGGCCGTCCTTGAGCAGCAGGCGCAGGGCGTTCTTCACCCGTTGTGGCAGCGGCTCGTTATCGTCCAGTCCGGCCATCATGGTCAGCGCGTGTTCTTCCAGGGTGCGCAGCAGGTTGGCATCGGCCTGGCGCAGGGGAATGGCCAGATAGTCCAGCGGCACCAGCAGGGCGTTGCACGGCTGGCCGAACAGCACCGGGCAGCCGAATACCTCTTCGTAGTCCGCCTGCGGCGCCTCTGCCGGGCGCTGGTGCTCGAACCACACCTCGCGCGGTGACCTGTCCATGTCGGCGATCCAGCGCGCGTAGAGCATCCATGAGGCCAGCACGTTCTCCACCATATGGCGGCGGATCTCCGGACTCTCATGGCGGCAGTTCCAGATCAGTTGCACATGGTCGCCGGCCATTTCCAGGCGGCTGGTTCCCATGTCGCCGACCAGCTTCTCGTAGGGCACGATGCGGCTCATGGCCTCGCCCAGGGTCGCGCAGTTCATGGTGATATAGCCGAGCACGCTCCACGAGCCCGGCTGCACGTAGCGCGCCGAATGCAGGCCGAACAGCGGGTCGCCGGAGACTTGCATCAGGTGTTGCAGCAGACGTTCATGGGCTTCGCTGGGAATGCGTTTGCCGTTGTCGGCCAGGTCTTCGAGGGTCACGCCAGCGGCGCTGCGCGCGGTCTCCAGGTCCAGGCCGAGGGCTTCGGCATGGCGCAGGTACTTGAGCAGGGCGGGGACCGAGGTATAGCCGAGGGTCAGCATGGTTTTCTTGTTGTTCTGCTTGTCATGATTGGCGACAGCCGCTGGCCCGATCCGACAGTGACCGGCGCGGGCGGCTGGCTAGTATAGGCAGCCATCGAGAATGACCGGAATAGTGGGAGCACGCATGCGACGTTGGAATGGATGGGGCGACGAGGCCACCGTGGTGGAGCTGCCGGCGCATGGCGCGGCGTTCCTGGAGAAGCTGGTCGGCGCGGGGCAGCGTCTGCCGGACGCCACGCTGGCGCAGGTGCTGGCGCGGGTGCCCGAGTCGCGCTTGGGCGTTCGCCATCCGCTGGTCAGCGTCGATGCCGAAGTGCGCGTGCGCCACGCCCGCGGCCAGAGCCTGCCGGACTGGCTGGCCATGCGCTCCGGCGAGTTCGGCGTGTTCCCCGATGGCGTCGCCCTGCCGGAGACCGCCGCGCAGATCCGCGAGCTGCTGGCCTGGGCCCGGGCCCAGGACGCCATCGTCATCCCCTACGGCGGCGGCACCTCGGTGGTCGGCCATATCAATCCGGTCGAGTCCGCCAAGCCGGTGCTGACCCTGTCGCTGGAGCGCATGACCCAGCTGCTCGACCTCGATGAGCAGAGCCAGATCGCCACCTTCGGCCCCGGCGCCAACGGCCCGCAAGTGGAGGCGCAGCTGCGCGCGCGCGGATACACCCTCGGCCACTTCCCGCAGTCCTGGGAGCTGTCCACCCTCGGCGGCTGGGTCGCCAGCCGCTCCAGCGGCCAGCAGTCGCTGCGCTACGGGCGCATCGAGCAGCTGTTCGCCGGCGGCAAGGTCGAGACCTTCGCCGGTACCCTGGATATCCCCACCTTTCCGGCCTCGGCGGCCGGACCGGACCTGCGTGAGCTGATCCTCGGCAGCGAGGGCCGCTTCGGCGTGATCTCCGAGGTGCGCGTGCGGGTGACCAAGCTGGCCGAGCAGGAGAAATTCTTCGCCGTGTTCCTGCCCAGCTGGCAGCAGGCGCTGGCCGGCATCCGTGCCCTGGTGCAGGCGCGCATCCCGCTGTCGATGCTGCGCCTGTCCAACGCCATCGAGACCGAGACCCAGCTGGCCCTGGCCGGCCATCCCGAGCAGATTGCTCTGTTGGAAAAGTACCTGGCCTTGCGCGGCGCGCGCGCCGGCAAGTGCATGCTGACCTTCGGCGTCACCGGCAACCGCAGCCAGAATGCCCTGTCGGTAAAGCAGACCAAGCGTCTGCTCAAGGGCTTTGGCGGTGTATTCACCGGCACCCTGCTGGGCAAGAAGTGGGCGGAGAACCGCTTCCGCTTCCCCTACCTGCGTCACGGCCTGTGGGAGGCCGGTTACGCAGTGGATACCCTGGAGACGGCCACCGACTGGAGCAACGTCGACCACCTGCTGAACCAGATCGAGGCCAGCCTGCGCCAGGGCCTGGCAGAGGAAGGCGAGCGGGTCCACGTGTTCACCCACCTGTCGCACGTCTACGGCCAGGGCTCGAGCATCTACACCACCTACGTGTTCCGTCCGGGCGACAGCTACGACGCGACCCTGGCGCGCTGGACCAGGCTCAAGCAGGCGGCCAGCCGGACCATCGCCGCCAACCGCGGCACCATCAGCCACCAGCATGGCGTCGGTCGCGACCACGCGCCTTACCTGGCCGCGGAGAAGGGCGAGCTGGGCATGGCCGCGCTCAAGGCCATGGCGCAGCACTTCGACCCCGAGCAGCGCTTGGCCCCCGGCGTGCTGCTGGAAACCCATGAATAAGCCTGCTGCGCGTCCCGATAGCTGCGTTGGGCGGTGCTCGCTCCTCGCCTATCGACTTGATATGTCTCGTCACTGCGCTCCGTCCGCCTTGCTCTCGAGGCGCTCGCGACGGCTTCTTCAAGGGTTTCGATAATGCCGAGCTGGAACGCGCAGTGGCGTGAGGCCGCGCTGCCCCAACTGGCGGCGCGCGACTGGGACTTGATAGTGGTCGGCGGCGGCATCAGCGGTGCCGGCATCCTGCGCGAGGCGGCGCGGCGTGGCTGGAGCTGCCTGCTGCTGGAGCAGCGCGACTTCGCCTGGGGCACCTCCAGCCGTTCGTCGAAGATGGTCCACGGCGGCCTGCGCTATATCGCCAAGGGCCAGCTGGGCCTGACCCGCGATTCGGTGCGCGAGCGCCAGCGCCTGCTCGGCGAGGCGCCGGGCCTGATCGATGCGCTGCCTTTCCTGTTCCCGCACTACCGCGGCAAGTTCCCCGGCCCCCGGGTGTTCGGCGGCCTGCTCGGCGTGTACGACACCCTGGCTGGCCAGCGCCTGCACCGCTATCACCCGGCCGCCGAGCTGCGCTACCTGGCGCCGGGGCTGAGCGACAAGGAGCTGCTCGGCGGCACCCTGTTCACCGATGCCGTCACCGATGACGCGCGCCTGGTCATGCGCGTGCTGGGCGAGGCGCGGGCCGAGGGCGGCGAGGCGCTCAATGGTATGCGCGTGATCGAGCTCAGTCGCGATGGCGAACGGGTGAACGGCCTGGTCGCCGAGGATAGTGAGAGCGGCCGGCGTTTCGCCTTCCGCGCCCGCGTCGTGGCCCAGGCCACTGGTGCCTGGGCCGACGAGTTAAGAAAGAAGAGCGGCCTGGAACATATCCGCCCGCTGCGCGGCAGTCACTTGCTGTTGCCGGCCTGGCGTCTGCCGGTGGCCCAGGCCATCAGCTTTATGCACCCCGAGGACCAGCGGCCGGTGTTCATCTTTCCCTGGGAGGGCGCCACAGTGATCGGCACCACCGATCTGGACCATGGCGAGGCGCTGAACCGCGACGCGCGGATCACGGAAGATGAGGTGGAGTACCTGCTGGCGGCCTGCGCCAGCATATTCCCGCATGCCGGCGTGAGCCGTGCCGATGTGCTGTCCACCTGGGCCGGTGTGCGCCCGGTGGTCAGCGAGGGCGATATTTCGGGCAAGAAGCCGTCGGACGAGAAGCGCGAGCACGCCCTGTGGGTCGAGCCCGGCTGCGTGACCCTGGCCGGCGGCAAGCTGACCACCTTCCGCCTGCTGGCCCTGGAAGTGCTGCGCGCCTGTGCGCCGATGCTCGGGCGCGTGGTGGCGGATGTGGGGCAGGCAGTGTTCCATGCCGCGCCGCCGGTGGCGTTGCCCGGCTTGAGCCTGAACCAGCAGTGCCGGTTGGCCGGTCGTCATGGCCAGGCGCTGCCGCGCCTGGCCGAGCTGATTGGCGAGCTGGGCAGCGACTGCATCGGCGCCAGCACCACGCTGTGGGCCGAGCTGGCCCTGGCCTGCGACGACGAACTGGTGTTGCAACTGGACGACCTGCTGCTGCGCCGCACGCGCATCGGCCTGTTGCTGGCGGGCGGTGCTGCCGCCGAGCTGCCGCGCATCCGCGCCCTGTGCCAGCCGCGCCTGGGCTGGAGCGATGCGCGCTGGGAAGAACAACAACAACGCTACCTGGCGCTATGGCGCCAGTGCTACAGCCTGCCGGGTGAATCTTCGTGAGCGAACAACGCTATCTGCTGGCCATCGACAATGGGACCCAGAGCGTGCGCGCGCTGCTCTTCGACCTAGCCGGCAATCTGATCGGCAAGGGCAAGGTGGAGCTGGAACCCTACTACTCCGAGCACCCCGGCTGGGCCGAGCAGGACCCGGAGTACTACTGGCGCAGCCTCGGCGAGGCCTGTCGGCAGCTGTGGGCCAGCGTCGACATCGATAAAAGCCAGATTGCCGGCGTGTCGCTGACCACCCAGCGCGGCACCCTGATCAACGTCGATGCGGCCGGTAACCCGCTGCGCCCGGCCATCCTCTGGCTCGACCAGCGCCGCGCCGAGGTCGAGGGCCGTATCCAGGGGCCCTGGGGCTGGCTGTTCAAGCTGATCCGCGAAGAGGAGACCATCGACTACTTCCGCAGCCAGGCCGAGGCCAACTGGATCGCCCAGCAGCAGCCGGACGTCTGGGCGCGCACGCACAAGTTCCTGCTGCTGTCGGGCTTTCTCACCCACCGCCTGTGTGGCCGCTTCGCCGACTCGGTGGGCAGTTGCGTGGCCTACCTGCCGTTCGACTACAAGCGCCTGTGCTGGGCCAAGCCGAGCGACTGGAAGTGGCAGGCCATCCCGGTGCGCCCGGACATGCTGCCGGAGCTGGTCAAACCGGGCGAGCGTATCGGCGCCATCAGCGCCGAGGCCAGCCGGCACACCGGCATTCCCGAGGGCCTGCCGCTGATCGCCGCGGCCTCGGACAAGGCCTGCGAGGTGATCGGCGCCGGTGGCGTGGAGCCGAGCACGGCGTGCCTATCCTATGGCACCACGGCGACCATCAACACCACCCGCAGCCAGTACCTGGAGACCATCCCGCTGATCCCGCCATACCCGGCGGCGATTCCCGACCACTACAACACCGAGGTCATGGTGTTTCGTGGCTTCTGGATGGTCAGCTGGTTCAAGGAGCAGTTCGGCCACGCCGAGCGCCAGCGCGGCCTGGAGCTGGGGGTGGAGGCCGAGACGCTGTTCGACGAGCTGGTGGAGAGCGTGCCGCCCGGTTCCATGGGCCTGATGCTGCAGCCGTTCTGGTCGCCGGGTATTCGCGAGCCGGGGCTGGAGGCCAAGGGCTCGATCATCGGCTTCGGCGATGTGCACACCCGCGCGCACTTGTATCGCGCCATCCTCGAGGGGCTGGCCTACGCGTTGCGCCAGGGCCGCGAGAAGATCGAGCAGCGTTCCGGCACGCGCATTGAGCGCCTGCGTATCTCCGGCGGCGGCTCGCAGAGCGACGCGGCCATGCAGTTGACCGCCGACATCTTCAACCTGCCGGCCGAGCGCCCGCACCTGTACGAGACCTCCGGCCTGGGCGCGGCCATCGACTGCGCCGTCGGCCTCGGCCTGCACCCGGATTTCCCCACCGCCATCGCCGCCATGACCCGGGTCGGCAAGGTGTTCCAGCCCAACCCGCAGGCGGTGGCGGTGTACGAGCGGCTGTACCGCGAGGTCTACCTGCGCATGTACAGGCAGCTCAGGCCGCTGTACCGCAGCATCCGCGAGATCACCGGCTACCCGGCATAGGGCCTGCTGGCACTTTCCCGCTTTGCTCGCGGTCTGCTGTACTCGGATGATCGGGCAACGGAGAGCGGCTGATGGGAGAGCGCAGGGCGCTGTTGATCCTGCATGGCAAGCAGGCGCAGAACGAGGAGGTGCGCGCCGCGGTGATGGCGCTGCGTGAGCGCGGCTGGCAGCTGGATGTTCGCCTCACCTGGGAAGGGGGCGATGCGGCACGACTGGTCGATGAGGCGCTGGCCGCAGGCTATCCCACCCTGATCGCCGGTGGTGGCGACGGCACCCTGCGCGAAGTGGCGGAGGCCCTGGCGCTGTCCGGCGGCCAGGCCAGCCTAGCCCTGCTACCGCTGGGCACCGCCAACGACTTCTGCCGCGCCGCCGGCATCCCGCTGGAGCCGGCCGAGGCCCTGGCGCTGCTGGAGCGGCCGCCGCAGCAGGTCGACCTGGGCGAGGTGGACGGCCAGCTGTTCCTCAACATGGCCACAGGCGGTTTCGGCTCCAGGGTCACGGCCAATACCTCGGAAGAGCTGAAGAGCCTGCTCGGCGGCGCCGCCTACCTGCTCACCGGGCTGTCGCGCTTTTCCGAAGTGCACTCGGCGTTTGGCCGCTTCCGCGGGCCGGGCTTCGCCTGGGAAGGCGACTTCCTCGCCCTGGGCATCGGCAACGGGCGGCAGGCCGGTGGCGGTCATGTGCTATGCCCGCAGGCGCGCATCGACGACGGCCTGCTGGACATCTGTATAGTGCCGGCGCCGCAGGATCTGGTGGGCACTCTGGGCACGCTGTTGTCCGGCGGCGTGCTTGGCCTGGAGGCGGTTTCCGTGCGCACCCGCCTGCCCTGGCTGGAGGTGGAGGCACCCGAGGGGCTGGACATCAACCTGGATGGCGAGCCGCTGGAAAGCCGCCGACTGCGCTTTGCCGCGCGCGCACGGGCCCTGTGCCTGCACCTGCCCGAACACTCGCCACTGCTTGGCGACGCTGGCGCCGGCCAGCCCCCTGGGGCATGATGGCGCCAGGCCATACCCTGCAGTTTCCGTGCAAGCGGCCGATAGCAGCTAGACTCGATTCAGACATGAGGAGCATTCGATGGCCGGCATTCTCGATACAGTGGATCAGCGCACCCAGCTGGTGGGCGAGAATCGGCTGGAGATCCTCATGTTCCGCCTGGCCGGGCGCCAGCTGTTCGCCATCAACGTGTTCAAGATCCAGGAAGTGCTGCAGCTGCCCAAGCTGACCCTGATGCCGCACCGCCACCCGCATGTCTGCGGGGTGGTCAGCCTGCGCGGCCAGACCCTGCCGGTGATCGACCTGTCCCAGGCCATCGGCATGCGCCCGCTGACGCCCAACGAGAACAGCACCATCATCGTCACCGAGTACAACCGCTCGGTGCAGGCCTTCCTGGTCGGTGGCGTGGACCGCATCCTCAACCTCAACTGGGAATCGATCCAGCCGCCGCCCGGTGGCGCCGGGCGCCAGCACTACCTGACCGCCATCACCAAGGTGGACGACCAGATCGTCGAGATCATCGACGTGGAGAAGGTGCTGGCCGAGATCGCGCCGATGAATACCAAAGTCTCCGAGGAGAAGCTCGGCGAGCCCCTGCTGGCCAAGGCGGTAGGGCGCGAGGTGCTGCTGGTGGATGACTCCAGCGTGGCTCTCAACCAGCTGCGCGAGACCCTGACTCAACTGGGCATTCGCCCGCATACCGCCAGCGACGGTCTCAAGGGCCTGCAGCAACTGAAGAAGTGGGCCGATGCCGGCGAGAACATGACCGACAAGCTGCTGATGGTGTTCACCGACGCGGAGATGCCGGAGATGGATGGCTACCGCCTGACCACCGAGATCCGCAACGACCCGCGCCTCAAGGACCTCTACGTGGTGCTGCATACCTCGCTGTCCGGCAGTTTCAACGAGGCCATGGTGAAGAAGGTCGGCTGCGACAACTTCCTCTCCAAGTTCCAGCCGGACAAGCTGGTCGACGTCATCCTCGATCGCCTGCGCCGCGATCAGTGAGTGCCGCGAGGCCCGCCATCCGGCGGGCCTCTTGCTTTGACCCCGGACAATCCTCACCGCCCATTGTTGCTCTAGAGTCATAGCAGGATCAGCAGACAAAGGGCGGCGACCATGCGTATTTCCTTTCTCGGCGGGGCGGGCACCGTCACCGGCAGCAAGTACCTGCTGAGCCACGAGCACACCCGCATCCTGGTCGACTGCGGCCTGTTTCAGGGCTACAAGCAGCTGCGCCTGCGCAACCGCGAACCCTTTCCGCTGGCGCCCAAGCGTCTCGACGCCGTGGTGCTGACCCACGCCCACCTGGATCACTGTGGCTATCTACCGGTACTGGCGCGCGACGGCTTCCGCGGCCCGGTCTACGTGACCGAGGCGACCTGCGAGCTGGCCGAGATCATCCTGCGCGACAGCGCACGCCTGCAGGAGGAAGAGGCCAAGTACGCCAACCGCAAGGGCTACTCCAAGCACCACCCGGCCGAGCCGCTGTACACCGAGGCCGATGCCGAGCGCGCCCTGCGCCTGCTCAAGCCCTATCCGTTGCACCGTTTCCACGAGATCGTCAGCGGCGTGCAGGTCTGCCTGCGCCCGGCCGGGCATATCCTCGGCGCGGCGACCGTGGAAGTGCGCATCGCCGGATCCAGCCTGGTGTTCAGCGGCGATCTGGGGCGGCCCAACGATCCGCTGATGGTGGCGCCGGAACCGATCGAGGAGGCCGACTATCTGCTGGTGGAGTCCACCTATGGCAACCGCCTGCATCCGCAGGACGATACCGAGAACGTGCTGGCCGAGGTGATCAACCGTACTGCGCTGCGGCACGGCATCACGGTAGTGCCGTCGTTCGCCGTGGGCCGCGCGCAACAGCTGATGTATCACCTGCATCGGCTCAAGCAGCAGGGCCGCATTCCGGACCTGCCGGTCTACCTGAACAGCCCCATGGCCACCGACGTCACCGCGCTGTACCAGCGCTTCGCCAGTGAGCACCGGCTGAGCCACGCGCAGTGCCAGGAGGTGTGCCGGGTGGCGCGCTTCGTGCGCACGGTCGACGAGTCCAAGCGCCTGGAGCAGCAGCGCAGCCCGGCGGTGATCATCGCCGGCAGCGGCATGGCCACCGGCGGGCGGGTGCTGCACCACCTCAAGGCGCTGGCGCCGGATCCGCGCAACACCATACTGCTGTCCGGTTTCCAGGCCGGTGGCACGCGCGGCGCGCAGATCGCCGAAGGCGCCGAATCGGTGCGCATCCATGGCGAGGACGTGCCCATCCGTGCCGAGGTGGTGGCGCTGGAGAGCCTCTCGGCGCATGCCGACGCCAACGAAGTGCTCGCCTGGCTGCGGAATTTCCGCCGGCCGCCCAAGCAGTGCTTCGTCGTGCATGGCGAGCCGGCCGCCGCCGATGCCCTGCGCTGGCGCATCGGCCATGAGCTGGGTTGGTCGGTCTGCGTGCCGGAGCATCGGCAGCGCGTGCAGCTGGACGAGGTCGCGGAGTGCCCTTGAGTCGAGCCGTGCTGGGCGTATAACCTCGCCTTCCATCTTCGAGGATGCCCTCCATGCAGCTCTCCGCGCTCTATCGTTACCCGCTCAAGTCCGCCCGCGGCGAAAGCCTCTCGCGCTCCGCGCTGGAGGCCCTGGGGCTGCAGGGCGACCGCCGCTGGATGCTGGTGGAGCCGGAGAGCGGGCGTTTCCTCACCCAGCGCCTGTTGCCGCAGATGAGCCAGCTGACCGCCCTATACAACGCCGAGGGCGGCCTGAGCCTGAGTGCGCCGGGTTTCGCCAGCCTGGAGGTCGCCTTGCCGCCACCGGACCAGGATCTGCGCGGCGTGACCGTTTGGCGCGACAGCCTGCGCGTGCCTGATGCCGGCGATGCGGCGGCCGAATGGCTCAGCGCCTTCATCGGTCGCCCTTGCCGCCTGGTGCAGGTGCCGGAAGCGCGAGCTCGGCAGGTCGATACCGGCTATGCCCGGCCCGGCGACAAGGTGGCCTTCTCCGACGGTTTTCCCCTGTTGCTGATCGGCCAGGCCTCGCTGGACGACCTCTCGGCGCGGGTGGGGCGGCCGCTGGAAATGCTGCGTTTTCGTCCCAACCTGATGATCGAGGGCAGCGCACCCTATGCCGAGGACGGCTGGAAGCGTATCCGTATCGGCGAAATCGAGTTCGAGGTGGCCAAGGGCTGTAGCCGCTGCATCCTCACCACCATCGACCCGCAGAGTGGCGAGCGCAGCGCCGATCGCGAACCGCTGAGCACCCTGAAGACCTATCGCGAGCGCGACGGCGATGTGTATTTCGGGCAGAACCTGCTGCCGCGCGGCACCGGCGAGCTGCGCGTCGGCATGCCGGTCGAGGTGCTGGAGTAGGGCGCGGCGCTCTCCGGCACGTGCTCTCAGCGCTCGCGCAGGGCTTCTGAGCGGGCCTTGAGCACCGGTTTCAGCAGGTAGTCCAGCACGCTCTTCTCGCCGGTGACTATGTCCACCGTGGCAACCATGCCGGGGATGATCAGCAGCGGATGCTCGTCGCTGCCCAGGTGGCTCTTGTCGGTGCGCACCTGGATCAGATAGAAGCTGTTGCCTTCCTCGTCGGTGATAGTGTCGGCGCTGATCAGCTCCAGCTTGGCCTTGAGCCCGCCGTAGATGGTGAAGTCGTAGGCGGTGAACTTGACCATGGCCTTCTGCCCGGGGTGCAGGAAGGCCACGTCCTGCGGGCGAATGCGTGCCTCGATCAGCAGGTTGTCCTCCAGTGGCACCACTTCGACCATGGGGTCGCCCGGTTGCACCACGCCGCCGATGGTATTCACCTTGAGCAGCTTGATCACGCCGTGCACCGGTGAAACCACGGTGGTGCGGCTGACCCTGTCCTCGATGGCCACGCTGGTGGAGGTGATCTTCTTCAGCTCGGTGCGCACCTCGTTGAGTTCCTTGAGCGCCTCGGTC
The DNA here is from genome assembly GCA_033838285.1 of Pseudomonadaceae bacterium. Taxonomy (GTDB): domain Bacteria; phylum Pseudomonadota; class Gammaproteobacteria; order Pseudomonadales; family Pseudomonadaceae; genus Aquipseudomonas. The sequence continues at coordinate 13,868 of JAJLLC010000007.1, forward strand.
TGGAAGGCCAGGGTCGACTCCTTGAGCTTGCTCTCGATCTCCTGCATGGCCGCCTCGGCCCGGGGAATGGCCAGGTTGGTGGCTTCCAGCGAGCCGCGCACTTCCACCGCGCTGCGGCGCAGGCGGAGGATCTCCACCTCCGAGATGGCACCGGTGCCGACCAGCGGTTGCGACATGTTCAACTCCTGCTGGATCAGGCCCAGGCTGGAGCGATACTGCTGGGCCTTGGCGCGAAACTCGGCCAGTTCCTGGGTCTTCTGCCGCAGTTGTTCCCTGAGGGTGTTCTGCTCGCTGTCCAGGCGGCGCTGGCGCGAGCTGTACAGGGCCATTTCGTCCTCGGCCAGCTGCGGCGCCTGCTTGACCAGCTCTTCGGGCAGCGCCAGGGGGCGCCCTTCGGCCTCGGCGCTGAGGCGTTCGACCCTTGCCACCAGGGCCAGGCGATCGGCCTCTGTCTCGCCCCTGTTGGACATGAAGCGGGTGGCATCCAGGCGCAACAGCACGTCGCCCTTGTTCACCACCTGGCCTTCGCGCACGAAGATTTCGGTGACGATGCCGCCTTCCAGGTTCTGGATCACCTGCACCTTGCTCGAGGGGATGGCCTTGCCCTCGCCGGTGGTGACTTCTTCCAGCACGGCGAACTTGGCCCAGATCAGCGCCACGATAAGGCAGGCGGAGACCGACCAGACGGTAGCGCGGGCCAGCCAGGGCGAGTCTTCGAGGATGGCACCGTCCACCTCGGGCATGAACTCGGTGTCCTGCTTCTGCCGGTGCAGGCTGCCGAAGTAGTCGCGCAGGGCTTGGGTGAGTTCCATGGGCGCCTCCGGCTAGACCGCGGCCGGGCCGACACGGCCCTTGCGCAGTGCATCGATCACGGCTTCCTTCGGGCCATCGGCCACCACGTGCCCGTAGTCCAGCACGATCAACCGGTCGACCAGGCTGAGCATGGACGCACGGTGGGTGATGAGCAGCAGGGTCTTGCCCTGGGCCCAGTTCTGCAGGCGGTTGCGCAGGATGTCTTCGCTGGTGTTGTCCATGGCGCTGGTCGGCTCGTCCAGCAGCAGGATCGGCGGGTCCAGCAGCAGGGCTCGAGCCAGCAGCACCGCCTGGCGCTGGCCGCCGGAGAGCAACTGGCCGCGCTCGCCGACCGGGCGGTCGAAGCCTTGCGGATGCTGGCGGGCCAGCTCGGAAACGCCGGTGAGTTCGGCGACCTCGAGCATGCGTGAGTCGCTGACGTAGCGCGCCCCCAGGGTCAGGTTGTCGCGCAGGCTGCCGGCCAGCAGCGGCAGGTCGTGGGCGACATAGCCGATCTGGTGGCGCAGGTCGGCCACGTCCAGCTGGCGCAGGTCCAGGCCGTCGAGCAGGATCTGCCCCTCGTCCGGGGTGTAGAAGTTCATCAGCAGGCGCGCCAGGGTGCTCTTGCCCGAACCGCTGCGGCCGATGATGCCGACCCGCTCGCCGGCTGCCATGTGCAGGCTGACCTTGCTCAGCGCCGGCACGTTCTGCCCCGGGTAGCTGAAGCTGACCTGGCGCACGTCCAGCGCACCCTTGAGGTGCGTGCGTTCGAGCGGCCGCTGCTTGGGCTGGCGTTCCTGCGGCAGGGCCATCAGCGCATCGGTGCTGACCATGGTCAGGCGCGCCTGCTGGTAGCGGGTGATCAGCCCGGCGATCTGCCCCAGTGGGGCCAGTACCCGGCTGCCGAGCATGTAGCAGGCCACCAGGGCGCCGACGCTGAGCTTGCCGGCGATGATGATGTAGACCCCGCCGACTATGGTGGCCATGCCGGCGAACTGTTGCAGGAACATGGTGCCGTTGGTGGCCAGGGCGGCGAGGAAGCGGGCGTGGCTGTCCAGGCGGGTGAGGGCGCCGTGGGTCTTCTCCCAGTGGTGCTGGCGTTCGCTCTCGGCGCTGCACGCCTTGAGCGTCTCCAGGCCGCCCAGGGTCTCGATCAGCAGGGCCTGGCGCTCTGCGCCGAGGGCCAGGCTCTTCTGCACGGTGTCGCGCAGGCGCGTCTGGATCACGAAGGCGAAGAGCGCGGTGATGGGGAAGGCCAGCAGCGGGATGACCACCAGCCAGCCGCCGAGCAGGCCGATGACCGCGATCATCAGCAGGGAGAAGGGCAGGTCGATCAGGCTGGTCAGGGTCACTGCGGTGAGGAACTCGCGCAGGCCCTGGAAGTCGTGGATGCTCTGGGCGAAACCGCCCACGGTTTCCGGGCGGGCCTTCATCGACATGCCGGTGATGCGTTCGAACAGGGTGGCGGAGAGCACCACGTCGGTCTTCTTGCCGGCGATGTCCAGCAGGTAGGCGCGCAGCACCCGCAGCAGCAGCTCGAAGGAGGTGCCGATGAACAGGCCGATGGCCAGTACCCAGAGGGTCGCCGTGGCCTGGTTGGGCACCACGCGGTCGTAGGTCTGCATGACGAACAGCGGTACCATCAGGCCCAGCAGGTTGATCAGCAGGCTGGCCAGCACTGCATCGGTGTAGAGCCAGCGCGACAGCTTGAGGGTGTCGCGGAACCAGGCTTCTACCCTCGGCACCAGCGGTGTGCGGGCATCCTCCAGCTCGTGCTGCGGCTTGGCGAAGAAGGCATGGCCGCTGTACTCGATGGCCAGATGGTCGCGGTTGACCCACTGCTCGCCGCCGTCGGCCTCGCAGGGCAGGATCAGCATCTGGTTCTTCGGCCCCATCTTGCGCAGCACGGCGCTGCGGCCGTCCTTGAGCAGGAGCAGCACGGGCAGGTTGAGCGGCGATATGGCGCCCAGTTCGCGGCGCAGGATGCGGCCCTGCAGGCCGGCGCGGGCGGCGGCTCGCGGCAGCAGCTCAGGGCTCAGACGCTGCTCGGGCATGGGCAGGCCGGCGGTCAGGCTGGCGCGGCTGGCCGAGCACTCGTGCAGGTTGCAGAGAATCAGGAGTCCGTCCAGCAGCGGATCGTCGTGACTCTGCCGCTGGTCGTCGGAGGGTCTCCGTTCCATGGTGGTCAAGGTCACTACTCCTGAGAGGCTGCCCGGCACTGGCCGGGCAGCGTCTTCGCCGAGTTACTTCATTTCCGGCAGGCGGGCCTCGCTCTTCACTTCGGTGAGGGCTACGGCTTCAGCCGGTACCACGACGTTCTGTTTCTTCAACAGCTCGCCCATGGCTGCGATAGCGCGGTACATGGAGAACTCTTCGGTGTAGCGCACCTCGGTGTAGCGGCGGTTGGCGGTGAAGAGTTCGTTCTCGCTGTCCAGCAGGTCCAGCAGGGTGCGCTGGCCGAGGCTGAACTGTTGCTGATAGGCCTCGCGCGAGCGTGCGGTGTAGTCCGCGTAGTCGCGTGCCTTGGGGGTCTGCAGGCGGGCGTTTTCCATGGCGTTCCAGGCCAGCGCCAGGTTCTCGTTGAGCACCCGCAGGGCGTTGTTGCGGATGTCCATCGACTGGTTGATCTTGTGCGCCGCGCCTTGCAGGCGGGCCTTGTCGCGCATGCCGTTGAACAGGTTGTAGTTCATCACCACGGCGGCGCGCCAGGTGTTGTAGTGGCCTTCGTCGCCCTGGGTGTTGTCGTCGGCGGTGGTGGCCAACTCCAGGTCGAAGCGCGGATAGAAGGGTGCCTTGGCCACCTCGTATTGCTTCTCGGCGGCATACACGTCGGCCTGGGCCGACTTCAGGTAGGGGTTGTTGTCCATCATCATCTGCCGGGCGAGATCCAGGTTTTCCGGTACCTCGCCCTTGATGCTGGCGGGCTGCTCCAGTTCGTCCGGCATGCGCCCGGTGGCGCTGAAGAAGTTGGCCTCGGCATCGGCCAGGTTGACTTCCTCGGTGTACAGGTTGTTCGCGGCCAGAGCCAGACGGGCTTCGGACTGGTCGAGGTCGGCGGTGCTGCCGACGCCGCGCTCGCTGCGCAGCTTGATCTGGTCGTTGACCCGCTCGTGGGCCTGCAGGTTGTTCTGCGCCAGGGCCACCATCTCGCGGCGCTTGAGCACGTCCAGGTAGACCTCGACGGTGCGTAGGGCCAGGCTCTCGGCGGTGCCCTGGACGTAGTAGGCGCGCGAGTTGACCGTCGCCTCGGTGCGGGCCACCTCGTTGGGCGTGTTGAAGCCGTCGAACAGCATCTGCCGCAGGCGCAGCTCGGCATCGCGGTAGTTCAGGGTCTCCTTGTTGTGGTCGCCGAGCGCGCGAGTGCTCGGGCTGTCGGTCTGTTCGCGACCGTAGCCGACCAGCAGGTCGACGGTGGGCAGATAGCCACCCTTGGCGACCTTGACGTCCTCATCCGCCGAAAGACGATCGTTCATGCTGGAGTGCAGTTCGGGATGGTTTTCGATGGTGCTCTGGATAGCCTCCGAGAGCGTCATGGCCTGCGCCTGGGCGCAGGCCATGGCCAGCAGGATGCCACTGCAGAGCGGAGTCAGAACGCGCATGAGGTTTTCTCCTTATTTATATGCTCGGTTCCTGTCGCCAAATTGCTGACGCTTTTGCCCGGAAAGCTGTTCCAGGCTTGTAACATCACAGCTAAGAACATTCGTAAGAGTAGCTAAGAAAAAATCCGCACAAGGTTAATGAGAAAAAAGTCTTATGCACTCTGTGAGAACGGGCACATTGTTTCTTCCGTAAGCCGCGAAAAACGGGGCTCTCAGCTCATTTCGCAGTGAAAACAGGTGGGCAATCGCAGTTTGGAGCATAAGGGGCGGGGATGTTCTGAGGCAGTAGGCAGGTGCAGTTGGAGCGACACTTTTTTGTCGCATTTCAAGAGTTGGGTTATCGCACCGTTTCAGTCCTTTCAGTTTCTTCCTCGTACGCAATCCCGGGTTCGAAAGGTGGTTTGACCCTTTTGAAACGTGTCGACGGTGGTCGGCAGCTGTAGTGCGGAGGAAGGAATCATGGCTACTTTGATTGGTGTCGTCAGCCAGGTCGTCGGCGAGGTCTTTGCGGTAGCCGGCGATGGATCGCGTCGACCGCTAGTCGAAGGCGATCGAGTCTATGCCGGCGAACAACTGGTCACCGGCGCCGGTGGCGCGGTCGCAGTGACTCTCAGCAATGGCGAGGTGCTCACGCTAGGGCGCGACAGCTCCCTGGCCCTGACCGAGCAGATGATCGCCGCCGGCGAAGGCCCGAGCGTCGCGGCCCAGCCCGACGCCGCACCGCCAGCCCCCTCCGATGCCGAACTCACCGATGTCGAGCAATTGCAGGCCGCGATCGAGGCCGGCGTCGACCCGACCCTCGAAGGCGAGGCTACCGCGGCCGGTCCCGGGGCTGGTGCTGCCGGCGGTGCAGGTGGTACCGGTGGGCTGGGTGGCGGACATAGCTTCGTGCTGCTCAGCGAGGTCGGTGGTGCCCTGGATCCGGTCATTGGCTTCCCGACCGAAGGGCTCAACACCGGCCCCGAGTTTCCGGATGCCGAGCCCATCGTCGATCCGGATCTGGCACCCGACTCCACTCCCGATATCGTGATCGAGTACGAGGATGCCAGCGGCAATATCGTGGTCGGCCCGGCCATAGTCGACGAAGAAGGGCTGGCCGACGGTACCAACCCGGGCAGCAATGCCGAGCAGGCCAGCGGCCAGATCGTCGTTACCTCGCCCGATGGCGTGTCCTCGCTGCAGGTACAGGGTTTCGATGGCGTCTGGGTCGATGTGACCAATGGCGGCGTGGTGGTCGGCCAGTACGGCATCCTCACCGTGGATGCGGCTGGTAACTGGACCTACACCCTGACCGACAACACCCTCGACCACAGCAATCCCAACGCCTCCGGCGCTGCCGACCAGGTTGGCGAGAGCTTCCCGGTGCGCGTCTTCGATCTGGACGGCGACGTGTCGCCGACCGTACAGCTCAACGTGCTGGTCAACGACGACGCCCCCATCCTCAACGAAGGTGAGGGCGCGCTGGTATCCGCCATCGTCGACGAGGACGAGACTTCCGACGGCATCAGCGATGGCGATGGGGTCACCAATGTGGCCTTCGGCGCCGCCGGTACCCTCACCGGGCTGGTCAACTTCGGTGCCGACGGCGTCGGCAGCTTCGGCCTTTCCGGTAGCCCGTCCGCGATTGCCAGCCTGGAGGCCCAGGGCCTGAGCTCCGGCGGTACAGCGCTGACCTACAGCGTGGTCGGCAACGTGCTGACCGCATCGGCCGGTGCCGAGACCATCTTCACCCTGCAGGTGGGCGGCGACGGCAGCTTCACCTTCACCCTGGTCGGCCAGCTGGATCACCCGGTCACGGACGGCAACGACGACGAACTGCTGGCGCTGCCGATCGACTTCTCCGGCCTGCTGAGCGCTACCGATGGCGATGGCGACTCGGTGGGCGCCTTCAACGCCGGCAGCTTCGTGATTGACGTGGAAGATGATATACCCGTCCTATCTATCGAAAGAGTGGATGTTGGTGAGCTGTCACTGGTGACTCAGGACGCAGACACCATTGGTGTGGCATTCGACACCGACAGTGCCGACTTCAGCGGTGCCTTCCTGGCGGCGGTGACGCCGGACTACGGTGCTGACGGTCCGGGTACGACGGTGGTCAGCGGCTACAGCCTGAGCGTGACC
>JAJLLC010000008.1:0-64617 GCA_033838285.1 Pseudomonadaceae bacterium
GCGGAAAATCGCAGTGCGCCTGACGCGAACTCTCACCCTCGCGGATGGGGAAACTGATCCATTTGCGGCTCATGTGCCTCTCCTTCGTGATACCGCGTGATCTGAATGGCGCTGCGGTGGTTGCCGATGCGTAGGGTGGAAGACTGCGAAGCATCTTCCACGCGTCTGTGTCGGCCACGTGTCTGTGTCAGGCCGACCGAAACGCGTGGATGTGCTTCGCGACATCCTCCCTACGCAGCCCACCCTGGCTCTCGACTTATTCGCCCGCCTTGATCACGCCACGACGCACCTGGTCTTCCTCGATGGATTCGAACAGCGCCTTGAAGTTGCCTTCGCCGAAGCCCTGGTTGCCCTTGCGCTGGATGATTTCGAAGAAGATCGGGCCGATCACCGTGTTGGTGAAGATCTGCAGGAGGATGCCGTCATCGCCCGGCGCACCGTCGATCAACAGGTTCAGCTCGCGTAGCTGGTCGAGCGGCTCGCCGTGGCCGGCGACGCGGGTGTCGACCTTCTCGTAGTAGGTGTCCGGGGTGGTCATGAAGTCCACGCCGTTGGCGCGCAGGCGGCGCACGGTCTCGTAGATGTCGTCGGTGGACAGCGCGATGTGCTGGATGCCCTCGCCGTGGTACTCGCGGATGAATTCTTCGATCTGCGACTTGTCGTCGGCCGACTCGTTGATCGGGATGCGGATCTTGCCGCAGGGCGCGGTCATGGCACGGGAGAACAGGCCGGTCAGCTTGCCCTCGATGTCGAAATAGCGAATCTCGCGGAAGTTGGCGATGCGCTCGTAGAAACCGGACCAGACGTCCATCTGCCCGCGACGCACGTTGTGGGTCAGGTGATCGATACACATCAGGCCGACGGCATTGTCGTTCGGCGTGCGCCCTTCGATGTACTCGAAGTCGACGTCGTAGATGCTCTTGTCGCCGTAGCGGTCGACGAGATACAGCAGCGAGCCGCCGATGCCTTCGACGCAGGGGATGTTCAGCTCGCCGAAGTTGGCGTGGCTGCCGACCAGCTTGGCGCCCTGGGATTCGACGTAGGCAGCGGCCTGCGCGGCATTCTTCACCCGGAAGGCCATGGCGCAGGCGCTCGGGCCGTGCTTCTCGCCGAACTCGCGCACATGCCCGGTGGGGCTGCCGTTGAGCACGATATTGATGTCGTGCTGCTGGAACAGCCAGACCTCCTTGGAGCGGTGCTTGGCGGTTTCGGTAAAGCCCATCTGGGTGAACAGCGTGCGCAGCTGCTCGATGCCCTCTGCATTCGGCGCGGTGAATTCGACGAACTCGAAGCCGTCGGTGCCGATGGGGTTGTGCTGTTCGATCTTGTTCACGGCGTTCATATCGCCTCCTGATTATTGTTGTGAGGACTGCCGTTGCACGGCTTGGCTGGCCCCATCACACCCCAGGCCAGGGCGGCGAACAATGCTGTTTACGGGCACGGAAAGCGGCTGGCGCCATCCCCGCTGTCAGGTTTTCCTTACAGCGCGTTTTTCGCTGAAAAGCCTGGCTCGGCGGCTTGCCAGGCGTAACGAAAAGCTGACAGCCTGGTGCGACAAGCTGCCGCACATGTCATCTGGCGCAATGGCGTCGCGCATAAAAAAGGTGGGCTGAAGCCCACCCACCAAGGCCGGCGTCGGCCTCGATGGATGGACCTGAGCCCACCAAAAGGGCTTCCTGAGAAGCCCGCAGCATGCTTGCGGGATGGGCTTCAGCCCACCGGCGCGTTCTGCACGGACGACCGAGGTCGCGCTAGATCAGCCCGAGCAGGTTGAGGAATACCAGCACGATGGCCACCGGCGTGCCGTAGCGCAGCAGCTTCCACCAGGCCTGGAACAGCCCGGCGTTGCGAATGCCGATGGCCTCGCTGACCACGTGACGCTGCAGCACCCAGCCGGTGAACAGCACCGTGCCCAGCCCGCCCAGCGGCATCAGCCAATTGGTGGTGAGGTAGTCCAGGGTGTCGAAGAAGGTCTTGCCGAACAGCTGGTAGTCCGCCCAGTGGTTGAACGAGAACACGCTGCCCAGGCTCAGCAGCCAGAGCACCAGGCCGCTGCCCAGCACGGCCTTGGTCCGGCTGATGCGAAAGCGCTCGGTGAGCCAGGCGATGCTCGGCTCCGAGAGCGAAATGGCCGAGGTCAGCGCGGCGATCACCAGCATCACGAAGAACAACCCGCCGACGACCTGCCCCAGCGGCATCTGGCCGAAAGCGATCGGCAGGGTGACGAAGATCAGCCCCGGCCCGGCCCCCGGCTCCAGCGCGTTGCCGAACACCAGCGGGAAGATCGCCAGGCCGGCCAGCAGCGCCACCGCGGTATCGGCCAGCGCCACCAGAATCGAGGTCTTGGCGATGGAGGTGCCTTCCGGCAGATAGGAGCCGTAGACCATCATCGCGCCGCAGCCCAGGCTCAGGGTGAAGAAGGCATGGCCGAGGGCGACCAGCACGCTCTGCGCGGTCAGCTCTGAAAAGTCCGGCACGAAAAGAAACTGCAGCGCCTGGGCGAACTCGCCTTCGATGGCGGCGTAGACCACCAGCACCAGCATCAGCACGAACAGCCCGGGCATCAGAAAGCGCAGCGATCGCTCCAGCCCGCCGCGCACGCCGAAGCCGACGATCAGCATGGTCGCCGCCAGCACCAGCGTGGCACACACCACCAGGCGCAGCGGGTCCGCCAGCAGCGCGCCGAACAGCGCACCACTGGCCTCCCCGCTGACCCCGGTGAATCCGCCGCTAAACGTCGCCGGCACATAGGCCAGCGCCCAGCCGGCCACCACCAGATAGAAACTCAGGATGAGAAAGCCGGTCAGCCCTCCGAGCCAGCCCACCACCCGCCAGCGCGAACTGGCCCCGGCCTCGCGCGCCAACCGCGCCACGGCGCCATCAGGGTTCGCCCGGCCACGGCGGCCGATCATCACCTCGGCCATTAGCAGTGGAATGCCGATCAACAGGATGCAGGCGAGATAGACCAGCACGAAGGCGCCGCCGCCGTTCTGCCCGGTCACGTAGGGGAATTTCCAGATATTGCCCAGGCCCACCGCGGAGCCGGTGGCGGCGAGGAAGAACACCCAGCGGGAGGACCACAGGCCTCGGCTGGCGTTGTCCTGGATGCGTGCGCGCGCGCCGGCGAAGGTGCCGGCCGCGAGGCTGGTTTTATCGGTCATTGCGGATTCCTGCTTGTTGTTTTTGTCAGGGATGGTGCGAACGAACGGAGCGGGCACGGCGCTGGCGATCAGAGCCCGCCGCCCCGCTCAGCGAAGGCCGGCGCGCTCGGGCGACCGGCCATGTGCCGTCATGAAGCCTGCCGCTGCAGCGTCGCGACCTGAGGCGCGCCGCCGGCCTGCAAACGCTCGAGTGCCAGGCGGTCAGCGATCACCGAGGTGCACTCGCCACTGGCGGCGGCCCGCTCGAAAATCTCGCGCAGCGTGCCGGCGATGGCGTTCACATGGGCATCGATCTGTGCGGCGCTGCCGCCGTTGCGCTGGTAGTAGACGTCGATGATGCCGCCGGCGTTGATTGCGTAGTCCGGCGCGTAGAGCTGGTTGCGCCGCTGCAGTTCGACGCCGATCTCGGCGCTGGCCAGCTGGTTGTTGGCCGCACCGGCGATCACCGGGGCACGCAGCACTTCCAGGGTCTGCTCGTTGAGGATGCCGCCCATGGCGCAGGGCGCGAAGACGTCTACGTCGAGACCGTAGATGTCCTGCGGGCGCACCACGTTGGCTCCCAGCTCGTCCATTGCCTGCTTGACGTTGGCATCGAAGATGTCCGCCACCCACAGTTCGGCGCCCGCCGCTTTCAGGTGCCGCGCCAGCCCCAGGCCGACATGGCCGACGCCCTGGATCGCCACCTTCAGCCCGGTCAGCTCGTCGCGACCGAGGCGCTGGCGCACCGCTTCCTTGAGGCCGACGAAGACGCCGTAGGCGGTAGACGGCGACGGGTCGCCGCTGGCGACGCTGCCGTCGAGCAGGGTGCGCGGCGTGGCGCCGACCACATGGCGGGTGCGCTGGGCAAAGGCCTGCATTTCGGCATCGCCAGTGCCGGAGTCGGCGGCAGTGATGTAGCGCCCGCCAAGGCTGTCGACGAAGTCGCCCATGGCGTGCAGCAGCGCCTGGTTCTTGCCGGTATGCGGGTCGCCGATGATCACCGCCTTGCCGCCGCCGAGCTTGAGCCCGGCCAGCGAGGATTTCAGCGTCATCCCGCGCGACAGCCGCAGCACATCGCGCAGGGCCTCGTCGTCACTGGCATAGGGGAACATCCGGCAGCCACCCAGCGCCGGCCCGAGGCGCGTGTCGTGGATGGCGATGATGGCTTTCAGACCCGACGCCTGGTCATGGCAGAAGACCACCTGCTCGTGGCGGTCGAAGTCAGGATGAGCGAAGACGGACATTGGGTTACCTCGTTCTTGTTTGTCTGGTGGCCTGTCACGGACAGGGCCTCGTTAGCGGGTATCGCCTGCGGCGGTGGCCATGCGGGGCGACCGATTTCACCCCGCTAGCGCACTGCGAGCTACGCCGCCGGCTGGAACAGCCGTACGCTCTGCACCTCGTCGCCTTTGGCCAGCTGCTCGCGGAGCAACTTTTCCTGCTGGCGGGCTTTGGCGATGGAACGCTCCTTCACCGGGCCGTAGCCGCGGATCTGTTCCGGCAGCGCGGCGATGGCCACGGCGGTGCGGTAGTTGCTCGGCTTGAGCTGGGCCAGCAGCTCGTCCACGGTCTTCTCGTACTCGCTGATCAACTGGCGTTCGACGCGGCGGTCGTGGCCATAGCCGAACGGGTCCAGGGGCGTGCCACGCAGGAAACGGAACTTGGCCAGCACGCCGAACACATTGAGCATCCACGGCCCCAGCTCGCGCTTGCGCGGCTCGCCGGTAACCGCGTCACGCTTGGCCAGCCAGGCCGGGGCGAGGTGGAACTGCAGCTTGTAGTCGCCCTCGAACTGCGCCTCGAGCTGCTGGCGGAATTCCGGCTCGCTGTAGAGGCGCGCCACCTCGTACTCATCCTTGTAGGCCAGGAGCTTGAAGTAGTAGCGGGCGACGGCCTTGGACAGCGCCAGATCGTCCGCCGTATCGGCATCGCGCACGCGCTCGACCAGCTGGCGATAGCGGCGCGCCAGCCCGGCGTTCTGGTAGCGGGTAAGGAAGTCCACGCGCCACTCGACGATCTCTTCCAGGGTTTTACAGAGTGGTTCGGCGGCCTCGACTGGGCGCGCCAGCCCCTCCACGGCCTCGCGTTCTAGCACCGCACGACGGCCCCAGCGGAAGGCCTGCAGATTCAGCTTGGCGGCAACGCCATTGAGTTCGATGGCTTTCTCGATGGCCTCGGCGCTGATCGGCAGCAGCCCCTGCTGATAGGCGAAGCCGAGCAGGAACAGGTTGGTGGCGATGCTGTCGCCCAAGAGGCGCGTGGCCAGGCGGGTGGCATCAACGAAGTGGGTCTTCTCGGCGCCGACCGCGTCGCTGATCGCCTGGCGCATGGCCGCGCCGGGCACTTGGGCGTCCGGGTTGCGAGTGAACTCGGCGGTGGCGGACTCGTGGCTGTTCACCACGGCATTGCTGATCTGCTCGTTGAGGCGGGTCAGCGATTCATCGCCCGCCGCGACGATCAGGTCGCAGCCCAGCAGCAGGTCGGCTTCACCGGCGGCGATACGCACCGCGTAGATGTCGCTCTGCTTAGCGGCGATGCGCACGTGAGTGGTCACCGGGCCGAATTTCTGCGCCAGACCGGCCTGGTCGAGCACGGTGCAGCCCTTGCCTTCCAGGTGCGCGGCCATGCCCAGCAGGGCCCCGACGGTGGTCACGCCGCTGCCGCCGACACCCGGCAGGAGGATGTTCCAGGGCCGGTCGAGCTGCGGCTGACGCGGCTCCGGCAGGGCCACGAACAGCGCCTTGGCGCCGAGGGCCTCGGGCTTGCGCAGGCCGCCGCCGTGCACGGTGACGAAGCTCGGGCAGAAGCCCTCGACACAGGAGAAGTCCTTGTTGCAGGCGTTCTGGTCGATCTCGCGCTTGCGCCCCAGCTCGGTCTCCAGCGGCAGCACGGAGAGGCAGTTGGACTTCACGCTGCAGTCGCCGCAGCCCTCGCACACGGCCGAGTTGATAAAGGCGCGCTTCTGCGGATCGGCCAGCTTGCCGCGCTTGCGCCGGCGGCGCTTCTCGGTGGCGCAGGTCTGGTCATACAGGATCACCGTGGTGCCCTTGATCTCGCGCAGCTCGCGCTGCACGGCGTCCAGCTCGCGGCGATGGTGGAAGGTGACGATGGGCGCGAAGGTGGCGCGGGTCGGGTACTTGTCCGGCTCGTCGCTGACCAGGGCAATGCGCTTCACGCCCTCGGCGTAGACCTGCTGGCTGAGCTGGTCGATACGCAGCTCGCCGTCGATCGGCTGGCCGCCGGTCATGGCCACCGCGTCGTTGTAGAGGATCTTGTAGGTGATGTTCACCCCGGAGGCCACGGCCGCACGCAGGGCCAGCTGGCCGGAGTGGAAGTAGGTGCCGTCGCCGAGGTTCTGGAACACGTGCTTGGTCTCGGTGAACGGCGCCTGGCCGATCCAGGTGGCGCCCTCGCCGCCCATCTGGGTGAAGGTGTCGGTACGCCGGTCCATCCACTGGGTCATGTAGTGGCAGCCAATCCCACCGAGGGCGCGGCTGCCTTCCGGCAGCTGGGTGGAGCTGTTGTGCGGGCAGCCGGAGCAGAAGTGCGGGGTGCGCTTGGTGTCGTGCTTGGGCGCCGCCAGCGCGGCTTCCTTGGCAGCGAGGAAGGCCAGGCGCTCCTCGATCTGCGGGCTGGTGTAGATCGGCGCGAGGCGCTTGGCAATGACCCGGGCGATCATCGCCGGGGTCAGTTCGGCCAGATTGGGCAGCAGCGAGTTGCCCGCCTCGTCGAACTCGCCCACCACCCGTGGGCGCTTGCCGACCGGCCAGTTGTACAGCTGGCCGGTGAGCTGGTCTTCGATGATGCTGCGCTTCTCTTCGACCACCAGGATCTCGTCCAGGCCCTCGGCGAAGTGGTGCACAGACACCGGCTCCAGCGGCCAGCTCATGCCGATCTTCAGCACGCGCAGGCCGACCCTGGCGCACAGCGCCTCGTCCAGGCCCAGGTCATCCAGGGCCTGGCGCACGTCCAGGTAGGACTTGCCGGTGGTGATGATGCCGAGGCGCGGGTTGGGCGAGTCGAGCTTGATCTGGTCGAGGTTGTTGGCCAGGGCGAAGGCCCGCGCGGCATAGATCTTGTACATGTTCAGGCGCTTTTCCTGCGCCAGGGGCGGGTCCGGCCAGCGGATGTGCACGCCGTCTTCCGGCAGCTGGAAGTCGGTCGGCAAATTGATCTTCACGCGCAGCGGATCGACCTCCACCACGGCCGAGGAATCGACGTTCTCGGCAATGGTCTTGAGCGCCACCCAGCAGCCGCTGTAGCGCGACAGCTCCCAGCCGATGATGCCGTAGTCGAGCATCTCCTGGACGTTGGCCGGGTTCAGTACCGGAATCGACGCGGCGATGAAGGCGTGCTCGCTCTGGTGGGCGATGGTCGAGGACTTGCAGCCGTGGTCGTCGCCGGCCAGCAGCAGCACGCCGCCGTGCGGGGACACGCCGGCCGAGTTGCCGTGCTTGAACACGTCGCCGCAGCGGTCCACGCCCGGGCCCTTGCCGTACCACATGGCGAACACGCCGTCGTAGCGCGCACCGGGGAACAGGTTGGCCTGCTGGCTGCCCCACACGGCGGTGGCGCCCAACTCCTCGTTGACCCCAGGCTGGAAGTGGATGTGGTTTTCCTGGAGGAACTGCTTGGCCTCCCACAGGCTCTTGTCCAGGTTGCCCAGGGGCGAACCCCGGTAGCCGGAGATGAAGCAGGCGGTATTGAGGCCGAAGGCGGCATCACGCTGCTTCTGCAACATGGGCAGGCGGGTCAGGGCCTGGGTGCCGGTGAGGTAGAACTGACCCGTGGCTACACGGTACTTGTCGTCCAGACGGATTTCGGCCAGAGACATGGGGCGCTCCTTTTGTTCTTGTGCTGAGCGTGGCGTGCCTGTTGAGCACTGCCGTTAAACCCTGGCGCGGGATCACCGCGACGGGTCATATGGGCAAAACTATGACCGAGGAGTTCTGGATTTTTCTTTCTTTTTTCGGGCCTGCAGCGGGATACTGCGCATGACTTATCCCTTCATGACCAATAAAGAGAACAATTCATGCAGGAATCCCTGAGCCCCATCGACCGCCGCATCCTCCGCCTGCTGCAGCACAACGCCGACCTCTCCGCCGCCGAGATCGCCGAGAAGGTTGAGCTGTCGCAATCGCCTTGCTGGCGGCGCATCCACCGCATGCAGGAGGAAGGGCTGATCGAGCGCAAGGTCGCCCTGCTCAACCCGAAGAAGCTCGGCCTGGGCATCACGGTATTCGTCGATATCAAGCTCTCGGCCCATGGCCGCAACAACCTGGACGAGTTCGAGCAGGCGGTGGTCGGCTATCCACAGGTGCTGGAGTGCCACACCATGGCCGGCGGCTCGGACTATCTGCTCAAGGTGGTGGCCAAGGACATCGCCGACTACGAGCGCTTTCTGCGCGACCATCTGTTGCAGCGCCCGCATGTGCAGGAGGCGCATTCGCATATTGCGATGAGTGAGGTGAAGAGGACTACGGAGTTGCCGTTGGATTGAGATCGCCCGACTGAGCTGCGAGCTTGCAGCCCTCTGGTGTCTGCTATCGGCCAAAAGCGGACGTTTAGAGTAGTGAAAATCCGTCCCCTTTCTCCTATTGGCTGTGTCCGTTCTAGACCAGGAGCCGCCCGACGCATTCGGCAGCAGCCAACAGCGGCATGAGGGGTAGATAGTTGGTCGCAGGGGCTCGATTAGAGAAGGTCGCCTGGCGCACAATCACAAGCAATCCGCCTGTCAATCGCGACTCTGCCGAAGCAGCCGAGCGGACTTAGCACTACCCATAGGGAAATGATGTCAGTGGATAAAATGTTGCTTGAGAAAGTCGAAAGGCTTGTGGATGAAAAGTACCTTTCCCTTGATTTACCACACTTGGACTGGACGCTTGTCGCCTGGTATCTGCTGACAGCGTTCGAGGATCATCAAATCTGGATGTTCCGAACTGCCGCCCATGATGAGTCACAGATTCAGAAACTTGAGGGCCTGGTCGACCGGCTCAAATACTCCATCAAACACGCACTTCTGCGGGCAAAAGCCGAGGTCAAGACGGATTCAAATCATGAAGTCCCTCGGAAAACATCTGACATGTTGTGCCGTCGAGCGATTGCCATCATTCAAGAAGGTGTGAAGTACAGCGCGGCCATGCAGATCATCTCTTCGGTTTATGGTGGGAAGGTGGTCTTAAAACAAGTAAATAATACCATCCAGCTAGAAGTGACTGATGAGGTTTACCACGATTCCTCCTATTCCGTGCTAGAGGGGATAGGTCATATCGAGCCAGGAGTAATCACATACTCCGTTATATTGTACGCCTGGATGAAGGCGACCAATGATCTGCCAGTCGTTGTCAGGCAAATTACAGAGACGGTGACGTTAAAAAATCGAGTTCTGCGCTATAACTACCTACCGCACCTCGCCCATCAGCTTGCGCGGGATCTCTGTCAGCAACCTTTTCTCATTCCTGATGGTTGGGTATTCGAGTGGGGAGGTCGTCAGGAAACTACCCTTCTGCTTAACGCCTTGGCGATAAGGTGCATGTACCACCTTGTCGCCGTGGAGTTTGGTGCCCGGAGATACAAATTGAGGGGCGGCGGTGAGGAATCACTGGTCTTGGTTCTGAGCCGAAAGCAACTGATAAGTGACCTGATCGAAATGTCTTCCATCGACGAATCCGCTGTAGGCTCATTCGTTGACCGCCTCACATTTGGAAATCAAGTAGCTGTCCCCGATCCTGCACTCCAACCCTTCATCAAGCTAGCAGTTGGCAAGCTCGCGCTGCCCTGCATACACATCATCACTTCCCATCTAGAACGCAATCTGCTAACTCTGCAGGCCCGTCAGGAGCCGACAAAGTTTGATGCTCAAAGCGGGCTGTTTGAAGACAAAATGGTTCAGGATCTCCTGGCAAAGATCAGTACCAAGTGGCCTTTGTATAAGGCCAATGTCTACGTGGCGTTGGGCAGGGTGAATGAAGAGTTGGATCTGGTTCTCGTGGATCCGCAGAGCAAAACGCTATTCATTGGTGAGCTCAGGTGGATGCTCCCGCCGGGAGATCCCCGAGAGGTGGCCAACAGAAAGAAGGTTTGCGGTGAAAAGGTTGTACAGTTGCGAAGAAAGTACAACGCCGTCAAACAAAATCTGACCGACCTGCTGCAAAACGTATTTGCCATTCAATCAGATGACTCCTGGGAAGTCTGTGGTGCGGTAATCATCGAGGGATTTGCCGGGGCGAGAAGCGCCGACGATGATCTTCCGGTATTGGTCAAGTACATTGCCGAGGTCGGACTGGAAGGCTCAGACAGCCTTCGTCAGTTCTCTGCGTGGAGTAGATCCTTGGAATGGCTGCCCCAAGAGGAAGTACATTTCGACAGAGGCCACGACCAGATTCAGACCAGTGCGGAAACGATTGAATATTCAACGATGGGGGCCATCTGTACACCCGATGAGTACCGTCAGTTCTTGGCTGACACTTTGAAGGGTTTTTCGGCACAACTTGGGCCGTCGGAATGATCCACACCAGCCTGATGGATAAAGGATAATTGGGAACAGGCCACGATATTTATGCTGATGGGGGAAGCGCTGACTCTGCTGGCAGTGAGTGACTGCTATTGGCCGTTTCCTGCCTTTCACCTGACTAACACATAGGCCAAAGAAAAGGACAGAAGAGGACCGATTTTTCTCCCGTGCAATGCGCTGAATGACTCCTCCCCTTTCGCCCTTACGGCGAGTCACTTGACTCGCTGCGCTCGCCCTGCGGGCCAGCCTACGGCTGTTACTCCGCTTCGCTGCGTTTCTTCTTGTATGGCCAAGAGAAAGTAACCAAAGAGAAGGCCACCCCGACATCCGGGTCTGGCCTACGGCCAGACTTCCCTCCTTCCGGTGCCACTCCGGGGGCCGGCGTACAAGGGCCGTCCTGGCCCTTTACGCCTCTCGCCGCATCCATGCGGCTCGTCCCCCTGCGCAACACCTCCACTCGGCCTCCTGACGGGGACTCGGGCTCCGAGTTGCCTGGTGGTTTTTCTTTACGCTTCGCGAATTGATAGCCGCCACGCTTCGCTTGCCAATTCGTCGAACTGTCAGGCAACAACAAACGCCCCTTCAGGAGGGTGAGCGGAATCGTTGTGGAAGGGGTTGAGCGGCATGGATGCCGCGAGAGCGACGATGGGCCAAGGATGGCCCTTCGACGCGTGCCCCTGGAGCAGCGATGGAGCGAACGAACCCGGAGCGAAGCGTAGGGCCGGATGGCGGGGCAAGACCTTTTGGTTCCTTTTGGGGCAACTGCCAAAAGGAACCCGCCCAGCAGGGCGGAACCACTGCGAACACAAAATGCGGAAATGAGCAGCGGCACGAAAGCGCGCAGGAGCAGAAGCGCCCTCTCCCTAACCCTCTCCCGTAAACGGGAGAGGGAACTAGAGCACCGCGTCGGGCTGCGCCTCGGGTGCAGCTGCCTTGAAGGCATCCAGAGCCAGACAGCGCCCCTCCATCTCCAACAGGCGCGGAAAAGCCTCCAGAGAACAGGCAAAGCGCCGCGCGTTATACAGCTGCGGAATCACGCAGGCCTCCAGATACCCCGGCCGATTGCCCAACGACAGGCCACCGCCAAACACCGTCAGCCCCTGCTCCACCGCCGCCAATCCCTTGCCCACCCAGTGCCGATACCAGGCATTCTTCGCCTCGTCCGAGGCGCCCAGCTCGGCGCTCAGATACTGCAGCACGCGCAGATTGTTCAGCGGATGGATATCGCAGGCGATATGCAGGGCCAGGGCGCGCACCTGGGCGCGCTGGGCCGGTTCAGACGGCAGCAGGGCCGGCACCGGGAAGACTTCGTCGAGGTATTCGAGGATGGCCAGCGACTGGGCGATGCGCACCCCGCCATTGCCCTCGTCCACCAGCAGCGGCACCAGGCCCTGCGGGTTCAGCGCCTGGTACTCAGCCGCATGCTGCTGGCCGCCATCCTTGACCAGGTGCACCGGCACCTGGCGGTAGGCCAGGCCCTTGAGATTGAGGGCGATGCGCACCCGGTAGGCGGCGCTGGAGCGCCAGTAGGAATAGAGAGTCAGCATGTAGGCTCCTTGTAGGATGGGTGGAGCGTAGCGATACCCATCGAACCCGCGGCGATGGGTATCGGCGCAGGGCGCCTCCACCCATCCTACGGCTGGTACTTTTCCACCGCCTGGTCGATGGCGCCGAAGATGCTTTGCCCTGCGGCATCGAACATCTCGATGCGCACCCGGTCGCCGAACTTGAGGAAGGGCGTCTTCGCCTCGCCCTGCTCGATGATCTCCAGCATGCGCTTCTCGGCCAGGCAGCTCGAACCCGCGCTGCGATCGTAGTTCGAGACAGTTCCGGAGCCGATGATGGTGCCGGCGCCCAGCGGGCGGGTCTTGGCCGCGTGGGCCACCAGGGTCGGGAAGTTGAAGGTCATGTCCACCCCGGCGTTGGGCTGGCCGAACAGCGCGCCGTTGATGTGCGACACCAGCGGGCGGTGCACCTTGCCGTCCTTCCAGGCCTCGCCCAGCTCGTCCGGGGTCACCGCCACCGGCGAGAAGCTCGACGACGGCTTGCTCTGATAGAAGCCGAAGCCCTTGGCCAACTCGCCGGGGATCAGGTTGCGCAGCGATACGTCGTTGACCAGCAGCAGCAGGCGGATATGTTCGCCCGCCTCGGCCGCCGTGGCGCCCATCGGCACGTCGTCGGTGATCACCGCCAGCTCGGCTTCCAGGTCGATGCCCCAGGCCTCGTCGGCCAGGCGGATCGGGCTGTGCGGCGGGATGAAGGCGTCCGCCCCGCCCTGATACATCAGCGGGTCGTGCCAGAAGGATTCCGGCATCTCCGCGCCCCTGGCCTTGCGCACCAGCTCGACGTGGTTGACGTAGGCGCTGCCGTCGGCCCAGTGGTAGGCGCGCGGCAAGGGGCTCGCGCAGGCGGCCTGGTCGAAGGCGAAGGCGCCCTGCTCCAGGCCGTCGTTGAGGCGCTGATACACCGCTTCCAGTTGCGGGCGCTTGCTCGCCCAATCGTCCAGCGCGGCCTGCAGGGTAGCGGCGATCTGCGGCACCTTGACGGCGCGGGTCAGGTCGCGGGAGACGACGATCAGTTCGCCGTCGCGGCCCTGGTTGAGTGAAGCGAGTTTCATCAGGATTCCTTGCCCGGCGCACGCCAGGAGTTCACGTATTCGGGGACGTCCACGGCGGCGGCGGCCTCGGCCACCTCCAGCGCGCGGCGGGTGTCGATCATCACCGCCACTTCCTCGGCGAAGGTGGCCGGGTCTTCCTGGGCCTTCTTCAGCGCCTTGGGGTGCGGGCCGTGGGGGAAGCCGCAGGGGTGCAGGGTGACCATGCCGGCCTCGATGTTGTCGCGGCTGAAGAAGTTGCCGCGGTGGTAGAACAGCACCTCGTCGTAGTCGTCGTTGTTGTGGAAGAACGGCACCTTGAGCGCACCGGGATCTGACTCGACCGGGCGCGGGGTAAAGGTGCACACAACAAATCCATTGGCGACGAAGGTGGTGTGGGCCGACGGCGGCAGGTGGTAGCGGTGGCTCATCAGCGGGCGAATGTCGCGCCAGTTGAGGCGCACCACCGTGTTGTCGCCGTGCCAGCCCACCGCATCCAGCGGGTTGAACGGATAGGTGACGGTGCTGATCTGGTTGCGCCGCTTGATGCGCACCTGCCAGGTCTGCTCGTCCTGCTGGGCCTTGAAGGCGGCATCGAGGCGCGGGTGGTCGAGCACCGCCGGGTCGAAGATCGCCTGCGGGCCGAGCAGCCCCTTGTCCGGCAGCTGGTAGGCGCCGTCGGTATTTTCGATCAGCAGGAAGTGGCTGGGCGTCGTCGGCTCGATGCGCCAGGCGGTGCCACGCGGGATCAGCAGGTAGTCGCCGTCGCGGTACTCCAGGTGGCCGAAGTCGCAGTAGAAGTGGCCGGCGCCGTCATGCACGAACAGCAGCTCGTCGCCGTCGCTGTTGCGCACCAGGTGGTGCATGGCGCCATGGGTCTTCCACACGCGCAGCTTCACATCGGCGTTGTGCAGGCACAGTGGCGCTTCCAGCGGGCAGTCGCGCTCGCTGGCGATCCGGTTGAAGTTGAAGGCGTGCGGGCGCAGCGGCCCTTCCCAGTCGATCCAGCCGGTGGGCGGGTGCTTGTGGTGCAGGTGGGTCACCGGGCCGAAGAAGCCCTCGCGGCCCATCTCCCGCTCGTAGGTGCCCTCGGGGAAATCGCAGTGGGCCTGGCGCGAGTGCTCGCCCTCGCGCAGGGGGAAGCTGATCCATTTGCGGCTCATCGCGGAGCTCCTGTCATGTATCGAGTTTCGTAGCGAGCGCAGGCCTGGCTAGGCGCCGCTTCGCGAAAGTGCGCAGTTGACATGCCGGTCAATGAGCAACCGGAGCGGAGCGGCAACACCGCCAGGGCCAGCGCAGTAGAAAATCGGTACATGACTACTCCTCGGAGATCACGCCACGCCGCAGCTGGTCTTCCTCGATGGATTCGAACAGCGCCTTGAAGTTGCCCTCGCCGAAGCCCTGGTTGCCCTTGCGCTGGATGATCTCGAAGAAGATCGGGCCGATCACCGTGTTGGTGAAGATCTGCAGCAGGATGCCGTCGTCGCCCGGCGCCCCGTCGATCAGGATGTTCAGCTCGCGCAGCTGGTCCAGCGGCTCGCCGTGGCCGGCCACGCGGCTGTCGACCTTTTCATAATAGGTGTCCGGGGTGGTCATGAAGTCCACGCCGTTGGTGCGCAGGCGGCGCACTGTCTCGTAGATATCGTCGGTGCTCATGGCGATGTGCTGGATGCCCTCGCCGTGGTACTCGCGGATGAACTCCTCGATCTGCGACTTGTCGTCGGCCGACTCGTTGATCGGGATGCGGATCTTGCCGCAGGGCGCGGTCATGGCGCGGGAGAACAGGCCGGTGAGCTTGCCCTCGATGTCGAAGTAGCGGATCTCGCGGAAGTTGGCGATGCGCTCGTAGAAGCCGGACCAGACGTCCATCTGCCCACGCTTGACGTTGTGGGTCAGGTGGTCGATCTGCTGCAGGCCGACGGCATGGTCGCCCGCCGAGCGGCCCTCGATGTATTCGAAATCGACGTCGTAGATGGTCTTGTCGCCATAACGGTCGACCAGGTACAGCAGCGAGCCGCCGATGCCCTCGACGCAGGGGATGTTCAGTTCGCCAAAGTTGGCGTGGCTGCCGACCAGCTTGGCGCCCTGCTGCTCGACGTAGGCGGCGGCCTGGGCCGCGTTCTTCACCCGGAAGGCCATGGCGCAGGCGCTCGGCCCGTGCTTCTCGCCGAAGGCGCGGACATGGCCGGTGGGGTTGCCGTTGAGGACGAAGTTGATGTCGTTCTGCTGGAACAGCCAGACTTCCTTCGAGCGGTGCTTGGCCGTCTCGGTGAAGCCCATGGCGGTGAACAGCTGGCGCAGCTGCTCGATGCCCTCCGGCGTCGGCGCGGTGAATTCAACGAACTCGAAACCGTCGGTTCCGATGGGGTTGTGCTGATCGATCTTGGCCACGGCGTTCATCCGGCCTCCCTGGTTGTTGTTGTGGGCAGAGGTGCCCTCGTTGGCGGCGCGAGCCTATGCCCCTCATCACAATCCCTGCACGGCGGGCAGACAAGCCGCGGCGGGAACGGCGCGGACCGCAACCGCCCGGATGCGTGGCAAGTTTTTCTTACAGACCTGGATTCGACCGGAGGCGCTACCCGGACACCCCGGGTTGCGTAACGAATTCTTGCCATGGCGGTTCAGTTGGCTGCCAGGCGCGCTTCCGACTCCAGCAACAGCGCCATCAGCGCCCGCGGTTTGCCGAGGTGATAGCCCTGGGCGAAGTCCACGCCTATCTCGCGCAATGCCTCCAGCACCTCGGCGCTCTCGACGAATTCGGCGACGGTGCGCTTGCCCATGAGGTGGCCCATCTGGTTGATCATCTCGACCATGGCGCGGTCGATCGGCTCGTCCAGCAGCTCGCGGACGAAGCTGCCGTCGATCTTCAGGTAGTCCACCGGCAGGCGCTTGAGGTATATGAAGGAGGACATGCCGGCGCAGAAGTCGTCCAGCGAGAAGCTGCAGCCCAGGGCCTTGAGTTCGTTGATGAAGCGCGAGGCCTCGGTCAGGTTGGCGATGGCCACGGTCTCGGTGATCTCGAAGCAGATGATCTGCGGAGGCACCTCCAGGCGCTCGAACTGCTCGCGGATGAAGGCGAGGAACTCGGGGTCGCCGATGCTGGCGCCGGACAGGTTGACCGCACAGCAGGACGGCTGCGCCTCGGGCCGCTGGCTGCGCACACGAGCCAGGGCCTCCAGGGTGTGGCGCACCACCCAGCGGTCGATCTGCGGCATCAGGCCGTAGCGCTCGGCGGCCGGCATGAAGCTGCCGGGGGCGATCAGCTCGCCCTCCTCGCCCTGCAGGCGCAGCAGTATCTCCAGGTGCTCGCCTTCGGCGGCGCCGTGCAGCGCCATGATCGGCTGGGCATGCAGGCGGAAGCGGTTCTCCTCCAGGGCGCGCTGCAGGCGCTGCACCCAGCCCATCTCGCCGACCCGCAGGGACAGCTCGGAATCGTCCGGCTGGCAGCAGTGCACCCGGTTGCGCCCGCGCTCCTTGGCCGCGTAGCAGGCCAGGTCGACGGTGCGCAGCAGTTCGGCCAGGCTGATCTGACCCGGCGGAACCTGCACCAGGCCGATGCTGGCGCTGATCGTGAACACCCGCCCGCCCCAGGCGAAACGCAGCGCCTGTACCGCCTGGCGCAGCGCCTCGGCGACGCGCAGGGCGGCCTCGCCCGGGCAGTTCTCCAGAATCACGCCGAATTCGTCGCCGCCCAGGCGCGCCAGGGTGTCGCCCTCGCGCAGGTGCTGCTGCAGCTCGTGGCAGACCTGGCGCAGCAGCTCGTCGCCGGCGGCATGGCCGCAGGTGTCGTTGACCAGCTTGAACTGGTCCAGGTCGATGAACATCAGCGCGTGTCGCCCCGGCTGGCGCAGCATGCGCGCCAGCAGCTGGGCCAGCCGATATTCGAACTCGCGGCGGTTGGCCAGGCCGGTCAGCGCGTCGTGGCTGGCCTGCCAGGACAGGTTGGCGACGAACTGGCGCTCGCGCGTCATGTCGTGCAGCACCATGACCACCCCGCTGACCCTGCCCTGCTCCTGGATCTGCGTGCCGACCAGGTTGATCGCCACCGAACTGCCGTCCGGGCGGCGCATCAGCTTGGGATAGTCGCCGACCAGCGCCGGCTCGCCCTGCATGATCTGCCGCAGCGGCGACTCGCTGGCGTCCTCGGCATGCTCGTCGACTATGGCGAACAGCTGCTCGAAAGGCACGCCCTGGGCCTGCGTCGCGGCGCAGCCGGTGAGCTGTTCGGCGGCGCCGTTCATGTAGGCGATGCGGCCGTCCTGATCGAGGCTGATCACCGCGTCGCCGATCGACGCCAGGATGGTCTGCGCCCGCTGCTTGACCGCCGCCAGGGCGCGGTCGGCGGCCTCGCGCTGGAGCAGCAGCTTGTGCGTGCGCCACAGCGCCAGGCCTATCAGCAGCGCGGCGGTGGCCAGGTTGGCCAGCACCAGCAGCCAGAACACCGCGCGCGAGGCCTCGCCGAGAATCTGCGAGAAGGCCTCGGCCGCCCGCGTGGCGCCACGGTTGAGCGACTCGATGCGCGAGCGCCAGGCCTGCACCTGCTCGGCCGTGGACGCACCGAGCTGGCGTGCCTGGTCGATTTCCGCGGCCAGCGCCTGCAGCTCGAACACGTAGCGATCGCCCAGGGCCCATTGCTCGACGGCACGCCGCAGGTAGCCGATCCAGCTGAAGTGGCGGTACAGCCAGATCATCCCGGCGACGTCGTCGGGGTGGTTCTTGCCCTGCAGGATGCCCTGCCGGGCCTTTTCCAGGTCCGGCGACGGCTGGTCCAGGGCGACGCGGAACTGGTGGTCGCCGAGGGGGACGGCGATGGCCGCGTGGTACTTGTGCAGATGCTCCTCGGCCCCGCTCTGCACATAGAGGTCCAGGTAGTGGATGGCGTCCTTGAGACCCTTGGACCACAGGCTCTCGCCTGCCACATAGGCGCGCACCGCCGAGTGCAGGTAGAGGCTGCCGCCAGCTAGCAGCGCCTGTATCGTCACCACCAGGACGAAGGGCCAGACCAGCCGCAGCAATTGCGAGGCGATGCGCGTTCCCTGTGTGGCTGTTTCCTGGCTCATCCGACCCTGTTCTCCCAACCGCCGTGCGCAAGGTCTTGGCGCACCTTTCAGGTATAGATGGCTTTTTGCCCACGCCTGGAAACTCGCGCCAAATTCCAGACAATTGGCACTCGCCGCGCGACACCGCGCCACGCCTGGCTATCCTGCGGGTAGGCAATGACAGTTTCGAGAAGGATAATGGCCATATGCCATCCAACGAGAGCGAACCGACATGAGCGACGAAGGCGAAACCAGCAGCGTGGAAGAGCTGCCGAGCGACCAGCAGCGCCTCGACCAGCTGGAACGGGCCGGCAAGCTCGACCGCCTGCTGATCTACGCCCTGGCCGGAGCCCTGCTGCTGAACCTGCTGGGCTGGATTGTGGTGGCCGCGCTCGGCGGCTCCGCCGAGCTGGACGAGGAAACCCAGGCGGCCCTGGCCAGCCGCGCCAGTGTCGAGCTGCTGCAGAAGGAGGTCGCCGCCCTGCAGCTGCAGATCAGCCCGCTGCAGCAGCAGCTCAAGGACCAGCAGAAGCTCATCCTGATGCTCTCCCAGCAGCAGCAACGGCAGCCGGCCACGCAGGACGAGCCGCCTCAGGCTGCCGACACCCGCGAGCGGGACCAGGAAAACGTGCGCATGCTGGCGCGCACCCTGATCGGCCAGGAGCGCAACTACCAGCAGACCCTGGTCGCGCTGAAGGAAGGCATGCGCGAGCTGGCCGGCATGACCCCGGGCTCGCGCAGCTGGCTGGACTACTACGAGGAGTCGCTGGCCAAGCCGATGGCCGACAGCCAGGCGCGGATCAAGGCGCTGGAGAAGTGGTCGGGGGAGCAGGCCAAATAACCACGACCTCGCTGCTTTATCCCCTCTCCCGTTTACGGGAGAGGGTTAGGGAGAGGGGCGCAACAGCGACTCAGTGCTGCAGATGCCCGTACAGCTTGGCGTACAAACCGCCCTCGGCGATCAGCTGCTGGTGGTCGCCGTCCTCGGCGATGCTGCCGCCGTCGAACACCAGCACCCGGTCGGCCTGTTTCACCGCACTCAGGCGGTGGGCGATGATCAGCGTGGTGCGACCATTGAGGAAGCGTTCCAGGGCCTGGTGCAGGGCGTACTCGGTGGCGGCGTCGAGGGCCGAGGTGGCCTCGTCGAGTATAACCACCTTGGGCTCGGCCAGCACCATGCGAGCGATGGCCAGGCGCTGGCGCTGGCCGCCGGACAGGCGCACGCCGGAGCGCCCCACCACGCTGTCCAGGCCCTGCGGCAAGGCACGGATGGCGGGCGCCAGCTGGGCGATCTCCAGGGCCTGCCAGCAGGCCTCGTCGCTGCGTTCACGGCCCATGCACAGGTTGGCGCGCACCGTGTCGTTGAACAGCGCCGGATGCTGCAGCACCACCGCCACGTGCTCGCGCACCCCCTCCAGGCCGATCTCCTCCAGGCTCGCGCCGCCGAAGCGGATGCTCCCCGCCTGCGGGCTGTAGAGGCCGAGCAGCAGCTGCACCAGGGTGCTCTTGCCGCCGCCGGAGGCGCCGACTATGGCGACCTTCTCGCCGGGCGCGATGCTCAGGTTGAGCTCGTTCAGCACCGGCTCGTCGGCATAGGCGAAGCGCAGGCCGCGCACCTCGATGCCGACCGTCTCGCGGCCCTTGAAGGGGTCGATGCGCCCCTCGTGCTGCGGCTCGTCGGCACGCGCCAGCAGCTCGTTGATCCGCGCCAGGGCGCCGCCGGCGGCGTAGTAGGCGTACTGCAGGCCGAGCAGCTGCTCGACCGGACCGATCATGAACCACAGGTAGCTGAACACCGCGAGCATCTGGCCGATCGACAGGTCGGAGAACAGCACGGTGAGCATGGCCACGGCGCGGAACAGGTCGATGCCGAACTGGAACAGCAGGCCGCTGGTGCGCCCGGCCGCATCGCTCTTCCACTGCGAGGCCACGGCATAGTCGCGCACCTCGCGGGCGCGCTGGCCGAGGCGGCCGAGGAAGAAGCCCTGGCGGTTGCCGGCGCGCACTTCCTGGATCGCCTCCAGGGTCTCGGTCAACGCCTGGGTGAAGCGCGAGGTGCTGTCGTTCTCCAGCTTCTTCAGCTGCTTGACCTGCTTGCCCAGCTGTACCGTGGCGTAGATCACCAGCGGGTTGAACAGCAGGATCAGCAGCGCCAGCTGCCAGTGCATCCACAGCAGGATGGCCGCCGTGCCGGTCAGGGTCAGCAGGGCCACCAGCACGCGGCTGAGGGTTTCGCCGATGAACTTGTCGAGGGTGTCCAGGTCGGTGACCAGGTGCGCGCTGACCGTGCCGCCGCCGAGGTTCTCGTACTCGCCCAGGGCGATGTGCTTGAGGCGCTCGATCAGGCGGATGCGCAGGCGGTAGATCACGTCCTTGGACAGGCGGGCGAACAGCCGCGCCTGCAGCACGTTGGCCACCAGGGCGCCGAGGCGCAGCACCAGGGTCAGCACCAGCATCAGGCCGATATAGCCGGCGGCGCTCTCCCAGGTCGCCGGCAGGAAGCGGTCCATCACCTTGAGCGCGGCATCGCCCTGCCCCAGCAGCACCTCGTCCACCAGCAGCGGCAGCAGCAGCGGGATGGGCACGCTGCACAGGGTGGCGAACACGGCGACCAGGTTGGC
Organism: Pseudomonadaceae bacterium; assembly: GCA_033838285.1. Classification (GTDB taxonomy): domain Bacteria; phylum Pseudomonadota; class Gammaproteobacteria; order Pseudomonadales; family Pseudomonadaceae; genus Aquipseudomonas. The sequence goes on from JAJLLC010000008.1 coordinate 20,907, forward strand.
CAAAACAAGGCCCTTGCGATGGCGCAGGGCCAGCTGGCGGATCTCCACCCAGCTCAGGCGGTCAGGCATGTACGGCGCGCTCCAGCCAGCGCCCGAGCAGCGGCGCCAGGGCCTGCAGCGGCTGGTAGCCGTTGGTCAGCAGGGCCAGCTGGCCGTCACGCTCGGCCAGCAGGGTGGGGAAGCCGGCGATGCCGAGGTCCTGCACCCAGGCGAAGTCGGCGGCGGTGGCCGCCTGCATGGCCTCGCTGTCGAAGGCGGCCGCGAACTCGATGCGCGGGATGCCGGCACGCTCGGCCAGCTCCACCAGCAGCTGGGCGCGGGTCACGTCGCGGCCCTCGGCGTAGAAGGCCTGCTGGATCAGCCCGGCCAGCGGGACCACGCTCTGCTCGTCCAGCTGGCGCGCAGTGACCAGGGCACGGCAGGCCGGCTCGGTGTCGTAGACGAAGCCCTCGGGCAGGGCGTCGCGGAAGTTGAACAGCTGGCCGGTGCTGGCGTTGACCGCCTGCCAGTGGGCGAGGATGCGCACCCGCGCCGCCGGCTCCATGGCCGCGCGCTCGCGGCGCAGGCCACCGACCACCAGCTGCAGCGGCACGCCAGCCGCGCCGGCCTGCTCGGCCAGGGCCTCGACGACCGGGGCGAAGCCCCAGCACCAGGAACACATGGGGTCCATCACGTAGAGCAGGCGGGCTGAGCGCAAACTGGACTCCTCGAAATTCCGCAGGGTGGGTTAGGTCGCAGACCCTAACCCACCATCAGGGCCACATGAAACCTCATATAGGTGGGTTACGCCGCGAAGGCGGCTAACCCACCCTACATCTGGCTCAGCCTTCCTGCAGCGCCTTGTAGTTGTAGCCGATGGGGTGCGGCAGGTTGCGCGCCTGGGCGATCTCGATCTGCTTCTGCCGTTCGCGGGCGGCCTGGCGGGTCTTCTCCGGCAGCGAGTTCCAGCAGTGCGGGCAGCTGATGCCCGGCGAGTAGTGCTCGGACTGGCGATCCTCGGCGGAGATCGGGTTGCGGCAGGCGTGGCACTGGTCGTAGTCGCCCTCGGAGAGGTCGTGGCGCACGGTGACCCGGTTGTCGAAGACGAAGCAGTCGCCCTGCCACTTGCTCTGCTCCTGCGGCACCTCCTCCAGGTACTTGAGAATGCCACCCTTGAGGTGGAAGACCTCCTCGAAGCCTTCGCCGAGCATGTAGCTGGAGGCCTTCTCGCAGCGGATGCCGCCGGTGCAGAACATGGCGACCTTCTTGTGCCGGGCCGGGTCGAAGTGGGCCTTGATGTACTCGGGGAATTCGCGGAACGACTTGGTCCTGGGATCGATGGCGCCCTCGAAGGTGCCGATGGCCACCTCGTAGTCGTTGCGGGTGTCGATCAGCAGCACCTCGGGGTCGGAGATCAGGGCGTTCCAGTCCTTGGGCTCGACGTAGGTGCCGACCCGCTGGTTGGGGTCCACGCCCGGCACGCCGAGGGTGACGATTTCCTTCTTCAGCTTGACCTTGGTGCGGTAGAAGGGCTGCTCGTCGCAGTAGGACTCCTTGTGGTCGATGTCGGCCAGGCGCGGGTCCTGGCGGAACCAGGCGAGCAGCGCGTCGATGCCGGCGCGGCTGCCGGAGACGGTGCCGTTGATGCCTTCCTCGGCCAGCAGCAGGGTGCCTTTGATGCCGTTGTCCAGCAGGGTTTGCAGCAGGGGTTCGCGCAGCGCGACGTAGTCCGGCAGGGAAACGAACTTGTACAGCGCCGCCACGACGATCTTGTCGGTCATGGGGACTCTCTCCAGTGGTCGCCCGCGCAAAGGGCGGACCGGGGATGAAATGCAAGCGCCGGCGGGGGCCGGCGCGGGGCGATTCTAGCGCAGCCGGCCGCGGCCTTGCAGCTGCGCCGGATCAGTGGCGGGAAGGCTGGGCAGCCCATGCACCGCTATCGCGGCCAGAGACTGGCGCTCAGTGGTCGTGCTTGCTGCCGCCGCGGCAGGTCGGCGAATCCGGCGCGGCGCCCTGCTGTGCCCACTCCTCGGGGGTGTAGGTGTGCAGGGCCAGGGCGTGGAACCGCTGCATCAGCTCGCCGAGGGTGGCGTAGACCTTCTGGTGGCGCCTGACCGCATTCAGCCCGGCGAAGGCCGGGCTGACGATCACCGCCTTGTAGTGGCTCTCCTGGCCGCGGCTGTGCATATGGCTCTCGTCCAGCACATCAAGGTGCTCAGCCTGCAGCGGCTGCAGGGCGGCGATGATCTGGTCGCGCATGGTCATCTGTCTGGTCTCCTCACTGCTTGGCGGGCTTGAGCTCGGCGCTCATCTCGGCGAGCAACTGGTTCACTTCCGGCACCGCGCGCTGCAGGCGGTCCTGGGTCAGCTGGGCGGACATCGCCATCAGCTGCGGCATCCGCTCCAGCACCTTGCGCCCGAGCGGCGTCTGGTAGAAGGCCAGCAGCTCCTTAAGCTCGGCCTCGCTGAAGGCGCGCACATAGAGGTCGACCAGTTCCGGCTGCAGGGTCTGCCAGCCGACCACCCTGTCCAGCGCGGCGTTGGCCTGGGCCTGGTAGCGCTCCAGGATGGGCTTCTGGCTGTCCCGGCCCTGGGCCTCGGCGAAGCGCTGGGCGAACATCTGCTGCACCTGGGCATAGGCCGGCACGGTGAGCTTGTCGGTCCGGGTCAGTTCGAGAAAGCGCCGCGCCTCGGCGGCATGGCTGGCCTGCGGGTCGGCCAGCAGCCAGGGGCTGGCGAGCAGGAGAAGAAGGGCACACAGGGCACGCAGGCGAATCATCCAGGAAGTCCTTGCGGGTTTCGGCGGCCGGCCATTCTGCGCGCGCCGTGCATGCCGCTCAAGCACCGAAGCGACAAGCGGGATTAGCAAAAAGCCAGCACTTGCCCTGTACTGTTTCTCATGTGCATGCTTGCCGCCCTGACCGCGAGCGCCGGCATGCCAGGACCTGCGCCCACACATGGATGTGTCGATGAACAGTTTCACCCACCCGCTTTCTTCTACGGCGCAAGCGCTGTGCGACGCCCGGGGGCGCCTACGCGAGGCCGCCATCGGCTGGTCGCCGCGCCCGCTGGTGCATTGCGCCCTGCCCGGCAACCGCGGCCGGCGCAAGCGCTGGAACCACTGGTGCATCACCACGCCGGACTGGATGCTGGCGCTGATCTTCGCCGATCTCGACTACCTGGGCTACGGCGCCGTCTACTTCCTCGACCTGCGCAGCGGCGAAAGCGCCACCCGCACCCAGCTGCGCCCCCTGGGGCTGGGCTGCGAGCTGCCGGCCACGCCCCTGGAAAGCCACGAATTCCGCCATGCGCGCCTGCAGCTGCGCGCCGAGGATCGCGGCACCTCGGTGCGTCTGAGCGCCAGCGCGCCGGACATCGGCGGCCGGCCCCTGCACCTGGGCCTCAACGTGCAGCGCCCGCCGCATCTGGAATCGGTCAACCTGGTCTGCCCCATGGGCCGTCGCACCTTCCACGCCACCTGCCGCCAGCTGGGCCTGCCGGTCAGCGGCCACCTGCAACTGGGCGGCAGGCAGTACCTGTGCACCCCGGGCCAGAGCTTCGCCTCGCTGGACTTCGCCCGCGGCGTGTGGCCGCTCAACAGCCACTGGACCCGCGCCGCCTTCGCCGCCCCCGGCGGCATCGCCGGCAACTTCGGCGCCGGCTGGACCGACCACAGCGGCCTGTCGGAGAACGCCCTGTGGTTCGGCGGCGAACTGCTGCACCTGGAGGAGCCGGTGCAGATCCAGCAGAGCCCGCAGGGCCCGCTGGAGCCCTGGCACCTGTCCAGCGCCAGCGGCCAGGTGGACCTCTGCTTCACCCCGCGCCAGCTGCATCGCGCCTGCCCCAAGCTCGGCCTGTTCTACGCCGACACCCGCCAGTGGTTCGGCCGCTTCGACGGCCTGCTGCGCGGCCCGCAGGGCGAGAAGGTGCCGGTCGGCGCCGCCTATGGCTGGCTCGGCTCCACCCAGGCTCGCTGGTAGCCGCCAGGGGAACCGCCGCGGCGCAGGGGGGCCTAAACTGCCGACATAACCCTTGGAGAGCACGCCAGCATGAGCCGCACCGAAACCGACAGCCTCGGCGCCATCGAGGTCCCCGACGAGGCCTACTGGGGCGCGCAGACCCAGCGCTCGCTGATCAACTTCGCCATCGGCGAGCAGCGCATGCCGCTGGCCGTGGTGCACGCCCTGGCGCTGATCAAGAAGGCCGCCGCGCGGGTCAACGACCGCATCGGCGAGTTGCCGCCGAACATCGCCCGGCTGATCGAACAGGCCGCCGACGAGATCCTCGCCGGCCAGCATGACGAACAGTTCCCCCTGGTGGTGTGGCAGACCGGCAGCGGCACGCAGAGCAACATGAACGTCAACGAGGTGATCGCCGGGCGCGCCAACGAGCTGGCCGGCCAGGGCCGCGGCGGCAAGAGCCCGGTGCACCCCAACGACCACGTCAACCGCGCGCAGAGCTCCAACGACAGCTTCCCCACCGCCATGCACATCGCCGCCGCACAGGCCGTGCAGCAGCTGCTGCTGCCGGCCATCGCCACCCTGGCCGATGCCCTCAGCGAGCAGGCCGAGCGCCACATGGGCCTGATCAAGACCGGGCGCACCCACCTGATGGACGCCACCCCGGTGACCTTCGGCCAGGAACTGTCGGCCTTCGTCGCCCAGCTCGGCTATGCCGACCGGGCCATTCGCGCCGCCCTGCCGGCGGTGTGCGAACTGGCCCAGGGCGGCACCGCCGTCGGCACCGGGCTGAACGCCCCGCGCGGCTTCGCCGAGGCCATGGCCGCCGAGCTGGCGGTGCTGGCCGGGCTACCCTTCGTCAGCGCGCCCAACAAGTTCGCCGCGCTGGCCGGCCACGAACCGCTGGTCGCCCTGTCCGGGGCGCTGAAGACCCTGGCCGTGGCGCTGATGAAGCTCGCCAACGACCTGCGCCTGCTCGGCTCCGGCCCGCGTGCCGGCTTCGCCGAGGTGCAGCTGCCGGCCAACGAGCCGGGCAGCTCGATCATGCCGGGCAAGGTCAACCCGACCCAGTGCGAGGCGCTGTCCATGCTCGCCTGCCAGGTGCTCGGCAACGACGCCGCCATCGCCTTCGCCGCCAGCCAGGGCCACCTGCAGCTCAACGTGTTCAAGCCGGTGATCATCCACAACCTGCTGCAGTCGATCCGCCTGCTCGCCGACGGCTGCCGCAACTTCGCCGAGCACTGTGTCGCCGGCCTGCAGCCGGACGCCCGGCAGATGGCCGCGCACCTGGAGCGCGGGCTGATGCTGGTGACCGCGCTGAACCCGCACATCGGCTACGACAAGGCCGCCGAGATCGCCAAGAAGGCCTACGCCGAGGGCCTGACCCTGCGCGAGGCGGCCCTGCAGCTGGGCCATCTGAACAACGAACAGTTCGACGCCTGGGTGCGTCCGGAAAACATGCTGGAGTCGGGACAACATGGTTGAAGAGACGAAGAGTGGCGCCACCCCGCTGGAGGGCGACGGCAAGCGCATCCTGATGATCCTCGGCACGCCCAAGCGCGACAGCCTGTGCCATGCCATCGCCGAGGCCTATCTGCGCGGCGCACGTGCCCGGGGCCATGCGGTGCGCCAGCTGAACCTGGGCGAGCTGCAGTTCGACCCGATACTGCGCGAGGGCTTCGGGCAGAACCAGGCACTGGAGCCCGACCTGCTGGAGGCACAGCGGCAGATCCACTGGGCCGAGCACCTGGTTTTCGTCTATCCGGTCTGGTGGGGCGGCGTGCCGGCGCTGCTCAAGGGCTTCTTCGACCGTATCTTCCTGCCCGGCTTCGCCTTCAAGTACCGCAACCGCTCGCAGCTGTGGGACAAGCTGCTGAGCGGGCGCACCGCCGACCTGCTGGTGACCCTGGACACCCCGCCCTGGTACTTCCGCTGGGTCTATGGCGCGCCGGCGCATCGGCAGATGGTGCGCACCATCCTCGGCTTCTGCGGCATCAAGACCCGCCGCCTGGCCGAATTCGCCCCGGTGCGCCCGTCCACCGAGGAGCAGCGCCAGAGCTGGCTGCGCAAGGCCGAGAGCCTGGGCGCCCGCGCCTAACCGAGGTATTCGCGGGCCTTGCGCCCGACGAAGCGGCGGCCGGGGTTGTCCGCGGCCGCCATCCACTCTTCCGGGGAGAACAGCTGAAACAGGCCGATCCGGCACAGGATCGGCACCGCCAGTTCCAGTTCGCGCTCCACCACGCCGCGCTCGCCGCGGTTTTACAGCTCGATATTGTGCAGCATGGTCGCCACGGTGCCGGTCTGTACCCGGCTGCCGTCGTGCAGGGTCACCGCCGGCAGCTGCTCGCCTGCGGCGAGTATCTTGCCGTTGATCCGTGCCAGTTCGTTGTCGTGCATGCTTCGCTCCCGTTCAAGAGGCCAGGGCCGCCCGCCGCGCGCGCCAGCCCGCCAGCAGCGAGGGGCCCAGGGCGGTCAGCGCCGAGCCGGTCACCACCAGCAGGGCACCGCCGTAGCCGAGGGCATTGATCTGCTCCGGCTGCACATGCCCCGGCCAGAACAGGGCGGCCAGGGCCACCGCGGCGAAGGTCACCAGCGGGGTGATCGCCAGGGTCGCGCTGACCCGCGAGGCCTGCCAGTGCGCCAGCGCCTCGGCGAAGGCGCCATAGGCCACCAGGGTGTTGAGACAGCAGGCCAGCAGCAGCCAGCCCTGCAGCGGGCTGAGCTGCAGGGCTTCGAGCGGATGGGCCCAGGGCGTGAGGATCAGAGCGCAGGCCAGGTAGATCACCATCATGATCTGCGGCGAGCTCCACTGGGTCAGCAGCTGCTTCTGCGCCAGGCCGTAGAACACCCAGACGAAGGCCGCCGCCAGGACGATCAGCACGCCGGTGGTGTAGGTGGTCAGCGAGGTCAGCAGCTCGTCTAGGCGCTGGTTGAAGAACAGGCCGAAGCCCAGCAGCAGCACGCACATGCCAATCCCCTGGCCGAGGCTGAAGGATTCGCGGAAGACGAACAGGCTGGCGACCAGGAACAGGATCGGCGCCATCTGGATCACCAGCTGGGTAGTACCGGGGCTGAGCAGGTTGAGGCCGACCAGGTAGAGCACGTAGTTGGCCACCAGACCGCCGATGGCCAGCGCCAGCAGGGCGAAACCGCGCCGCCCGAGCGGGGCGAAGCGCGGCAGGCGACGGCTGGCGGCCAGCCAGGCGAGCAGGATCAGGCCGGCCACCAGCAGGCGGTACCAGGTGACCGTGACCGGATCCATCACCCGCAGCACTTCCTTGAGCTTGATCGGCAGGATGCCCCAGAGCACGGCGGTAGTCAGGGCGAGCGACAGGCCATAGAGCCAACGGCCGGAAGAGACGTGCATGATGGACTCGAACTGGAGGGCGGGCAGAGCCCAATTCTAGGCGGCGGCGCACCGCCCCGACAGCCACAGTTGACCATGTAGACAGGAACAAACTGTGCTGCCGCCTGCGCTCAGTGATCAGAAAACGACCACCCGTCGCGTCACGCCGCCCGTCCCGGACCAGGCACTAGACTGAAAACAGTGCACGCTTCTGCAGGAGGTCCTGCCATGTTCGGTCAACGCACCATAGATCCCGCCCCCGGTACCCACTACCGCAGCGAGCGGGTCAGCGCGGTCAACGGCCAGTACTTCTTCGCCACCCGCGAAGGCACCCTGGAAGGCCCCTACTTCACCCGGGTGGATGCCGAGCGCGAAATCGCCTTCTACATCCGCCGCATGCAGCAGGCCAACGACATCATCGAAAGCCGCGCCTTCTGAGCCGCGGCGTGCTCAGGCCTCGGCGAAGGCCCGCTCCAGCGCCTCGTTGATGGTGCGCAGCACCTTGACCCGGGCGAAGCGCTTGTCGTTGGCCTCGACCAGGGTCCAGGGCGCGATCGAGGTGCTGGTGCGGTCGACCATGTCGCCCACCGCATCGCAGTAGGCGTCCCACTTGTCGCGATTGCGCCAGTCCTCCTCGGTGATCTTGAAGCGCTTGAAGGCGATCTGCTCGCGCTCCTTGAAGCGGCGGTACTGTTCCTCCTGGTCGATGGCCAGCCAGAACTTCACCAGCACCACGCCGGCGTGGCTCAGCTGCTCCTCGAAGTCGTTGATCTCGCCGTAGGCGCGCAGCCAGTCGGCCGGATCGCAGAAGCCCTCCACCCGCTCCACCAGCACCCGCCCGTACCAGGAACGGTCGAACACGGTGAACTTGCCGCGCGGCGGGATATGCCGCCAGAAGCGCCACAGGTAGGGCTGGGCACGCTCCTCCTCGGTGGGCGCGGCGACCGGCACTATGCGGTACTGGCGCGGGTCCAGGGCCGCCGCCACGCGGCGGATGGCGCCACCCTTGCCGGCCGCGTCGTTGCCCTCGAACACCGCCACCAGGGCATGCCGGCGCATGCGCTTGTCGCGCATCAGCATGGCCAGGCGCGCCTGCTCGGCGGCCAGCTGGTCCTTGTATTCGTCCTTGTCCAGGCTCTGCGAGAGATCCAGTGCATCGAGCAGGCCGCGGTTGTCCAGGCTGGCGACCATGGGCGCCACATGCGGCTGCGGCACGCGCCGCGCCTTGGCCTTGAGCGCCGCCTGCAGGCCGTCGAGGAGGATGCGCCCGACCATCAGGCTGCGGTAGCGCTCGTCGCTGCCCTCCACCACGTACCAGGGCGCGAAGTCGCGGCTGGTGCGGCGCAGCACCCGCTCGCCGTGGCGCACGAACTTGTCGTAGGTCTTCGACTGCAGCCAGTCCAGCGGGCTGATGCGCCAGGCCCTCTGCGGGTCGTCCTGCAGCTCCTTGAGGCGCGCCTTCATCTGCTTCTTGGACAGGTGGAACCAGAACTTGAAGATCAGCGCGCCCTCGTCGCAGAGCATCTGCTCCAGGGCCAGGGCGCCGTCGATGGCCTGGTCGAGCACGGCATCCTTGAAGTGGCCATGCACCCGCCCCTGGAGCATCTGGCTATACCAGTTGCCGAAGAAGATGCCGATCCGTCCCTTGGGCGGCAGCTGGCGCCAGAAGCGCCAGGCCGGCGGGCGGGCCAGCTCCTCGTCGGTCTGCACGTCGAAGGTGCTGACCTGGATCAGGCGCGGGTCCATCCACTCGTTGAGCAGCTTGACCGTCTCACCCTTGCCGGCACCCTCGATGCCGTTGATCAGGATGAGCACCGGGAAACGCCCCTGCTGCTTCAACTCGTACTGCGCCTCCAGCAGCGCTTCGCGCAGCGCCGGCACTTCGCGCTCATAGGTTTCCTCGTCTATCGCATGGCCCAGCTCGGCGGACTCGAACATGTGCATCTCCTTGCCTCGATGCGCTCAGCCTAGCAGGCCGCGAGGACCTTTCCGAGACGGCCCGGCGGCGGATTCCCCAGCCCCCATGGCGTACCGTTACAATGCGCGACCTCGCTCCAGGGTGACCGCATGACCGATTTCCGCCACGCCCAACTCGACTGGGACGAGCAGGGCCAGCCACGCTCCCGCCAGTTCGACGACATCTACTTCTCCCGCGACGATGGTCTCGGCGAGACCCGCCACGTGTACATCGAGGGCAATGCCCTGGCCGCACGCTGCGCCGCCCTGCCGGCCGGCGGGCGCCTGGTGATCGGCGAAACCGGCTTCGGCACCGGCACCAACTTCCTCTGCGCCTGGCAGACCTTCGCGCGCCATGCCCCGGGCGACGCCCGCCTGCACTTCGTCAGCGTGGAGAAATACCCGCTGGCGCCCGCCGACCTGCGCCGCGCCCTGGCCCTGTGGCCGGAGCTGGCGCCCTGGTCCGGACAGCTGCTGGAGCAGTACCTGGCCATCCACCCCGGCTTCCAGCGCCTGGTGCTGGATGGCGGCCGGGTGATCCTCACCCTGCTGGTCGGCGACGCCCAGCAGATGCTGCCGCAGCTGGATGCGCGCATCGACGTCTGGTTCCTCGACGGCTTCGCCCCGGACAAGAACCCGGAGATGTGGACCCCGCCGCTGTTCCGGGAACTGGCGCGGCTGTCCGCCCCCGGCGCCAGCCTGGCCACCTTCACCAGCAAGGGCACGGTGCGCCGCGGCCTGATCGAGGCCGGCTTCGCCATGCGCCGCGCGCCCGGGCATGGCAAGAAGTGGGAGATGCTCTGCGGCCGTTTCGAGGGCGCCACGCCCACGGCGGACAAGCCCTGGTATGCCCGCCCGCCGAGGCCGGCGGCGCGCGAGGCGCTGGTCATCGGCGCCGGCCTGGCCGGCTGCGCCACGGCCGCCAGCCTGGCCGCGCGCGGCTGGCAGGTGACCCTGCTGGAGCGCCACGGCGAAGTCGCCCAGGAAGCCTCGGGCAACCCCCAGGGCGTGCTCTACCTCAAGCTGTCCGCCCACGGCACCGCGCTGTCGCAGCTGGTGCTGGCCGGCTTCGGCCACACCCGCCGCCTGCTCCAGCAGCTGCAGCAGGGCCGCGACTGGGCCGCCTGCGGTGTGCTGCAGCTGGCCTTCGACGCCAAGGAAGGCGAACGCCAGGCCAGGCTGGCCGAGGCCTTCCCGGCGGACCTGCTGCACAGCCTGACGCGCGCGCAGGCCGAGGCCATCGCCGGCGTCGCGCTGCCGGCCGGCGGCCTGTTCTACCCCGAGGCTGGCTGGGTGCATCCACCGGCGCTGTGTCGCCAGCTCGCCAGCCACCCGCGCATTCGCCTGCTGCCCCACAGCGAGGCCCTCGAACTGCGCCGGGTCGATGACCACTGGCAGGCCCTGGACGGCGAACGTCTGCTGGCCGAGGCGCCGGTGGCGATCCTGGCCGGCGCCGCCGAGGTGCGCCGCTTCGCCGCCGAGCTGCCGCTCAAGCGTATCCGCGGGCAGATCAGCCGCCTGCCGCAGACCACTCGCAGCGCCGAGTTGGCTTGCGTGGTCTGCGCCGAAGGCTATGTGGCGCCGCCACGCGACGGCGAGCACACCCTGGGCGCCAGCTTCGACTTCCACAGCGACGACCTGGCGCCCACCGCCGCCGAACACGCCGGCAACCTCGAACTGCTGCGGGAAATTTCCGCGGACCTGGCCGAGCGCCTCGGTGCTGACCGCCTCGACCCGGCCCGGCTCGAGGGCCGCGCCGCGTTCCGCTGCACCAGCCCCGACTACCTGCCGATCGTCGGTCCGCTGGCCGATCCGGAGGCCTTCGCCGAGACCTACGCGGTGCTCGGCAAGGACGCCCGCCAGGTGCCGGACAGCCCCTGCCCCTGGCGCGACGACCTGTACGTCAACAGCGGCCACGGCTCGCGCGGCCTGATCAGCGCACCGCTGTGCGGCGAGCTGCTGGCCGCCTGGCTGGACGACGAGCCGCTGCCGCTGCCGCGCGCCGTGGCCGAGGCCTGCCACCCCAACCGCTTCCTGCTGCGCAAACTGATCCGCGGCCAATGACCGCCGGCTGAGGCGACCAGCGACGGTTGCCTTTTCTTCCATCGCCCATATACTCCCCCCTGTATACAAGAGGGAGTATGCCGATGCGCCTGTTCGCCACCCTGCTCTGCTGTACCCCGCTGCTCGCCCAGGCCGCCGACCTGGCGCAACTGCGCCGCGAGGCCGAGGCCCTGATTCCGCCCTTCCAGCAACAGCTGCTGACCACCGTGCAGGCCGCGGTTGCCGCGGGCGGCCCGACGCAGGCCGTGGAAGCCTGCCGTCAGCTTGCTCCCGGCATCGCCCAGCAGCACAGCGTCGCGCCCTGGAAAGTGGGGCGTACCGCCCTGCGCCTGCGCAACCCGGGCAACCGTCCGGATGCCTGGGAGCAGGCCGTGCTGGAAGATTTTCAGCGCCGCAGCCAGGCCGGCGAGGCCGTCGCCAACCTGAACCGTGCCGAAGTGGTGGACGGCGAATTCCGCTACATGCGCACCATCGCCACCGGCGAGCCCTGTCTGGCCTGCCATGGCAGCGCGATCAAACCCGAGCTGGCGCAGCTGCTCGACCGCCACTACCCGCAGGATCGGGCCCGCGGCTTCGCCGCCGGCGAACTGCGCGGTGCCTTCACCCTGCGCCGCCCCCTGGAGCCCTGAGATGAGTAGCCCGAACCACCAGCAGCAGGACGCCATGCTCAAGCGCCTGGCCCGCGTCGAGGGCCAGATCCGCGGCATCCAGGCGATGATCCGCCGCGGCGAGGAATGCGAGGCCATCGCCCAGCAGTTCTCCGCCGCGCGCAAGGCCCTCGACAAGGCCTACCAGGAGATGCTCGCGTGCCTGCTCGAGGAAACCGTGCTCGACCCCGCGCGCGACGACGTCGAGACCCTGGCGCGGGTACGCGCCATCTTCACCAAATACACCTGAACCATATACCCCCGGGGAGTACCCTGAAATGACCGAGAATGTCTGCCTGATCGACGCCCCGCGCTTCGCCAACGTGCGCCAGCAGGGGCATGTGCGCTTCCTCATCGACGTGCGCAGCCCGGCGGAATTCCGTGCCCAGCACGTGGCCGGCGCGCGCAACGTGCCACTCGACCAGTTGAACCCAGGCGCCCTGGTGCAGCAGTTGCGCCAGGAAGGCCTGCAGCGCGGCGACGAACTCTATCTGCTGTGCCACAGCGGCCAGCGCGCGCGCCGCGCCGCCGAGCAGTTGCAGCAACTGCTGCCCGGCGTGCAGGTGATCGACGGCGGCACCCAGGCCTGCGTGGCCTGCGGCCTGCCCACCGAAGAGGCCGCCAGCGGCGTGATCAGCCTCCAGCGCCAGGTGCAGATCAGCGCCGGCAGCCTGGTGCTGCTGGGCGTCGCCCTCGGCACCTGGGTGCATCCGGCCTGGTACGGCCTGGCCGCCTTCGTCGGCGCCGGCCTGACCTTCGCCGGCCTCAGCAACACCTGCGCCATGGCCCTGCTGCTGGCCCGCATGCCCTGGAACCGCTGATGGAAATACTGCTGCTGGAGGCGCTGGGCATCGGCGCCGTGCTCGGCCTGCTGCTCGGCCTCACCGGCGCCGGCGGCTCGCTGGTGGCCCTGCCGCTGCTGCTCAGCCTGCACCTGCCGCTGCGCGATGCGATCGGCGTCAGCCTCGGCGCCGTGGCCATCACCGCCCTGATCGGCGCCATACCGCGCGCCCGCCAAGGTCTGGTGGCGTGGCGCCCGGTGCTGCTGCTGGCCCTCGCCGGCCTGCCCGGCAACGTCGCCGGCCAGTGGCTGGGCCGGCAGATTCCCGAGGCCGTGCTGATTCTCGGCTTCTGCGCCCTGGTGCTGTGGACGGCCTGGCGCATGTGGCGCAGCTCGAACCTGCCACGCAGCGGCAGCGGCCCGCTGCGCAGCGCCCCACTGGTCGCCATAGGCCTGGGCGTCGGCCTGTTCTCCGGGCTGATGGGGGTCGGCGGCGGCTTCCTGGTGGTGCCGGCGCTGCTGGCCTTCACCCCGCTCGGCATGCTGGCCGCCACCGCCACCTCGATGGCGGTGATCGCCCTGGTCTCCGGCGGCGGCTTCCTGTTCTACCTCAGCGGTGCGCAGCCCTCGCTGCCGCTGCTGGCCGGCCTGGCCCTGGGCGGCGCGGCCGGCGTGCTCGGCGGCAACGCCCTGGCCCAGCGCCTGGGTGGACGCACGCTGCAGCGGCTGTTCGCCCTGATGCTGGCGGCGGTCAGCCTGTCGCTGGCCGCGCAGAAACTCCTCGGAGGACACTGATCATGCTGTTTCGCCAACTCTTCGACAGCACCAGCTCGACCTACACCTACCTGCTGGCCGATGCCGGCCAGGCGGTGCTGATCGATCCGGTGAAGGACAAGCTGGACGACTACCTGCGCCTGCTGCGCGAGCTGGACCTGCAGCTGGTACTGGCGCTCGACACCCACACCCATGCCGACCACATCACCGCCCTCGGCGAGCTGCGCACAGCCACCGGCTGCCGCAGCGGCTTCGGCCAGCAGAGTGGCAGCGCCTGCGCCAGCTTCACCTTCGCCGACGGCGAGCGCCTGGCCTTCGGCGGACGCGAGCTGGTCGCCTGGCACACCCCGGGGCATACCGACGACTTCTACTGCTTCCTGCTGCCGGCCAACGCCGGCGAGCCGGGCAAGGTCTTCACCGGCGATACCCTGCTGATCCGCGGCAGCGGCCGTACCGACTTCCAGAACGGCGACGCCCGCGCCCAGTGGGCCAGCCTGCAGCGCCTGCTGGCCCTGCCCGGCGACACCGAGGTGTGGCCCGGCCACGACTACCGCGGCTGGACCCGCTCCAGCATCGCCGAGGAGGCCGCACACAACCCGCGCCTGCAGGTGGCCGATGTCGAGGCCTATGTGCAGCTGATGGCCGACCTCAAGCTGCCCAACCCCAGGCTGATGGACGTAGCCGTGCCGGCCAATCGCGCCTGCGGCCAAGGCTAGTCGACTTCGCCACACAGCTCCGCCACCCGCAGCAGGGCGGCGGTCAGGCTGTGTCGCTCCCACTCCGGCAGCGCCGCGAAGGCGCTGCGCAGGGCCGGCGGCAGCAGCGGCGGCGCCGTCTGCAGCAGGCTGCGGCCGGCCTCGCTGACGCTCAGCCACTGGCGCCGGCGATCCTCCTCGTCGCGCTGGCGCAGCAGCAGGCCGCGCTCCTCCAGGCGCTCGAGCATGCCCGACAGGGTCGCCGCGCTGAGGCTCACGCGGCGGCTCAGGGCGCTGGCGGTCAGCCGCCCCTCGCCCTCCATCACGCGCAGGATCATCAGCTGCATCGGGGTCAGCCCGCCGAAGCGCGCCAGGCGCTTGGCATGCACTTCACCGGCCTGCTGCAGGCGCCGCATGGCGCCGAACAGGGCAGGCTCGAAGGCGGACAAATCAGTTTCAGTAGGAAGTAATTTTTCTGACATATACCGCACTTTATCGGAAATAAAACTTTGACATAAAAGCATTATTTTGTTTGGGTGTAAAAAGGTTCGTGACCGCGCGAACCCCTCCCCAACGGCAACACCGGTAAGGACATATGTGCGGAATCGCTGGAGAACTACGCTTCGACCAACAGCCGGCCGACCTGGCCGCCCTCGAGAAAATCACCCACCACCTGGCCCCCCGCGGCCCCGACGCCTGCGGCTTCCATAGCCAGGGACCGCTGGCCTTCGGCCACCGTCGCCTGAAGATCATGGACCTGGCGCCGGCCTCCGGCCAGCCGATGGTCGACCACCAGCTGGGCCTGAGCCTGGTATTCAACGGCGCCATCTACAACTACCCGGAACTGCGCGCGGAGCTGCAGGCGCTGGGCTACCAGTTCCACTCCGACGGCGACACCGAAGTGCTGCTCAAGGGCTACCACGCCTGGGGCGAGCAGCTGCTGCCCAAGCTCAACGGCATGTTCGCCTTCGCCATCTGGGAGCGCGACCGCGAGCGCCTGTTCCTGGCCCGCGACCGCCTCGGCATCAAGCCGCTGTACCTGGCCCAGGACGGCGCGCGCCTGCGCTTCGCCTCGACCCTGCCGGCCCTGCTGCAGGGCGGCGGCATCGACACCGGCCTGGACCCGGTGGCGCTCAACCACTACCTCAACTTCCATGCCGTGGTGCCGGCGCCGCGCACCCTACTGCGTGGGGTGGAGAAACTGCCGCCGGCCAGCTGGCTGCGCCTGGACCTGAACGGCAACCGCGAGCATCAGTGCTGGTGGCAGCTGGAGTTCGGCCCGCACCGCGACGAAATCAGCCTGGAGCTGCCGGACTGGCGCGACCGTGTGCTCGACGGCCTGCGCGAGGCGGTGAGCATTCGCCAGCGCGCCGCCGTGGACGTCGGCGTGCTGCTCTCCGGCGGGGTGGACTCCAGCCTGCTGGTCGGCCTGCTGCGCGAGGCCGGGGTCGACAACCTGTCGACCTTCTCCATCGGCTTCGCCGATGCCGGCGGCGAACGCGGCGACGAGTTCCACTACTCCGACCTGATCGCCAATCACTACGGTACCCGCCACCACCAGCTGCGCATCGGCGAGCGGGAGATCATCGAGCAGCTGCCGGCGGCCTTCCGCGCCATGAGCGAGCCGATGGTCAGCCATGACTGCATCGCCTTCTACCTGCTGTCGCGCGAGGTATCCAAGCACTGCAAGGTGGTGCAGAGCGGCCAGGGCGCCGACGAGCTGTTCGCCGGCTACCACTGGTACCCGCAGGTGGACGGCCACAGCGATGCCTTCGCCGCCTACCGCGAGGCCTTCTTCGACCGCGACCACGGCGAGCTGCTGGATACCCTGCAGCGCAAGTGGCAGGGCGAGGACTGGGCCGGCGAATTCGTCCGCGAGCACTTCGCCATGCCCGGCGCCGCCGCCCCGGTGGACAAGGCGCTGCGCCTGGACACCACGGTGATGCTGGTCGACGACCCGGTCAAACGGGTCGACAACATGACCATGGCCTGGGGCCTGGAGGCGCGCGTGCCGTTCCTCGACTACCGCGTGGTCGAACTGGCCGCGCGCATCCCGGCGCGCTTCAAGCTCGGCGATGGCGGCAAGCAGGTGCTCAAGGAAGCGGCGCGCCAGGTCATCCCCCATGCGGTGATCGACCGGCCCAAGGGCTACTTCCCGGTGCCCGGCCTCAAGCACCTGGAAGGCGCCACCCTGGACTGGGTGCGCGAACTGCTGCTCGACCCCAGCCAGGATCGCGGCCTGTTCGAGCCGGCCATGCTCGACCGCCTGCTCAGCGACCCCCAGGGCCAGCTCACCCCGCTGCGCGGCTCCAAGCTGTGGCAGCTGGCGGCGCTGCACCTGTGGCTGGACCAACAGGGACTCTGAGGAGGGATCATGCGAGCCAATGCCTACAACCAGCGCCTGCAACGCGGTCAGGCGCCGTCCTACCAGCGCCTGCAGGCACACCTGGCCCGCGAGGGCAGCGACGCCTGCCAGCCGCAGAGCATCCACTGCGGCTGGGGCCGCCTGCTGATCGGCCACACCTACCCGGACGCCGCCAGCCTGGCCGAGGCCCTGCAGGAGGAACAGGCCGGCGAGCGCGACATCGCCCTTTACGTGGCTGCGCCGCAGCAGGTGCTGGCGCAGGCGCCGCAGCAGCTGTTCCTCGACCCCTCCGACACCCTGCGCCTGTGGTTCACCGACTACCGCCCGGCGCCGCGCAGCTTTCGCGGCTTCCATATCCGCCGAGCCCAGAGCGAGGCGGACTGGCAGGCGGTCAACTGCCTCTACCTGCAGCGCGGCATGCTGCCGGTGGACCACGAGCGCCTGACCCCGCGCGAGGCCGGCGGGCCGAGCTACTGGCTGGCCGAGGACGAGAGCGACGGCCGCGTACTGGGCACGGTGATGGGCCTGAACCACCAGCGCGCCTTCGCCGACCCGCAGCTGGGCAGCAGCCTGTGGTGCCTGGCGGTGGCGCCGGACTGCCCGCGCCCGGGAGTCGGCGAGGCCCTGGTGCGCCACCTGATCGAGCACGGCATGAGCCGTGGCCTGGCCTACCTGGACCTGTCGGTGCTGCACGACAACGCCCTGGCCAAGGCGCTGTACGCCAAGCTCGGCTTCCGCGACCTGCCGACCTTCGCCATCAAGCGCCGCAACGGCATCAACCAGGCGCTGTTCCTCGGCCCAGGCCCCGAGGCCGAGCTCAACCCCTACGCCCGCATCATCGTCGACGAGGCCCAGCGCCGCGGCATCGAGGTGCAGGTGGACGACGCCGAGGGCGGCCTGTTCACCCTCAGCCAGGGCGGCCGGCGCATCCGCTGCCGCGAATCGCTGTCGGACCTGACCAGCGCGGTGAGCATGACCCTGTGCCAGGACAAGCGCCTGACCCACCGCGCCTTCGCCCGCGCCGGCCTGCGCCAGCCGGCGCAGCGTCTGGCCGGCGAGGCCGCGGACAACGCCGCCTTCCTCGCCGAGCACGGCGCGCTGGTGGTCAAGCCGGTGGACGGCGAGCAGGGCCAGGGCGTGGCCGTCGACCTGCGCAGTGCCGAGGCGGTGGAAGAGGCCATCGCCCGCGCCCGCCAGTTCGACGGCCGCGTGCTGCTGGAGAGCTACCACCCGGGGCAGGACCTGCGCATCGTGGTGATCGGCTACCAGGTGGTGGCCGCCGCCATCCGCCATCCGGCCAGCGTGGTCGGCGACGGCGTGCACAGCATCGGCGCGCTGATCGAGGCGCAGAGCCGCCGGCGCCAGGCCGCCACCGGCGGCGAGAGCCGCATCCCGCTGGACGCCGAGACCCAGCGCACCCTGCACGATGCCGGCTACGACTATTCCAGCGTGCTGCCGGCCGGCACCCGCCTGGCCGTGCGCAAGACCGCCAACCTGCACACCGGCGGCACCCTGGAGGACGTCACCGCCAACCTGCACCCGACGCTGGCCGAGGCCGCGGTGCGCGCCGCGCGGGCGCTGGACATCCCGGTGGTCGGCCTCGACCTGCTGGTGCCGGCCGCCGACCAGCCCGACTACGTGCTGATCGAAGCCAACGAGCGGGTCGGCCTGGCCAACCACGAGCCGCAGCCGACCGCCGAGCGCTTCATCGACCTGCTGTTCCCGCTCAGCCGCGCCCATCCTTGAGCCAGTGCCCTCTCCCGGCCAGGAGAGGGCCTCCCACCGAGGAAAGACTATGACCCGACTCGTCGAACCCGACCTCGCCTACCTGCGCCAGGTGCTGCTGGAGATGCTCGCCATCCCCAGCCCCACCGGCTTCACCGACACCATCGTGCGCTACGTCGCCGAACGCCTGGAGGAGCTCGGCATCCCCTTCGAGCTGACCCGCCGCGGCACCATCCGCGCCACCCTCAAGGGCCGCCAGAACAGCCCGGACCGCGCGGTGTCGGCGCACCTGGACACCATCGGCGCCATCGTCCGCGAGCTGAAGGACAACGGCCGCCCGGCCCTGGCTCCGGTCGGCTGCTGGTCCAGCCGCTTCGCCGAGGGCAGCCGCGTCAGCCTGTTCAGCGACAACGGCGTGCTGCGTGGCAGCGTGCTGCCGCTGCTGGCCTCCGGGCATGCCTTCAACACCGCAGTGGACCAGCTGCCGGTGAACTGGGACCAGGTCGAGCTGCGCCTCGACGCCTACTGCAGCACCCGCGCCGATTGCGAGGCCCTGGGCGTGGCGGTGGGCGACTTCGTCGCCTTCGACCCACTGCCGGAGTTCACCGACAGCGGCCACATCAGCGCCCGCCACCTGGACGACAAGGCCGGCGTGGCGGCCCTGCTGGCCGCACTCAAGGCCATCGTCGAGAGCGGCGAGGAGCCGGAGATCGACTGCCACCCGCTGTTCACCATCACCGAGGAAGTCGGCTCCGGCGCCGCGGGCGCCCTGCCCTGGGACGTCAGCGAATTCGTCGGCATCGACATCGCCCCGGTAGCGCCCGGCCAGCAGTCCAGCGAGCACTGCGTCAGCGTGGCCCTGCAGGACTCCGGAGGCCCCTACGACTACCACCTGTCGCGCCACCTGCTGCGCCTGGCCGGCGAGGGCGAGATCCCGGTGCGCCGCGACCTGTTCCGCTACTACCACAGCGATGCGCAGTCGGCGGTGACCGCCGGCCACGATATCCGCACCGCCCTGCTGGCCTTTGGCTGCGATGCCACCCACGGCTACGAGCGCACCCACATCGACAGCCTGGCGGCGCTCGCCCGCCTGATCGGCGCCTACCTGCTCAGCCCGCCGGTGTTCGCCAGCGACGCCCAGCCCGCCCGCGAGCAGTCGCTGGAGCGCTTCAGCCACCAGATCGAGCACGACCTGCAGATGGCCAGCGACACCCCGGTACCGACCCTGGACAGCCTGCTGGGGCACCCGCGGCAGAGCGATCCGGAGTGAATGCAACGAGCACTTGAAGCGCGGCGCGCAACTGGGCAAAGTGCAGGCAATAACCGATAAGAAGATCGAGGTGGCAGATGCCTCGCTTGTGTCTGGCTGTCCTGCTGCTCTGCCTCTGCGGGCCGCTGTGGGCACTGCCCCCGGCCCTTCTGGACCGCGATGAACTCCGCCTGTCGCTGGCGCCCCACATGGGCTACCTGGAAGACAAGGACGGCAGCCTGAGCGCCGCCGAGGTGCAGGGCCTGCCGGACAGCGCCTTCACCCCGGTGCACGGCAACCATGCCAACCTGGGCAAGAACGACTCGGTATGGTGGTTCAGGGCCTCCCTGAACAATCAGCGGCCGCAGCCACTGGGCGGCTACCTGGAAGTCAACTACGCCCTGCTCGACCGCGTCGACCTTTACCTGCAGGGCGAAGCTGGCGAGCTGCAGCACCAGTACAGCGGCGACCACTTCGCCTTCGCCCAGCGCCCGGTGCAGGTGCGCAACTTCTGGTTCCCCGTCGAACTGCCACAGGGCAGCAGCAGCCTGCTGCTGCGGGTGCAGAGCAGCAGCACCATCTTCGTGCCGCTGTACTTCAGCACCCACAGCGCCAGCGCGGCCTCCCAGGAAAACCTCATGGGCCTGAACGGCGCCTTCTACGGCGTGATGTTCGCCATGTTCGTGTACAACCTGTTCCTCTTCGTGTCCCTGCGCGAACGCGCCTACTTCTGGTATCTGGTCTACATCCTGGTGTCCGCCCTGTTCGCCACCGCCTTCGACGGCATGCTGTTCAAGCTGCTGCCCAATCATGTGGCCCTGCAGTCGGTGAGCATCTACCTCCTGATGTACCTGCTCGGCATGGTGGCCGTGCAGTTCAGCCGCCACTTCCTGCGCATTCCGCAGAACTTTCCGCGCCTGGACAAGGGCATGCGCCTGCTGCTGCTGGCGATCAGCGCCTGCCTGCTGTCGGGGCCGCTGATCGGCCTGCAGGCCTGGAACATCCTGGCCAGCCTCACCGTGCTGGTGTTCTCCAGCATCCTCCTGCTGATCGGCGTCTACGTCTGGCGCCGCGGGCTGCGCTACGGCTCCTACTACGTGCTGGCCTGGGGCGCCCTGCTGGTCTGCTTCATCCTAGCCACCAGCGGCTCGCTGGGCCTCGAACTGTTCGGCATCTACGGCGCCAGTGCGGTCAAGCTGGGCGCCACCTTCGAGCTGCTGACCCTGTCCCTGGGCCTGGCCGACCGCATCAACCTGCTCAAGGAGGAAGGCTTCCACTCGCGCCAGGCCGCCGAGCAGGCCGAGTTCGAGAGCCAGGCCAAGAGCCGCTTCCTGGCCACCATGAGCCACGAGATCCGTACCCCGCTGAACGGCGTGCTGGGCATGCTGCAGCTGCTGCGCGAGACGCCGCTGGACCGCAACCAGCGCTTCTACGTGGACACCATCGCCAGCTCCGGCAGCTCGCTGATGGCGGTGATCAACGACATCCTCGACTATGCGCGCATCGAGTCCGGCAAGCTCAGCCTGGAGGAGATCGAGTTCGACCTGGAGCAACTGGTCTCCGACACCCTGGTGCTGTTCACCGCCCAGGCCCTGGACAAGCGCCTGCGCCTCTACGTCAGCCTGGAAGGCGGTGTGCCGCGGCGCATCCTGGGTGACCCAACCCGGCTCAAGCAGGTGCTGATGAACCTGCTGGGCAATGCCCTGAAGTTCACCCAGGAAGGCCATGTGACCCTCAGCGTCAGCCGCCGCAGCGACAGCCTCGGCCAGCTGCACCTGGTGTTCGCCATCAGCGACAGCGGCATCGGCATCCGCAGCGACAGCCTCACCCAGCTGTTCAAGTCCTTCGCCCAGGGCGACTCCAGCACCACCCGGCGCTATGGCGGCAGCGGCCTGGGCCTGGCCATCAGCAAGGAGCTGGTGGAGATGATGGGCGGCCGCATCGAGGTGCAGAGCACCCCGGGCCAGGGCTCGCGCTTCGCCTTCGACATGCCGCTGCGCCCCGGCAACGAGGCCGGCGACGAACTGGCCGGGCTGCTCGACGGACGCATCGCCCTGCTCTGCTCGCTGGACGGCCAGGGCCTCGACTGCCTGGGCCACCTGCTCGGCCGCTGGGGCATGCGCACCCAGCGCTGCCAGGACCCGGAGCGCCTGCTGGATTACCTGGCCGACTACAAGGCGCCGCCACTGCTGGTGCTGATGGCGCCCTGGCCGGGCAGCAGCGGACACTGGCTGGACAGCCTGCGCCCGCACCTGGAGCATGGCCAGCGCGTACTGCTGCTGAGCCCGCCGGAACAGCACCAGCACCTGCCCGACGGCCAGGGCCTGCGCCTGCTCAGCCAGCCCCTGCCGCTGTCGGTCACCGGCCTGCGCGACACCCTGCTGGAGCTGTACAGCGAGCGCCGCCGCCAGCTTCCCGAGCAGGCGCCGGCAAGCGGCCTGCACGGCGGCCTCACACCCTGCATCCTGGTGGCCGAGGACAACAGGGTGAACCAGATGGTGGTGCAGGGCTTCCTCAAGAAGCGCGGCTACCCGGTGCGCCTGGTGGGCGACGGCAAAAGCGCGGTGGAGGAGTACCGCCGCGCCCCGAACACCATCCGCCTGATCCTGATGGACTGCGAGATGCCCGAGCTGGACGGCTTCGAGGCCACCCGGCAGATTCGCCGGCTGGAACACGAGCGACAGCTGCCAGCGGTCCCGATCATCGCCCTCACCGCGCACATCCTCGACGAGCACCGCGCCCAGGGCCTGGCCGCCGGCATGGACGACTTCCTCGGCAAGCCGCTGGACTGTCAGCAGCTCTACGCCATGCTCGACCGCTATCTGCTCGCCCAGGCCCGCGCCAGCGATTAGCATGGCGCTCCCCGCCAAGGAACCGCCATGCTGATACCTCACCAACTGCTCGAAGCCGAGACCCTGACCCGCCTGCTGGAGGACTTCGTCACCCGCGAAGGCACCGACAACGGCGACGACACGCCGCTGGCGATCCGCGTGGAACGGGCGCGGCGCGCGCTGGACAAGGGCCAGGCGCTGATCGTCTTCGACCCGGACAGCCAGCAGTGCCAGCTGGCGCTGCGCGAGGAAGTGCCGAAGGAATGGCTGGAGGACTAATGACTGGCCAGGCGCGGGCCGAACAGGATGATGCCGGCGCCGGCCAGGCACAGCGCCGCGCCCAGCCAGTCGGAAGCCAGCGGACGAGCCCGCTCGATCACCCCTAGCCAGAGCAGCGAAGCCACTATGTAGACCCCGCCGTAGGCGGCATAGGCGCGCCCGGCGTAGGCCGCCTCGACACGGGTCAGCAACAGGGCGAAGAGGGTCAGACTGAGCAGGCCCGGGGCGATCCACCAGGCGCTCTTGCCGAGCCGCAGCCACATCCAGAAGGCATAGCAGCCGGCGATCTCGAACAGCGCGGCCAGGAAGAACCAGAAATAGTTGAGCATCGTCCGCCTCGCGAAGCCTGTCTGACCTTGGCCCCCCCGAAGGGTGCCGAAGCGGCGCAGTTTACCCGGTCAGCGCTCAGCCGTGCAGGCTGCCCTCGCGCTCCCAAACGCAGCGCACTCGCAGGTCTTCCTCCTGGGGGCTGTGGAAGCCGCTCTCGGACTCCCAGCGGAAGGTGTGCACACCGTTCAGCTCGGTTTCCAGGTGGACCACGGCGCTGGCCCAGTACAGGCGTTTGAGCAGCGCCTCGAACTCCCTGACCCACAAGGCCCACTCGTACTCGATGGCCTGGTAGCTGGCGCCGAAGTGGATCACCTGGGTCTGGTACAGGCCCTCGCCCTCGGCCGCGCAGAAGGAGAACATCTCCCGCCCGAGAAAAGGCCAGGCGTCGCCTTGCGGCAACTGTTCCAGCACCCGGCGATTGGTGCCGCGGCGCAGCAGGCGCTGCTCGCGGTCGCCGGAGGGCCAGTCGCGGATGCAGCCATAGACGATGGATTCGGACTCCACGCGGGTACTCCAGAAAATGCAGGCTGCCTTCTAACACAGGCCCTCGCCCATGCAAAGGAACCAGTCCTAAGTCGGCCGCTTCGGTGTGCGCAATGCCCAGGCGATCAGGGTCATCAGCAGCCCCAGGCCGACCAGCACGAGGAAGGGTGCCTGGTAGTTGCCGGTCAGGTCGCGACCGAGACCGGCCAGGATAGGCGCCAGGCAGGCCATGCTGTAGCCGGCGCAGAGCATCATCGCGGTCCAGCGGCTGACCGCCAGCGGCGTGTGCGCCTCGTACAGCGGCAGCACCAGGGACAGGGCGAAGGAGCCGCTGAGCGCGAAGCCCATCAGGGCCGCCCAGAGCTCCGGCAGCAGCAGCGGATAGAGGGTGATCATGCTCACACACAGGGTCACGACCAGGCCGCAGGCCACCAGCAGTGGCTGGCGCATGTCGAAGCGCTGCGCCAGCCAGGGCAGCAGCCAGGCGCTGGGCAGCCCGACCAGCATGAACAGGCTGAACAGACCGTTGCTGTGCAGCAGGCTCAGGCCCGCCTCGTGGTAGCGCGCCACCAGCCAGGTCGCCATGGTGTAGAAGAACCCCGCCTGAATGGCGAAGAAACCGGTCACCAGCCAGGCCCGCGGCTCGCGCCAGGGCAGGCCCTGGCCATCGTCCTGCGGCGAGCCTTCGGCCCGGCTGGGCAGGCGCAGCCACAGCAGCAGGGCCAGCAGCGCCGGCAGGCTCCAGGCCGCCAGGCCCAGGCTCCAGTCGTCGCCCAGGCCGCGGGTCAGCGGCACGCTGAGCACCGCGCCGCCCGCTCCGCCAATGGCCATGCTGAAGGAATACCAGCCGACCACCTGGCCGATGCGCTCGCGGAAGTGGCGCTTGATGAAACCGGACAGCAACGGCCCGGCCACGGCAATGCCGGCACCGAGCAGCCCGGCACTGCCGATCAGCAGCGGGCCGAAATGGCCGCCCAGGCGCAGCAGCAGGGCCAGCAGGATCAGCCCCAGGCAACAGGCGATGGTGCGCTCCAGACCGAAGCGCATGGCCAGCCGCGGTGCCAGGGGCGCCAGCAGGCCCATGCACAGTACCGGCAGGGCGGTGGTCAGGCTGATCAGGCCGCGGCTCAGGGCGAGCTCTTCGGCAATGCGCTCGATCAGCGGAGCGAAGGAGGTGATGCCGGGGCGCAGGTTGATCGCCGCCAGCACCAGCGCCAGCATCGGCAAAGCCTTGGATAGAGGGTTCACGGTACTTCCGGATGCGCTACGAGCGGCATTCACCCTACTCCCCGGCAAGCACCTCAGGCAAGCCTTGCACCGGACAAATTTGACCATATGGACAAACTTTTCCGAGAAGACCGCGAGCACGTGTCGCTAAAGTTTAAAGTTGTCGAAACCTGAGCAGGCCTTAATAAATTGCGCGGAATGATCGACAGAAAACCGACCCTGTTCGTCGCCCTTGCGAGAGACCATGGCGTTTCGCCATTTATCCGTCGCCAGCGGAGGCCCGGCGCGGCTTCAGGCATGAAAAAGGGCTGCGGCCCGCCTCGAATAACGCTTGTTCACTGTATATAGTGCTTAGTCATGTAACTATGCTTTACCGCTGTTATTCCCTTAATAAGAAAGCTGCCGCCAACAGCCCGGAATGTCGACGATGAAAACAACTAAAGACGTAGATTCCACCGTTTCCGAGCCGCGCACCGTCGCCCAGGCCGAGATCGAGCAGCCTGCGCTGCCCATTGTTCCCGCCACCCTGCAGGTCGGCGGCGAGCAGTACATGTATTTCACCGAGCGCGACATCGACCGCATCCTGGAAAACCTCGACGGCCTGCGCGAGCGGGTGTTCCCCAAGCTGCTTGGCGATGATGGCCTCGACGCACGCCATGCCCAGCATTTCCCCTCGGTGTGCCTGATCGGCCTCGGCCGCTGCGGCTCCAACATCGCCCTGGACGTGGCCTCCCTGGTGTACAACGCGCGGCGCTTCTACCTCAACGAATTCAGCCACCAGGAACGCCCCGCCGAGCAGCGCCCGGCCGGCTGGCTGCGCAGCAACCTGCGCCTGTCCTCGGGGCGCGGCGCCAAGCCGGTGTTCCTGATCGAGCCGCTGGTGATGCTGGGCGACCTGGACAAGGACATCGAGGGACGCATCCGCTTCTCGCGCAAGGCCGAGACCAGCGGTTTCCTCGACGACTACAGCAAGATGAAGATCATGGACCTGTCCGAGGTCCATGCCGGCGGCGCCGGTAACGCGCCGATCCTTGGCCAGTACCTGGCCAAGATCATCCTCAACAAGGACACCCAGCGCTTCAGCAACGCCGACTGGAAGTTCATCCACAGCTACCTGATCGACTCCTGCGGGATCAAGGCCAACCAGTCGCGCCTGTACTTCTACATCTTCAGCGCCGGCGGCGGCACCGGCTCGGGCATGGCCTCGGAGTTCGGCCTGGCCCAGCAGTTCGCCTACATGAGCAAGACCTTCGAGACCAAGCAGGAGAGCAGCAGCGAAGACAATCGCGACCACTCCTTCGTCTTCGAGCCGATCTTCACCAGCGGCATCTGCATCCTGCCGAACATCTCCGACCAGCGCATTGAAATGTCGGAAGCGCTGCACATCAACGCCGGCCGCCTGCTGTGCAAGTACCTCGCCGAGGAGTGGGACTTCTCCTACAACTTCGACAGCGAGGAAACCGGCGAGGAGAGCGTGATGCGCCGCATCCGCCCGTGGAACGCGATGATGCTGATCTCCAACGACATCATGCGCTACGCCGAGGAAAGCGACGGCGGCAACGTGCAGAACATCGACGTGAACGCCATGGAGCGCCACGCCAACCAGTACATCTCGCAGCAGATCTTCAACATCCTCACCGCCCAGGCGGTGACCACCGACTACGACCAGAACTACTTCCGCCGTGCCGGCATCGACATCGGCGAAACCATCCGCCTGGATGCCAACGACCTGTTCATGAGCCTGGCCGGCCCGGTGGCGGTGGCCTATGCCGAGTCCGTGGTAGCCGAGCAGGCCGCGCCGGCGCCGACCGAGAAGTTCAAGGTGTTCGACAAGGAGCAGCCCAAGCTCAACATCGACGACCTGTTCTTCCGCTCCATCGACCTGCCGCACTTCAACAAGGCGACCCAGGCCATCGAGGGCATCAGCCTGCTGCCGATCGAGGCCAAGCGCTACCGCGCGGCGCTGGAGCAGTACAAGAAGTCCAACTACGACGCCAGCGCCCTGAGCGACCTGCACTTCTTCAAGAACTGCTCCTCGGTGGTGTCCATCGTCTCGCTGCCGAAGGATTACAAGCTGTCCTACATGGACCTGAACCGGCTCAAGACCCACCTCAACAGCCTGTTCCCCAACACCACCCTGAAGCGCTACGCGCTGGTGATCGGCGCCTCGGCCAACCTCTCGCTGACCACCCTGATCGTCAAGAGCCCTTGCCTCTCGGACGACTTCCTGACCCTGATCGTTGCCTTCATCAAGCGCTGCTTCGCCCGCGACCAGTATCGTTACGACGAGAGCCTGGACAACGCCATGCTCGACTTCATCGTCTCCGAGGACTTCGACGAGGCGCGCATCGAGGCCATGCTCAACGAGTACGAGAACCCGGCGAAGATCCTCGACACCAACTGGTACGCGATCAAGCCGATGTACGAGAAGAAGTACCGCGAGTTGATCCACGACCAGGACAAGTTCGTCTCGATCAACGACATCCGCCTGTCGCGCGACAGCGTGAAGAAGGCGATCCGCTACCTGCGCGAGATCTACCGCCACCGCGTCGGCAAGACCCGGGTCATCTCGCTCAACGACTACGACCGAGGCTGAAGGCTCGCCTGCAAAACGACAAGGCCCGCTATGCGGGCCTTGTCGCTTATGCCTCGAACCCCTGCCAGTGCGGCAGCCAGTCGAGGCTTGCCGTGGTCACCCCCTGCGGCCTGTACTCCGCGCCCAGCCAGCCCCGGTAAGCGCATTCGACGAGCCCGCGCAGCAGGGGCGCGAAGTCCAGCGCGCCACTTCCCGGCGCACCACGCCCCGGGTAATCGGCGAACTGCACATGGCCGATGCGCCCGGCCAGCAACTCGATGCCCGCGCGGATATCCAGCCCCTGCCTGGCCATGTGGTACAGATCGAACTGCGCCTGGCAGTTGGCATGATCGACTCTGCGCAACAGAAGATCGAGGTCCTGTGCGGTATTGATCAGGAAGCCCGGCATATCGAGGGGGTTGATCGCCTCGCACAGCACCCGGATGCCCAGCACCTGGAATGCCTCGGCCGCCTTGCGCAGGTTGGCCTCCAGGGTCGCCAGCGCCTGCTCGCGGCTAACGCCCTGCGCCAGGCGCCCGGGCAGCACGTTGACGCAGTGCGGGCGGGTCATGGCGGCATAGGTCAGCGCCTCCTGCAGCGCCGCATCGAACTGCGCCTGGCATGCGGGAACCGCGGCCAGCCCGGCGCCACCGGCCATCAGGTCACCGGCCGGCAGGTTGATCAGCACCAGCGGCATGCCCGCGCGCTGCAGTTCCTCGCGCAACAGCAACGCCGGCACTTCATAAGGAAACTGGATCTCCACTCCATCGAACCCGGCTGCCGCGGCCGCCTGGCCCCGCTGCAGCAGGGGCAGCTCGCCGAACAGCAGGGACAGGTTGGCGGCGATCTTCATGCCTCGCCCTCGCGGAACAGCTGAATCAGGGTCGCCGGGTCGTGCTCGAGATGCCCCTGACTGCCGTGCAGGCGCATCAGCTGGGCCGCCAGGCCACTCATGGGCGTTGCTCCGCCCTCCTCGCGCGCCAGCTTGACTGCCGTATCCAGATCCTTGAGCAGGGTGCGCACATGCCACTTGACCGGCTCGAAGCGACTCTCGGCCATCTGCGGAGCCAGTATCTGCAGGGGCTTGGAATCCGCAAAGCCTCCGCTCAGAGCCTCTGCCAGCACCCCGGCATCGACGCCGGCCCGTTCGGCCAGGCCAACCACCTCGGCGATCACCAGGGCATTGCAGGCCACCAGCATCTGATTGCACACCTTGGTCACCTGCCCGGCGCCGACATCACCCATACGCGTCAGACGCTGGCCCAGATGCGCCAGTAACGGGCGTATCCGCTCGACGTCTTCCTCGCGCCCCCCGGCCATGATCGCCAGGGTACCGGCCTCGGCGCCGGGGGTACCGCCAGACACCGGTGCATCGACCCAGCGCATGCCGCTGCGCGCCTCCAGTTCGGCGGCCATTTCGCGGGTGGCCGCCGGCTCCAGGCTGGAGAAGTCGACCAGCAGCTGCCCTGGACGGGCCCGCTCAACGATACCACCCGGTCCGAAGACCACCCGGCGCACCGCTGCAGTGTCGGCCAGGCAGAGCATCAGCACATCGGCGCGCTCGCATAGCAGGGCGGGAACGGACACGGCCTCGGCCCCCGCTGCCAGCAGAGGCGCACACTTATCCGGCGAACGGTTCCAGACGCTCAGCGGATAGCCCGCCGCAAGCAATCGCAGGCTCATGGGCAACCCCATCAGACCGATGCCGGCAAATCCAAGCGAGGGGCGTACTGGGGCCACGGCGAACTCCTGAGTGAAAGTGACGCGGCATTGTATATCCGTCCCGCAGAAAGCAAAAAAGCCGGTCGTTGACCGGCTTTTCACTACCTATGGCCTCAGTTCACGCTCAGCCTGCCGCGATTCTTCTCCAGGGTCGCCGGGCCTATGCCCTTGACCTCCAGAAGCTCGTCGACCGAGGCGAAAGGACCGTTGCTGTTGCGATGCTCGACGATGGCCTGGGCCTTGGTCGGCCCGATGCCCAGCAGGCCCTCCTCGAGGGTTGCCGCATCGGCCGTGTTGAGATTGACCCGGGCGGCGACCTCCTGCACCTGCTCGGTGGAAGCCGCCGGCTTGCTGGTTTCGGCCGCGGAGACATTGAAAGACAGGGTGGCAAGGCAGGACAGCAGCAGAACGGCGAAGGGTTTCTTGCTCATGGCAAAGCTCCTTTTCATGGATGGGACGTGAACTTCCTGATCACGCCCGAAGAAAATTAGCTACCGCCATGCAGCTGTCAAACAGCCACTACCTGGGTTCTGTGCGCCGCTGCACATGCATCCAGTCGACTATTTCACCTTCCGGCACATAACCGCTGACGGTCTCGCGCAAAAGCTGGCGCACGCGATCGTAATCGTCGCGCAGCAATGCCGCCGACATGTCGTCGAGCACCCCCTTCAGCGGCTCCCAGGCAATGTGCTCCTCGCTGGCGCTCATGATCATCGGATGACAGGTGGGGCTGACGTTATCGCCGATCAGCAACTCCTCGTAGAGCTTCTCGCCAGGGCGCAAGCCAGTGAACTGAATCTCGATGTCTCCCGCCGGATTACGCTCCGAGCGAATGCTCAGGCCGGAGAGATGAATCATCTTCTCCGCCAGTTCTAGAATCCTGACCGGCTGGCCCATGTCCAGCACGAACACATCGCCCCCCTGCCCCATGGCACCGGCCTGAATCACCAACTGGGCCGCCTCGGAGATGGTCATGAAGTAACGGGTGATAGAGGGGTGCGTGACGGTTACCGGGCCGCCGCGCTTGATCTGCTCGCGAAACAACGGAATGACCGATCCCGAGGAGCCCAGCACGTTGCCGAACCGGACCATGGCGAAGTGGGTCTTGTTGACCTGGTGCACGCCACTCTGATCACGGAACAGCACAGGCGCCGACTCATGGCTCAAGGCTTGCAGCACCAGTTCGGCCAGACGCTTGCTGCTGCCCATGATATTGGTCGGACGCACCGCCTTGTCGGTAGAGATCAGAACGAAGTGCTCGACCCCAGCCTTGAGGGCAGCCTGGGCTGCACTCAAGGTACCGAACACGTTGTTGCGCACGCCTTCGGCAATGTTGTGCTCGACCATGGGCACGTGCTTGTAGGCCGCGGCATGATAGACCGTATGCACACCCCAGACGCGCATCACATCGAGCAACTGCTCCTGCGCCCGCACCGAACCGAGGATAGGCACCAGGCGAATGGGCAGGGACTTGCGACGAATCAACTCCTCCAGCTCGCTATGGATGCTGTAGAGATTGAATTCGGCATGCTCGAACAGCACCAGAGTACGCGGCAGGCTGGCAATCAGCTGACGACACAGCTCCGAGCCGATCGAGCCACCGGCGCCGGTGACCATCACCACCTTGTCGCGAATGCAGCGCTCGAACAGTTCCGCCTTGGGGGGAACCGCATCCCGTCCCAGCAGGTCGGCAATATCGACCTCCTGAATATCGTCGACCCTGACCCTGCCACTGGCCAGATCCATGATCCCGGGTACCGAACGAATATGGAGGGGGAAAGCCTCGAGAAACTGCAGGACTTCCTTGCGCCTGGCCCTGCTGGCTGAAGGAATCGCCAACAGAATCTCCTGCGCCCCCGTCTCGCTGATCAGCTGCGCGATATGCTTGGGCTTGTATACCTTGAGCCCGGCGATCACCCGCGTGGCGATATTGTCGTCGTCATCGATGAAGGCGACCGGGCGCATCGAGCGCCCCATGCGCAAGGCGGCAACCAGCTGGTTGCCCGCGGTGCCGGCGCCGTAGACGGCGACCCGAGGCAGGCCATCGTCTCCGCTCGCAAGGCTCATGGCCGCGCGGACGTTGAACCAGTCGCCCATGAAGTACTGACGCATCAGCAGGCGCAGCCCACCGGCGAGGAACAGGCTCAGCCACCAATAGTTGAACACCAGCGAGCGCGGCACCACTGCCGGGACATTCTTGTTCCAGTAGACCAGCAGCGCCAACAGCAGCGCCGACACGGTCACGGCCTTGAATATGGTGACCAGGGCATCGTTGCCGAGGTAGCGCAGCACCGCCCGATACATGCCCGAGCGTATGTAGATCGGAATGGCGATTAAAGGAGCAGCGGCAAACAGCCAGAAATGCTCGCCAAGCGGGTTGATCAGCCGATCCGAGCCCAGACGCACCCAGAAGGCCAGCCACAGCGCCGCCCAGCAGATCAGGATATCGGTGCCGACCTGCAGCAGTCGCTTGTAGCGACGCGGCCAGCTCAACAACCAAGGGCGTATGTTCATAGGCTCCATGCCTCGTTCGAAGTCAGACTACTCTGCAAGGCCTGCGCGATACTTCAGAGCCAAGCAGACCAACGGCACATATGCCAACGGCAATGCGAATCGGATATCGCCCCCTGACGCGACCCAGATCGCCAGAGGCATCAACCAGAAGAGATTGATGGCCGCCACCCCCAAGGTTACCGGCAGATGGCGCCCATATCGCCTGGACGCATGCTGATAGGCATGACTACGGTGAGCCTGGTAGATCCGCTCCCCACGCATGAATCGCCGCAGCAGGGTGATGCTGGCATCGACCAGGAAAACCCCCAGCAGGATCAGCCATGCCCAGAACAGTCGCGAGTCCAGCCAGGCCATCTGCACGGAGGTCAGCCCCAGCATCAGGCCAAGAAAGCCACTCCCGGCATCGCCCATGAAGATCTTCGCGGGCGGAAAATTCCACAGCAGGAACCCCGCCGCGGCAAGCCCGAGCACCGCGGGCAGGAAAGCCGCCTGCCAGTTGTCCAGCAGCACGCAGATCGATACCGCCGCCAGGCACGTGGTCACGGCCTCGATCCCGGCGATGCCATCTATGCCATCCATGAAGTTGTACAGGTTGAGCAGCCATACCAGATACAGCAATCCCAGAACCATGCCCAGCCAGCCCGGTTCCAGCTGCCACTCGCCGATCGGCAGGGCCGGCAGACCGCCCAACCAGTAAAGCCCCCAGGCTGCCGCGCCGAAGTGCACAAGCAACCGCCACCCGGCGGGCACATGACCATGATCGTCGAGAAAGCCGACCAGAGCCACCAGAACGCCCGCCCCCAGAAAGGCGATGATCGCTGCCCCCGGCAGCCAGCCCATCGACCAGGCCACCGGCAGGCTCAGCAGAAAACTCACGACAATGGCCATACCTCCGCCGCGCGGAGTAGGCACACTATGGGAGCTGCGCTGATTGGGCAGATCCATGATGTTGCGCTGCAAGGCGTAGCGCCGTAGCCCGCCGGTCATCGCCAGGGAGGACAGCAGCACGGCCGGCAGCAACCAGACAAGGGTCAGCATGAGGCTCTCCGCAGGAAATCATCGGCGGTCTGCTGCAAGGCAACCCGGGTTCGCACCGGAGGCTGCCAGCCCAATACCTCTCGGGTCTTGCCGATATCCACCTGCAACGAGCCATACAGACGCTGCAACAGGGCATCACGACCGGTCAGGCGCAGCGCTTCGCGCAACAGCGGCGTTGCCCAACTCCAGAGTCGGGCCGGAGCCCGCAATGCCAAGCCGAGTTCGCGCAGCAGCTCACTGGTCGAAAGATCCTCGCCATCGCTGACCAGAAACACCTGATTGGCGGCCCCGGGCTGCTCGATGCAGTGCACCAGGAGATCGACGAGATTATCCAGTGCCACCAGGCTACGACGGTTATCGATTCCCCCCAGAGGAAGAGGTATGCCCTTGCTCAGCCACCTCATCATGCTGAGGAAATTGGCTCGCACCCCGGGCCCATAGACCAGCGGAGGACGCACGACGACTACGGCCATCCCCGTTTCGCGCGCAATCTGCCACAGCCCCTGTTCGGCCTCGTACTTGGACACGCCATAGGGATCGACAGGTGCCGGGGCCATATCGGCCGTGAACGGCGAGCCAGGAAGGCTGGACTCGCCATTGACCTTGATCGAACTGAGAAACAGGAAGCGCTGTACGCCTGCAGCTGCGGCAGCCCTGGCCAGGGCCAGGGTACCGGCGACATTGACCCGGCGAAACTCGGTCAGAGGATCCGCAGCACGCTCGTGCATCACATGCACACGCGCCGCGGCATGCACTATGGTGGAAATGCCAGACAGTTGACCTGGCTCCAGTCGGCACTCTTCGAGGTTGCCCACTTCCAGGTAAGTGTGCCGGCCTCCCACAGCAGCACCCGGCAATCGGCGGACACCCGCGATAGCCTGGACTCCTGACATGGAATCCAAGCGGTTCAACACGGCACTACCCACAAACCCCGAGGCACCAGTCACCAACACACGCCTACTCATCTCGGACTCACACAAGACTGCCTCACCGGTTAACAAGGGTCCGAAAAGAAGAGATCGACCATCACTCGATCAGACCTTGGGCGACCTGGTCGCCTTGCGGCCGAGCAAGCAAAGACTCAGCAGGAGGACACTGACACCCCCGAGCACGAAGGCCAGGATCAGCAGAATGGAGAATGGAAGCTCCGGTGTCTCCCAGTGCAGGAAGTGAAACCTGGCGTGCTGAGGGTTCTGCAGAATGAGCAGCAAAACCGCCGCACCGACCAGCAGCAATCCCAACAGACCAATCAGTCGCTTGATACTGCCCAGCATTATTCAGCTCCTTGCGAGCCGTGCCAGCAGCTCACTCCTCATCGTTGACGCGATCACGCAGCTCTTTGCCCGGCTTGAAGTGCGGCACGTACTTGCCGTCCAGACGCACCGACTCGCCGGTCTTGGGATTACGCCCCACTCGCGGGGCACGGTAATGCAGGGAGAAACTGCCGAAACCGCGAATCTCGATGCGATCACCGGTCGCCAGAGCCTGGGACATCTGCTCCAGCATAGTCTTGATCGCCAGTTCGACGTCCTTGGAGGACAGCAGCCCCTGGTGACTGACAATACGCTCGATCAACTCCGACTTGGTCATGGTTTTCCCTTCTTTTTCAAGCGGCTAGATCAACTGGTAGGGTGTTTTTTAGCACGCCTGCCAGCCTTTGAATAGCCCGCTGTCAAGAGGGAAAACGCTGCAAATGAAAAGGGGCGACCGAAGTCGCCCCTTTTCGATGAGCCGGAACTTAGTTCTGGTTCATCTGAGCACGGATCAGATCACCGATGGTGGTCGGACCGGTGGTCTCGGCTTCCTGCTTGTTACGCAGCTCTTTCATCGCGTCCTTCTCGTCTTCGACGTCTTTGGACTTGATGGACAGGCTGATAACGCGGGACTTGCGGTCGATGCTGATGATCTTGGCTTCGACTTCGTCGCCTTCCTTCAGCACGTTGCGGGCGTCTTCGACGCGGTCGCGGCTGATTTCGGAAGCCTTCAGGATGCCTTCGATGTCCCCACCCAGGCTGATCACGGCGCCCTTGGCGTCCACTTCCTTGACGGTACCGCGCACGATGGTGCCTTTCTCGTTCAGGGAGGCGTAGTTGGAGAACGGATCGTCTTCCAGCTGCTTGATGCCCAGGGAGATGCGCTCGCGCTCCGGATCAACGGAGAGGATGACGGTTTCCAGCTCGTCGCCCTTCTTGAAGCGGCGTACGGCTTCTTCGCCGGCTTCGTTCCAGGAGATGTCGGACAGGTGAACCAGACCGTCGATGCCGCCGTCCAGGCCGATGAAGATACCGAAATCGGTGATCGACTTGATGGTGCCGGAGATCTTGTCGCCCTTGTTGAACTGGCTGGAGAAGTCTTCCCACGGGTTGGACTTGCACTGCTTGATGCCCAGGGAGATACGACGACGCTCCTCATCGATGTCCAGAACCTGAACTTCCACTTCGTCGCCGACCTGAACGACCTTGGACGGGTGGATGTTCTTGTTGGTCCAATCCATCTCGGACACGTGCACCAGGCCTTCCACGCCCTCTTCCAGCTCGGCGAAGCAGCCGTAGTCGGTCAGATTGGTGACTTTGGCGGTGACACGGGTGCCTTCCGGATAACGGGCCTTGATGGCGACCCACGGATCTTCGCCCAGCTGCTTCAGACCCAGGGAGACGCGGTTGCGCTCGCGGTCGTACTTCAGGACCTTGACGTCGATCTCGTCGCCAACGTTGACGATCTCGGACGGATGCTTGATGCGCTTCCAGGCCATGTCGGTGATGTGCAGCAGGCCGTCTACGCCGCCCAGATCAACGAACGCACCGTAGTCGGTGAGGTTCTTGACGATACCTTTGACCTGCTGGCCTTCCTGCAGGGATTCCAGCAGAGCTTCGCGCTCGGCGCTGTTCTCGGCTTCCAGCACGCTGCGACGGGAAACGACAACGTTGTTGCGCTTCTGGTCCAGCTTGATGACCTTGAACTCCAGCTCTTTGCCTTCCAGGTGGGTGGTATCACGCACCGGGCGGACGTCGACCAGGGAGCCCGGCAGGAACGCGCGGATGCCGTTGACGTCAACGGTGAAGCCGCCCTTGACCTTGCCGTTGATAACGCCCTTGACCACTTCCTCAGCATTGAAAGCGGCTTCCAGAACCAGCCAGGACTCGGCACGCTTGGCTTTCTCGCGGGACAGCTTGGTTTCACCGAAGCCGTCTTCCACAGCGTCCAGCGCAACGTGGACTTCGTCACCGACCTTGATGGTCAGCTCGCCTTGTTCGTTGAAGAACTGGTCGAGCGGGATGACGCCCTCGGACTTCAGGCCGGCATGTACGGTGACCCAGTCACCGTCGATGTCGACCACGATGCCGGTGATGATGGCACCCGGCTGCATGTCGAGGGATTTCAGGCTTTCTTCAAAAAGTTCTGCAAAGCTTTCGCTCATGTTGATTCCTGTTGATCAAGGGCGGGGATTCGCCCAAACCACACTCCAGACAATGTGGGTTCGTTCATGTAAAAAGAGGCCTGCGGGACTTTGACTGGTCTCCCGCCTGCCTCCTTGCGAGCCTTTCGACTTAGGACAGCCGTGGCTCATTCACCCGGCGAGATCGCGGCTGGCGACCTCGCTGAGAATTCTTTCCAGTACCTGCTCGATGCTCAGCTCGGTGGAATCCAGCTGGATGGCGTCGGCCGCCGGCTTCAGCGGAGCCACCGCGCGCTGCATGTCGCGCTCGTCGCGCGCACGAATCTCGTCTAGCAGACTCGGCAGGCTAACACCTTCCACCTTGCCTTTCAACTGCAGGTAGCGGCGGCGGGCGCGCTCCTCGGCGCTGGCGGTCAGGTAGATCTTCAGCGGCGCATCCGGAAACACCACCGTGCCCATGTCGCGGCCATCGGCCACCAGGCCCGGCGCCTCGCGGAAGGCGCGCTGGCGCTGCAGCAGCGCCTCGCGCACCGCCGGCAGCGAGGCGACCATGGAGGCGCCGGCACCGACCTGCTCGTTGCGAATGGCGTCGGTGACCTCCTCGCCCTCGAGAATGATGCGCTTGTCGACGAACTGCACGTCCAGGTGGGCGGCCAGGGTCTTCAGCGCTTCCTCGTTGGTCAGGTCGATGCCGTGATTGCCGGCGGCGAAGGCCAGCAGGCGGTACAGGGCGCCGGAGTCCAGCAGCTTCCAGCCCAGCTTGTTCGCCAGCAGACCGGCGATGGTGCCCTTGCCCGAGCCGCTCGGCCCGTCGATGGTGATCACCACGGCGCTCATTTGCCCTCCTCCGCCACGCGGATGCCGGCTCCGGCGGCCAGGCCGAGGAAGTTGGGGAAGGAAGTGGCGACGTTGGCGCAGTCGTGGATGCGGATCGGCGCCGATGCGCGCAGCGAGGCGACGCTGAAGGACATGGCGATGCGGTGGTCGCCATGGCTCCACACCTCGCCGCCGCCGATCGGGCCGCCCTCGATGATGATGCCGTCCGGAGTCGGCTCGGCCTTCACGCCCAGGGCGATCAGGCCGTCGGCCATGACCTGGATGCGGTCGGACTCCTTCACCCGCAGCTCCTCGGCGCCGCGCAGCACGGTGCGCCCCTCGGCACAGGCGGCGGCGACGAACAGCACCGGGAACTCGTCGATCGCCAGCGGCACCAGGTCTTCCGGGATATCAATGCCCTTGAGCTTGGCCGCGCGCACGCGGATGTCCGCGACCGGCTCGCCACCGACTTCGCGCTGGTTTTCCAGGCTCAGGTCGGCGCCCATCAGCTTGAGAATATCGATCACGCCGGTGCGGGTCGGGTTGATGCCGACGTGTTCCAGCACCAGCTCGGAACCCTCGGCGATGCTGGCGGCGACCAGGAAGAAGGCGGCCGAGGAGATGTCCGCCGGCACTTCGATATGGGTGGCGGTCAGCTTGTGGCCGGACTCGACGTGCGCGACGTTGCCGTCGACCGTCACCGGATAACCGAAGCCACGCAGCATGCGCTCGGTGTGGTCGCGGGTCGGCGCAGGCTCAGTCACGCTGGTCTCGCCGGCGGCGTACAGGCCGGCCAGCAGCAGGCAGGATTTGACCTGGGCGCTGGCCATCGGCATCTCATAGCTCATGCCGGTCAGGCGCTGGCCGCCGCGAATGGTCAGCGGCGGACGGCCTTCCGCGCCGGTCTCGATCACCGCGCCCATCTCGCGCAGCGGCTTGGCCACACGATTCATCGGGCGTTTGGACAGCGAAGCGTCGCCGGTCAGCACGGTATCGAACGGCTGCGCGGCCAGCAGGCCGGAGAGCAGGCGCATGGAAGTACCGGAGTTGCCCAGGTACAGCGGGCCGGGCGGCGGTTTGAGGCCATTCAGCCCGACGCCATGGATGGTCACCTTGCCGTGGTGCGGCCCTTCAATCACCACGCCCATGTCGCGGAAGGCCTGCAGAGTGGCCAGGGCATCCTCGCCTTCGAGGAAGCCCTCCACCTGGGTCACGCCTTCGGCCAGCGAGCCGAGCATGATCGAGCGGTGCGAGATGGACTTGTCGCCCGGTACGCGGATGCGGCCGGAGAGCGAGCCACCGGGATTGGCGAGGTAGATCAGGTCGTTCGAGTGCATGGCGTCCACATAGGCCCTGCGGGCCAGGATTTTGCTGAAGTGCTCGCGGGCATGCCGGGCGCGGGTGAACACGCCGAGCAACTGATGCCCGTCCCCAGCGTCGACCGCGGCGCGCAGGGCGTCGAGGTCGTCGCGAAATGCGTCGAGGGTGCGCAGCACCGCCTCGCGGTTGGCGAGGAAGATGTCGTGCCACATCACCGGGTCGCTGCCGGCGATCCGCGTGAAGTCGCGGAAGCCGCCGGCGGCGTAACGGAAGATCTCCAGGTTCTCGCTGCGCTTGGCCAGCGAGTCGACCAGGGTGAAGGCCAGCAGGTGCGGCAGGTGGCTGGTGGCAGCCAGCACCTGATCGTGGTGCTCCACCTCCATGTGCTCCACATCGGCCCCCAGGGCACGCCACAGGCCGTCGACCAGCGCCAGCGCCGCGGCATCGGTGGACTCTTGCGGCGTGAGGATCACCTTGTGACGACGGAACAGCTCGGCGTTGGAGGCTTCCACCCCGCTCTGCTCGGAGCCGGCGATCGGATGACCGGGGACGAAGCGCGCGACCTTGCCGTCGAAGGCCAGGCGCGCTGCGCGCACCACATTGCCTTTGGCGCTGCCGACGTCGGTGAGCACCGCGTCGCCCAGCTCCAGCTTGGCCAGTTGGCCCAGCAGCTTTTCCATGGCCAGGATAGGCACCGCCAACTGGATCACCGCGGCGCCCTGACAGGCGGCCGCCAGCTCGGTCTCGCAGCGGTCGACCACGCCCAGCTCTACGGCCAGGCGGCGCGACTCGGCATCCAGGTCCACGCCCACCACTTCGTCGAACAACCCCTTCTCGCGCATGCCCTTGGCGAAGGAGCCGCCGATCAGGCCGAGCCCCACCACCACCAGGCGGCCGAGTCTGCCCGGCGCGTGTTGCAGCGGCATTGCATCAGCCACGGAGAATCTGCTCCAGCGCCTCGAGGAAGCGGGCGTTTTCCTGCTCGGTGCCGATGGACACGCGCAGGAAGGTCGGCATGCCGTAGCCGGCCACCGGACGTACGATGACACCGGCCCGCAGCAGCGCCTGGTTGATCGGCGCGGCATCGCGGCCGAAGTCGACGGCGATGAAGTTGCCCTTGGACGGAATCCAGCTCAGACCCAGGCGGCGAAAGCCCGCTTCCAACTGGGCCATGCCGGCATCGTTGATGCGACGACTGGCCGCCAGGTAGTCGGCATCGTCCAGCGCCGCACAGGCGGCGCTCAGGGCCAGGCTGTTGACGTTGAACGGCGCGCGCACGCGGTTGAGCACATCGGCCACCTGCGGCGAGGAAAGCGCATAGCCGACGCGCAGCGAGGCCAGGCCATAGGCCTTGGAGAAGGTGCGCGAGACCAGCAGGTTGGGGTAGCGCGCCAGGTAGTCGAGGCCGTCCGGCAGTTCGTCGCCTTCGGCGTACTCGATGTAGGCCTCGTCCAGCACCACCAGCACGTGCTGCGGCACGCGGGCGAGGAAGGACTCCAGCGCAGCCGGGCCGAACCAGGTGCCGGTCGGGTTGTTCGGGTTGGCCACGAACACCACGCGGGTGTTCTCGTCGATGGCCGCCAGCATGGCCTCCAGGTCGTGGCCATGCTCCCTGGCCGGCACCACCTTGCCCTGGGCGCCGACCGCCTGGGTGGCGATCGGGTACACGGCGAAGGCGTACTGGCTGAACACGGCGTTCAGGCCCGGCGCCAGCCAGGCGCGGGCGACCAGGTCGAGGATGTCGTTGGAGCCGTTGCCCAGGGTCACCTGGGCCGGACTGACGCCACAGCGGGCGGCCAGCTTGGTTTTCAGCTCGAAGCCGTTGCCGTCCGGGTAGCGAGTCAACTCGGGCAGCGCCGCACGGATCGCCTCCAGCGCCCT
This sequence comes from Pseudomonadaceae bacterium, assembly GCA_033838285.1. Lineage (GTDB taxonomy): Bacteria > Pseudomonadota > Gammaproteobacteria > Pseudomonadales > Pseudomonadaceae > Aquipseudomonas. The sequence continues at coordinate 60,860 of JAJLLC010000008.1, forward strand.
GGGCGAGGGGCCCAGGGGGTTCTCGTTGCTGGCCAACTTGACGATGCCGGCCGGGTCGAGATCCAGCTCGCGGGCCAGCTCGTCGACCGGCTTGCCCGGCACGTAGGGCGAGAGTTTCTGCACGCCCGGCACGGCCAGGGCGAGGAAATCGCAACTCATGGTGGCTCCTTCAGAGAACCGCTTTCGGGTAGGAACCCAGCACCTTCAGGGCGACGGCTTCGCTGTTGATCTTCTCCAGCACGTCCTTGATCAGCGGGTCCTGGTGGTGGCCGACGAAGTCGATGAAGAACACGTAGGTCCACTTGCCGCTGCGCGACGGGCGGGTCTCGATGCGGGTCAGATCGATGCCGTTGGTGTGGAACGGCACCAGCAGCTCGTGCAGGGCGCCCGGCTTGTTGCGCATGGAGACGATGATCGAGGTCTTGTCGTCGCCGGTCGGCGGCACTTCCTGGCTGCCGATGATGAGGAAGCGCGTGGAGTTGTCCGGGCGGTCCTCGATCTTCTCCTGCAGCTTGGTCAGGCCATAGAGGTTGGCCGCCATATCGCCGGCGATCGCCGCCGAGTTCCACTCGCTCTTCACCCGCTTGGCCGCTTCGGCGTTGCTGGAAACGGCCACGCGCTCGACGTTCGGGTAGTGCGCGTCCAGCCACTTGCGGCACTGCGCCAGGGACTGGGCGTGGGAATAGATGCGAGTGATCTTGTCGGTCTTGGTGGTATCGCCAACCAGCAGGTGGTGGTGGATGCGCAGCTCCACCTCGCCACAGATCACCATGTCGTGCTCGAGGAAGCTGTCCAGGGTGTGGTTGATCGCGCCCTCGGTGGAGTTCTCCACCGGCACCACGCCGAAGTTGACGGCGCCGGCGGCCACCTCGCGGAACACCTCGTCGATCGCGGCCATCGGCACGCTGATCACCGAGTGACCGAAGTGCTTCATCGCCGCGGCCTGGCTGAAGGTGCCTTCCGGGCCGAGGTAGGCGACCTTGAGCGGCTGCTCCAGGGCCAGGCAGGAGGACATGATCTCGCGGAACAGCCGCGCCATCTCCTCGTTGTCCAGCGGGCCCTTGTTCAGCTCCATGATGTGCTTGAGCACCCAGGCTTCGCGCTCGGGACGGTAGAACACCGGCTTCTCGCCTGCCGGCAGGGAAGCCATCTTCACCCGCGCCACGTCCTGGGCGCAGCGCGCGCGCTCGCTGATCAGCTCGAGGATCTTCTCGTCGAGGCTGTCGATGCGAACCCGCAGCGCCTTGAGCTGATCGGCGTCGCTCATCAGCCGTGCTCCTTCTCGAACTCGGCCATGTAGGCCACCAGGGCCTCCACGGCATCCAGGCCGGTGGCGTTGTAGATGGAGGCACGCATGCCGCCCACCGAACGGTGCCCCTTGAGGTTGAGCAGGCCGCGCGCCTCGGCGCCTTCCAGGAAGGCCTTGTCCAGCTTCTCGTCGGCCAGGCGGAACGGCACGTTCATCCAGGAGCGCGCGCTCGGCTGGATCGGGTTGGTGTAGAAGTCGCTGGCGTCGATGGCCTTGTACAGCAGGTCCTTCTTGGCCTTGTTGCGCTGCTCCATCGCGGCGACGCCGCCCTGCTCCTTGAGCCACTCGAAGACTAGTCCGGAGAGGTACCAAGAGTAGGTTGCCGGGGTGTTGTACATGGAGCCGTTGTCGGCGGCGACCTTGTAGTTGAGCATGGTCGGGCAGACGCTGCGGGCGCGGCCCAGCAGGTCTTCACGGATGATGGCGACGACCAGGCCGCTCGGCCCGATGTTCTTCTGCGCACCGGCGTAGATCAGGCCGAACTTGGAGACGTCGATCTCGCGGGAGAGGATGTCCGAGGACATATCCACCACCAGCGGGGTGTCGCCCACCTCGGGAATCCAGTCGAACTGCAGGCCACCGATGGTCTCGTTGCTGGCGTAGTGCACGTAGGCGGCGTCTTTCGACAGCCGCCACTCGTTCTGCCCGGGAATGGCGAAGTAGTCGTAGCCCTTGGCGCTGGCGGCGACATTGATGTTGCCGTAGCGCTGCGCCTCTTCGATGGCCTTCTTCGACCAGATGCCGGTCTCGATGTAGTCGGCCACGCCGTCTTCCGGCAGCAGGTTGAGCGGAATCTCGGCGAACTGCTGGCTGGCCCCGCCCTGCAGGAACAGCACCTTGTAGTTCGACGGAATCGCCAGCAGATCGCGCAGATCCTGCTCCGCCTTTTCGGCGATGGCAGTGTAATCGTCGCTGCGATGGCTCATTTCCATGACCGACAGGCCCTTGCCATGCCAGTCGAGAAGCTCCGCCTGGGCGCGCTGAAGGACGGCTTCGGGAAGCGCAGCCGGACCGGCACAGAAGTTAAAGGCGCGTTTGCTCACTGCTGTTCTCTCGCTCTTGCTCGATATTGAATCCCGGGCTCGACGGCCGGTTTCTTTACCGACCGCCTCGCTACCGTCTGCCCGGTGTGCTGCTTTCTATCGGATGGCCTTATCGCCAATCAGTCTTCGTCGTCGGTCGGCACCACGTCCGGCGACACATCGCCGCCACCGCCAAGCAATTCGTCTTCGCTCGGCTCGGTACTGATGACCGGCATTTCCTTCTCGAGGGCATCGTCATCGAGCAGCGCCTCGATGTCTTCCAGCACCTCTTCCTCGGACGGCTCCTGCACCCGCTCCAGACCGACCAGGTGTTCGCCTTTGCTCAGCTTGATCAGCGTGACGCCCTGGGTGTTGCGACCCAGCGAGGAGACTTCGTCGACGCGGGTCCGCACGAGCGTGCCCTGGTCGGAGATCAGCATGATCTCCTCGCCCTCGAGCACCTGTACGGCACCGACCAGCGGACCGTTGCGCTCGTTGGTCACCATGGCGATGACGCCCTGGCCACCACGACCGCGGCGCGGGAACTCTTCCATCGCCGTGCGCTTGCCATAACCGCGCACCGAGGCGGTGAGGATCTGCGCGTCGGGCTCCGGAATCAGCATCGAGATGATCCGCTGCCCTTCCGGCAGACGCATGCCACGCACACCGCGGGCATTGCGGCCCATGATGCGAACCTTGCTTTCCTTGAAGCGGATGACCTTACCGCCGTCGGAGAACATCATCACTTCCTGGGCACCATCGGTCACGGCAGCGGCGATCAGGGTGTCGCCCTCCTCCAGCTTCAGTGCGATGAGACCGGAAGTACGAGGCCGACTGAACTGCACCAGCGGTGTCTTCTTGACCGTCCCCTTGGCCGTCGCCATGAAGATGTAAGCACCGGTGGGTTCGTCCTTCTCATCGCTGTCGTCGTCGCCCTCGACATCGTCGGCGTCGTCATGCTCGATCACCAGACCTTCGGCGTCGTCCAGTTCCTCGTCACCCTCGGCAGCCTGCTTGCGCAGGGCCTCGAGATCGACCTGCAGCATGGCGGTGATGCGCTCGCCCTCGTCCAGCGGTAACAGGTTGACCAGTGGACGCCCACGCGAGGTGCGCGAGGCCTCGGGAATCTCGTAGGTCTTCAACCAGTAGACCTTGCCCTTGCTGGAGAACAGCAGCAGGGTGGTATGACTGTTGGCGACCAGCAGGTGCTCGACGTAGTCCTCTTCCTTCACCCCTGTCGCGGCCTTGCCACGGCCACCGCGGCGCTGCGCCTGATAGGCGGCCAGCGGCTGGGATTTGGCATAGCCACCATGGGAGATGGTGACGACGCGCTCTTCTTCGGTGATCAGGTCGGCCAGGGTCAGATCCAGACGGGACTCGAGGATCTCGGTGCGCCGCGCATCGCCGAAGTCGCGCTTCACGCCCTC
>JAJLLC010000009.1:0-75916 GCA_033838285.1 Pseudomonadaceae bacterium
CCTGGAACATCCTCCTGCCGGGTGTCGGCGGCAGCGGCGTGACCACCGTCGGCGCCCTGCTGGGCATGGCTGCGCACCTGGAAGGCAAGGGCTGCACCGTGCTCGACCAGGCGGGCCTGGCGCAGAAGTTCGGCCCGGTGATCAGCCATATCCGCATCGCCGCCAAGCAGGACGATATCTACGCCGTGCGCATCGCCGCCGGCGAGACCGACCTGCTGCTGGCCTGCGACCTGGTGGTGGCGGCCGGCGAGGAGTCGCTGGCCAAGCTCAACGACAAGATCGCCCACGCCGTGGTCAACAGCCACGAGGCGGCCACTGCCGAGTTCACCCGTAATCCGGACGCCCAGGTGCCCGGCGCGGCCATGCGCGAGGCGCTGCTGGAGGCGGTGGGCGAGAGCAAGACCCACTTCGTCGACGCCACCCGCCTGGCCACCGCGCTGCTCGGCGACACCATCGCCAGCAACCTGTTCATGCTCGGCTATGCGTATCAGAAAGGCCTGGTGCCGGTGTCGGCCGAGGCGATCAACAAGGCCATCGAGCTCAACGGCGTGTCCATCCCGCTCAACCAGCAGGCCTTCCTCTGGGGCCGTCGTGCGGCCCATGACCTGGCCGCCGTGGAGCAGCTGGCCAAGCCGAAATCGCCCGATGCACCGCGTTGCGAAACCTTCGACGAGATCGTCGCCGACCGCATGGCGCGCCTCACCGCCTACCAGGACGCCGCCTACGCGCAGCGCTACCTAGAACTGGTGACCCGCGTGCGCCAGGCCGACAACGGCGCCGACCAGGCCCTGAGCCGCGCGGTGGCGCGCTACTACTTCAAGCTGCTGGCCTACAAGGACGAGTACGAGGTGGCGCGGCTGTATAGCGAGCCGGCCTTCCGTCAGGCGCTGGAGGCGCAGTTCGAGGGCGACTACCGCCTGCACTTCCACCTGGCGCCGAGCTGGCTGGCCAAGCCCGACCCGCGCACCGGCGCACCGGTCAAGCGCACCTTCGGCCCCTGGATGCTCAAGGCCTTTGCCGTGCTGGCGCGCTTCAAGTTCCTCCGCGGCAGCCTGCTCGACCCCTTTGGCCACAGCGCCGAGCGCAAGGTCGAGCGCGAGCTGATCGGCGAGTACGAGCAGTGGATCGAGCTGCTGCTCAAGGAGCAGCGCCCGGACAACTACCGCACCGCCGTGGCCCTGGCCGAGCTGCCGGAGCAGATCCGCGGCTACGGCCACGTCAAGGAACACGCCCTGGCCAAGGCTCGCGAGCAGGCCAAGCAGCTCAAGGCGCGTCTGCTGGTCAGCGAGATTGCCGCGGTGCAGCTGTTCGAGCCTGCCGCCTGATCGAACCACTCAGAACTTAGTCCACCCCTCTCCCTTTGGGAGAGGGGCAGGGGTGAGGGACTTCCAGGCGCCTGGCAGCCCCTCATCCGGCCTTCGGCCACCTTCTCCCAAGGGGAGCAGGGTTTATTCCGCACCCAACAAGAACATCGAGGAATCCATGTCCGTCTTCACCCATATCGACTTCGACCAGCACGAACAGGTGGTCTTCGGCCACGATCCGGCCAGCGGCCTCAAGGCCATCATCGCCGTGCACGACACCACCCTCGGCCCGGCCCTGGGCGGCTGCCGCATGTGGAACTACGCCAGCGACGAGGAGGCCCTGCGCGACGTGCTGCGCCTGTCCCGCGGGATGACCTACAAGTCCGCGCTGGCGCGCCTGCCGCTGGGCGGCGGCAAGGCGGTGATCATCGGCGACCCGCGCAGCGGCAAGAGCGAGGCGCTGTTCCAGGCCATGGGCGACTTCGTCGACAAGCTCGGCGGGCGCTACATCACCGCCGCCGACTCGGGCACCGGCGTGGCCGAGATGCAGATCATGGCCCAGCGCACCCGCCACGTGGCCGGCGCCGGCCAGCGCGAGGCCTTCGATGGCGGCAGCCGCGACGGCAATCCCTCGCCATCCACCGCCTACGGAGTGTTCGTCGGCATCCGCGCGGCGGTGCGTCACCGTCTCGGCCGCGACGACCTCAAGGGCCTGCGCGTGGCCATCCAGGGCGTCGGCGAGGTCGGTTTCAGCCTGGCCCGGCACCTCAAGGACGCCGGTGCCGAGCTGTGGGTGACCGACATCTTCGAGGCCAACCAGCGTCGCGCCGTGGAGCAGCTGGGTGCCCGCGCCGTGGGCCAGCACGAGATCTTCGGCCTCGACGTCGACGTGTTCGCCCCCTGCGCCCTGGGCGCCATCGTCAACCCGCAGACCCTGGAGGCGCTGCGCGCGCCGATCATCGCCGGCGCCGCCAACAACCAGCTGGCCAGCCCGGAGCTGGCCGAACAACTGCGCCGCCGCGACTGCCTGTACGCACCGGACTACGCGATCAACGCCGGCGGCATCATCGACGTGTGCTACGAGCGCACCGGCGGCAGCACCGCCGCGCTGAAGGCGCATATCGAGGGCATCGAGGCGACCCTGGCGGAAATCTTCCAGCGCGCCGAGGCCGAGGGCGCCACCACCACCGCCATCGCCGATCGCATGGCGCGCGAGCGCCTCGGCCGCTGACCACCGCGCCGCCGGCGTGCGGCGGCGCTTTTCCCTGTCACACACAACAACAAGCAGGTGACGCATGACCCGTGAAACACCGAAGAACCTCTGGCTGTCGCGCTGGGGTTTCATCCTCGCTGCCACCGGCTCGGCCGTGGGCCTGGGCAATATCTGGAAGTTCCCCTACATCACCGGCGAGTACGGCGGCGGCGCCTTCGTCCTGATGTACCTGGCCTGCATTCTGGCCATCGGCATTCCGGTGATGATGACCGAGATCGCCCTCGGTCGTCGGGGGCGTGGCAGCCCGCTGGACGCGGTGGCGCGGGTCGCCCGCGAGGGTGGGGCGCACCCGCTGTGGCGCGGCGTGGGGCTGATGGCCATGGTCGCCGGCTTCCTGATCCTGTGTTTCTACGTGGTCGCCGCCAGCTGGGCCTTCGCCTACACCTGGAAGATGCTCGACGGCTCGCTGGCCGCGACCAGCGTCGAGGCGCTCGGCGGGGTGTTCGAGGCGCACAACGCCAACCCCTGGCAGCTCGGCGGCTGGAGCCTGCTGGTGGCGCTGCTGACCCTGTTCATCGTGGCCAAGGGTGTGCAGAAGGGTATCGAGCGCTCGGTGAGCTGGATGATGCCGGGCCTGGCCGTGCTGCTGCTGATCCTGGTGGGCTATGCCTACGGCACCGGCAGCTTCAGTGCCGGGGTGGACTTCCTGTTCACCTTCGACGCCTCGAAGATCACCGGCGAGGCGCTGCTGGCGGCCCTCGGCCACGCCTTCTTCACCCTCAGCCTGGCCTCCGGCGCCATCCTGATCTATGGCTCCTACCTGCCGGATGGCCAGTCGGTGGCGCGCACCACTTTCGTCGTCGCCATCGCCGACACCTGCGTGGCGCTGCTGGCCGGCCTGGCGATCTTCCCGATCATCTTCGCCAACGGCCTGAGCCCCAGCGCCGGGCCAGGGCTGATCTTCATGAGCCTGCCGCTGGCCTTCCAGCAGATGCCGTTCGGCACCTTCTTCGGCGTGCTGTTCTTCGCCATGGTCTCCATCGCCGCGCTGACCTCGGCGATCTCCCTGGTCGAGGCCACCGTCGCCTACCTCAACGAGCGGCACGGCATCAGCCGGGTCAGGGCCGCCACCGGCGCCGGCGTGGTGCTGCTGCTGATCAGCCTGCTGGCCATGCTCTCGTTCAACCTGATGGCCGGCTGGACCCCGGGCGGTAAGAACCTGTTCGACTGGCTGGACTACCTGACGTCGCGCTGGATGATGCCGCTGGGCGGCATCGGCATGGTGATCCTCGCCGGCTACTGCCTGCGCAGCGAGGTGATGCGCGACGAACTGAACCTGCCGCCGCTGGGTTACGCGCTGTGGCTGTTCATGGTGCGCTATGTCAGCCCGGTGCTGATCGGCATCGTGTTCCTGCACGCCCTCGGCTGGCTGGGCTTCGACCCCATCGCCCGCTGGTACTGGATCGCCGGCGCCATCGGCGCTTTGGCCCTGGTCGGCGAGCTGCTGGCGCCGCGGGTGCGCCACGAGCTGGTGCTGCGCTGAGTCCTACGGCCTTCTCACCCCTCTCCCACTTGTGGGAGAGGGGCAGGGGAGAGAGAAAGCGGCTGTTTATGCCCTCTCCCCCTCTCCCGTTAACGGGAGAGGGGAACCGGCCAGCTTCCCATTCTGTTCCGCCGACTGAGTGAGCAACTGTGACTGCCGCCCGGTCGGCCGTCAGGCGCATAGTGCGGGGCTGGTGTCGGCGAGGGGCCGCCACCGCCGACATCGCCACGGGCCTGCCCGTGGGAAGGACGCACTATGAATTCTCTCTGGCGCACCAGTGGCTGGGTGCTGCTCGGTGCCTCGCTGATCCTCGCTCTGTCGCTGGGCATTCGCCACGGCTTCGGCCTGTTCCTCACGCCGATGAGTGGCGAGTTCGGCTGGGGACGCGAGGTGTTCGCCTTCGCCATTGCCCTGCAGAACCTGATCTGGGGCCTGGCCCAGCCGGTCACCGGGGCCATCGCCGACCGCTTCGGCGCGCGCCGGGTGGTGCTGGTCGGCGGCCTGCTGTATGCCGCCGGCCTGGCGCTGATGGCCCTGGCCGACTCGCCCTGGTCGCTGTCGCTGAGCGCCGGCCTGCTGATCGGCATCGGCCTGTCCGGTACTTCCTTCTCGGTGCTGCTGGGCGTGGTCGGCCGCGCCGCCTCGGTGGAGCAGCGCAGCATGGCGATGGGCATCGCCGCCGCCGCCGGCTCCTTCGGCCAGTTCGCCATGCTGCCCGGCAGCCTGGGGCTGATCGGCTGGCTGGGCTGGTCCGCCGCGCTGCTGGCGCTCGGGTTGCTGGTGGCGCTGATCCTGCCGCTGGCCTTCATGCTGCGCGAGCCGGCACAGGCGCCCCAGACCCAGCCGCAGAGCCTGGGCGAGGCGCTGCGCGAGGCCTGCGCTCATCCGGGCTTCTGCCTGCTGGCGCTGGGCTTCTTCGTCTGTGGCTTCCAGGTGGTGTTCATCGGCGTGCACCTGCCGGCCTACCTGGTCGACCAGCATCTGCCGGCGCTGACCGGCACCACGGTGCTGGCCCTGGTCGGCCTGTTCAACATCTTCGGCACCTACATCGCCGGCTGGCTCGGCGGCCGCCTGTCCAAGCCGCGCCTGCTCAGCGCCCTGTACCTGGCGCGCAGCCTGGTGATAGTGGCCTTCGTCTACCTGCCGCTGAGCCAGTGGAGCGCCTATGCCTTCGGCATCGCCATGGGCCTGCTGTGGCTGTCCACGGTGCCGCTGACCAATGGCACGGTGGCTACCCTGTTCGGCGTGCGCAACCTGTCCATGCTCGGCGGCATCGTCTTCCTGTTCCACCAGCTGGGGGCCTTCCTCGGCGGCTGGCTGGGCGGCTACCTGTACGACCGCACCGGCAGCTACGAGCTGGTCTGGCAGATTTCCATCCTCCTCGGCCTGTTGGCCGCCGCCCTCAACTGGCCGGTGCGCGAGCAGCCGGTGGCACGCCTGCGCGCCGAGGGGGCGGCATGAGCCGCACGGCGCTGGCCGGCCTGGCGCTGGCCGGCGCGCTGCTGCTGGCGCTGGCCTGGTGGGGCTGGAGCCGCGGCGGGCTGGCCCTGCTGCAGCTGGGCATGGGCCTGTGCTGAGGATTGCCGCTGGCGCCGTGGGCGAGTAGCTTGGCTGCATCGTCGTTCTGGAGGCTGCCGCCATGCTTTCGCGTATCGCCCTGTGCACCCTGGCTACCCTGTTCGCTGCGCCGCTGTGGGCGGCGGAATGCCCGCCACTGCTCAAGCAGCAGGGGCAGTTTCAGCAACTGCGCAGCAAGGACAGCATCGACCTGTGCCAGCGCTTCGCTGGCAAGGCGCTGGTGGTGGTCAACACCGCCAGCCGCTGTGGCTTCACCCCGCAGTTCAAGGGCCTGGAGGCGCTCTACCAGCGCTACAAGGGCCAGGGGCTGGAGGTGCTCGGCGTGCCCTCCGACGACTTCCGCCAGGAGGCCGACAACAGCGAGGAGACGGCCCAGGTGTGCTACATCAACTACGGCGTGACCTTCGCCATGAGCGAGCCGCAGCCGGTCAGCGGTGCCGCCGCGGTGCCGCTGTTCCGCGAGCTGGCCGCGCAGAGCAGCGCGCCGCGCTGGAACTTCTACAAGTACGTGGTGGGGCGCGACGGCCAGGTGGTCGCCAGCTTCTCCAGCCTGACCAAGCCGGACGACGAGGACCTGATCGCCGCGGTGGAGAAGGCCCTGGCGCAGCCCTGAAGGTGGAGCGGAAACGAAAAAGCCGGGCAATCGCCCGGCTTTTTGCTGCCTGCCGTCAGAAACGGTAGGTGGCCTGCAGGCCCAGGCCGTGGGCGCTGTTGTTGTACTCGGCGCTGTAGCCCGGGGCCAGGGCGCTGGTGCCCGGCTGGTTGACCGAGGCCTTGCTCTCGCGCAGGTAGGAGTAGGCGACGTCGATGGTCAGATCGGCATTCGGCGACCAGCCGGCGCCCACCGAGTACACCTTGCGGTTGCCCACCGGGATGCGCACGGTACGGTGCTGGTTCTCGGCCGGCGACGGGTCGATGGCCAGGCCGGTGCGCAGCACCCACTGCGGGTTGAGCTGGTAGGCGGCGCCGATGGCGTAGGACCAGGTGTCGTGCCATTTCAGTTCTTCGCTGACGCTGGCGAAGCGGTTGCCCAGCAGCGGCAGGGTGGGGGTGCCCTCGTTTTCCACCACGATCTCCTGCAGGCGGCTCCAGCGGGTGAAGGTGGCGCCTCCGTAGAGGGTCCAGCGGTCGTTCAGTGCGTAGGTCACCGAGGTGTCGACGCTTTCCGGGGTGGTGAAGTCCAGGCTGGCGTCGTACTCGCCGTTCACCGCGGCCAGCAGCGGGACATCCAGACCGTTCACCTTGGTGCGGCCTTCCAGGGTGTAGTCGACCTTGGAGTGATAGGTCAGGCCCCAGGTCAGGCGCTCGGTGACGTCCACCAGCACGCCGGCGTTGAAGCCCAGCGCGGTGTCATCGCCCTTGATGTTGACCTTGGTGTCGCCGGCGCCGCCGAGGCCGGCCAGGGCGCCGTCGTAGATGTTCTTGGTCAGCTTGCCCTTGATCTTGTTGAAGGTCGGGCCGAAGCCGACGGACACGCGATCGTTGATCCGGTAGCTCAGGGTCGGCTGCAGGGTGACCACTTCGACCTTGCTGTACAGGCCCTTGTAGCGGCCGCCGAAGCTCTTCTCGTAGTCGCTGATCAGGCCGTAGGGCACGTACAGGCCCAGGCCCCAGCTCCATTGCTCGTCGATCGGGCTGGCGTAGTAGGCGAAGGGCACCGGGGTCAGCGGCACCATGTCGCCCTTGTGGGTCTCGGCGCTGGAGTCGTCGATGTCGACGTTGGCCTTGACCAGGCCGAAGCCGCCGACCACTTCCGCGTGCTCCAGCTTGCTCAGGCCGGCCGGGTTGCCGAACAGGGTGGTGGCGTCCTGCGCAGCCGAGGCACGGCCGGCGAAGGAGGTGCCCATGCCGCTGACGCTCTGTTCGTTGATGGCAATTCCGTTGCCCAGGCTGTGAGTGGAAACCGCGCCGATGGCCAGCGCGAGGGAAGTCTTCAACCAGAGGTTTTTCATTAGGAAGCTCACGAACAGCTAAAACGAGGGCGGCAAGCTACCCCTTTTGACGGGGCTTGCCAATTGCTCAGGAATGGCTTTTTCGTGAAGATTCGTTAATCAAATCATGCACATGTGACTGACTGGTTGGTCAGTAAATGAGGCTTCAGGCGGCGTGGTAGTGGCCGACCACGCAGTGTTGCCAGGCCTGCAGGTAGTCGCGCAGCCGGCCATGCGGCTGGAACACCCGGCGCCAGACCCGGGCCATGCCGTGCAGGTCGTCGGCGGCCGGCAGGGCGGCCTGCTCGGCCTCCACCAGCAGCCAGGCGATGGCCGTGGCGTAGCGCAGGTTGACCGCCAGCTCCAGTTCCGGCGCGGCGAGGAAGGCGTGCTGGCTGGCCAGGCCGCGCACCAGGCTGGCGAGGTCCGGGTCGCGGGCCAAGTGCTGGTCCCAGAGCAGGCGATGGCGCTCTGCGCTGATGTGGTAGAGGCCGTGGCCGTGCGGGTCGCCGAGGGCGCTGCCGAGCGCCGATTGGCTGGCCGCGGCGCCCAGCAGCAGGGTTTCGGCGCTGGCTGAGTGGCGGCCCAGGTAGAGCAGGGTGGGGCGGATGACGTGCTGGCAGAGGTCGCTGGCGGCAATTCCCATAGAGCCCTCGCGAAGGGTGCCGGCGGGGCCAGGTGCCTGGCAGCTGTTCTTGGTTCTAATAAAGGCCCCGCCGGAAGCGGGGTTAGCCGCTCGATTTGAAGTGTAGTGCGACAAATCGACTGTAAAGGGCTGTTTTTAAACTGTTTAAGGATTGGGGTGGCGGCTGATATAGCAGTTGGTGCTTAAAGCCGACCGGCTACTCGCGTCGAGGAGCGAGCAGCCGGTCAGGGCTCAGCGCCCCGGGGTCAGCAGCAGGCGCTTGCTGCCGTAGACCCGCTCGATGTTGCCGCTCTGGAACGGGAAGCTCATGTAGCCGCCCTTGAGCCAGGCCTCGATGCCATCGGCGTAGTGCCGGCTGGCTGGGTTGCCGGACTGTCCGGAGCTGTTGACCCCGATCATCGGCTCGGGCAGGCCGAAGTCGACGACGATGCGCATGGCCGGGATCAGCCACACGTCGAAGTCGTTGCCCCACTCATAGGCGGCCACGTTGAGCGTGCCGTGGTCGCCGCCGGCCGGGTAGGGGCCGCGGTCCAGGTAGCTGCCGATCGACTGGATGCCGCTGCGCTGGCTGGCGCTCAGGTAGGGCGCCATCTTGCTGGCGTTGCTGGTCCAGCGGTACTGGTGCAGCTTGCCCCACTGCCAGGCGCCGCGATTGGCGCCGAGCCTGGCTTCCAGGTAGGTGACGGCGCTGGCCAGGCTGCGCGCCATGATCGCCGGTTTGTCTTCCTTCTGCGCGGTCTGCACATCGTCCCAGAACGGGCTGTCGTCGCGGCCGAGCAGGTGGTCGGCCTGGGCCGAGTAGCTGTTGTTGGCGGTGTCCACCAGCGCCTGCCAGGCCGGACTGGTGTCCGGGCCCAGCTCGTCGAGGAAGGTGGCCCTGGCGCTCTCCTGCAGGAAGGCGCTGTAGAGTGCGGCATCGGCCGAGGTGGCGGCCATGCGCCCGTCGAAGGCCATCAGGCGCTGGTAGGCTTCCTCGGCCTTGGCGCGCTCGGCGGCCGGCAGGGCGGCGATGGCCTGCTTCAGCGGTTCGGCCATGCCCGGGGCATCGAACATCGCCTGCAGCTTGCCGGCGAAGGGCGTGGTCTGGTCGTACTGCATGGCGATCATGCTCTTCTGGTCGTGCCTTCCGGCCCCGGCCAGTTGCGCGATGCGCTCGGCGCGCTCGGGGTAGAACCAGGAGTTGGACAGCTGCATGCCGTAGCCGCGCGGCACCGTACGGTGGTTGGCGGTACCCAGCCAGCCCTGCATGGGGTCCTGGTCGTAGGTATGCAGCATGGGGTCGGCGTAGCCGTCCCAGTCGTAGGCGCCGTCCCAGCCCGGCGAGGGCACCAGGCCGGTGCCCTGCTTGCGGTTGGGGTAGCGGCCGGTGACCTGCCAGCCGATGTGCCGGGCATCGGCGAACAGGATGTTCAGCGCCATGGCGCGCACTTCGCGGGTGGCTTCGAAGGCCTGTTCCACCGATTGCGCGCGGGACAGGTCGAAGAAGGCATCGAGCGAGCGGTCTGCCTCGGCCTGGATGTTGCGCAGGGCCAGGCCATAGCCGCTGGACAGCGGCAGCGGTTGCAGCGGCATCTTGCGTTCGCCCAGGGCGGAATTGAGCAGCGGGCCGTGGCGGGTTTCCCAGATGGTCTCGCGGATTGGCCGCTGGCCACGGATGAAGAAGGTTTCCTGACGCTCGCGGGCCGGCTGCCACTTGCCGTCGGCCATGTAGTAGAGGCGGTCGCCCTCGCGCTTGAGCTTCTCCAGGAACAGGTCCTGGTTGTCGCCCATGACCATGGTCATGCCCCAGGCCAGCTTGCCGTTGAAGCCGGCGACCACCGCCGGCACTCCGGCGATGGAAACGCCGGCGGCCTGGAATTTCGGCGAGCGTATCTGCACGAAGTTCCACACCGAGGGCATGGACAGCGGCAGGTGGGTGTCGTTGGCCAGCAGGCTCTTGCCGCTGCGGCTGTTCTGCGGGGCGATGGCCCAGTTGTTGGAAGCGGCGACGCCGAGCATGTTCAGCGCGGCGACCTGGCCGGCGGCGTCGTTCACCGCGGCCAGCCCCGGAATCTGACCGCTCAGGCTCAGGCCGCGCAGCTTCTCGGCCTCTTCGAAGGGCAGCGGTTCATCCGGGTAGCTCGGCAGCAGCCAGGCCAGCTTGTCGGCGCCGACCTTGTCCACCAGCCTGAGGGCGGCGATCTCCTCCTGCAGGTTGACCGACAGGCCGAAGTTGAGCAGGCAGAACAGCAGCACCGAGTCTTCCGGCTGCCAGTAGGCCGGGCGGTAGCCGCTCTCGGCCAGGTCCATCGGCAGCTTGTCCTGGTAGCGGAACAGGTAGGCGTTGACGCCGCGGGCGTACACCTCGAAGAACTTCTTGATGCGCGGCGAGGCGTTCTTGTACAGCAACTCGGCCTGGGCGCGCAGGTTGACGGTGCGCATGAAACGGTCGATTTCCAGCATGCCGGGGCCGTTCATCTCGGCCAGCCGCCCCTGTGCCAGCAGGCGCATGCCGACCATCTGGCTGAGACGGTCGGCGGCATGCACATAGCCCAGGGCGAACAGCGCGTCGTGGAAGGTGGTGGTCTCGATCAGCGGCATGCCCAGCGGATTGCGCCGTACCACCACGCTCTGCGCCAGGCCCTGGACGCGGACGATGCCCTGGTCCGGGGGCACGCTGCTGGCATAGCGGCTGTCGAGGAAGGACTGGCAGCCGCCGAGCAGCAGGCTGCTGCCGAGGGTGGCTAGGGCGGTGAGGCGGAGAAAGCGCGAACCCATGACTGGCTCCTGGCGCGGGAGACGGATGATGGGTGCGGATTGTAGAGGGCGAATGCGCCGCGGAGTAGGGGCGCGGCAGGGGCTGGAGCCCTGCCGGCGGAGGCGTTCAGGTCAGGCGCCGTGGCACTTCTTGAACTTCTTCTGGCTGCCGCAGGGGCAGGGGTCGTTGCGGCCGACTTCCTTCAGCGGGTTGCGCACCGGCTCCTGGTGATGGTGGTTGCAGTGCGGGCCGTGCACGTGGCCGTCATCATGGTGATGATCGTGGTCGTGGTTGCAGTCGGGGCCGTGGACGTGGTGTTGCTGAGTCATGAAGCTCACTCCGGAATGTGATCGCCGGGAATTATCTCGCCATTGCGCTGCAGATGCACGCTGCGGCCGAACAGCAGGCCGGTCTTCACCTCGCTACGCAGGCTGTAGCGGATGGGGCGGTCGGGGTCTTCCAGGGCCTTGACGATGCCCTTGAGGTAGCGCCACAGGTTGGTGCGCACCGGCACCTCGAATTCGTGGTGGCCGCGGGCCGGCACGTTGAACCACTGGCTGGATTCGCCCTCGGCCAGGGGCGTGCCGTTGAGCTGCACGGCGTAGCTCAGACGACGTATGGGCAGTTCGCTGTCGTTGGGGTTGTCGATGCGAAAACGCAGGGAGAACCGCTGCTCGAGCAGCTTGGCCTTGATCACGTCGACCCGGACCAGGCGCACGTCCGGCTCGATGAAGGCAGCGCCGAACCAGCTGGAGCAGCCGGGCAGCGCCAGCAGCAGGAACAGGCAGGTGAGGGTGGTTCGCACCTGAGAAAACATCATATCTCTCCGAGGACCGGGCCAGTGTAACAAGCGCCTGCTTGGGTGCCAGCAGCTGTTAGCGGAAAAAAACTGCGCCATACTGGGGGCCGAATTGGACAGGAGTGTGACCATGAGCCTCTACGAGATCGCTTTCGCCGGGCAGGTGGTGCCGGGTGCGCCGCTGGAGCAGGTGAAGGCGAACCTGGCGCGGCTGTTCCAGGCCGATGCCCAGCGCATCGCCCTGCTGTTCTCCGGGCGGCGCATCGTGATCAAGAGTGGCCTGGATGCCGCCGGCGCCGAGAAGTATCGCGCGACCATGGAGCGGGCCGGCGCCGTGGCCATAGTGCAGGCACTGCAGGTGGAGGAGGTGGAGATGGCGCCGCCGCCGGTTTCCGCGCCGGCCCCGGCCACCGCCCCGGTGGCTGCCGCGCCGGCGAAGAGCGGGAGCTCGGCGCGGGTGGTTCCGCGCGACGAGTACATGGCCGCTTTCAGCGACGTCGAGGCGCCGGACTTCGGCATAGCCCCGGTCGGTGCCGACCTGCAGGATGCCAAGCCCGAGGCCGAGGCGCCGCAGGTCGACCTGTCGCAGTTCAGCCTGGCGCCGGTAGGCAGCGACATGGGCCAGGCCAAGGCGGCGCCGGCCGCACCGCCGCCGGACATCTCGCACCTCAAGCTGCAGGAATAAGCACGAGGCCCGCATCAGCGGGCCTCGTTTCTTCTGGCGTCAGCTCTCGCCGGCCGTGCACTTGGCCTGGGCCTGCTCCGGCGTCAGCTCGCGGATCGAGGTGTAGAACAGCTCGCAGGTCTGCACCTGGTCCGTCACCTGCCACTTCTGCGTGCAGGCGTTCAGCGTCTGCTGCGGGTCGGCGCTGGGGTTCTGGCCCATGCCGGCCTGCCAGCAGGCGGCGCTGATGTCCTGGCCCATCACCTTGAGCCCGGCGGCGTCGGCCTTGGCCTGGTCGCCGCCGTAGTTCTCCGGGTCGGCCGCGTACCAGATGTAGCTCGGATGGTTGGAGCCCAGTACCGGCACGCTCTGGCCCGGCGCCGGGCTGATCTCGTCCAGGCCCAGCACGCCGATATTGGCGTCATAGGTCTTGTTGACCCAGGTGCGCACCGGGCCGCCGAAGGCGACCATGGGCAGCGCCGTGCCGTCACCTGCGGTGAGCTGGGCGACCATGGTCTTCTGGTAGTCGGTGAAGTAGTCGTAGACCCCTTCCAGGTCGCTACCGGCGCTGGCCGGCGCGGCGATCGGGGCGATGTCGATGATGGTCTGGTAGGCCGGGGTCTGCGTCGCCGCCACGCCGTTCTCGCCGAGCAGTGCGGCCCAGCGGTCGGTGGTCTTGGACTCCAGGTAGTCCTGGGCCTGGGTCAGCGAATAATCCGGTGGAAAATGCAGCAGCTCCACGCTCTTGCGGTTGTCCAGGGCCATGCCCAGGGGCAGGAAGAAGTACCAGCTGTACTGCCACTTGCCGTCGCCGTTGAGCCTGTCGGCGCCCGCGAAGGCCAGGTCGCCGGCGTCGAGCAGGTTGGTCAGCGGCGTGCCGTAGTCACCGGGAACGCCGCTGAAGCTGGCGCTGAGCATGTCGCCGTCGCGGCTGACCTTGACCGTGGCGGCGGGGTAACCGTCGCGTTGCAGGCTCTGCCCCAGGTAGTGCTCGGCGGTCTGTTCCAGGGTCCAGTCGCGGTAACAGATCACGCTGCAGTTGTTGGGGAAGGCGAACAGGCGGGCGACCCGCTCGCTGCTGCCCAGCTCGACCCGGACATCATCGGCCTGGGCGCTGCCGACCCATAGCAGGGCGACCAGGACGGCCGCCGTTCCACTGTGCTTGTGCATCTGCCTCTCCTTGTCGGACCCGGCCCCCTGCCGGGTTCTGGAGAACAAATGAAGCAGAGTTTTCCTAGCTCAGATAGCCCGCGCAGCACTTCTTGAACTTCTGCCCGCTGCCGCAGGGGCAGGGATCGTTGCGCCCGGCCCTGAGCTGAACCGTGGGGTCGAGGAAGTACCAGCGGCCATCGCGCTGGACGAAGGCCGAACGCTCGCGATGACTGTGCTCGCCGCTACCGTCGTGCCAGCGCGCGACGAAAGTGACGAAGGCATGCTCGGGCTGGGCGCCGATCAGCTCGCTGGCTTCCACGTCCAGCCCCAGCCAGGTGCTGCCGAGGCTCCAGGCGCGCATGGCGTCGCGGTCGAGCGCGGGCTGCTGGGCCGGCAGCGTGGTGTCGATCAGGTAGTCGATCAGACCCAACACATAGGCGCTGTAGCGCGAGCGCATCAGCGCCTCGGCGCTGGGCGCCGGGTGGCCCTGGTGGTAGTGGCCGCAGCAGGCATCCAGTGTGCTGCCGCTGCCACAGGGACAGGCTTGGCTCATGGCATCACCACCAGTACTTGCCGAAGT
Source organism: Pseudomonadaceae bacterium (assembly GCA_033838285.1). GTDB lineage: Bacteria > Pseudomonadota > Gammaproteobacteria > Pseudomonadales > Pseudomonadaceae > Aquipseudomonas. The sequence goes on from JAJLLC010000009.1 coordinate 14,148, forward strand.
TTTGCGGGTTGGCCCAGAACTTGGCGTTGAGCCAGTCCGGCACCTGCTTGTAGTCGCGCAGGTCGTAGGTGAACAGGGTCAGCGTCTGTCCCTCGCGCTGGAAGCGCTCGCTGGCCTGCAGGGCCAGGGCGAAGAGGTCGGTTTCCTGCCAGCCGCAGGCGTCCAGGTCGACCAGCACGGCCAGGCGGCTGGCATTGAGGTTGCGGATGCCGCCCAGCAGCTCCAGCGCCGTGCGCTTGGGCAGGTGTTCCAGGCAGTCGACGATCAGGGCCAGGTCGTAGCGCTGCGCGGCCAGTGGTGCCGGCAGAGGGCCGGCTTCGGCCTGGGTCAGCAGGGCGTCGGGGTGGGCCTGCCGGAAGGCATCGATTGCCGGCAGCTGGCTGGCGCCGACCAGCAGCAGGCGCTGCGGGGCATGATGGTCGAGCAGTGCGGCGAGCGCTTGCTGCGGCGTGCGTGAGGAAAAGGCTTGGGTCATATCTGGCAATCCCGGGTACGAATGCCAAGACTATCGCGCCCCACGTGATTGTCCTATGGACCTTGGAATGGAAACTGCCTATAACTGGCAGATAGTAAGGAAGCGATCTTTACTTCTTTGCTGTCGGTTGTATGCCGATTCCCTACAGGAGACCTAAGAAGATGAGTATCACAAGGAAAGCTGTACCCCTGATCCTGGCAAGCGGCCTGCTGACCGGCTGTGCTGGTATTCAGAAGACCGATTGGCCGACTTGCGCCGCCGTTGGCGGTGTGACCGGTGCCGCGCTGGGCGCGATCGAGAGTGCCGAATGGGCGGGTGGCGGTGCGCTGCTGGGTGCCGGCATGGCCGCAGCCTACTGCTGGGTGCATGGTGCCGAGGAGCAGGTTGCCGTGGTCGAGGAAGTGGTCGAGCCGGCCCCGACTCCGGAACCGGCCGAGCCGGTCCGCGTCGAACTGGACGTCAAGTTCGACTTCGACAAGGCTGCCGTGAAGCCCGAAAGCCAGGCCGACATCAAGGCCCTGGCCGACTTCATGAGCCAATACCCGCAGACCACCACCGTGGTTGAAGGTCACACCGACTCCGTCGGCACCGACGCCTACAACCAGGGTCTGTCCGAGCGCCGTGCCAATGCCGTACGCGATGTGCTGGTCAACCAGTACGGCGTAGGTGGCGATCGCGTCAGCTCGGTCGGCTATGGCGAGAGCCGTCCGGTGGCCGACAACTCCACCGCCGAAGGCCGCGCCATCAACCGTCGCGTTGAGGCCGAGGTCGAGGCTCGCCCCTAAGTAGCATCCCCGGTCCGGCGATCATGGTGTTTTGCCATGGTCGTCCCGGGTCGGCTTGTACACTTTGGGGGACCGGTCTTTACTCCTGTGTTACCGGTATTCAACCGGTGACACAGGAGATCCCGCCATGAGAAGACTCTCAAGGTCCGTTGTACCCCTTCTCTTGGCCAGTAGTGTTCTCTCTGGTTGCGTCACGACTTCCAGTACGGGAGATGCGCCGCTCAACCAAGGGAACTGGCCCATCTGTACGGCAATTGGCGGCCTGGCCGGAGGCGGTCTTGGCGCCATTGAAAGCTCTACCTGGGCAGCCGGAGGCGCCGTGGCCGGTGCGGTCATAGGCACTCTGATTTGCTATGCGCAGGACGGTGACCAGGATGGCGACGGCGTATTCGATCGCCGCGACCGCTGCCCGGACACCCCGCCCAACACCCCCGTACGCCACAATGGCTGCCCGCTGCCGGTCTATCCCGATAGCGAACCCGCCGCCGAGCCGGTTGCCGAGGTCGGCGAGCCGATTCGCGTCGAACTGGACGTCAAGTTCGATTTCGACAAGGCGGTGGTCAAGGAGGGGAGCTACGGCGACATCCAGAGTCTCGCCGAGTTCATGAAGCAGTATCCGCAGACCTCCACGGTGGTCGAGGGGCACACCGACTCCGTCGGCTCCGATGCCTACAACCAGGGGCTTTCCGAGCGGCGTGCCAATGCCGTGCGCGATCTCCTGGTCAACCAGTACGGCGTATCGGGCGACAGGGTGTCGTCGGTGGGTTACGGCGAATCCCGTCCGGTGGCCGACAACGGCACCGACGAGGGCCGTGCCATCAACCGTCGGGTCGAGGCCGCGGTCGAAGTGCAGCCTTAGCGGTGATCCACTCCCGCGCCTGCGATGCGCCGGCGCGGGAGCCTCTTCAGAATATCGTGCGCGCCGCGGCGATGGCCACCAGTGCGATGCCCACCAACAGGTTGCTGCCGACCAGGCGGCGGATGCGCCCCAGCGCCTCGCCACCGGCCGGCCAGTCCTGTGCGTCCACGGCACGGCGCAATTGCGGCAACTGCAACAGGCGCACGCGCAGGAACAGCGCGAGCATCACCAGGTACAGGCCCATCATTACCTGCACATAACGCGGCGCGGTCTCGAAGCCGGCGAAGCGCATATGCAGCATGCCCATGCCGGACACCGGCAGTACCAGCACGGCGATCCATGCCCACAGGAAGAAGCGCTGGAACACCTCCAGCCAAAGGTTCAGGCGCTCCGGCGCCTGCAACTTGGCCACGGCGGCCGGGCGCAGGATCATCCAGGCGAAGAACATGCCGCCGACCCAGACCAGGGCGGCCAGCAGGTGCACGGTGTAGAGAGCGGAAAAGACAGTCATCGGCAGACTCCGGTTAACGATGGCGCGCGAGCATAACCTATCGGTAAACTACTGAAAATTTATCCAGCCTTTGCGCGCCCATGCTCAGTTCCGAACTCAAGTCCCAGATCCAGGGCGCCTACAGCCGTTTCCTCGAAGCCAAGGGTCTCAAGGCCCGCTATGGCCAGCGCCTGATGATCGCCGAGGTGGCCAAGGTGCTCGGTGCGATCAAGACCAACGACGAAGGCCAGCGCGACGGTGAGCCGGCCGTGGTGGCGGTGGAGGCGGGCACCGGTACCGGCAAGACGGTGGCCTACAGCCTGGCCGCCATCCCCTCCGCCAAGGCCGCCGGCAAGCGCCTGGTGATCGCCACCGCGACCGTGGCGCTGCAGGAGCAGATCGTGCACAAGGACCTGCCGGACCTGATGCGCAATGCCGGCCTGCAGTTCAGCTTCGCCCTGGCCAAGGGCCGTGGCCGCTACCTGTGCCTGTCCAAGCTGGACATGCTGCTGCAGGAAGGCCAGGCGCAGAGCGCCACCGCGCAGATGTTCGAGGAGGAAGGCTTCCGCATCGACGTGGACGAGCAGAGCCAGAAGCTCTACAGCAAGATGATCGAGAAGCTCGCCGGCAACCGCTGGGACGGCGACCGCGACAGCTGGCCCGAGGAGCTGGAGGACCGGGTCTGGAGCACCCTGACCACCGACCACAGCCAGTGCACCAACCGCCACTGCCCGAATTTCCAGCAGTGCGCCTTCTACAAGGCGCGCGAGGGCATGACCAAGGTCGACGTGATCGTCACCAACCACGACATGGTCCTGGCCGACCTGGCCCTGGGTGGCGGCGCCGTGCTGCCGGACCCGCGCGAAACCATCTACGTGTTTGACGAGGGCCATCACCTGCCGGACAAGGCCATCGGCCATTTCGCCCACTTCACTCGCCTGCGCAGTACCGCCGACTGGCTCGGCCAGGTGGAGAAGAATCTGACCAAGCTGCTGGCCCAGCACCCGTTGCCCGGCGACCTCGGTCGGCTGATCGAGCAGGTACCCGAACAGGCGCGCGAGCTGCGTACCCAGCAGCAGTTCATGTTCAGCGCCTGCGAACAGCTGGCCGATTTCCGCGCCGGCGAGGACATGGAGGGCCGCGAGCGGCCGCGCCATCGTTTCGAGGGCGGCCTGGTGCCGGAGCATCTGCGCGAACTGGGCATCGAGCTGAAGAAAGGCTTCGCCAAGCTCACCGACGTCTTCACCCGTCTCACCGAGCTGCTCAAGCAGGCGATGGACGACGAGGGCAGCAGTATCGGTCTAGCCAGTCATCAGGCCGAGGAGTGGTACCCGCTGTTCGGCAGCCTGCTGTCCCGCGCCCAGGGCAACTGGGAGCTGTGGACCGCCTTCACCGTCGAGGACCCGGAAGACAGTCCGCCGATGGCGCGTTGGCTGACTCTGGCCGAGAGTGGCGCGGCCTTCGACATCGAGGTCAACGCCAGCCCGATCCTGGCGGCGGAAACGTTGCGCCGCAACCTGTGGAACGTCGCCTATGGCGCCCTGGTGACTTCCGCCACTCTGACTGCGCTGGGGACCTTCGACCGCTTCCGCATGCGCTCCGGCCTGCCCAAGGTAGCCGTGACCGCCGTAGTGCCCAGCCCGTTCCACCATGCCGACGCCGGCCTGCTGCGGGTGCCTGACCTCAAGGCCGACCCGCGCGACGCCGCCGCCCATACTGCCGCCATCATTCGCGATCTGCCGGAGCTGGTGCAGGGCGCGCGTGGCACCCTGGTCCTGTTCTCCTCGCGCAAGCAGATGCAGGACGTGTTCGACGGCCTCGAGCGCGACTGGCGCAAGCGCGTGCTGATCCAGGGCAACCTGTCCAAGCAGGAGACCCTGAACAAGCACAAGGCGCGGGTCGACGACGGCGAGGAGAGCGTGCTGTTCGGCCTGGCCAGCTTCGCCGAGGGTGTCGATCTGCCGGGTGCCTACTGCGAGCACGTGGTGATCGCCAAGATTCCCTTCGCCGTGCCGGACGACCCGGTGGAGGCGGCGCTGGCCGAGTGGATCGAGGCGCGCGGCGGCAATCCGTTCATGGAGATCGCCGTGCCCGACGCCTCGCTGCGCCTGATCCAGGCCTGCGGCCGCCTGCTGCGCACCGAGGCCGACCGCGGCATCATCACCCTGCTGGACCGTCGGGTGGTGACCCAACGCTACGGCAAGGCCATCCTCAACGCCCTGCCGCCGTTCCGCCGCGAGATCGCCTGAGGTCTTTCGGGCTGGCATCTTTCGCCTGCCCTGGTGTCTACTTGGCCCTCTTTCGGAGTGTTCGTTCGATGATTCGCCGTCCTCTTGCCGTCCTGCTTGCCCTCGCTCTCGCGGCCCCCGCCTGGGCTGCGAGCGAAGGGCGCAAGACGTTGTACAGCTTCGTCAAACCGACCGACGTGGTGAAGGTCGAGACCCAGGCCGCCAGCTTTCCCGAGCTGACCGGGGAGCCCACGGCGCAGGGCGAGGTGTTGCGCCGCTTCACCTTCACCGCTGCGGCAAATCCCCACCTGCGCCTGTCGCCGGCCAAGGGCGACTGGAACTGGTCGCAGGCTTCCGCCATGAGTCTGCGCCTGCAGAACGCCATGGACTGGGCGATCACCCTCGAGGTGCGTATCGAAAGCCGCGATGGCCGGGTGCTGAGCGGGCGCATCGCCTTGCCGGCCGGCCCGGCACAGACCCTGCTGGTGCCGCTGGCCGCCACCTCGCCCAGGGCCCTGGGCATGCGCGCCGGCGCGCCGATGCCGATCACCCTGCAAGGCCAGCGCATACTGCTGGCGGAGACCCTGGAGGGTGAGCTGAATCTCGCCCAGGTCAGCGCGGTGACCCTGAGCATGACGCAACCGGACGTGCCGCAGAGCATCCTGCTCGGTCGTTTCGGCGTGCAGGCCGGCGATGCCGTGCAGAAGGCGGCCTACACCGGCATCGTCGACGCATACGGTCAGTACAGCCGTGGCTACTGGCCGGAGAAGGTCGACAGCGATCAGCAGCTGCGCGAGGCCGCCGCGCGCGAGCGCGAGCAGCTCAAGGCCTGGCTGGCCGAGCGCCCGCAGCAGGACAGGTTCGGCGGTTGGCTGGGCGGGCCCACGTTCGAGGCCAAGGGTTTCTTCCGGACCGAGAAGCGCGACGGCCGCTGGTACCTGGTGACGCCCGAGGGGCACCCGTTCTTCTCCCTCGGCGTCAACGCCGTCAGCCCCTACCAGGGGCGCACCTATGTCGAGGGGCGCGAGGCGATGTTCGCCGCGCTGCCCGGCGAGGGCGAGCGCCTCGCTGCCTATTACGGCCAGGCGGACAATCGCGGCGTCAGCGGTGCCACTCGTGGACGTGCCTTCGCCCAGGGGCGCTGGTTCGACTTCTACCAGGCCAACCTGCAGCGCACCTATGCCGAGCCCTGCGTGCCGGCCCCGACTCCGCTGGCCGCCACCCCGGCGCCGGCCGAGGGCGCTGCCGACGGCTGTGCCCGGGTCGGCCTGGATGCCGCGCGCTGGGTCGGCCACACCCTCGACCGTCTGCAGGCCTGGGGCTTCAACAGCCTGGGCAACTGGAGCGACGACCGCCTCGGGCAGGCCAGGCGCATGCCCTACAGCATTCCGCTGTCGATCTCCGGCGACTACGCCACCATCAGCACCGGTCACGACTGGTGGGGCGGCATGCCCGACCCCTTCGATCCGCGCTTCGCTATGGCCGCTGAACGCGCCATCGCCATCGCCGCCCGCGACCGCCGCGACGATCCCTGGCTGCTCGGCTTCTTCGCCGACAACGAGCTGGCCTGGGCCGCGCCCGGCGAAGAGCCCCGTGCGCGCTATGCCCTGGCCTATGGCACCCTGCGCCTGAGCACCGACGTGCCGGCCAAGCGTGCCTTCCTCAAGCAGCTGCGCGACAAGTACCGCAACCAGGACGGCCTGTCCCGGGCCTGGGGCATCGAGCTGAAGGCCTGGGAACTGCTGGAGGACCCGGGCTTCGAGGCGCCGCTGCCGAGTGCCGAGTTCCCGCAGATCGAGCGGGACCTGCAGGATTTCCAGCGCCTGTTCGCCGAGACCTACTTCAAGACCATCGCCGACTCGCTGGAGTGGCATGCGCCCAACCACCTGCTGCTCGGCGGCCGCTTCGCCAACGCCACGCCGGAAGCGGTGGCGGCCTGCGCCCGTTACTGCGATGTGCTGAGCTTCAACCTCTATGCCCGCGAGCCCCAGCATGGCTACGACTTCGCCGCCCTGCGCGCGCTGGACAAGCCGCTGCTGATCAGCGAGTTCCACTTCGGCTCGCGTGACCGCGGGCCCTTCTGGGGCGGCCTCGCCGAGGTTGCCCGGGAGGAGGAGCGCGGGCCGGCCTATGCCCAGTTCCTGGCCCGTGCCCTGGACGAACCGGGCATAGTCGGGGTGCACTGGTTCCAGTACCTGGACCAGCCGCTCACCGGCCGCCTGCTCGACGGCGAGAACGGCCACTTCGGTCTGGTCGGCATCACCGATCGGCCCTGGCCAGGTTTCGTCGAACGGGTACGCGCGGCCAATCTGGCACTGCCTGGCAGGTTGCTGGGCACGCCCTGAATACCGGCACAACCGTTGGTCCGACGGCGCGCGATGGGCAAGTGGCCAGGATTCACAGGAGCGGCCGAGGCTGGAACAATGCCGGCCAACGATCGAGGAGTACCAGTTGCAGATTCAGGGCTATTACGACCTGCGCTTCGAACCGCTCAAGGAGGCTTTCGCCGGGCTGTTCGAAGACCCTCAGGAACGCGGTGCTGCGCTGTGCGTGCAGATCGGCGGCGAGACCGTCGTCGACATCTGGGCCGGTAGCAGCGACAAGGACGGCGGCCAGGCCTGGCACAGCGACACCATCCTCAACCTGTTCTCCTGCACCAAGACCTTCGCCGCCGTGGCCGCCCTGCAGCTGGTGGAGCAGGGCAAGCTCGAGCTGGACGCGCCGGTGGCGCGCTGGTGGCCCGAGTTCGCCGCCGCCGGCAAGGAGCGCGTGACCCTGCGCCAGCTGCTCAGCCATCGCGCCGGTTTGCCGGCGCTGCACCAGCCGCTGCCGGCCGAGTCGCTCTACGACTGGCAGGCGATGACCGCCGCCCTGGCCGCCGAGCGCCCCTGGTGGACGCCCGGCGAGCTGCATGGCTACTCGCCCATTACCTATGGCTGGCTGGTCGGCGAGCTGTTGCGCCGCGTCGACGGGCGCGGGCCCGGCGAGTCCATAGTGGCGCGCATCGCCCGTCCGCTGGGCCTGGACTTCCATGTCGGCCTGGCCGAGGAGGAGTTCCCCCGGGTCGCCCATATCGCCCGCAAGAAGGGCGATCTCGGCGATGCCGCCGCGCAGCGCCTGCTCAAGTGCATGATGAACGAGCCGGAGGCGCTGAGTACCCGTGCCTTCGCCAATCCGCCGTCTATTCTCACCAGTACCAACAAGCCCGAATGGCGCCGCATGCAGCAGCCGGCGGCGAACGGCCATGGCAATGCCCGCGCCCTGGCCGGCTTCTATGCCGCGCTGCTCGACGGCCGCCTGCTGGAGGCGGAGATGCTCGGCGAGATGACCCGCGAACACGCCTGTGGCGAGGACCGCACACTGCTCACCGCCACCCGTCTGGGGTTGGGCTGCATGCTCGACCAGGCGGACCTGGCCAATGCCACCTATGGCCTGGGCCGCAAGGCCTTCGGCCACCCCGGCGCCGGCGGCTCGGTAGGCTTCGCCGACCCGGAGCGCGAGGTCGCCTTCGGTTTCGTCACCAACAGTCTCGGACCATACGTACTCATGGACCCGCGCGCGCAGAGACTGGCGCGAACGCTGGGCCAATGCCTGTAACTCTGCTGGGGGAAGACCTGACCATGCACAAGAAAACACTCGTCCTGCTCTGCTGCCTGGGCCTCGCCGCCTGTGCCGGTACCTCCGGCAAGTCCGGCGCCCAGGAGGTTGCCGCCAAGCCGGCGCTGCCCAAGATCGATCACCAGCTCACCGACGCCTGGCTGGACGAGTACGAGCCGCGCCTGAAGACGGCCCTGGCTGGCAGCAAGATGGAGCTGGAGCGCCGCCAGAACGTGCTGGTGGTCACCGCTCCGGTGGACAGCTCGTTCAATCCCGACCGTCCGAGCATGCTGATGCCGGCGGTGCTCGGTCCCTTCACCCGGGTGGCCAAGATCCTCGAGCAGGACAAGCGCACCGGTGTGCTGATCCTCGGCCACGCCGACAGCAGCGGCCAGCTCGCCTCCAACTTCAAGCTCAGCGAGGACCGCGCCCGGGCGGTGGCCTCGATCTTCCGCCTCAGCGGCCTGCAACGCGACCGCCTGCTGCTCAAGGGCGTCGGCCCGGACATGCCGCGCGCGGCCAACGATAGCGCCGCCGGCCGCGCCCTCAATCGCCGCGTGGAAATCGTCCTGACCCCGCAGCCGACCCTGGTGGCGCTGCTGGCCAAGTACAACCGTCCGGCGCCGGCCGCGGCCATGCCGGTGGCTCAGGTTGGCGCAGATCAAAAGAACAAGGACAAGGCGCAGTAAACTGAGGGCCCCACTCAGCAAGGAGTTCGCCATGGCCCAGACCCTGGCCGATATGCGCCGCGACTACACCCGCGACGGGCTCAGCGAGGCCCAGGCCCCGGACGAGCCTTTCACCCTGTTCCGCCAGTGGTTCGACGACGCGGTGAAGACCGAGCAGCCGCCGGTCGAGGCCAACGCCATGACCCTGGCCACGGTCGACGAGGAGGGGCGCCCGCACTGCCGGGTGCTGCTGCTCAAGGGTCTGGACGAGCGCGGCTTTACCTTCTTCAGCAACTACGACAGTGCCAAGGGCCGCCAGCTGGCGGCGCGGCCGTTCGCCGCCATGACCTTCTTCTGGCCCAGCCTGGAGCGCCAGGTGCGCATCGAGGGCAGGGTGGAGAGGGTCTCGGCCGAGGAGTCCGACGCCTATTTCCAGGTGCGCCCGCTGGGCAGTCGCCTGGGCGCCTGGGCCTCACCGCAGAGCCGGGTGATCAAGGATCGCGAGGAGCTGCAGCAATTGCTGGCCGAGACCGAACGGCGCTTCCTCGACCGCGCCCCGGAATGTCCGCCGCACTGGGGCGGCTACCGCCTGCTGGCGGAGCGCATCGAGTTCTGGCAGGGCCGCGCCAGCCGCCTGCACGACCGTCTCAACTACCGCCTGCAGGGCGCCGCCTGGCTGCGCGAACGCCTGGCACCCTGACTGCGTTCAGGGCTCCCGGCGGGACGGGCGCTGCTGCAGGTAGTCGCGGGCGGCCTGGTGCAGCCAGTCCTCCAGCTTGCGCCGGCCGATGCCGAGGCGCTTGGCCTCGTCCAGCTTGGCCAGCATGTGCGCCTGCATGTCGGGATCGCCGGCGGCCATGGACAGGGCCAGGTCGCGGTCCATCCAGCGACGGATGCGCACATAGAGCCACCAGTGGAAGTACAGGCCGGCGAGGGTGGTGACGGCGACGATGAAGTAGTCCATGAGGGGCCTGTCGGGTTGATTCGGTGGTTCGCTTTCGCGCCGGGCGTGGCCGGCCTCGGGCACCCGGCCGCGCAGCTCCGGGGCGGCTATTGCTCGATCCTGCCGGTCGCGTTGCGACTTGCCTAGCAGGCCGGATGTCGCACCAGCCTCTACACTCTGTGCAGAAGGCCGAACGGGTGACAGATGGCGGTGTGCGCTGTCTAATGTTCACCGCCTCACATGGAGAGATACCCTATGCGTAACCACAAGCTGTTCACCGCTTCTTTCGTTGCCCTGACCCTGACCCTGGGCGGATGTGCCTCCAGCCTGACCGGCGATACCTATACCCGCGACGAGGCGCGCCGGGTGCAGACCGTGCGCATGGGCACCATCGAGATGCTGCGCCCGGTGCAGATCGAAGGCACCAAGACGCCCATCGGCGCCGGCGCCGGCGCGGTGGTCGGCGGCATCGGCGGCAGCACCATTGGCGGCGGGCGTGGCAGTGCCGTGGCCGCGGTGATAGGTGCGGTGGCCGGCGGCCTGCTCGGCGCGGCAGCCGAGGAGGGCCTGACACGGACCCAGGGCGTGGAGATCACCGTGCGCGAGGACGACGGCAGCCTGCGTGCCTACGTCCAGGAAGTGCAGCCGAACGAGATCTTCCGTGTCGGCGAGCGCGTGCGCATCCTCAGCGTCGACGGCACCAGTCGCGTCGCCCACTGAGATAGACGTGGATAAGTTTTAGTAATAGTTCATCCATGACTTGCTCCCGATAGTTATGGATAATCGGCGACCGCGCTGTTCCGCCACGTGCCGGACAGCCTGAGGAGAGAGTCGATTTGCCCCCGCCGGGCTTGGCGGGGGCTCGAAGAGGGGGATTCATGGAGCTGCTGCTCATCGTCGCACTGCCGTTTCTCGGCGCACTCCTGCCCCTGCTGTTCGATAGGTTCGGTCGCGTACCCTGCAGCCTGGCGGCGGCCGTTGCGCCGCTGCTCGGCCTCGGCTGGGTGCTCTGGCTGGCGCCGCGGGTGTTCGCCGGCGAGTTGCTGCTGGTCAGCCAGCCCTGGCTGCCGCAGCTCGGCCTGAACCTGGCCCTGCGCCTGGATGGCCTGGGCCTGTTGTTCGCCCTGCTGATTCTCGGCATCGGCCTGCTGGTGATCCTCTACGCCCGCTACTACCTCTCCGAGCGCGAGCCGACCGGGCGCTTCTTCGCCTACCTGCTGCTGTTCATGGGTGCCATGCTCGGCGTGGTGCTGTCGGAAAACCTGCTGCAACTGCTGATGTTCTGGGAGCTGACCAGCCTGGCCTCGTTCCTGCTGATCGGCTTCTGGGGCGCGCGCAGCGATGCGCGCAAGGGCGCGCGCATGGCCCTGGCCGTCACCGGCGGCGGCGGCCTGGCGCTGCTGGCCGGCATCCTGCTGCTCGGCCATATCGTCGGCAGCTTCGAACTGAGCGTGGTGCTGCAGTCCGGCGAGCTGATCCGCGCCCACAGTCTCTATCCCCTGGCGCTGGTGCTGGTACTGCTCGGCGTGTTCACCAAGTCGGCGCAGTTTCCCTTCCACTTCTGGCTGCCCCACGCCATGGCCGCGCCTACCCCGGTGTCGGCCTACCTGCACTCGGCGACCATGGTCAAGGCCGGTGTCTTCCTCCTGGCACGCCTTTATCCGGCGCTGGCGGGCTCCGACCTGTGGTTCTACCTGGTCAGCCTGACCGGCCTGGCCACCTTGCTGGTGGGCGCCTGCATGGCCCTGTTCCAGCATGATCTCAAGGGCCTGCTGGCGTTCTCCACCATCAGCCACCTGGGCCTGATCACCCTGCTGTTCGGCCTGGATACGCCGCTGTCCAACGTCGCCGCGGTGTTCCACATCATCAACCACGCGACCTTCAAGGCCTCGCTGTTCATGGCCGCCGGCATCATCGACCACGAGACCGGCAGCCGCGACATGCGCCTCATCAACGGCATGTGGAAGTACCTGCCGCATACCGCCTTGCTGGCCATGGTGGCGTCCTCGGCGATGGCCGGGGTGCCTCTGCTCAACGGCTTCCTGAGCAAGGAAATGTTCTTCGGCGAGACCCTCCGCCAGCACCTGCTGGGCAGTTTCAGCTGGGGCATTCCGGCGGCGGCGACCCTGGCCGGGGTGTTCTCGGTGGCCTATTCGCTGCGCTTCATCCACGACGTGTTCTTCAACGGCGAGCCGGTCAGCCTGCCCAAGTTCCCGCCGCACGAGCCGCCGCGCTACATGAAGATTCCGGTGGAGATCCTGGTGTTCCTCTGCCTGCTGGTGGGCATGCTGCCGGCCTACACCGTGGCGCCGCTGCTGGCGGTGGCGGCCCAGGCCAGCCTGGGCGGTGCGCTGCCGGAGTACAGCCTGGCGATCTGGCACGGCTTCAACCTGCCGCTGGCGATGAGCTGCGTGGCGCTGGTCGGCGGCATCCTGGTCTATGCCCTGCGCCAGCCGCTGTTCCGCTGGTACGCCGGGCTGCCGGAGGTGGACGCGCGGATGATCTTCGAGCGCCAGGTGCAGAATCTGGTGCGCCTGGCCGGCTGGCTGACCGGCGGCCTGGAGAACGGCTCGCTGCAGCGCTACCTGAGCTTCCTCCTGATCGCCGCCCTGGTGCTGGTGGCCTCGGCCCTGGCGCCGCTGCCGCAGTTGACCGGCGCCCGCGGCCTCAGCCCGCTGGACGGCATCACCGCGCTCGGCCTGCTGGTGCTGGCGGCCAGCGGCCTGCTGACGGCCGTGTTCCATCGCCAGCGCCTGGTGGCCCTGCTGATCCTCGGCGTCGGCGGCATGCTGGTGGCGCTGGCCTTCGCTCGCTTCTCCGCGCCGGACCTGGCGCTGACCCAGCTGGTGGTCGAGGTGGTGACTATCATCCTGCTGATGCTGGCGCTGTTCTACCTGCCGTCGCGCACACCCAGCGAGAGCTCCAGCCTGCGTGGTCTGCGTGATTTCCTCCTGGCCGGCGGCTGCGGGGTGATGGTGGCGCTGTTGGCGTACGTGGTGCTGACCCGCTCCTACGACGGCATCGCCCCGTTCTTCCTGGCCAACAGCGTCAGCGGCGGCGGTGGCACCAACGTGGTCAACGTGATCCTGGTGGACTTCCGCGGCTTCGATACCCTGGGCGAGATCACCGTGCTGGCCATCGCCGCGGTGGGCATCCTGGCCATGCTCGACGGCCTGCGTCTGCACACCCCGACCTGTGACCCGCAGGGCCGGCGCTGGGCCTGGGCGAAGAACCCGCTGGTCCTGCTGATCCTGTCGCGTCTGCTGCTGCCGCTGGCCTTGCTGATCTCGGTGTTCATCTTCCTGCGCGGGCACAACCTGCCGGGTGGCGGCTTCATCGCCGGCCTGATCACGGCGGTGGCGCTGGCCCTGCAGTACATTGCCAGCGGCGTGGCCTGGGTCGAGCAGCGCCTGCCGCTCGACTACCAGCGCGTGGCCGGGCTCGGGGTGCTGATCGCCAGCCTCACCGGCCTCGGCAGCTGGGTGTTCGGCCGGCCCTTCCTGACCAGCGCCTTCGGTCACTTTGAGCTGCCCCTGGTGGGCGAGTTCGAGCTGGCCACCGCCATGCTGTTCGATCTCGGCGTCTATCTCACGGTGGTGGGGGCCACCCAGCTGGTGCTGACCCGCCTGGGCAAGCTCAGCCTGGTTCCCGTCACGAGCAAGGAGATTCACTGATGGAAGCGCTGTTCGCCATCACCCTCGGCGTGCTCAGCGCCAGCGGCGTCTACCTGCTGCTGCGCGGGCGCACCTTCCCGGTGGTGCTGGGCCTGACCCTGCTGTCCTACGCGGTCAACCTGTTCCTCTTCGCCATGGGCCGCCTGAGCGGCGACGTGGCGGTGATCGGACACAGCGCCAACCCGGCCGATCCGCTGCCGCAGGCGCTGGTGCTGACCGCCATCGTCATCGGCTTCGCCATGACCGCCTTCGTGGTGATCCTGGCCCTGCGCGGCCTGGCCGAACTGGGCAACGACCATGTCGACGGCCAGTTGGACGGTCGTGCGGATGAGGAGCGCGCGTCTTGAGTCACTGGCCGATCCTGCCCATCCTGCTGCCGCTGTTCGCCGGCGCGCTGCTGCTCATCCTGCCGTCCCACGAGCGCCTCAAGCGCGGCCTGTCGCTGCTCGCCACCCTGGCTTTGCTGCCGCTCAGCCTGTACCTACTGCAGCTGGCGAACGACGGCCAGCTGCGCGTCTACGCCCTGGGTGACTGGCAGCCGCCGTTCGGCATCGTGCTGCTGCTCGACCGCCTCAGTGCCTGGCTGCTGCTGGCCACCGCCGTGCTGGCGGTCGCCGCGCTGCTCTATGCGCTGCGCGGCGACGACCGCCTCGGCCCGCGTTTCCACGCGCTATTCCAGTTCCAGCTGCTGGGCATCAACGGGGCCTTCCTTACCGGCGACCTGTTCAACCTGTTCGTGTTCTTCGAGATTCTGCTGATCGCCTCCTACGCCCTGCTGCTGCACGGCCAGGGCGCGGCGCGGGTGAGGGCGGGGCTGCACTACGTGGTGCTCAACCTGACCGGCTCGGCGCTGTTCCTCATCGCCCTGGGCATGGTCTATGGCGCCAGCGGCACCCTGAACATGGCCGACCTGTCGGCCCGGGTGGCCCAGGCCAGTGGCGACCAGGTGCCGCTGCTGGCCGCCGCCGGGCTGCTCCTGCTGCTGGTGTTCGCCCTCAAGGCGGCGCTGCTGCCGCTGTACTTCTGGCTGCCCCGCGCCTACGCCGCCGCCAGTGCGCCGGTGGCGGCGCTGTTCGCGATCATGACCAAGGTCGGTATCTACGCCATCCTGCGTCTGGCCACCCTGATGTTCGGCGCGGGCGCCGGCGAGCTGGCTGACCTGACCCAGGCCTGGCTCTGGCCGCTGGCCCTGGCCACGGTGGCGCTGGGCGCCGTCGGCGCCCTGGCGGCGCGCAGCCTGCAGATGCTGCTGGCCTATCTGGTGGTGGTCTCCGCCGGCACCCTGCTGGCGGCGGTGGCCATCGGCACGCCGCAGGCGCATGCCGCGGCGCTCTACTACCTGCTGCATAGCACCTGGGTGGTGGGCGGCCTGTTCCTCCTCGCCGACCTGATCGCCCGTCAGCGTGGCGACAAGGGCGGCGCCCTGGTGCAGGGGCCGGCGCTGGAGCATCCCGGCCTGCTCGGCGGGCTGTTCTTCCTCGGCGCCATCGCGGTAGCCGGTCTGCCGCCGCTGTCCGGCTTCCTCGGCAAGCTGCTGCTGCTGCAGGCGCTGCCGTCGGTGGCGCTGTGGGGCGTGTTGCTGCTCGGCGGTTTCGCCGTGCTGGTGGCGCTGAGCCGGGCCGGCAGCACGCTGTTCTGGCGGGTCGGCCTGAGCAGCCTGGACAGCGCCGAACTGGACACCGGGCGCCTTTACGCCTGCCTGCTGTTGTTGGCCAGCGCACTGCTGCTGGTGTTGCTGGCGGCGCCGCTGCTCGACTACTCCCAGGCGGCGGCCGCGCAGCTGCAGGACCTGTCGCTGTACCGTTCGATCATCGAGGAGGGCGCCCGATGATGCAGCGATTCCTGCCTCACCCGGCACAGAGCCTGTTGCTGCTGTGCACCTGGCTGCTGCTGGTGGACTCGATCGCCTTCGGCCACTGGCTGCTGGGCGGCTTCCTCGCCGTGGTCATTCCCTTGCTGCTGGGCCGGCTGATGGTCGAGCACCCGCGGGCCTGGAAGCCGCTACGGCTGCTGCGCTACCTGCTGATGGTGATCGGCGACATCCTGGTCGCCAACTTCCAGGTGGCGCGCCTGACCCTGGGGCGGGTCGGCGCACTGCGCCCGGCCTTCGTCGAGGTGCCGATCGAGCTGGACAACGAGCTGGCCATCAGCATCCTGGTCAGCGTGGTGTCGATGACGCCGGGCTCGCTGTCCGCCGACCTCAGCCAGGACCGCCGCACCCTGCTGGTGCATGGTCTCGACGTGCCGGACGTGCAGGCCATGATCGACGAGATCAAGCAGCGCTACGAGGCGCCGCTGAAGGAGATTTTCCCATGCTCGGCTACGTGATCCCGGCCTGCCTGGCCATGCTCGGCGCAGCCCTGCTGCTGGCGGTGGCGCGCTTGGTGCAGGGGCCCAGCCTGCCGGACCGGGTACTGGCGCTGGACACCCTGTACATCAACGCCATCGCCCTGATCATCCTCTACGGCATCTGGCGCGGTACCGAGCTGTTCTTCGAGATCGCCCTGCTGATCGCCGTGCTCGGCTTCGTCAGCACCGTGGCGGTGGCCAAGTACATGCTGCGCGGAGACATCATCGAATGAGCCTGTGGCTGGAAATCCTCGTCAGTCTGTTCCTCCTGCTCGGCTGCGGCTTCGTCCTGGTCGGCGCCATCGGCCTGTACCGCCTGCCGGACTTCTTCACCCGCCTGCACGGGCCGACCAAGGCCACCACCCTGGGCATCGGCGGCATGGTGGTGGCCTCGCTGCTGTTCTTCTCCTTCGGCGAGAAGGGCTTCAGCCTGCATGAGCTCCTGATCAGCCTGTTCCTGTTCATCAGCGCCCCGGTCAGCGCCTACATGCTGGCCAAGGCGGCGGTGCTGCAGCAGCTGCCGCTGGAGCCGAAGACGCGCGGCAAGCCCTGGGAACAGTAGGATGGGTGGAGCGCAGCGATACCCATGCTGACTTGGCTTCGGCCACTACCGAGTAGCGCAACGCACAACCCTGGCTGCCCCGGGCTCCGGCACTGATGGGTATCGCTGCGCTCCACCCATCCTACATATGCACTTCCACACAGTTTTGCTGCACTGCTGTGTCTGTTGGCGCATCGGGTCGCCACCTACACTGAGCTTTTCGACTGGAGGTGAGCATGGCCCGGCAGGGACGGTTGTTCGCCATGGCCTGCCTGGTGTTGGCCATGGCCCTGTGGGGCAGCTCCTTCATCGCCCTCAAGTTCGCCTTCGCCGAACTGCCGCCGATGTGGGTGATCTTCGCGCGCATGGCCCTGGGCAGCCTGGTGTTCCTGCTGGCCTGGCGCTGGCGCGGCAGCCTCGACTATCGCCGTGGCGACTGGCGCTACCTGCTGGCGATGGCGGCCTGCGAGCCCTGCCTGTACTTCATCCTCGAAGCCCTGGCGCTGCAGCACACCAGCGCCGCCCAGGCCGGCATGATCACCGCGCTGCTGCCGCTGCTGGTGGCCGTCGGCGCCTCCTTCTTCCTGCGCGAGCGCGTCGCTCCCGCTACCTGGCTCGGCTTCCTCCTGGCGGTGCTCGGTGCGCTGTGGCTGAGCCTGGCCGGGGAGGCCAACGCCAGCGCGCCGGCCCCGCTGCTGGGGAACTTCTACGAGTTCCTGGCCATGCTCTGCGCCACCGTCTACACCCTGCTGCTGAAGTTCCTCTGCGAGCGCTACTCGCCCTTCATCCTCACCGCCATGCAGGCCTTCGTCGGTGCGCTGTTCTTCCTGCCGCTGGCCCTGGCGAGCGAGCCCGTGCCGACCCAGTTCGGCGTCCAGGGCGTGGCTGCGGTGCTCTATCTGGGCTTGCTGGTCACGGTTGGCGCCTATGGCCTGTACATCTACGGCGTAAGTCGCCTGCCGGCCAGCCAGGCCTGCGGCTTCACCAACCTGATTCCGGTGTTCACCCTGATCTCCGCCGCGCTGTTGCTCGGCGAGAGCCTGAGCCCGACGCAGTACCTGGCCGCCGCGCTGGTCTTCGGCGGGGTGGCGCTGAGCCAGTGGCAGGGCGTCGGCCGCGCTCCGGCCGGAATTCTCGATTGAGGAGACGAGCATGAGCGACCAACGTCAATGGATTCGCCAGGCGGTGCGGGTGATCGAGGCGGACTTCCAGCGTAGCGCCGACACCCACCTGATCCCCCTGGCGCTGCCGGGGCTGCCGGGCGTCGAGCTGTACTTCAAGGACGAGTCCAGCCACCCGACCGGCAGCCTCAAGCACCGCCTGGCCCGCTCGCTGTTCCTCTATGCCCTGTGCAACGGCTGGCTCAGGCCCGGCGCGCCGGTGATCGAGGCCTCCAGCGGTTCCACGGCGATCTCCGAGGCCTACTTCGCACGCCTGCTGGGCCTGCCCTTCATCGCCGTGGTGCCGGCCGCCACGGCCCGCGAGAAGCTGGCGCAGATCGCCTTCCACGGCGGCCAGACCCATCTGGTCGAGGACCCCACGCAGATCCATGCCGAGTCCGTGCGCCTGGCCCGCGAGAGCGGCGGCCACTTCATGGACCAGTTCACCTACGCCGAGCGCGCCACCGACTGGCGGGCGAACAACAACATCGCCGAGTCGATCTTCCAGCAGATGCGCCATGAGCCATTCCCCGAGCCGGCTTGGCTGGTGTCCAGCCCCGGCACCGGTGGCACCCTGGCCACTCTGGGGCGCTACGTGCGCTACCGCCAGCATGCCACCCGCGTGCTCTGCGCCGATGCCGAGCGCTCGGTATTCTTCTCCAACTATGTCAGCGGCGACCGCAGCCTGACCCTGGACTGCGGTTCGCGCATCGAGGGCATCGGCCGGCCACGGGTGGAGCCCTCGTTCATGGCCGAGGTGCTGGACGCCGCCTGCCAGGTGCCGGACGCCCTGTCGCTGGCGGCCATGCACTACCTGGTGCGGCGTCTCAACCGGCGGGTGGGGGCGAGCAGCGGCACCAACCTGGTCGGCGCCCTGCTGGTGGCGCGGCGGATGGTCGAGGCGGGCGAGACCGGTTCGGTGGTGGCCATCCTCTGCGATGGCGGCGAGCGCTATGCCACCAGCTACTACGACCAGGCCTGGCTGGCGCAGCAGGGCTATGAGCTGGCGCCGCTGATCGAGGCGGTGGCGGCCTGTGCCGAGCGCGGCCAGGCATTGCCGCCGCTGCCCAGCCTGTTCCGCCAGGGTTAGCCCCGGCCGCCGGGGCCTCACGGAGTGGCCTGGTAGCGGCCCCGAGCCTTCGCCGCGCCTAGCCCTGCCAGGGTGCCGGTGCGCCGATCAGGCGGCCCATGGCGCCGTGGATGCCCAGTTCGCGCAGTACGTTGAGCTCGCCTTCGGTCTCCACCATCTCGGCGATCAACGGCAGGTCGATGCTGTTGGTGGCGCGGAAGATCGCCTCGATGAACACGCGCTTGTCGTCTTCCTGGTCGATGGCGCGGATATAGCTGCCGTCGATCTTCAGGTAGGCCAGGCCCAGGTGGGTCAGGTTGCCGATCAGGCTGAAGCGCCCGCCGAAGTGCTGCAGGCCCAGGTGGTAGCCGGCCTCGCGCACCTGCTGGCTGAGCCTCTCCAGTTCCGCCGGCGGCGGCAGATAGCGCTCGTCCAGCTCCAGGGTCATCAGTGCGGCCTGCTGCGGATGCTCCCTGAGCATGGCCAGCAACCGGCCCAGGCTGGCCGCGTCGCGCAGGGTGGCGGCGGACAGGCTGAGCGCCAGTGGCTGCGGATACTTGGCCAGGTGCGCCAGGCTGTGTTCGAGCATGGCCAGGTCGAAGCGCGCGGCCCAGCCCAGGCGTTCGATCCAGGGCAGGAAGCGCCCGGCGGCCACGGCTTCGCCCTGCGGGTCGAGCAGGCGCGCCAGGACCTTGCGATGCAGCAGCTGGCCGGTGTCGGAACAGGCCGCCACCGCCTGGAAGTACAGCTGCAGCTTGCCCTGGGTGAGGGCCTCGTCGATCCATTTGCGCCAGTCGTGCTGGCCCTGGCCGGGCAGGGCGTTGAAATCGTCCAGGCGCTCCCAGGGCTTGCCCGGGTTGGCCTGGGCCTGGGCCAGGGCCTGATCGGCGCGGCCGACTATGCTGGCCACTTCCTCGCCGGGCCTGAAGGCGGCGATGCCCAGCTGGGCGACCGGGGTGCAGTCGCTGGCGCCGGTGGCGCGCAGGCTCTCCAGGCTCTCGACCAGGTCGGCGGCCAGGCGATCGGCGTCCTCGCCGCACAGGCCGGGGGCGAGCAGGGTGAACTCGCCACCGCGGCTGCGCGAGGCCAGCCAGTCCGGCTTGCCGTGCTGTGCCAGCAGGCGCTTGAGAATTTCGCCGATGGCGCCGATCAGTTCGTCGGTCTTCTGCCCGCCCAGGCGCTGGTTGAGGCCGCCGAGGTCGTTGACCCGGAGGAACATCACATAGCCTTCGGCGTTCTGTTCGGTGACCGCCAGCTGGCTGGCCAGCTTGATGTCGAACAGGCGCCGGTTGGCCAGGCCGGTGAGGGTGTCCTGGTAGGCCTCCTCGCGCAGTTTCTCGCTGCGCGCGGCCTCCTCGGCGAACAGCTGCTTGAGCTTCTCCACCATCTGGTTCATGGCCAGCACCACCCGCTTGAGCTCGGGGGTGCGCGGCACGCGCGGCAGGGTGAGGAACTCGCGGCGGGTGATGGCCTGGGCCTGCTGCACCATGTTGTCCAGCGGGCGCAGCTGGGTGCGCAGCAGCCAGCCGCCGAGGATGGCGCTGATCACCCCGCACAGCAGCAGCCAGAGCAGGCTGCCGATGGCGCTGTCCCACAGCTTGGCCAGGGCGAACTGCGGGTGGCTGAGCACCTCGACCCGTGCCGCCTGTTCCCAGCCGCGCATGATCAGTGCATCGCCGCCCTGCGGGTCGAGGTGCACCAGGTCGACGAACCAGGCCGGCACCTTGTCCGAGGTGGTGGTGGTGCGCCGCTCGACTATCACCTCGCCATCGGGAATGCGTACCACGCGGATGGTGGCGAAGTAGCCGCTGTCGAAGATCGAGCTGACCATCAGCTCGATCATCGCCGGGTCGTCGACGTGCGGGGTCATCGACAGGCCCAGCGCGGTGGCGGCGTCCTGCGCATGCGAGCGCAGCTGGCTGAGCAGTTGCTCGCGCGAGTTCTCCACGCCGGCGATGAAGCTGCCGGTAAAGGCCACCACGAGGAACAGGCAGATGGCGAGAAACAGCTGTTTCAACAGGGACATAGGTCAACCCTCTCCGATGTCGAAGCCTTCGGCCCGCATCTTCTTCAGCAGATCCTGCCAGCGCGACAGTTTCTTGGTATCGCTCTTCCTGCCGACCTGGCCCGGCAGGTAGAGCCCCTCGGCGTTGAAGGCGTAGACCGGCAGCAGATCCTTGCGCTGGGAGGCCGGGCGGATTTCGCCGATCAGGTTGTCCAGCACCAGCGGATCGGCGGTGGGGCTGGCGTAGTAGGTGAGCACCATGTGCGCCTGGTTGTACTGCAGGGCCTTGACGTAGGTGATGCGCAGCTTGTCGCTGGGCACGCCGAGGCGGCGCAGGGTGAAGTACTTGGCGATGGAGTAGTCCTCGCAGTCGCCGGCGCCCTTGACCAGGGCCTCGATGGGCGTGGCCCAGTAGTCGTTCTGGCGCCAGTTGCGGATGTCGTCGGCGAAGCGGTACTGGCGGTTGAAGAAGCGGTTGACCGCCGTCAGCTTGTCCTTCTCGGAGAGATTGGCGCTGGCGCGGATCAGTTCATCCCAGGCCTCGATGCGGCCCTTGGCCACGCCGAGGGTGCCGTAGCGCTGCTCGGCCTTGCCGATGATCAGCTGGAAGTCCCAGCTGGCCCGCGCCAGCATGGCCAGACAGAGGCCGAGCAGGGCGCCGAGCAGCACGCGGCCTGCCGGCCGGCGCAAGACTCTTCCCTGTAGACTCGACCCGAGCTGCATGCAGGTACTCTCCGCAGAAGGTGGGGAAAGTGTAGGTGCTCGGGTGGCCTTGTGCTGGCGGCCGATCAGCGGCTGGGCAGGGTCTTCTGGCGCAGGATGTAGAGGCTGACCAGCACCGCGCTGGTGAGCATGAAGGCCCGCGCCCAGGGTAGCGCCACCAGGTAGCAGGACAGGCCGATACTGGCCCACATCAGGCCGATGGCGTAGACCTTGCCCTTGAGCGGGATGCCGTTGCCTTCGAGATAATCCCGGATCCACGGGCCGAGGTGGCGGTGGTTGACCAGCCACAGGTAGAAGCGCCGCGAGCTGCGCACGAAGCAGGCGGCGGCCAGCAGCAGGAAGGGCGTGGTCGGCAGCACCGGCACGAAGATGCCGATCACCCCCAGCACCACGCTCAGCCAGCCGACCGCCAGCAGCGTGTAGCGCACGCTGCGGTGGCGGCTCTGCGGGATGTCGGCGTGCGCCATCAGCGCGCTTTAGTGATGACGGGGCTTGAGCAGTGCGGGCTTCTCTTCCGGCGCCTGGAACAGCAGGAACAGTGCGGTGAGCACTTCCGGGATCTGCTCGACCATGCTGTCGACCAGGTGATGGTCGCGGGCGATCTCGGCGAATTCCGGCTGCTCGTCGAACAGGCCGGAGGCGACCATGATCGGCAGCAGCAGCTCGCTGACCTCGTCTTCCGCATTCTCGAACCAGGTGGCCTCGCGCAGGAACACACCCTCCATGAAGCCGATGCACCAGCAGCGCAGGTCGGAATCGTCCGGCTCCTCGCCCAGGTCGAGGTCGCAGGGGATTTCCGGCTCGTCGTCGCTGGCCAGCTGGCGGGCGATGTGGGCCTTGAGCAGCTGCAGGGTGATCTCCACTTCCTCGCGCTCGATGTCGCTGCGGTAGTGCGGCGGCTCGGCGAACAGGGCGTCGATCCACTCGCGCTCCGGCACCTGCTCGGGGCAGATGGCCAGGGCGGTCAGGTAGCCGTGGGCGGCCACGTAGTCCAGGGCCTCCTCGTGCAGGTCATCGGCATCGAGGAAGGCTTGCAGGCGGGTCAGTTGCTCGGCGAAGGACATCGTGGAACTACCTTGGAATGAGTGAACAGGCGGATTCTAGCCGCCCGGGCCGGCAAAAGCACGGCCGACGGGCGATGGCCTGCCGCCGGCGCGCCTCGCGTATACTGCGCGGCTCGCAACGGAGACCGGCATGCTCGATCAACAGGCCCTAGGCATCCTCAAAGACGTATTCGGTTACGACGCCTTCCGCGGCAACCAGGCGGCGATCATCGAGCGCGTGGCCGCGGGCGGCGACGCCCTGGTGCTGATGCCCACCGGCGGCGGCAAGTCGCTGTGCTACCAGGTGCCCGGCCTGCTGCGCGAGGGCCTGGCGGTGATCGTCTCGCCGCTGATCGCGCTGATGGAGGACCAGGTCGCCACCCTCGACGAGCTGGGCGTGGCCGCCGTGGCGCTCAATTCCACCCTGAGCCTGGATGAGCAGCGCGAGATCGCCGAGCGCATCCGCCGCGGCGAGATCAAGTTCCTCTACCTGGCCCCCGAGCGCCTGGTCCAGCCGCGCATGCTGGCCTTCCTGCAGCGCCTGCAGGTGGCCCTGTTCGCCATCGACGAGGCGCACTGCGTGTCGCAGTGGGGCCACGACTTCCGCCCCGAATACCTGCAGCTGGGCCAGCTCGCCGAGCTGTTCCCCGGCGTGCCGCGCATCGCCCTGACCGCCACGGCGGACAAGCGCACCCGCGAGGAGATCGCCCAGCGCCTGCACCTGGAGAACGCCGAGCGCTTCCTCTCCAGCTTCGACCGGCCGAACATCTTCTACCGCATCCAGCCCAAGGATCAGCCGCGCAAGCAGCTGCTGGCCTTCCTCGCCGCGCGCAAGGGCGATGCCGGCATCGTCTACTGCCTGTCGCGCAAGAAGGTCGAGGAGGTCGCCGACTTCCTCAGCGCCCAAGGCTATCCGGCGCTGCCGTACCACGCCGGCCTGCCCAACGAGCTGCGCGCCTACCACCAGAAGCGCTTCCTCAACGAGGAAGGGCTGATCATGGTGGCGACCATCGCCTTCGGCATGGGCATCGACAAGCCCAACGTGCGCTTCGTCTGCCACCTCGACCTGCCCAAGTCGCTGGAGGCCTACTACCAGGAGACCGGCCGCGCCGGCCGCGACGGCCTGCCGGCGGATGCCTGGATGGCCTACGGCCTGCAGGACGTGATCTTCCTCAAACAGATGCTCGCCGGCTCCGAGGGCGACGAGCGGCACAAGCGCGTCGAGCAGCACAAGCTCGATGCCATGCTGGCCCTGTGCGAGGAAACCCGCTGCCGCCGCCAGGCCCTGCTGGCCTACTTCGACGAGGTGCTGGAGCAGCCCTGCGGGCACTGCGACACCTGCGTCGACAACGTGCAGACCTGGGACGCCACCGAGCCGGCGCGCCAGGCCCTGTCGGCGATCTACCGCAGCGGCCAGCGCTACGGCGTCGGCCACCTGGTGGACATCCTGCTGGGCCGCGAGAATGACAAGATCCGCGCCGCCGGCCACCAGCACCTGCCGGTGTTCGGCATCGGCAAGGCGCTGGCCGAGGGCGACTGGCGCACCCTGTTCCGCCAGCTGGTGGCGCGCGGCCTGGCCGACGTCGACCTGGACGGCTACGGCGGCCTGCGCCTGACCGATGCCTGCCGTCCGCTGCTGCGTGGCGAGGTGACCCTGGAGCTGCGCCGCGACCTCAAGCCGCAGCAGGCGGCCAAGGCCAGCGGCAGCAGCGCCAGCCAGCTGGTGCGCGGCGAGGAACGCGAGCAGTGGGAGGCGCTGCGCGCCCTGCGGCGCAAGCTGGCGGAGGAGCACGGCGTGCCGCCCTACGTCATCTTCCCCGACTCGACCCTGCTGGAGATGCTGCGCAGCCAGCCGCGCAATCTCTCCGAGATGGCCCGGGTCAGCGGCGTCGGCGCGCGCAAGCTGGAGCGCTACGGCGAGGCCTTCCTCGAGGTGCTGGGCGGCGGCGAGTCCGCCGAGGCGCCCAGGGTGGTCAGCGACCTGCGTCACGAGCTGGTCAGCCTGGCCCGCGCTGGCATGACCCCGGCGCAGATCGCGGCCCAGCTCAACTGCGGCGAGAAGAGCGTGTACAACCTGCTGGCCGAGGCTATCGGCCGCCAGCAGCTGTCCCTGGAGCAGGCGCTGGACCTGCCGGAGGAGCTGCTCGGCGAGATCCAGGATGCCTTCCTCGACGGCGAGGGCGAGCTGCCGCCGGTGGCGGCGGTGGCCGAGCAGTTCTCCGGGCGGGTGGAGGAGGGCGTGCTGCACTGTGTGCGCGCGGCCCTGCAGGCCGAGTTCGAGGTCTGACCGCGAGCGTTAACGAATGGTTACGCCAAATCACCGGCGGCAAACTTGTGACGTGTTTCTCAAAACGTTAGGGTGCTCCTGACGATTTCCTTGCGAGGTTCAGGTGGCGTCGCATCCCGATTGGTTGGCCGAAGTCCGTTCCAGCCCCTATGCCGACCAGTTGGCGCAGGGCTTTCGCCGCCTGCGCTTCGGCGCCGGGCTGGAGCGCGAATACCGCGACTATCTGCAGCGCGACAGCTTCGAGCTGAAGCGCTCGGCGCTGGTGTTCGCCCTGGCGGTCTGGCTGGCCTTCGCCGGGGTCGACATCTGGATGGTCGACGCGCCGCTGCTGTTCGCCATGCTGGCCATCCGCCTGGTGGTGGCCCTGCTGTTGCTGGCCCTGGCGCGGCTCATGACGCTCGGCCACCTGGCACATTGGCAGAGCGGCATGATGCTGGTGGGCATGCTGGCGATGGGTACCGGCACCTCGGCCATCATCGTCCTGGGCCACAGCCAGGACCCCTTCTTCCCCTACGAGGGCCTGCTGCTGGTGTGCATCGCCGGCTATTTCCTGGCCGGCCTGCGCCTGGTCGAGGCGGCCAGCGCCTCGCTGCTGGTGCTGCTGTTCTACGGCCTGCTCGAATGGTTCGGCGGGCTGGCGCCGGAGCGCCTGTACAACAACCTGCTGTTCCTGCTGTGCGGCAACCTGATCGGCGCGGTGGGCTGCTACGTGCTGGAGCTGAAGTCGCGCGAGCACTTCCTGGTCAGACGCCTGATGGGCCAGCTGGCGCACCAGGACAGCCTCACCGGGCTGCACAACCGGCGCAGCTTCGACCGCGAGCTGCCGCGCCTGTGGCGCCAGGCCCAGCGCGAGGGCAAGCCGCTGGCCCTGCTGCTGTGCGATGTCGACCACTTCAAGGCGTACAACGACCACTACGGCCACCAGGCCGGCGACCGTGCCCTGCAGCAGGTCGGCACGGCGTTGCTGAGCGCCGCCCGGCGCCCACTGGACATGGCCGTGCGCCTCGGCGGCGAGGAGTTCGCCGTGCTGCTCTACGGCATCGGTGCCGAAGAGGCGCGCCAGCGCGCCGAGGCCCTGCGCCAGGCTCTGGAGGATCGTGCCATCGCCCATGCCTGCTCGCCCACGGCGGCCGTGCTGACCCTGTCCATCGGTGTCTCCTGCCTGCAGCCGCAGGCCGAGGAGGACCCCTTCAGCCTCTGCGACCATGCCGACCGCGCCCTCTACGAGGCCAAGGCCTTCGGCCGTAACCAGGTGGTGACCTGAAGCGCCACCCGGGCTGGCGCCAATGGTCCCTGTGATGTCGCCGCGCGGCTGCTAGGATCGCGGCTTTCCACTGCCGGCAGTACTCATGGAACGACTGATCCAGGCCAACGGCCAACCCCATTACGGCATCTTCCCGGCGGCGCCGGGCGAGGTGAACTGGCGCGACTTCGACTTCCGCTCGCCGATGGGGCGGCGCCTCGGCGCCCTGGCCAAGTGGCGGCGCTACCACCAGTTCCAGTACTTCGGCATCGTCAGCGACGAGCTGATCGGCGGCTGCGCGCTGGCCGACATCAGCCTGCTCGGTGCCGGCTTCGTCTACCTGTTCCACCCGCCCAGCGGGCGCATGATCGAGCGCCAGTTCAGGCGCCCGCTGGGGCACGGCACGGCGTTCTCGCCGCGACCCAACGCCGGCGTCTGCGAGCTGCGCAGCGGCGCCAACCGGCTGCGCCTGAGCAACCAGGGCCTGGACAAGCACCTGCTGGTGGAGCTGGACGACGGCACGCGCATCGAGGCGAGCTTCTCCGAACAGCAGTTGCAGCCCATGTGCATCTGCACGCAGGCGGCGGTCAACGGCTGGGTCTATGCGCAGAAGGTGGCCGGCGTGCGCTGCCGTGGCCAGGTGCACAGCGCCCTGGGCGACTTCGACCTGGCGGCGCTGGAGGCCTTCGCCCACCACGACTGGTCGGCCGGCTACATGCGCCCGGAGACGAACTGGAACTGGGCCTGCCTGTCCGGCGCGGTAGGCGGCACGCGGGTCGGCCTGAACCTGTCGTGCGGGGTCAACGAGACCAGCTTCAGCGAGAACTGCTACTGGCTGGATGGCGCGCTGCTGCCGGTCGGCGGCGTGCATTTCCAGTTCGACCGCGACGACCCGCTCAAGCCCTGGCGCATCCTTTCGGCCGACGGCCAGGTCGAGCTGCAGTTCCATGGCCACGGCCTGCACCGCGAGCAGCTCGACCTGGGCCTGCTGGCCAGCAACTTCAAGCAGGTGTTCGGGCGCTTCCAGGGCACCCTGCGTCCGCCGGGGCGCGCGCCGCTGCGTATCGACAATCTGTGGGGCTTCGTCGAGGACCAGTATGTCAAATGGTAACGACGGGCTTGGCGACGCGCTTTCTCGGGGTTATGGTTAGTCGACTAATAATTAGGTTTTTCTGCTGTCCGCCTTGAATCATGGGGCTGCGGGCAGTGGCAACGACCAGCGAGAACCGACTATGCAGAACTTCGCGCAGCACAGTTTCGGTATGCAACTGGCCCAGCTTTCGCGGGCCTGGCGCGCCGAACTCGACCGACGTCTTTCCGGCCTGGGCCTGTCCCAGGCGCGCTGGCTGGTGCTGTTGCACCTGGCCCTGCTCAAGGAGCCGCCGACCCAGCGCGAGCTGGCGCAGACCGTCGGCGTCGAGGGGCCGACCCTGGCCCGCCTGCTCGACGGCCTGGAGGCTCAGGAACTGGTGCAGCGCATCGCCGTGCCGGAAGACCGCCGGGCCAAGAAGGTGCTGCTGACCGACAAGGCGCGGCCGCTGATCGTGCAGATCGAGAGCATCGCCCTGCAGCTGCGCAAGGAGCTGTTCGCCGGCGTCAGCGAGGAAGAGCAGCGCCTGTGCCAGGACATCCACGCACGCATCCTGGCCAACCTGGTGCGCGGCTAGGGTCGCGGCGATACGGCAACGGGCTCCCAGTTACATGCAGGCCTTTCGCTATCGCGATTCAGCATAAGCCGAAATTGGCGCCAGTCCCGCCGCTTTCATAAGCTGACTCCATACCCGCCGTTCGGGCACGCTCGTGCCAGTTTGCGGCGGGTTTCGGGTGTCAGGGATTGCCGCCCGCACGAGTTATACGCACACGTCGGTTCGCCGGGGGAATTTCCGCTGAAGGAGATGCGGGCGGTCGTGTCGGGAGGACTCATGGCTCGCATGCGTCGACTGCTGCTGACCCTGGCCTCGGGATCGGCCTTCTATTCGGGACTGCTGCCGGCCCTGGGGCTGGGCGAGATCAGCCTGCACTCGGCCCTCAACCAGCCGCTGGATGCCGAGATCGAACTGCTCCAGGCCGCCGACTTGAGCGCCGACGAGATCAGGGTGCGGTTGGCCTCGGCCGAGGAGTTCGAGCGCTCCGGGGTGGAGCGTTTCTTCTTTCTCAATGACCTGCGTTTCACGCCCGTGCTGGGCGGCGGACGCAACCTGATCCGGGTGATCTCCAGCCGGCCGGTGCGCGAGCCCTATCTCAATTTCATCGTCGAGGTCAGCCGTCCCGGCGGCCAGCTGCTGCGCGAATACACCCTGCTGATCGACCCGCCGGGCTCGGCGGCTTCCAGCCCACTGGCCGCGCCAGTGGCCGCCCTGCCTGCAGCGGCGCCGGCCAGCCAGGGCTGGCGCCCGCAGCCTGCCCGCGAACTGCCGGCGGCGAAGCGTGGCGAGCGCTACCGGGTGCAGCGCGGCGACAACCTGTGGCGCATTGCCGGGCGCCTGTTGCCGCCCGGCAGTGCCGGCCGCGAGGCGCTGATGGCCGATCTGTTCGTCCTCAACCCGCAGGCATTCAGCGCTGGCAGCCCGGATCGCCTGCGCGCCGATGCCGAGCTGCTCCTGCCCGACTCGCTGTTCCCCGCGGCCTCGGCCCCCGCTGAGGCCGTTGCGACCGCCGAGGCTGCGGCGCCGGCCGAGCCTGTTGCCGAGGCGGACGAAGCCATGCCCGCCGCGGCCGTGGTGGCGGCCGAGCAGCTGCGGGTCGATGCCGAGCTGGCCGAGGCCGGCGCACGCAATGCCGAGCTGCAGAGCAGCCTGGATGCACTGCACGGCCAGCTGGCCGCACTGCAGGCGCAGATGGCCGAGAAGGATCGCCAGCTGCAGCAGATCCGTGAGCAGCTGGCGCAGCGCCAGGCCGCCCCCGCCGCCAGCCTGCCGGCGGCGCGCGAGTCGGCTGGCGGCTGGGGCCTGTGGCTGCTCGGCGCGCTGTTGCTGCTCGTGCTCCTGGCCGGAGTGCTGCTGGCGCGGCGGCGCCCGCCGTTGCCGGCGGCCGAGCCGCCACGCCGGCCACAGGCGGAACCCAGGCTGGAGGTGCGGGTGGTGCCTCCGGCCGAGCCGGTGGTCACGCCGGCGCCCGTGGCCGAGCCCGAGCTCAAGCGGGCGCCAGTCGCCAGCTCGCCTGCTGCGCCGCGCCCGCCGGCCACCCCGGCCGACCCGCTGGAGGGGGCCAACATCTATATTGCCTACGGTCATTTCGCCGAAGCCGCTGCTACCCTGCGCAGGGCCCTGGCGGAACAGCCGCAGCGGCTCGACCTGCGCCTGCGCCTGTTCGAGGTGTGCGGCGAGCTGGGCGATGCGGCCGCCTTCTTCGAGCTGGAGCGGCAGCTGCGCGAGATGGGCGCCAGCCCGCAGCAGCTGGACCCGATCCGCGCCCGTTATGCCGGCCTGCAGCGCCCGCAGGCGCAAGACGCCCTGGCCGATGCGGTGTTGCAGCTCGACGAGCCCGATGCCAGGCAGCCGCTGCAGGACGACTCCCAGCTCAACCTCGACGATCTGTCGCTGGATGCCGACTGGGACCTGGCCAATGCCCTCCAGCCGGAACAGCCCGCGCGCATCAGGAAGGGCCGCGAGCAGGCGCCCGACCCGCAGTTCCGTTCCGACCTCAAGCAGCTGCCGGAAGTGCAGGAGGTGGATGCCGACAAGGAGCTGCTGGAGTCCTTCGCCGAGCTGCCCCAGGAGCAGGTGCTGGACGAGGAGTTCGTCGACGCTTTCTCCCGCGAGCCGGTCGAGCGTGGCCCGCTGCTGGACGGCGACCTGGAGCACCTGGCCGGCAGCCGCGATCAACTGGTCAAGCTGAACATGGCCCTGGCCTACATCGAACAGGGCGATATCGGTAGCGCCTGCGACATCCTCAACCAGCTGATCAGCGAGGGTGACGAGCAGCAACGCGCCCGTGCCCGGGAGTTGCTCGCCAAGATCGCCTGAAGCTTTAGGGCGGGAGAACGACGCCGCGGCCGACCCGCGGCGTCGTTCTGTCTACGCGCTATGATGGCGCCCCCGTTCGCACAGGAGGCCGGCCATGAGCGGCAAACCCGAAGTGGTGATCACCTATTGCACCCAGTGCCAGTGGCTGCTGCGCGCCGCCTGGCTGGCCCAGGAACTGCTCAGCACCTTCGCCGACGAACTGGGCCGGGTCAGCCTGGAGCCGGGCACGGGCGGGGTGTTCCGCATCAGCTGCGACGGCGTGCAGCTGTGGGAGCGCAAGGCCGACGGCGGCTTTCCCGAGGCCAAGGTGCTCAAGCAGCGTTTGCGCGATCTGATCGATCCGGACCGCGACCTGGGCCATAGCGACCGCTAGGTCTGCGCGTCGGCCTCGCGCGGTTTGCGGGCGAGGAGCCCCTTAGGCCAGGTCCTCGACCGTGGCCGCACGCTTGCTCAACCGAGCCGAGAGCAGAGTGGCCAGCAGGATCAGCGCGCCGCCGAAGAGCATGCGCAGGGTGGGTTGCTCGGCGAACAGCCACCAGGCGAAGAGAATGCCGTAGACCGGCTCAAGGGCGAATACCACCGAGGCGCTGCGCGCGTTGAGCACGCGCAGGCTGGCGACGAACAGGCTGTGCGCCAGCGCCGTGCAGAACAGGCCGAGCAGGGCGATCCACAGCCAGTCCAGGGGCCGCACCGCGGGCAGCGCGCTCCAGGCCAGCGGCAGGCTGACCAGGGCGATCGCCAGGCTCTGCCAGAGCGCGGCCTGGGCCGGCTTGACCCCGACCGTGGTGGCCCGGTTGGACACCGAGACCATGGCGAACAGCAGCCCGGAGAACACCGCCCAGGCCAGGCCGTGGGTGGCGTCGCTGCCGAGGTCGAAGTGCGGCGTGACCAGCACCAGGCCGAGGCTGACCAGGGCCACCACGGCCCATTCGGCGAGACGCACCCGTTCGCGGAACAGCAGGCCCTCCAGCAGCACGGTGAAGGCCGGGAAGCTGGCGAAGCCGAGGGTCGCCACCGCCACGCCGGAGATTTTCACCGCGACGAAGAAGGCCCACCAGTGGCCACCCAGCAGCAGCCCGGCGCCGGCCAGGGCCAGGCGCCTGCGCCAGCTCAGCGGCGCCGCCGGCTCGCCGAAACGGGACAGCGGCAGCAGGGCCAGCACGGCGAACAGGGCGCGGCCGCAGACGATGACCATGGGCGCGGCCAGGGCCAGCTTGCCGAAGATGCCGGACAGGCCGAAGAACAGGGCGCCCAGGTGCAGGGCGAAGAGGGCGGTGCGGTGCTGCATGGGAATTCCGGAGGGTGAAAGGTAGTGGGAGAGCTATTTCAAGGCCGGCGCAGGGCCGACGCGCAGCCAGGCATTGCCAGGGCGCTCAGGCCAGGCGCGCGCCATTGGGCAATGGCCGGTCGAAGCTGGCCAGCACCACCCTGCCGTGCTGGTCGTAGACGCCGGTCACCAGCACTTCCGAGCGCACCCCGGCGATGCGCTTGGGCGCGAAGTTGCACACGCACAGCACCTGGCGGCCGACCAGTTCCGCGGCGCCGTAGTGGGCGGTGAGCTGGGCGCTGGAGGTCTTCACCCCGAGCTCGCCTAAGTCCACTTCCAGCACGTAGGCCGGCTTGGTCGCCTTGTCATTGGGGCGGGCGCTGAGCAGGGTGCCGACGCGCAGTTCCACGCGCTCGAAGTCCTGCCATTCGATGGTCTGCATCGCGAAAATCTCCTGATGGCTCCGCGCAGTCTAGGCGCGCGGCGGGCGCGGAGTCTGTCGCGCTACTCACGGCAATTGTCGCGCGACTCGCGGCGCAGCTGGCGCGGGGTGACACCGAACTCGCGCAGCAGGGCGGCGGTGAAGGCGCTCTGCGAGGCGTAGCCGACCCGCGCGGCGATCTCGCCGACCGCCAGGCGGCTGCCGAGCAGCAGGCGGCGGCCCAGCTGCAGGCGGCGCAGGCGCACATGCTCCATCGGCGTGTGGCCGGTCTCGGCGAGGAAGCGGGCATGGAAGCGCGCCGCCGACAGGCCGCACAGGCGCGCCAGGTCGGCCACCTGCAGCGGATGGGCGCAGTGCCGGTCGATATGGGCGTCGAGGCGGGCCAGCGGCAAGCCGGGTTGAGCGGCCAGGGGGACGCCGCTGAGGCTGGCCAGGAGCAGGGCGGCGCCCTGCTGGGCGATCACCGCGTCGTCGATCGGGCTGGCCGCCAGCCAGTCGACCAGCTGGCTCTGCGCCGGGCTGAGCTGCAGCCTGCCCGGGGTCTCCAGCAGGCGCCGGCCGGCCTCGGCATGGTGGCCGAGGCGCTGCTGCAGCCAGCCATCCTGCGGCACGTCGAGCACCAGGCAGCGGCTGCCGGTCGGGCTGGCGCAGGCATGGTGGGCCTCGGGCGGCACCACGGCCAGGCTCATGCTGGAGACCTGGCAGCCGCGCCCGGCCACCTCGAATTCGAGCCGGCCGGACAGGCCGAACACCAGCTGGGCGTGGTCGTGGCTGTGGGCGATCTGCTCGTGGTGGTAGTGGCGCAGCGAGAGCAGCTGGGACATGACGGAACTCCTGATCGAACGGTCAGTGTACATCGCGCCAGTGCG
This sequence comes from Pseudomonadaceae bacterium, assembly GCA_033838285.1. Lineage (GTDB taxonomy): Bacteria > Pseudomonadota > Gammaproteobacteria > Pseudomonadales > Pseudomonadaceae > Aquipseudomonas. The sequence goes on from JAJLLC010000009.1 coordinate 46,830, forward strand.
GGTCGGCTTGTCATGCAATGGTCATCGCACCGTCACGGACGCTTCACCGCCCCGGCGCACGCTTGACCAAACCCAGCCGGAGGCCGCCCATGAGCATCGCCGAGCGCAGCAAGCCCAGCCGCAAGCAGCATGTCCGCACCCTGTGGATTTCCGACGTCCACCTCGGAACCCGCGATTGCCAGGCCGAACGCCTGGCCGCCTTTCTCAAGCGCTATCAGGCCGACCGCATCTACCTGGTCGGCGACATCATCGACGGCTGGAAGCTGCGCAGCGGCATCTACTGGCCGCAGGCCCACACCAACGTGATCCGCCGCCTGCTGACCATGAGCAAGCGCGGCACCGAGGTGATCTACGTCACCGGCAACCACGACGAATTCCTGCGCCGCTACTCGACGCTGATGCTCGGCAACATCCAGCTGGTCGACGAGGCCGTGCACGAGACCGCCGACGGCCGCCGTCTGCTGGTGATCCACGGCGACCAGTTCGACGTGATCACCCGCTACCACCGCTGGCTGGCCTTTCTCGGCGATTCGGCCTACGAGCTGACCCTGACCCTCAACCGCTGGCTCAACCACTGGCGCGAGCGCTGGGGCTACGGCTACTGGTCGCTGTCGGCCTACCTCAAGCACAAGGTCAAGACGGCGGTGAACTTCATCAGCGACTTCGAGGAGGCCATCGCCCACGAGTGCGTCAAGCGCGGCCTCGACGGCGTGGTCTGCGGGCACATCCACCACGCCGAGATCCGTCCGGTGGGCGGCGTGGAATACATGAACTGCGGCGACTGGGTGGAGTCCTGCACGGCGCTGATCGAGCATCTCGATGGCAGCGTCCAGCTCTACCGCCTGGCCGAAGACCAGAGCCTGGCCGCCGAGCCGGCGGCGCTCGGGCAGGCGGCATGAGGATCCTCATCGTCAGCGATGCCTGGCTGCCGCAGGTCAACGGCGTGGTCACCAGCCTGCGCGCGCTGGTGGCCGAACTGCGCGAGCTCGGCCACCTGGTCAAGGTGCTGTCGCCCCAGGATTTCCGCCACCTGCCGTGCCCCAGCTACCCGGAGATTCCCCTGGCCTGGGACCTGTGGAACGTCGGCCCGGCGATCCGCGAGTTCCGCCCGGACTGCGTGCACCTGGCCACCGAGGGGCCGCTGGGCTGGGCCGCGCGGCGCTGGCTGAGGCGGCGCGGGCTGGCCTTCTCCAGCGCCATCCACACGCGCTTTCCGGAATATGTGCATACCCGCTGGCCGCAGATTCCGCTGAGCTGGGGTTATGCCTTCCTGCGTCGTTTCCATCGGCCCAGCCAGGCCGTGCTGGTCAGCACCGAGCGCCTGCGCGCGGAATTTGCCGGCCAGGGCCTGCAGCGCCTGGGCCTGTGGCGCAAGGGGGTGGACACGGGACTGTTCCGCCCTGCGGGCGAGGCGCCGGACGAGCCGGTCTTCCTCTACGTCGGCCGCCTGGCGGCGGAGAAGAACCTGCGCGCCTTCCTCGACCTGGAACTGCCCGGTGAGAAGCGCCTGGTCGGCGACGGCCCGGAGCGCGCCGAGCTGCAGCGCGACTATCCGCAGGCGCGCTTCCTCGGCTTTCTCCAGGGCGAGGCGCTGGCCGCGCAGTTCGCCGGTGCCAGCGTGCTGGTGTTTCCTTCGTGCACCGATACCTATGGCCTGGTGATGCTCGAGGCGCTGGCCTGCGGCACGCCGGTGGCGGCCTTTCCGGTGGCGGGGCCGCTGGATGTGCTGCAGGCGGGAGTGACCGGGGTGATGGACGAGGATCTGGGGCGGGCCTGCCGGTCGGCGCTGCAGCTGGACCGGCAGACCTGTGCCGAGCAGGCCATGCGCCAGTCCTGGCGCGCCTCGGCCCTGGAGTTCCTGTGCAGCCAGCCGCTGCTGGACGGCGAGCCGCTGGCCGAGGACGACTGGCAGCCGGCGCGGGCTTGAAGACGAAAAAGCCGCCTTGCGGCGGCTTCCGGCGCTACAGGATCACCTTGTCGCGCAGCTTGTCGGCGGCCTGGCTGAGGGCCAGGATCACCTTCTCCTTGTCGTAGTTCTGGATGCCGTTGGTATCCAGGTACATGGAGAAGCCCGGCAGCTCGTGCTCGACGTAGCTGGAGCGGGCGCCGAGGTCGCGGCGGTGGTCCACCACCTGGTAGATCTGCACCGGACGGCTGAAGCCCTTGACCGCGATCTGGCCCTTGTCGCGGCACATGATCAGGTCCTTCACCAGCGAGTAGGTCTCGTGGGAGATGAGGATCTCGCCGGCCTCGGAGGAGCTTTCCAGGCGGCTGGCCAGGTTCACTTCGCGGCCGATGATGGTGTAGTCCATGCGCGTGTCGGCGCCGAAGTTGCCCACCGTGCAGTAGCCGGTGTTCAGGCCCATGCGGATCTCCAGCGGCTTGGTGATGCCCTGGGCGCGCCACTGCTGGCGCAGCACCTTCATGTGCTTGCGCATGGCGATGGCCATGGACACGGCATTCAGCGCGTCCTTCTTGGCGCCCTGGCTGGTGGGGTCGCCGAAGAACACCAGCACGCTATCGCCGACGAACTTGTCGATGGTGCCGCCGTACTTGAGGGCGATCTTCGACATCTCGTTGAGGTAGTTGTTGAGCAGGTCGGTGAGCTGCTCGGCCTCCAGCTCCTCGGACAGCTCGGTAAAACCCTTGATGTCGGAGAAGAACACGGTGAGCTTCTTGCGCTGGGTTTCCAGGCGCACGTGCTTCTTGCCCTTGAAGATCATTTCCCAGACCTGCGGCGACAGGTACTTGGCCAGGTTGCGCGCCAGCCGCGCGGCCTTTTCCTGTTCGCGCTTGATCTCGCTGCGCGCCTGGGTCAGGCGCATGCCCTGCTCGTGCACGAAGAAGGCGGTGATGCAGATGTACAGGGTGCTCAGCAGGATGCTGACGGCGGCCACCAGGGTCGGGCTGGCGGTGTTCGGCTCGGGGCGCAGCAGGGCGGTGTTCAGCGCCATGCTGGCCGCCGCCACCAGCACCGCCAGGCCCATCTGGCGCAGGCCGCCGGCGATCAGCGCGCTGAAGCACAGGGTGAGCAGGAACATCAGCGCCGGCACCGCCGAGAAACCCATCAGCACGGCGGCGGCGCCGGCATGCAGGGCGTCGAGGAACAGCAGCGTCAGGCGGGTCTGTTGCGGGTGGTCGTACTTGAACCGGTTGCCCAGGTGATGCGCCAGGTGCGGGTAGAGCAGGGCGTAGGGCACCATCCACAGGATGTCGTAGCCGAAGTGGTTGACATAGGTGCCGGCGGCGATAGCCGCGGCCGGGGCTATGTAGGCCAGCACCCGCGAATAGTATTCGCGCAGCAGGGGGGCAGGTTGCGCCCTGGGGCTTTCCAGTACGTTGGACTTCATCGATGGAGCGATCCCTGTTGATTTCCTGGCGCTTCTGGCGAGCGCCTGGGCGGTCTGCAAGACCTGCGCCAAGCTATGGCGGGTGAGGGATCATAGCCAGCCGCCGCCCGTCGGCCAAGCCCGGTCGTCGAGCGGCGGCGTCATACCAACTATTACTGGGGTTCGTCAGAAGCGGATGCGTCCGGTGAGGGCATCCTTGAGCATCACCCAGTCGCCCATGAAACTGTACAGCGGATACTTGAAGGTGGCCGGCTTGTTCTTCTCGAACACGAAGTGGCCGACCCAGGCGAAACCGTAGCCGGCGAAGGGCAGGGCCAGCAGCCACAGCCACTGCTGGGTGGCCAGGGCGTAGCCGAGGATGCTCAGCACCAGCAGGCTGCCGACGTAGTGCAGGCGGCGGCACACGTCGTTGCTGTGTTCCTGCAGGTAGTAGGGGTAGAACTCGGCGAAACTGTTGAAGCGTTCGGTGGTTTCGGCGCTCATGGCGTACCTCCTGTCATTGTCGGCCGCAGTGTAGGCGAGCTGTCCTCGGCGGCCAGTGACATACGGTGCCAGTTTAGTATCCTCGTGGCGCCAGACCGTGGCGAGCAATCCATAAGAAGAAAGATGAGCGAACGAACCACTTCCTCCAGCTGGGCCAGCGCCATAGTGCAGGCCCTGGAGCTGGGCGGCGTCGACTGCCGTGCGCTGTTCCACCGCCTGGGCCTGGACTATGCGGCCCTGAGCGACCCGGACGCGCGCTTCCCGCAAGACGCCATGACCCGCCTCTGGCACCTGGCGGTGGAAGCCTCGGGCAACCCGGCCATCGGCCTGAACATGGCCCAGGTGGTGCGTCCGTCGTCCTTCCATGTGGTCGGCTACGCGCTGATGTCCAGCCGCAACCTGCTGGAGGGCTTCAACCGCCTGGTGCGCTACCAGCGCATCATTGGTGAAGGCTCTGACCTCAGCCTGCGGCCACTGCCGGAGAGCGTCGAGCTGATCCAGGCGATTCACGGCGACCGCCTGCCACCGGCGCGGCAAAGCCCCGAGGCGGCGCTGGCCTATTCGCTGGCCTTCTGCCGCTGGCTCACGGGCAAGCCGATCACACCGCTGCGGGTGAGCTTCCAGGGCCCGCCCCCGGCGGACCTGAAGCCTTACCAGGACGTCTTCCAGGCGCCGCTGCAGTTCAATGCCGAGCACTATTCATTGCTGTATGCGCGTGCCGATCTGGAGGCCCACCTGCCCTCGGCCAACGAGGCGCTGGCGCAGCTGCACGACCGTTTCGCCGGCGAATACCTGGCGCGCTTCTCCGAGAGCCGGGTGACCCATCAGGTGCGCCAGGTGCTGTGCCGCCTGCTGCCCCAGGGCGAGCCCAAGCGCGAGGCGGTGGCGCAGGCCCTGCTGCTGTCCGAGCGCACCCTGCAGCGGCGCCTGCAGGAGGAGGGCACCAGCTACCAGCAGCTGCTCGACGACACCCGCCGCGAACTGGCCGAACAGTATCTCGGCCAGCCCAACCTGCCGCTGCTGGAGATCGCCTACCTGCTCGGCTTCGCCGACCCTAGCAATTTCTTCCGCGCCTTTCGCCGCTGGTTCGACTGCACACCGGGCGAGTATCGCGCCAGGCTGTGAGCGCCTGCGGTCCGATAAAATTTTTCTCGCCGCCCTGTCGATCTGCTTGACTGTCGTTCGACCAATGGACAGACCCGCCGTGGTGGCGGGCGCCAGACAGGGAGAAAGACGATGCGATTCATGGTGATAGTCAAGGCCACGGCCGATTCGGAAGCCGGTGTCATGCCCAGCGAAGAGCTGCTGGCGGCCATGGGCAAGTACAACGAGGAACTGGTCGCGGCCGGCATCATGAAGGCCGGCGAGGGGCTGCACCCGAGCAGCCGCGGGGTGCGCGTGCAGTTCTCCGGCGACCGGCGCAGCGTGGTGGATGGGCCCTTCGCCGAGACCAAGGAACTGATCGCCGGCTTCTGGATCTGGGAGGTCGCCTCGCTGGCCGAGTGCATCGACTGGGTCAAGCGCTGCCCCAACCCGATGCCCGGCGACTCGGAAATCGAGATTCGCCAGATCTTCGAGGCCGAGGACTTCGGCGAGGCCTTCACCCCCGAGTTGCGCGAGCAGGAAGAACGCCTGCGCGCCCGCATTGCCGCCGAATGAGGAGCCCGCCATGAAAATCCATGCCTACCTGATCTTCGACGGCCAGTGCGCCGAGGCCTTCCGCTTCTACCAGCAGGCGCTCGGTGGCGAACTGCAACTGATGTCCTTCGCCGACAGCCCGGCCTGCGGCGATGTCCCGGCCGAACACCGCGAGCGCACCATGCATGCCTGCCTGAGCGTCGGTGGCGAGCTGCTGATGGGTTCGGACTGCATGCCCGGCGATCCGTACGAAGGCATCAAGGGCTGCCACATCTCCATCCAGGCCGAGGACATGGTGCAGGCCGAGCGCCTGTATCGTGCGCTGTCGGCCCAGGGCTCGGTGCAGATGGAGCTGCAGCGCACCTTCTGGGCCGAAGGCTTCGCCATGCTCAGCGACCGTTTCGGCGTGGCCTGGATGGTCAATTGCTCGGGCGATTGCCCGCTACCGGCCTGAGTCGGCTCTAGCCGACACGAGCCAACGCCGCGGCCGCCTCTTCCCCGGCGGTCGCGGCGGCGAGGAAATCGTCGCCCCAGCGGCGGATGTCGTTGAAGGCGACTATGTCGAACAGTTCGCGCAGGCGTGCCTGCGCCTCGTTCTTGGGCAGGTTGAGCGCCAGGTAGCAGGTCTGTGCCAGGTCCACCGGGTCGTGCGGGTTGGTCAGCAGCGCGCCCTTGAGCTCGGCCGCCGCGCCGGCGAACTCGGAGAGCACCAGCACGCCGCTGCCGCCGAGCAGGCCCTGGGCGGCGACGAACTCCTTGGCCACCAGATTGAGGCCGTCGCGCAGCGGAGTGATCCACATCACGTCGGCCATGGCGTACCAGGCGCTGACTTCCTCGAACGGCAGGCTGCGGAAGAAGAACTGCAGCGGCGTCCAGCCGATGCGGGCGAAGCGCCCGTTGATGCGGCCCACGGCCTGCTCGATCTGCGCCTGCAGCTCGTCGTAGATGGTCATTTCCTTGGCCGCCGGCACGCACACCGTGACCAGGGTGACCTTGCCGAGCAGCTCGGGGTTGTCCGCCAGCAGGCGTTCGTAGGCGTTGAGCTTCTCGAGGATGCCCTTGGTGTAGTCGAGCCGCTCCACCGAGAGGATCAGCTTGACTCCGCGCAGCTCCTCGCGCAGGCGCTGCATCATCTCCCTGATCCTGGGCGCCTCCAGGGCGCCGCGCACCCGCTCGATATCCAGGCCGACCGGGTGGGCGCCGAGCCTGACCGTGCGGCTGCCGGTGTCCAGCGCGGTGGTCATGCGTTCCAGGCCCACCGCGCAGCCGTAGGTGAGGAAGCGCGGCGCGCAGTTCTGCCGGGCCAGGGTCTTGAGCGGAAACACGCCGCGCGCCACGTCGACGAAATTCTCCACCTGGCGCGGGATATGGAAGCCGATGTAGTCGCACTGCAGTAGGCTGCCGACGATCTGGCGGCGCCAGGGCAGGACGTTGAACACGTCCGCCGAGGGGAAGTAGGTGTGGTGGAAGAAGGCGATGCGCAGGTCCGGGCGCAACTCGCGCAGGTAGGCCGGTACCATCCACAGGTTGTAGTCGTGCAGCCATACCAGGGCGCCCTCGGCCGCCTCGCGTGCGCTGCGCTCGGCGAAGGCGCGGTTGACCTCGCAGAACACCTGCCAGTCGTCCTCGTTGAAGCTGGCGCGCTCCCAGAAGGTGTGCAGGGTCGGCCAGAAGGCTTCCTTGGAGAAGCGCTTGTAGAACACGTCCACCTGTTCCTTGCTCAGCGCCAGGCGCGCGGCGGTCAGCCGCGGATAGCGCTCGGCATCCACTGCGGTGTGGCTGTCGAAAGGCCCGTCGCCTTCCTCGTGTACCGCCCAGGCGATCCACGAGCCCTTGCGGCCGTCGGCGAAGAAGCTCAGCAGGGTGGGGATGATGCCGTTCGGCGAACTGGGCCGGCGGCGCTGCAGCTTGCCGTCGACGCGGTGCTCTTCGTAGGGCAGGCGATGGTAGACCATGACCAGCTCGGCCTTGCCCGGCTCGGCGGCCTGGCGCCGCTCGGCGGCGATGCCGTGCTCGCCGAGGAAGCCGAAGTGGGCGAAGGCCTGGAGGATGCCGCCGCAGCCCGGACGGCTGGCATGCAGGGTGCGCGAGTGCTGGCGCGTGGCTTCCAGCAGGGCCGGCTCGGAGGCGCCGACGCAGACGCCGTTGAAGCTGCTGCTGAGCATCGACAGGTCGTTGAGGGTGTCGCCGGCGGCCAGCACCTGGTCGTGCTCCAGCCCCAGCCAGTCGGCCAGGGCGCGCAGGCTGCTGCCCTTGTTCACCCCGCGCGGGAGGAAGTCCAGGTACAGCTCGGCCGAGTACAGCAGGTCGCAGCCCAGGACCTCGGCGGCTTCGCGCAGGGCCGGGTCGGCGGCGCGCTCGGGGCTGCAGAAGTAGGAGCAGCGACGAGCCTGCGGCACATCCTGGCGCTGCAGGTCGGCGAAACCGACCAGCGCCTGGGCCACCTGCGACTCGCCCGGCCAGCGCTGGTCGATGTGTGCCTGCAGGGGCTGCAGCGGTTGCAGGGTCTGGCCGTCGTAGAGGCTGGCACCGACGTCGGCGATGATGTAGTCGGGTTGTGGCAGGGTCGGGTCGGCGAGCAACGGTAGCACCGCTTCCAGGCTGCGCCCGGTGACATAGGCCAGGCGGATATCCGGGTGGGCGGCGATGGTCTGGTACAGGCTCAGGCGATCCTCGGGAGCGCCGGCGAGGAAGGTGCCGTCCAGGTCGGTGGCGAGCAGCACGGGGTGGTTCTCCAGAATGGCCCTACAGGGCGGTTCTGGCTGCTTGGGATAGGCTCGGGGCCTTGCCGAAGCAGCCTTCGGACGTCATCAAGACGTGGTTTCGGGGTGCTCCTGTGGCGGTGCGTCGGGCATCAGCTCGAGCACGGTCGGGCTGGTACGCAGCATGGGCATGAAGTGGGCCTGGTCGCCGCTGATCAGGTCGCTGACGTGACGCATGCGGTACAGGGCGTAGGCGGCCAGGGGCGCCAGGGCCAGGGCGAAGTACAGCGGCAGCGCCGGGGCGCCGAAGTGCTGCATCAATACGCCGGCCAGCAGCGGGCCGCAGGCCGCGCCGATGCCGTTGACCAGCAGCAGGCTGGCGGAGCCGGAAAGAATCTCGTCGGGTTGCAGCTGGTCGATCAGCAGCGCCACGCCCAGGGGGTAGATGGCGAAGGACAGCCCGCCGAACAGGAAGAACAGGCTGAGCAGCAGGCGCCCGGGTGCCAGGAGGCTGATCGCAGCCGCAGTGACCACGGCCACCACCACCACCCAGAACAGGATCCAGCGTCGGTCGAGTCGATCAGACAGCCAGCCGATCGGCCACTGCAGCAGGGCACCGCCAAGAATGGTCATGGTCATCAGCAGACCCACGCCGGCGGCGTCTAGGCCGATCATGTCGGCGTAGGCCGGGGCCATGCCCCAGAAACCGCTCAGGGCCAGGCCGGACAGCGCCGAGGCGGTCAGCGCCAGGGGGGCGATGCCGAACAGCTGGCGCAGGTTGCTGTTGGGGGTTTCCGGCAGGCTGGGCTGCAGCTGACGGGTCAGGGTCACCGGCATCAGCGCCGAGACGATGAAGATGCCCGCCACGGCGAACAGGGCGAAGCCGAGGCTCGGGTCGAAGCGCAGCAGCTGCTGGCCGAGGGCCAGGGCGCCGAGGTTGACGGCCATGTACAGGGCGAAGATGGCACCACGGTTTTCGCTGCTGGCGCGCGCGTTGAGCCAGCTCTCGATGACCATGTACAGGCAGATCAGCGCCACGCCGTAGAGCACGCGCAGCAGGACCCAGACCCAGGGATGGACGATCAGGACGTGGAGCAGGGCGCAGATGCAGGCCAGCGCGGCGCAGAAGGCGAAGGCGCGGATATGCCCGACGCGGCGGATCAGCGGGCTGCCGACCCAGTTGCCAAGGAAGTAGCCGGTGAAGTAGCCGGACATCATCAGTCCGAGCAGGGTCGTCGAGTACCCTTCGGCCGCCCCCTTCAGAGTGAGCAAAGTGTTGAGCAGGCCATTGCCGAGCAGAAGCAGTGCGACTCCGCTCAGCAACGAGCTGATGGGTGCTATCTGGGGCCACATGGGGCATTACCCTAGGCAATATGCTCCGCCAGGGCAACCCTTGCTTGTTTCTTTATGGTCGTAAGTTTTTGAAAAATAATGATTATTTGATTTCGTCGGATGTCCGGTGAGATGCCGGCGGCACGCTAGTCTTGCTCTGTAGCCTTGTCAGGAGAGCTGCCATGATCGCATTCGACTTCCAGGTGACTAGGGGCTGCTCCCGTTTCGCCGCGACCGCGACGGAGCCCGTTTTTGTGCGGAGCTAGGCACGAGACGCGAAGTTTGGCATTCCAAATGAGTCGTCGAGTAACGACGTTCCGCGCAAAAACGGGCCCGTCCCTTCGGGTTGCGCGGAAAATCGCGCCATGCGTTGTTGCGGGACTTGCCAAGGGAATGACCATTGCCTGCGTCCCGCGCCTAGCCTGGCGCGATTTTGCGCAGCAACGCGGCTTGCGCCGAAACGGGAGCAGCCCCTAAGCCGATCCGGATTCCAACGCCCATCTGAAGAACTCCCACTATCTGGACTATGCCGCCCAGGCGCGCTTCCTGTTCCTGGCCGCAGCCGGCTTCACTCCGCAGGCTTTCGCCGAGGCCAGGATGGGGCCCGTGGTGTTCGAGGACAGGGTCGAATACCGCAAGGAACTGCGCCTGCTGCAGCCTTTCAGCGTGGGCATGCAGGTCAGCGCGCTCTCCGAGGATGGCGCCAAGTCCGTCATGCTCAACGAGGTGCGCAACGCCGCGGGCGAGCTGTGTGCCCGGGTGGTCACCAGCGCCGCCTGGTTCAGCCTGGAGACGCGCAAGGTCACGGTGCCGCCGCCCGGCCTCAGGGCGGCCATGGAGGCGGCCGAGCGCAGCGAGGATTTCCGCTGGCTTTGACGCTATGCTGGGCGCCCATCCTTCGCGGCGCCCGTTCCCCATGCTGGTGATTTCCAACAGCGTCCATCTGCCCGACGACGAGATCGAGCTGAGCTATATCCGTGCCCAGGGCTCGGGTGGGCAGAACGTCAACAAGGTGTCCAGCGCCGTGCACCTGCGCTTCGACAGCCAGGCCTCGTCCTTGCCGCCGTTCTACAAGGAGCGCCTGCTGCAACTGCGCGACAGCCGCATCACCGTGGACGGCGTGGTGATCATCAAGGCCCAGCAGTACCGCACCCAGGAGCAGAACCGGATGGATGCCCTGGAGCGCCTGGCCGAGCTGATCCGCAGCGCCGGCAAGAGCGAGAAGGCGCGCCGCCCGACCAAGCCGACCCTGGGCTCGAAGAAACGCCGCCTGGAGGGCAAGGCCAAGCGCGGGGCGATCAAGGCCGGGCGCGGCAAGGTGGACTTCTAGGGGCGCTCCGGCATAGCCTCTGGCCATTACCCCTTGCGCGTGGAGTTGCAGGCATGAGCGATCCCTTCCAGGCCGATAGCGCCGTCTACAAGACTCTGCTGGAGTCGACCCGGGCCATTCCCTGGAAGATCGACTGGCAGACCATGACCTTCGCCTACATCGGCCCGCAGATCGAGCAGCTGCTCGGCTGGCCGCAGCACAGCTGGATCAGCGCCAACGACTGGGCCGAGCGCATCCACGAGGAAGACCGCGACAAGGTGGTCAACTTCTGCATCGCCCAGTCGCAGAGCGGCATCGACCACGAGGCCGACTACCGTGCGCTGACCGCCGACGGCCGCTATGTGTGGATTCGCGACGTGGTGCATGTGGTGCGCAACGCCGCCGGCGAGCCCGAGGCGCTGATCGGCTTCATGTTCGACATCAGCGAACGGAAGAAGACCGAGGAGCAGCTGCTGGCCCTGCAGAAGCAGCTGGAGGAGTACTCCTACCAGGACGGCCTGACCGGTATCAACAACCGGCGCATGTTCGATTCGGTGCTGGGCGTGGAGTGGGCCAGCGCCCAGCGCACGCGCCGGCCGCTGTCGCTGATCCTGCTGGATATCGACTGCTTCAAGCAGTTCAACGATCACTACGGGCATATCCAGGGCGACGACAGCCTGCGCCGGGTCGCCCAGGCCCTGCTGCGGGCGGCGGTGCGCCCGCGTGACTGCGTGGCGCGCTACGGCGGCGAGGAGTTCGTGCTGATCCTGCCGGAGACCGACGGCGAGTCGGCGAAGCAGATCGCCGAGCGCTGCCGCAAGCTGGTGCGGCAGGAGCGGATCGCCCACGAGCAGTCCAGCGTGGCGCAACTGCTGACCATCAGCCTGGGCGTCGGCACCATCATTCCCGGCGCCGACGACTCGCCGCTGGCCTTCGTCGAGGCGGTCGACCGCCTGCTCTACCAGGCCAAGCAGCAGGGCCGCGACCGCCTGCTGCACGGCCACTGCGGCGCCGGCGAGGCGGGCGCCTGCCAGGCGTAGCCTGGATACGCGGACGTAGGGTGGGTAGCCGAATGGCGGCGTAACCTACCGAGCGGCGTCGCGGTTGGTTGCAGCGGTGGGTTACGGCCGTGGCCTAACCCACCCTACGACCTGGCTCATGTAGCCCGGATGGCATCCGGGCTACGGCTACATGCTGACGTAGGGCTCTTGCTCCCTCTCCCGTTCACGGGAGAGGGGCGTTCAGGCCCGCACCCAGCGCTGGCGCGTCCAGCCGCTCAGGGCGTCGACCGCGAACACCAGCACCAGCATGGCCAGGATCACCGTGCTGGCCTGCGCCTCCTGGAACAGGCTGAGGCTGACGTAGAGCATCTGCCCCAGGCCGCCGGCGCCGACGAAGCCGAGCACGCTGGCCATGCGGATGTTGTTCTCCCAGCGGTACAGCGAGTAGGCCAGCAGCTGCGGGAACAGGTTGGGCAGGGTGCCGTAGCAGAAGGCCGCGAGCTGGCTGCCCCCCTGCAGGCGAATCGCCTCGGCCGGTGCCTTCGGGGTGTTTTCCAGGGCCTCGGCGAACAGCCGCCCGAGTACCCCCGCCGTGTGCAGGGCCAGGGCCAGGGTGCCGGCATTCGGGCCGAGGCCGGCGGCCAGGACCATCAGCGCCGCCCACACCAGTTCCGGAATCGCCCGCAGGCCGTTGAGCAGCAGGCGCGTGACGCTCTGCGCCAGCAGGCCGAAGCGACCGGCCGCCGGTAGCGCCAGGAGCAGACCGAGGGCGGCGGCGAGCAGGGTGCCGAGGGCCGACATGGCCAGGGTCTCCAGGGCGCCGCGGCCGATGGCGGCCAGGTGCCCGGCGCTCAGGTCCGGCTGCAGGAAGCGCGCCACGTACTCGCCCATGTGCGCCAGGCTGCCGGCGCCGAACAGGGCGCCGAGGTCGATCCCCAGGTAGGCGAAGGAGGCGATCACCGCCAGCACGATGGCGGCGACCAGTGCCAGGTTGACCAGCCGGCTCATGCCAGCCTCCCGCGCAGCAGGCGGCTGAGACCATCGGCCAGCAGCACCAGCAGGAGGAAGGTCAGCAGCATGCTGGCCACCTCGCCGCCTGCGAACATGCGCAGCGACAGGTCGATCTGCTGGCCCAGGCCGCCGGCGCCGACGAAACCCATCACCACCGAGGCGCGGATCGCGCATTCCCAGCGGTACACGGTGTAGGACACCAGCTCCGAGGCGGCATTGGGCAGGATGCCGTAGACGAAGGCGGCCAGCCGGCCGCTGCCGCCCTGCAACAGGGCGTGCATGGGGCGCTGGTCGACCGACTCGAAGATTTCCGCATAGACCTTGCCGAGCATGCCGGCGTAGGTGATGGCGATGGCCAGCACCCCGGCGGTGGGGCCGAGGCCGACGGCGCGCACGAACAGCAGGGCCCAGACGATTTCCGGGACGCTGCGCAGGAAAATCAGCAGGCCGCGTACCGGCCAGCGCAGGGCCTGGCCGAAGGCGCCGGGACGACCGCCGCGGGAAGCCGCCGACAGCGACAGCGCGCGGCTGGCGAGCAGGGCGGCCGGCACCGCCACCAGCAGCGCCAGGGCCATGCCGGCGGTGGCGATGGCCAGGGTCTGCAGGGTGGCGGCAAGCAGCAGGTCGAGGAACTCGCGATCGTGCTGCGGCGGCCAGAAGGCGGCGACGAAACGGCCCATCTCGCTCTGGCTGTCGGCGGCCAGCAGCACGCCCAGGTCCAGTTCGGCGAGCTGGATGCCCGGCCACAGCAGGGCCACGGCCAGCAGTGTCAGCAACAGCCGGGGCAGGGCGGCCGGGTCGCGCGGGTGCGGTTTCAGCATCGCGGGATCTGCAGGTTCAGGGTCACCGTCGGCAGCGGTGGCGAGACCAGCTGCTCGTTGGCGTAGAGCGCGTCGAGCAGCGCCTGGGTGACCTCGCTGGCCGGGCGGTCGAAGGCGATCTGCCCGTCGCGCACGCCGACGATGCGCGGGAAGTGCGCCAGGGCCAGCTCCACCGCATGCAGGCTGGCGACCAGGGTGGCGCCGTGCGTCTCGGCATGCCGACACAGCACGGCGAGGGTGTGGTCGGCCAGCACCGGGTCCATGGCCGACACCGGTTCGTCGGCCAGCAGCAGCTCGGGCGCCTGGTACAGCACGCGGGCGATGCCGACCCGCTGCAGCTGGCCGCCGGAAAGCTGCTGGCACTGGGCGAACAGCTTGTCGGCCAGGTCCAGGCGTGCCAGCACCTCGCGGGCACCGGCGATATCGCTGGGGTAGAGCAGGTTGAGCAGGCTGCGGCCCAGGCTCCACTGGCCGAGCTTGCCGGCCAGCACGGCGGTGACCACCCGTTGCCGCGGCGGCAGCGGCGGCGCCTGGTGGATCAGGCCGATGCGCGTACGCAGGCGCTGGCGGGCGCGGGCGTTCAGGCGCCAGGGATCGGCGCCCAGCAGCTCGACGGCGCCGCTGCTGGGTTGCAGCGCGCTGGCCAGCAGGCCCAGCAGGCTGGACTTGCCGGCGCCGGACGGGCCGATGATGGCGACCTGCTCGCCGGCGGCGATGGCCAGGTCCACGCCACGCAGGGCGTGGACCCCGTTGCCGTGCTGCAGGTGCGCGCCGGTGAGGCGCAGGCTCATTTCAGCAGGTCGGCGGCGCGGGCGGCGTCTTCGATGCCCTTGTAGTTCTCGGGCTTGGTCTCGATGAAGCGCGAGGCGGCCTGCAGGTCGAGGATCGCCTTGTGTTCAGGGTTGGCCGGGTCGAGGGCGAGGAAGGCGGCCTTGATCTTGGCGGTCAGGGCCGGGTCGAGGGTGCCGCGCACGGTCCAGTTGTAGTCGTAGTAGGCCGGGGTGGTGGCGAATACCTTGACCTTGGCGGTGTCGACCTTGCCGGCGGCGACCAGCTTGTCCCACACGCTGGCGTTGAGCACGCCGCCGTCGACCTTGCCGGCCTGCACCCAGGCGGCGGTGGCGTCATGCGCGCCGGAGTAGCCGACGCGGCTGAAGAAGGCTTCCGGCTTGATCCCGTCCTGCAGCATGAAGTAGCGCGGCATCAGGCTGCCGGAGGTGGAGGACACCGAGCCGAAGGCGAAGCTCTTGCCCTTGAGGTCGGCCAGCGACTTCACGCTGGCGTCCGAGGTGATGAACTTGCTGGTGAACTGGGCGTCCTGCTCGCGCTGCACCAGGGGGATGGCGTTGCCGGTCTTCAGGCGCACCTGAACGAAGGTGAAACCGCCCAGCCAGGCCAGGTCGATGCGGTCGGTGGCCAGCGCCTCGACCACCGCCGGGTAGTCGGCCACCGGGACGAACTCGACCTTCATGCCCAGTTCCTGCTCCAGGTAGGCGCCCAGCGGCTTGAACTTGCGCAGCAGTTCGGTGGGGGCTTCGTCGGGGATGGCGCTGACCTTCAGCACGTCGGCGGCCTGGGTCAGGGTGGCGGACAGGGACAGGGCAAAGCCGGCGGCGAGCGCCAGGGTACGCTTGAGCATGAAGATTCTCCGGTTCAATAGCGGAAAAGGTTCAGGCGCCGGCCCGCGTGATGGCCAGCGCCCAGATGTTTAGGAGCGCGGCGATTATACGGGGGGCGAGCGCAAAGAGCAGCTTTGCTAGAATCCGCCGCCTGTTTTCCGCATTTGCCGAGAGAGTTCGATGAGCGAGCCGATCCGTCTGACCCAGTACAGCCATGGTGCCGGCTGCGGCTGCAAGATTTCCCCCAAGGTACTGGAGGTGATCCTCGCTGGCAGCGGCGCGCAGAGCCTCGACCCGAAGCTCTGGGTCGGCAACGCCTCGCGCGACGACGCGGCGGTCTATGCCCTGGACGAGGAGCGCGGGGTGGTGTCGACCACCGACTTCTTCATGCCGATTGTGGATGACCCGTTTGATTTCGGTCGCATCGCCGCGACCAACGCCATCAGCGACATCTACGCCATGGGCGGCGACCCGCTGATGGCCATCGCCATCCTCGGCTGGCCGGTCAATCTGCTGCCGGCGGAAGTGGCGCGCGAGGTGATCCGTGGCGGCCGCGCCGTGTGCGATGCCGCCGGCATCCCGCTGGCCGGTGGCCACTCGATCGACGCGCCGGAGCCGATCTTCGGCCTGGCCGTGACCGGCGTGGTCGACAAGAAGCACATGAAGCGCAACGACACCGCCACGGCCGGCTGCCGTCTGTACCTGAGCAAGCCGCTGGGCATCGGCATCCTCACTACCGCCGAGAAGAAGGCCAAACTGCGCGCCGAGGATGTCGGCCTGGCGCGCGACTGGATGTGCACCCTGAACAAGCCGGGCGCGCGCTTCGGCAAGCTGGCGGGCGTGCAAGCGATGACCGACGTCACCGGCTTCGGCCTGCTCGGTCATCTGGTGGAGATGGCCGATGGCGCGGGCCTCACCGCGCAGCTGGACTACGCCGCCGTGCCGCGCCTGCCGGGGGTGGACTATTACCTGGCCGAGGGCTGCGTGCCGGGCGGCACCCTGCGCAACTTCGACAGCTACGGCGAGAAGATCGCGCCGATTTCCGAGCAGCAGCGCAACCTGCTGTGCGACCCGCAGACCAGTGGCGGCCTGCTGATCGCCGTCAGCGCCGAGGGCGAGGCCGAGTTCCTCGCCGTGGCCGCCGAGCTGGGCCTGACGCTGGCGCCCATCGGCCAGCTGGTCGAGCGACAGCGTTACGCGGTAGAGGTGCTGTGATGCGCGACAACACCGCCGACTACCGCGAGATTTTCCTCAACGACCTGCCGATGATGGACATGCGTGCCCCGGTGGAATTCACCAAGGGCGCCTTCCCCAACGCCATCAGCCTGCCGCTGATGACCGACATCGAGCGGCAGAAGGTCGGTACCTGCTACAAGCAGAAGGGCCAGCAGGCGGCCATCGAGCTGGGCCACCAGTTGGTCTCGGGCAAGGTCAAGGCCGAGCGGGTCGAGGCCTGGGCGGCCTTCGCCAGGGCCAACCCGAATGGCTACCTGTATTGTTTCCGTGGCGGCCTGCGTTCGCAGATCGTCCAGCAGTGGCTGGCCGACGCCGGCATCGACTACCCGCGGGTGATCGGTGGCTACAAGGCCATGCGTACTTTCCTGATCGAGACCCTCGACAGCGCGGTGGCCGAGTGCGACTTCGTCATCGTCGGCGGCATGACCGGCACCGGCAAGACCGAGGTGATCGCCGCCCTCGACAACAGCATCGACCTGGAAGGCCACGCCAACCACCGTGGCTCCAGCTTCGGCAAGCGCGCCACCGGCCAGCCGGCGCAGATCGACTTCGAGAACCGCCTGGCCATCGACCTGCTCAAGCGCCGCGCGCGCGGCCAGCAGCAGTTCGTGCTGGAGGACGAGAGCCGCCTGATCGGCACCTGCTCGCTGCCGCTGTCGCTGCACCAGGGCATGCAGGAGTTTCCGCTGGTGTGGCTGGAGGACAGCGTCGAGGATCGTGTCGAGCGCATCCTGCGCGACTACGTGATCGACCTGGCCGCTGAGTTCCTCGCCGTGCAGGGCGAGGAGCAGGGCTTCGCCCTGTTCGCCGCGCGCCTGCTGCAGAGCATGGACAACATCCAGAAGCGCCTGGGCGGCGAGCGCCATGCGCGCCTGCGTGCCATCCTGGCGCAGGCGCTGGACGAGCAGGCGCGCAGCGGCGCGGTGGACCTGCACCGGGCCTGGATCGAGGCGCTGCTGAACGAGTACTACGACCCGATGTACGTCTACCAGCGCGAGAGCAAGGCCGCGCGCATCGAATTCGCCGGCGAGCACGCTGCCGTGCTGGCCTATCTGCGCGACCGCGCATCACGGAGCAAGGCATGAAACTCAAAGACCACCCGGACGCCCTGGACTGCACCCTGTACCGCCCGGACGAGAACGACCCGGACGCCGAGGAACTGGAGCTGGGCGACGGCCACGTGCTGTTCGAGGGGCCTTTCGCGGCGCCGGCCGAGTGGGATGCCGCCGAGCGCGAGGACTACTTCGACGGCAGCGATCCTGCACTGTTCGTCACCGCCCGCATCGAGAGCCCGGCCAAGGCCGACAGCAACGACTTCTTCGTCGCCGAGCCCGGTGACTACCTGGCGGTGATGCGTGGCATGCAGGTGGAGATGTACTACGTCTACGACCGCGCCGATGCCAGCTATGTGTTGATCCGCGACGATCAGCTGGACTGAGAACCTGTTTACGATCTGCTGCGCGTCGGCCCTGCGGCGTTTAAAACAGGCTCGGAATGCTCATTTACCATTTGTAAACTCCGCTTCCTCGCCAACTTTGACTCGCTGGCGCTCGCCCTTCGGGCCAGCCTTCGGCTGTTACTCCCGTTGGTCGTTGCGCCTTGCATGGCTCTAGCTCGCGAGCTCGTAAACAGGTTCTGCGCGTCGTCCGCGATGAAAAACGCCGCCTTCTGGCGGCGTTTTCGTTCAGGCCTGGCACACCCGGGCGATGGCTTCGGCCAGGTAGTCCAGGCGCGCTTCGCTCATGCCCGCCACGCTGGCGCGGCCGCTGCCGACCAGATACACACTGAACTCGTCGCGCAGTCGTTGCACCTGCTCTGGTGTCAGGCCGGTGTAGGAGAACATGCCGCGCTGCTCGGCAATATGCGCAAAGCGCTCGGCCAGGCCGTGCGGGCGCAGGGCCTCGACCAGACCCGTGCGCAGGTCGGCCACGCGCCGACGCATGGCGTCCACCTCGTCGGTCCACAGGGCCTTCAGCTCGGCATCGCCGAGAATCTCGGCCACCACCGCGGCGCCGTGGGATGGCGGCGTGGACCACAGGTTGCGCGCCAAAAAGGCCAGCTGGCTGCGGATATCGAGCAGCTTCTCGAGGTTATCCGCCCGCACGATCAGCGCGCCGGTGCGTTCGCGATAGAGACCGAAGTTCTTCGAGCAGGAGCTGGTGACCAGCAGTTCCGGTAGTTCGGTGGCGAACAGGCGCACGGCCCAGGCGTCCTCCTCCAGGCCATCGCCGAAGCCCTGGTAGGCGAAGTCGATCAGCGGCAGCAGCTCGCGTGCCTTGACCACCTCCAGCACGCGCTTCCAGTCGCGCGGGGCGAGGTCGAAGCCGGTGGGGTTGTGGCAGCACGCATGCAGCAGTACCACATCGCCCTTGGGCAGGTGGGCGAGGGCGGTGAGCATGGCCTCGACGTTGAGGCGGTTGTCCGCGCCGACATAGGCGTAGTGGCCGACCTTGAGGCCGCAGGCGGCGAAGAGCGTCTCGTGGATCGGCCAGGTCGGATCACTGAGCCATATGCCTCTACCCGGAAGATTTCTGGCGATAAAATCGCCGGCCAGGCGCAGGGCGCCGGTGCCGCCAGGGGTCTGGGTGGCACCGAGCAGGCCATCGGCGAGCAGTGCGTTGCCGGCGCCGAAGCACAGCTCCAGCAGGCGTTCGCCGAACTCCGGTGCGCCGTGGCCGCCGATATAGGTCTTGCTGGTCTCGCTCTGCAGCAGGCGCTGCTCGGCCAGCTTCACCGCGCGCGGGATGGGCGTCAGGCCCGAGGCGTCCTTGTACACGCCGACGCCCAGGTCGAGCTTGGCCGGGTTGCCATCGGCGCGATAGGCGTCGAGCAGGCCGAGAATGGGGTCGCCCGGCACCCGGGCGATGGCGGCGAAGTGTTTCACTTGCGCCCCTCGGCTGCGTTGGCCAGCACGTCGGTGCGCGCGGCCATGATGAAGTCGTTGCGGTGCAGGCCTTTCATCTCATGGCTCCACCAGGTCACGGTGACCTTGCCCCACTCGGTGAGCAGGGCCGGGTGGTGGCCGACTTCCTCGGCGATGGCGCCCACCGCGTTGGTGAAGGCCAGGGCGTGGCGGAAGTTCTTGAACAGGTAGACGCGCTCCAGCTCCATGTGGCCGTCGCGCACTTCGATATTCCAGTCGGGAATCTCGCGGATCAGCGTGGCCAGCTCTTCTTCGCTGACATGGGGCGCGTCGGCGCGGCAGGCTTCGCATTGGGCTTGGGCAAGGCTGGTCATTTCGGGCTCCTTGAATAGTCGAGGTCAGAGCATAGAAGGTAAGGGGGTTGTCGATCAGTTCCCTCTCCCGCTTGCGGGAGAGGGGGCGGCCCGCGTAGGGAGAAGGTGCTGTCAGTTTCGACCCTCTCCCCGAGCCCCTCTCCCATGAATGGGCGAGGGGAGCTTAGTGCTACGCCGCTTTCGGTGGGAACTTGGGCGCATGTAGGCCGAGCGTCATGGCCTGCTGCACCTGGCCCATGATGTCCTCCTGGGCCAGCTGGAACAGGCGCTTGAGGTCCGGCAGGACGAAGTACAGCGGTTGTAGGATATCGATGCGGTAGGGCGTGCGCATCGCTTCCAGCGGGTCGAACACCTGGTGCTCGGGCTCACCGGACAGGGCGTAGACCGTCTCCCTGGGCGAGGAGAGGATGCCGCCGCCGTAGATGCGCCGGCCGGCCGGGGTGTCGACCAGGCCGAATTCGATGGTCATCCAGTACAGCCGCGCCAGGTACACGCGCTGTTCCTTGGTCGCGGCCAGGCCGAGCTTGCCATAGGTATGGGTGAACTCGGCGAACCAGGGGTTGGTCAGCAGCGGACAGTGGCCGAAGATCTCGTGGAAGATGTCCGGCTCCTGCAGGTAGTCCAGCTCTTCCGGGGTGCGGATAAAGGTGGCGACCGGGAAGCGCTTGCTGGCCAGCAGCTCGAAGAAGGTCTGGAAGGGGATCAGCGCCGGCACCTGGGCCACGCTCCAGCCGGTGGTGGCGCCCAGCACCCGGTTGATCTCGCCGAGCTGGGGGATGCGATCAACAGGTAGGCCGAGCTGCTCGAGGCCATCGAAGTACTCCTGGCAGGCGCGGCCTTCCAGCACCTTCATCTGCCGGGTGATCAGGGTGTTCCACACCTGGTGCTCGGTTTCGCCGTAGTGGATGAAGCCATGCTCATCTGGTTGCCGAGCCACGTACTGCGTGCCTTTCATGCAGGTCTCCCGCTGGGCTGTTGTTCTTGTCTGGGACAAGGGATAACGCCGGAGTCGCGGCGCGGGGAGGGGGCGATAACCCCGCGAGGCGGGATAGTGGTGGGCTTTTTCGTAAAGAATTGATTACGGATGAATGGAAATGGCAGATGACAGCCTTGTCGCTCGCCCTTGCTGTCACATAATCTTGACGAAAAATGATGGCCGCCTTGCGAAAAATCGGCCGCTCCCGCCCGACAACCACAAATCGAGGGGCCCCGCGTGCGTATCAAAGTTCACTGCCAGAACCGCGTCGGCATCCTGCGCGACATCCTCAACCTGCTGGTCGACTACGGCATCAACGTCGCCCGCGGCGAAGTCGGCGGCGAGCAGGGCAACGCTATCTACCTGCACTGCCCGAACCTGATCAACCTGCAGTTCCAGGCCCTGCGCCCAAAGCTGGAGGCCATCCCCGGGGTGTTCGGGGTCAAGCGCGTCGGCCTGATGCCCAGCGAGCGCCGCCACCTGGAGCTCAACGCACTGCTCGGCGCCCTGGACTTTCCGGTGCTGTCGATCGACATGGCCGGCTCGATAGTGGCGGCCAACCGCAGCGCCGCGCAGCTGCTCGGCGTGCGCGTCGACGAGGTGCCGGGCATGGCCCTGTCGCGCTATATCGAGGACTTCGACCTGCCCGAGTTGGTGCGCGCCAACAAGGCGCGGATCAACGGTCTGCGGGTCAAGGTCAAGGGCGACGTGTTCCTCGCCGACATCGCGCCGCTGCAGTCCGAACACGACGAGAGCGAGGCGCTGGCCGGCGCCGTGCTGACCCTGCACCGCGCCGACCGCGTCGGCGAGCGCATCTACCACGTGCGCAAGCAGGAACTGCGCGGCTTCGACTCGATCTTCCAGAGCTCCAGGGTAATGGCCGCCGTGGTGCGCGAGGCGCGGCGCATGGCGCCACTGGACGCGCCGCTGCTGATCGAGGGCGAGACCGGCACCGGCAAGGAACTGCTGGCGCGCGCCTGCCACCTGGCCAGCCCGCGCGGCCAGTCGCCGTTCATGGCGCTGAATTGCGCGGGGCTGCCGGAATCCATGGCCGAGACCGAGCTGTTCGGCTACGGCCCCGGTGCCTTCGAGGGCGCGCGCCCGGAGGGCAAGCTCGGCCTGCTCGAGCTGACCGCCGGCGGCACCCTGTTCCTCGACGGCGTCGGCGAGATGAGCCCGCGCCTGCAGGCCAAGCTGCTGCGCTTCCTGCAGGACGGCTGCTTCCGCCGCGTCGGCAGCGACGAGGAGGTGTACCTGGACGTGCGGGTGATCTGCGCCACCCAGGTCGACCTGTCCGAGCTGTGTGCCCGTGGCGAGTTCCGCCAGGACCTCTACCACCGCCTGAACGTTCTCTCGCTGCATATTCCGCCGCTGCGCGAATGCCTGGACGGCCTGGCGCCCTTGGTCGAGCACTTCCTCGACTCGGCCAGTCGGCAGATCGGCTGCCCGCTGCCCAGGCTGGCGCCCCAGGCCTTCGAGCGCCTGGCCCACTACCACTGGCCGGGCAACGTGCGCCAGCTGGAGAACGTGCTGTTCCAGGCCGTGTCGCTGTGCGACGGCGGCACGGTGAAGGCCGAGCATATCCGCCTGCCGGACTACGGCGCGCCGCAGCCGCTGGGCGACTTCTCCATCGAGGGCGACCTCGACGCCATCCTCGGCCGCTTCGAGAAGGCGGTGCTGGAGCGCCTGTACGCCGAGCATCCGAGCAGCCGCCAGCTGGGCAAGCGCCTGGGGGTGTCGCACACCACCATCGCCAACAAGCTGCGCCAGCACGGGGTGGGCAAAGAGTAGGAGATTGCCCTACGACCTTGGTGCAATGGCCGCGTGGCGGGCGAGGGCGTAAAAAGTGCGCATCCGGCTCCTGCGATACCCGGATGCGTTTCTGACATTCCTCCCCGGAATGAGTTGCTGGGCGGCCCTTGGGTCGCCCTTTTTTTGCCTGTCGCGTACCGCGAGGATGGGTCGAGACCATGGTCGTAGAGCGGTAAGACCATGGTCGAATGGCCCCACGGAGTGTCGGGGGATACAAAAGGCGGCATACAAAAACAACCTTCCCACCGAGGTATCCCCATGACTGCTGCTTCCCTCTATCCGGTCCGCCCCGAGGTGGCCGCCAATACGCTGACCGACGAAGCTACCTACAAGGCGATGTACCAGCAGTCGGTGATCAACCCGGACGGCTTCTGGCGCGAGCAGGCCAAGCGCATCGACTGGATCAAGCCGTTCACCAAGGTCAAGCAGACCTCCTTCGACGACCACCATGTCGACATCAAGTGGTTCGCCGACGGCACCCTCAACCTCTCGGCCAACTGCCTGGACCGCCACCTGGAGACCCGTGGCGACCAGGTCGCGATCATCTGGGAAGGCGACGACCCGTCGGAGCACCGCGAGATCACCTACCGCGAGCTGCACGAGCAGGTGTGCAAGTTCGCCAACGCCCTGCGTGGCCAGGACGTGCACCGTGGCGACGTGGTGACCATCTACATGCCGATGATCCCGGAAGCGGCGGTGGCCATGCTGGCCTGCGCGCGTATCGGCGCCATCCACTCGGTGGTGTTCGGCGGCTTCTCGCCGGAGGCTCTGGCCGGGCGCATCATCGACTGCAAGTCGAAGGTGGTGATCACCGCCGACGAAGGCGTGCGCGGCGGCAAGAAGGTGGCGCTCAAGGCCAACGTCGACGATGCGCTGACCAACCCGGAAACCGCCAGCGTGCAGAAGATCATCGTGGTCAAGCGCACCGGCTCGGCGATCAAGTGGAACCCGCATCGCGACATCTGGTACGAGGACCTGATGAAGGTCGCCGGCTCCACCTGCGCACCGAAGGAGATGGGCGCCGAGGAGCCGCTGTTCATCCTCTATACCTCCGGCTCCACCGGCAAACCCAAGGGCGTGCTGCACACCACCGGCGGCTACCTGGTGTATGCCTCGCTGACCCACGAGCGGGTGTTCGACTACCGCCCGGGCGAGGTGTTCTGGTGCACCGCCGACATCGGCTGGGTCACCGGCCACACCTACCTGATCTACGGCCCGCTCTCCAACGGCGCCACCACCCTGATGTTCGAAGGCGTGCCGAACTACCCGGACGTCACCCGCGTGGCGCAGATCATCGACAAGCACAAGGTCAATATCCTCTACACCGCGCCGACCGCCATCCGCGCCATGATGGCCGAGGGCAAGGCCGCGGTGCAGGGCGCCGACGGCTCCAGCCTGCGCCTGCTCGGTTCGGTCGGCGAGCCGATCAACCCCGAGGCCTGGCACTGGTACTACGAGAACGTCGGCCAGGGCCGCTGCCCGATCGTCGATACCTGGTGGCAGACCGAAACCGGTGCCTGCCTGATGACCCCGCTGCCGGGCGCCCATGCCATGAAGCCGGGTTCCGCCGCGCGGCCGTTCTTCGGCGTGCAGCCGGCCCTGGTGGACAACCTGGGCAACATCATCGAGGGACCGGCCGAGGGCAACCTGGTGATCATCGACTCCTGGCCGGGCCAGGCGCGCACCCTGTACGGCGACCACGACCGCTTCGTCGACACCTACTTCAAGACCTTCAAGGGCATGTACTTCACCGGCGACGGCGCGCGGCGCGACGAGGACGGCTACTGGTGGATCACCGGGCGGGTGGACGACGTGCTCAACGTCTCCGGCCACCGCATGGGCACCGCCGAGATCGAGAGCGCCATGGTCGCCCACCCGAAAGTCGCCGAGGCCGCCGTGGTCGGCGTGCCGCACGACATCAAGGGCCAGGGCATCTACGTCTACGTGACCCTGAACGCCGGCGAGGAGCCGTCCGAGCAGCTGCGTCAGGAACTGAAGAACTGGGTGCGCAAGGAGATCGGCCCGATCGCCTCGCCGGACGTCATCCAGTGGGCTCCGGGATTGCCGAAGACCCGCTCGGGCAAGATCATGCGCCGCATCCTGCGCAAGATCGCCGTCGCCGAATACGACTCTCTCGGCGACATCTCCACGCTGGCCGATCCTGGCGTGGTGCAGCACCTCATCGACACTCATCGCACCATGCAGGCCGCCTGACCGGGCGGCTCCGCGAGCGTGCACGACCCCGGCCACAAGCCGGGGTTTGTTTTTTGCGGGAGTGAATGTCGATTATTCCCGATCAGGCGTAACGCCCGGGGTAACGCTTTGCACCAGAGCGGGGCGGCTGGGAACAATTCCGCCACTCTCGGCTGCGCTGAGATGCCGGGGCAGTCGCTGCAGGCCTTGTGTACAAGGGTTTGTGAAAATCTGGCGCGCTTATTGCCTTATTCCATGGTTGATCTTTAATGTCCCGCTGGTCACGTTTCGGCTGACCTGTCAATAAGGGTGTCCTGCCCTTCCTGTGCTTCTGTAATTTGTTGTCGCTTTGAAGAAATATCGACCTACCCCCGGTCGATAGAATGCCGCCCACTTGGCCAACCCTCTTGTCGTGCTGTTGCGGCCGGCAAAGACGGTGACACTTTCTACAATTCACCCTGGCCATGGCGAACTTCATTCTGCCAAACGCTGTACCCATTCGAAGGAGCACAAGATGAAGAAGATCGTACTTCTCGGCGCACTGGCGCTGACCGCTTTCAGTGCGCTGGTTCAGGCAGAAGACAAACCCCTGCGCATCGGCATCGAGGCGGCCTACCCGCCCTTCGCCTACAAGACTCCGGAAGGCAACATCACCGGCTTCGACTACGACATCGGCAACGCCCTGTGCGAAGAGATGAAGGTCAAGTGCCAGTGGATCGAGCAGGAGTTCGACGGCCTGATCCCGGCCCTCAAGGTGCGCAAGTTCGACGCCGTGCTGTCGTCCATGTCGATCACCGAAGAGCGCCTGAAGTCCGTGGACTTCACCAACAAGTACTACCACACCCCCGCCAAGCTGGCGATGAAGGCCGGTACCGAGATCAAGGACCCGCTGGTCGACCTGAAAGGCAAGAAGGTCGGCGTGCAGCGCGCCTCCATCTACGATCGCTACGCCACCGAAGTGTTCGCTCCGGCCGGCGTGGAAGTGGTGCGCTACAGCTCGCAGAACGAGATCTTCCTCGACCTGGCTGCCGGCCGCCTGGACGCCACCCTGGCCGACGTGGTCAACATCGACGACGGCTTCCTCAAGACCGACGCCGGCAAGGGCTTCGCCCTGGTGGGCCCGGACTACAACGACGAGAAGTACTTCGGTAACGGTGCCGGCATCGCCGTGCGCAAGGGCGATACCGCCACTGCCGAGAAGTTCAACGCCGCCATCGCCGCCATCCGCGCCAACGGCAAGTACAAGGAAGTGCAGGACAAGTACTTCCAGTTCAACGTCTACGGCGAGTAACGCCGCATCGTCCACCCTCTCCGCAGCGGGGAGGGTGGATGCCGCGAGGCCCTGCGCCCGCGCACCCCGCTCTCGACGAGAGCCTCCTCCTGTGTATTCCAGAGGATAGATTCCATGTTCAACGGCTACGGCTCGACCATTCTCGACGGCGCCTGGCTCACCGTGCAGCTGGCGCTGTTCTCGATGGCGGTGGCCATCGGGCTCGGCCTGCTCGGCGCGGCCTTCCGTCTGTCGCCCGTGAAATGGCTGGCGCTGATGGGCGAAACCTATGCCACCGTGATCCGTGGCATTCCCGACCTGGTGCTGATCCTGCTGATCTTCTACGGCGGCCAGGACCTGGTGAACCGTATCGCCCCGCTGGTGGGCTACGACGATTACATCGACATCAACCCCTTCGTGGCGGGTGTCGGTACCCTGGGCTTCATCTACGGCGCCTACCTGTCGGAAACCTTCCGCGGCGCCTTCATGGCCATCCCCAAGGGCCAGGGCGAGGCCGGCATGGCCTACGGCATGAGCCCGCTGCGGGTGTTCTTCCGCATCCTGGTGCCGCAGATGGTGCGCCTGGCCATTCCCGGCGTGACCAATAACTGGCTGGTGCTGGTCAAGGCCACCGCGCTGATTTCCCTGGTCGGCCTGCAGGACATGATGGCCCGCGCCAAGAGCGCCGGCGATGCCACCCGCGAGCCCTTCACCTACATCCTGCTGGCCGCCGCCATCTACCTGGCGCTGACCAGTGTGTCGCTGCTGGTGCTGCGTTACCTCGAACGCCGCTATTCGGTCGGCGTGAAAACGGCCGAAATCTGAGGGAGTTGCCATGCTTTTCGACTACAACGTGGTACTCGATAGCCTGCCGCTGTACTTCGGCGGCGTGCTGGTCACCCTCAAGCTGCTGGTGATCTCCCTGGCCCTGGGCCTGGTCGCGGCCGTGCCGCTGGCGATGATGCGGGTGTCCAAGCAGGCGGTGATCAACTTCCCGGCCTGGCTCTACACCTACGTGATCCGCGGTACGCCGATGCTGGTGCAGCTGTACCTGCTGTACTACGGCCTGGCCCAGTTCGAGGCGGTGCGCGAGAGCGTCATCTGGCCCTACCTGTCCGACGCCACCTTCTGCGCCTGCCTGGCCTTCGCCATCAATACCAGCGCCTACAGCGCCGAAATCCTCGCCGGCAGCCTCAAGGCCACCCCGCATGGCGAGATCGAGGCGGCCAAGGCCATGGGCATGTCGCGTGCCAAGCTGTACCGCCGCATCCTCCTGCCGTCCGCGCTGCGCCGTGCGCTGCCGCAGTACAGCAACGAAGTGATCATGATGCTGCACACCACCAGCCTGGCCTCGGTGGTGACCCTGATCGACATCACCGGCGCGGCCAAGACCGTCAACTCGCAGTACTACCTGCCGTTCGAGGCCTACATCACCGCCGGCGTGTTCTACCTGTGCCTGACCTTCATCCTGGTGCGCCTGTTCAAGCTGGCCGAGCGCCGCTGGCTGGCCTACCTGGCCCCGCGCAAGCACTGAGGTCGCTACGAGCATGCAACGCATCGATCACATCCTGCCCTGGGGCTGCCCCGGCACCGAACGCAGCCTGAACGTATTCCGCTTCGGTGCGGGCGAGCGCAAGGCCTATATCCAGGCCAGCCTGCACGCCGACGAGCTGCCGGGCATGCGCGTGGCGGTGGAGCTCAAGCGCCGCCTGGCCGAGCTGGAAGGGCAGGGGCGCCTGACCGGGGTGATCGAGCTGGTGCCGGTGGCCAACCCCATCGGCCTGGGGCAGATGTTCCAGGCCACCAGTCAGGGGCGATTCGAGCTGGGCAGCGGCAAGAACTTCAACCGCGACTTCGCCGACCTGGCTGAACTGGTCGCGCCCGCCCTGGACGGGCGGCTGGGCGCCGATGCTGCGGCCAATGTGCGGCTGATCCGCCAGGCCATGCTGGCCGCGCTGGACGGCCTGGCGCCGGCCGGCTCCGAGCTGCAGGGCCTGCAGCGCCTGCTGTTGCGCCATGCCTGCGACGCCGACCTGGTGCTCGACCTGCACTGCGACTTCGACGCCGTGGTGCACCTGTACATGATTCCGCAGCAGGCCGAGACCTTCACTGCCCTGGGTGCGCGCCTCGGCGCCGGGGCGATCCTGGTGTCCGAGGACACCGGCGGCAGCTCCTTCGACGAGGCCTGCTCGATGGCCTGGCTGCGCCTGGCGCGGCGTTTCCCGCAGGCTGCTGTGCCGCTGGCCTGCCAGGCCGCGACCGTGGAGCTGGGCGGCATGCCGGACACCGAGCGCGAGCGCGCCATGGCCAGCGCCGAGGGCATCCTCGCCTTCCTCGCCGAGCAGGGCCTGATCAGCGGTGACTGGCCGGCCGCGCCGGCGCCCAGCTGCCAGCCGACACCCTTCGCCGGTGCGCAGTACGCCTACCCGCCGCATGCCGGCGTGGTCAGCTTCCTGCAGCCGGTCGGCGCCCGCGTCGAGGTGGGCGATCCGCTGTTCGAAGTCATAGATCCGCTGGAGGACCGCCACAGCATCGTGCGTGCCTCCACTTCCGGCGTGCTGTATGTGCGCGAGCGCCTGCGCTTCGCCCAACCCGGACTCTGGCTGGCCAAGGTGGCCGGTCAACAACCCATCCGTCAGGGTCGCCTGCTGAGCGACTGAGCCAAACGAGAGCCCAACCATGTACAAACTCGAAGTTCAGGATCTGCACAAACGCTACGGCGACCACGAAGTGCTGAAAGGCGTGTCCCTGGCCGCCAAGGCCGGCGACGTGATCAGCATCATCGGCTCCAGCGGCTCGGGCAAGAGTACCTTCTTGCGCTGCATCAACATGCTCGAGCAGCCGCATGGCGGCAAGATCCTGCTCAACGGCGAGGAGCTCAAGCTGGTCGCCAACAAGGACGGCGCGCTCAAGGCCGCCGATGCCAAGCAGCTGCAGCGCATGCGCTCGCGCCTGTCCATGGTGTTCCAGCACTTCAACCTGTGGTCGCACATGAGTGCCCTGGAGAACATCATCGAGGCGCCGGTGCACGTGCTCGGCGTGCCGAAGAAGGAAGCCATCGAGAAGGCCGAACACTACCTGGCCAAGGTCGGCGTGG
>JAJLLC010000010.1:0-37315 GCA_033838285.1 Pseudomonadaceae bacterium
CTGTCGGCCCGTGCCATGGCCCACATGCGCCGGTAGAACTCGCCGGAGATCTCGCCAGCGAGCAGCTCGCCGGGCTTGAGGAATACATGCAGCTGCGAGTACAGCTTGATCTCGCTGGCCGACATGCGCCGCACCAGGTGCTTGGCCTCGATCTGCGCCGGGTGGCTGAGGCCGGCGGCGGCTATCATCTCGGCCAGCGCCTTCAGCGTGTTGCGGTGGAAGTTGTGCACCCGCGCGGCCTTGTCCGCCACCACCAGGGCGCGCTGGCGCAGCGGGTCCTGGGTGGCCACGCCGGTCGGGCACTTGTTGGTGTGGCAGCTCTGGCTCTGGATGCAGCCGATGGCGAACATGAAGCCGCGCGCCGAGTTGGCCCAGTCGGCGCCCAGCGCCATGACGCTGGCGATGTCGAAGGCGCTGACGATCTTGCCGCTGGCGCCGAGGCGGATGTGCTCGCGCAGGTTGCAGCCGACCAGGGTGTTGTGCACGAACAGCAGGCCCTCGCGCAGCGGCACGCCGATGTGGTCGGTGAATTCCAGCGGCGCGGCGCCGGTGCCGCCCTCCTTGCCGTCGACCACGATGAAGTCGGGCAGGATACCGCTCTCCAGCATGGCCTTGACGATGCCCATGAACTCCCAGGGGTGGCCCAGGCACAGCTTGAAGCCGACCGGCTTGCCGCCCGACAGTTCGCGTAGCTGAGCGATGAACTGCAGCAGCCCCAGCGGGGTGGAGAAGGCGCTGTGCGAGGCGGGCGAGATGCAGTCCCGGCCCATCGGCACGCCGCGGGTGAGGGCGATTTCCGCGGTCACCTTGTGCCTGGGCAGGATGCCGCCGTGGCCGGGCTTGGCGCCCTGGCTGAGCTTGATCTCGATCATCTTCACCTGCGCGCTGGCGGCCTGCTCGGCGAAGCGCTCGGGATCGAAGCGGCCGTCGGCGGTGCGGCAGCCGAAGTAGCCGCTGCCCAGTTCCCAGACCAGGTCGCCGCCATGCTCGCGGTGGTAGGGGCTGATGCTGCCCTCGCCGGTGTCGTGGTAGAAGCCGCCGAGTTTGGCGCCCTGGTTCAGGGCACGGATGGCGTTGGCGCTGAGCGAGCCGAAGCTCATCGCCGAGATGTTGAACACCGAGGCCGAGTAGGGCTGGCGGCACTGCGGTCCGCCGATGCTGACGCGAAAGCCGCTGGGGTCGCAGTGGGCGGCCGGCAGCATGGAGTGGCCGATGAACTCGAAGCCGCTCTGGTACACGTCGCTGAGGGTGCCGAAGGGCTTGTCGGCGCCCTCGTTCTTGGCCCGGGCATACACCAGCGAACGCTGCGCGCGGGAGAAGGGCAGGGCCTCGCGGTCGCCTTCCAGCAGGTACTGGCGGATCTCCGGGCGGATGCTTTCCACCAGGTAGCGGATGTTGCCGAGGATCGGGTAGTTGCGCCGCACCGCCTGGCGCGTCTGCAGCAGGTCGTTGACCCCGACCAGGCTCAGCGCGCCGCCGAGCAGGGTGAAGGCCCACAGCCACTCGTGGGCGGCGAGCAGCGGCAGGCTGGCGAGGGTGAAGAGCACGCAGAAGGCGAAGAAGGCGTAGCGGTTGAGCAGCGACAGACTCATGGGTCGTCCTTGCAGTGGCGTTGGCTTACCCGCCAAGGGTAGCGGCTCGGGCTGGCCCTTGCCGCCTCAGCCGCGCGCTGTGCTGACCCCCTCCAGGGTGGCGAAGGAGGTGTCCTTGGCGGTGAGCAGGAAGTCGCGCATGAAGGGCGCGTCCAGCATGTCGGCGCGGATGGCGGCGAACAGGGTGCAGTACAGGCCCTTGTCGCCCAGGCGCTTGGCGGTGACATAGCCGCGCGAGCTGTACTCGTGCAGTGCCCAGTTGGGCAGGCAGCACACGCCGCGGCCCGAGGCGACCAACTGCATCATCATCACCGTCAGTTCCGAGGTGCGCACCTGCGCCGGTTCGACGTCGGCCGGCTCGAGGAAGCGGGTGAAGATGTCCAGGCGGTCGCGATCCACCGGGTAGGTGATCAGCGTCTCGCGCTCCAGGTCCTCGGGCTGCACGTAGGGGCGGCTGGCCAGGGCGTGCTGGTTTGCCACCGCCAGCAGCGCCTCGTAGGTGAACAGCGGCACGTAGGTGATGCCGGAAAGCTCCACCGGATCGGAGGTCACCACCAGGTCCAGGTCGCCGCGCGACAGCGCCGGCAGCGGGGCGAAGGAGAAGCCCGAGGCCAGGTCCAGCTCCACCTCCGGCCAGGCGTCGCGGAACTGGTCGATGGTCGGCATCAGCCACTGGAAGCAGCTGTGGCATTCAATGGCCATGTGCAGGCGCCCGGCGGTGCCCCCGGCCAGGCGCGCCAGGTCGCGCTCGGCGGCGCGCAGCTGCGGCAACAGGCTGTCGGCCAGCTGCAGCAGGCGCAGGCCGGCGCTGGTGAAGCGCACCGGTTTGGTCTTGCGCACGAACAGCTGCATCCCTAAGCGCTCCTCCAGCTCCTTGAACTGGTGGGACAGCGCCGACTGGGTCAGGTGCAGGCGCTCGGCGGCCTCCACCAGGCTATCGGTCTCGCGCAGGGCGTGCAGGGTCTTGAGGTGGCGCAGTTCCAACATGAGCGAATCTCAATGAATAAAACTTGTGATGATCACGAATAGGTTGAGTTTGTCTCATGATGCGGCCGGTGTCGAGAATGTGCGCCATTCACGAACACAGGAGACAGACAGATGGCACTGGCACACAACCTCGGCTTCCCGCGCATCGGCCGCGACCGCGAACTGAAGAAGGCCCTGGAGGCACACTGGAAGGGCGAGCTGGATGAAGCCGGCCTGCGCGCCGTCGGCCGCGAGCTGCGCGCCGCCCACTGGCAGCTGCAGAAGGACGCCGGCATCGAACTGCTGCCGGTCGGCGACTTCGCCTGGTACGACCAGGTGCTCACCCACTCGCTGATGTTCGGCGTGATTCCCGAGCGTTTCCGCGGTCACGGCGGCAAGCCGAGCCTGGATACCCTGTTCGGCATGGCGCGTGGGGTCAGTCAGAACACTTGCTGCGGCGGTGCCCATGCGCAAGAGATGACCAAGTGGTTCGACACCAACTACCACTACCTGGTCCCCGAATTCACGGCCGACCAGCAGTTCGCCCTGAGCTGGGAGCAGCTGTTCGAGGAAGTGGAGGAGGGCAAGGCCCTGGGTCACAGCCTCAAGCCGGTGCTGATCGGCCCGCTGAGCTACCTGTGGCTGGGCAAGTGCAAGGGCCGCGAGTTCGACAAGCTCGACCTGCTCGAGCGTCTGCTGCCGGTCTACGGCGAGATCCTCCAGCGCCTGGCCGGCCAGGGCATCGACTGGGTGCAGATCGACGAGCCGATCCTCGCCCTCGACCTGCCGCAGGCCTGGAAGAACGCCTTCGAACGCGCCTACAACCTGCTGCAGAAGGAACCGGGCAGGAAGCTGATCGCCACCTACTTCGCCGGCCTGGAAGACAACCTCGGCCTGGCTGCCGGCCTGCCGGTGGATGGCCTGCACATCGACCTGGTGCGTGCGCCGGAGCAGTTCCCGGCCATCCTCGACCGTCTGCCGGCCTACAAGGTGTTGTCGCTGGGCGTGGTCAACGGCCGCAACGTCTGGCGCACCGACCTGGAGCAGGCCCTGGCCGTGCTGCGCGAGGCTCATCAGCGCCTCGGCTCGCGCCTGTGGGTGGCGCCGAGCTGCTCGCTGCTGCACAGCCCGGTCGACCTGACCCGCGAAGACAGGCTGGATGGGGAGCTGAAGAGCTGGCTGGCCTTCGCCGTGCAGAAGTGTCAGGAAGTCGCCGTGCTGGCCAGGGCCCTGCGCGAGCCGCAGGCCACCGAGGTGCAGGCCGCGCTGGCCGGGAGCCGCCAGGTGCAGGCCAGCCGCGCCGCTTCGCCGCGCATCCACAAGCCGGCGGTGCAGGCGCGCCTGGCTGCCGTCAGCGCCAAGGACAGCCAGCGCCAGTCGCCGTTCGCCGTGCGCATCGCCAAGCAGCGCGCCCTGCTCAAGCTGCCGCCGTTCCCCACCACCACCATCGGCTCCTTCCCGCAGACGCCGGCCATCCGCCTGGCGCGCCAGTCGTTCAAGGCCGGCAAGCTGTCTGCCGCCGAATACACCGAGGCCATGCACGCCGAGATCCGCCATGCGGTGGAGGTGCAGGAGCAGCTGGGCCTGGACGTGCTGGTGCATGGCGAGGCCGAGCGCAACGACATGGTCGAATATTTCGCCGAGCAGCTCGACGGCTACGCCTTCACTCGCTTCGGCTGGGTGCAGAGCTACGGCTCGCGCTGCGTCAAGCCGGCGGTGATCTATGGCGACCTGAGCCGTCCGCAGCCGATGACCGTGGAGTGGATCCGCTACGCCCAGCGCTGCACCGACAAGGTCATGAAGGGCATGCTGACCGGCCCGGTGACCATGCTGATGTGGTCCTTCCCGCGCGACGACATCTCCCGCGAGCAGCAGGCGCGCCAGCTGGCCCTGGCCATCCGCGACGAGGTGGTCGATCTGGAGGCGGCCGGCATCAAGGTCATCCAGATCGACGAGGCCGCTTTCCGCGAGGGCCTGCCGCTACGCAAGGCGCACTGGCAGGCATACCTGGGGTGGGCCACCGAGGCCTTCCGCCTGTGTGCCTCCGGCGTGCGCGACGAGACGCAGATCCACACCCACATGTGCTACAGCGAGTTCAACGACGTGATCGAGGCGATCGCCGCGATGGACGCCGACGTGATCACCATCGAGACCTCGCGCTCGGACATGGAGCTGCTGGAGGCTTTCGAACGCTTCGAGTATCCCAACGAGATCGGCCCGGGGGTGTACGACATCCACTCGCCAAGGGTGCCGGACAGCGCCGAGATGGTGCGCCTGATGAAGAAGGCCGCGCAGCGGGTGCCGGCCGAGCGTCTGTGGGTCAATCCGGACTGCGGCCTGAAGACCCGCGGCTGGGCGGAGACCGAGGCGGCGCTGGTGAACATGGTGGCGGCGGCCCGCCAGTTGCGTACCGAGCTGGCCTGATCGCCAAGGCTTGCTAGCAACTCCGGGCACTCCCTCTCCCACTCGTGGGAGAAGGGCGCAGCTGGATGCCTCAACCTATCCCTCGGATCGCGCCGCCCCTTGGGCGGCGTTTTTCGTTGGGCTACTCGACCCGCTGCTCGCCGCTGTACACCAGGGTTGCCCGGCAGCGCCGGCAGAAGTAGCGGCGGCCCTTGCGCACCAGGCCATGGCGCTGGGCGGAGAAGGGGAATTCACCGTCCGGGCAGCTGCACAGGTAGAGGTAGCGGGTGGCCTTGCGCCGGCCGACGTCGTAGTTGTGACAACGGTCTGGCGGCAGCTCGTAGACGCCGCGCATGATCAGCTGCCATTCCTCGCCATGCGGCTGGATGCGCGGACCGAACAGCTGGTGCGCGACCAGGTGCGCGACCTCGTGGGCCACCGTCTGTTTGAGGAAGTGCTCGCGGTTCTCCGCGTACAGCTTGGGGTTGAAGCGCAGCAGATTCTCGTTGAGATGGGCGACGCCGGCCTTCTGCCCGCGCAGCTTGAAGCTGACCTCGGGGCGGGGAAAGCGGCGCTTGAAGAAGTCCTCGGCCAGCCGGTAGCAGGCCTCGACGCGAGCGTGGAGAAGTTCGGGCATGGCGCGATTATGCCGGGCCGGCGCGCGGCATAAAACACGAAGCCGCCCGAAGGCGGCTTCATTCCCGGCAGGTTGTGTGGCGTTTCAGCTGGTGTACACCGGGCCGACGCCGAAGCCCCAGAGGATCACCGAGCAGGCGATCATCGCCACCAGCACCACCAGGCCCACGGCCAGCACCGAACTGGAGAACATGAAGCCCTCGTCCTCGGGGATGCCCATGAAGGTCGGGATGCCGGCATACAGCAGGTAGACCGTGTAGCAGATGGCCGCGGTGCCGATGAACATGCCCAGCCACAGGCTGGGATAGAGCGCGGCGACGCCGCCGACGAACAGCGGGGTGGCGCAGTAGGCGGCGAATACCACGCACTGGGTCAGGGTCGGGTTGGAGTCGTAGGTGCGAGCCATCCAGTGGATGAAGGCGCCCATCACGGCCACGCCGGCGAGCATCGCCAGGTAGGACATGACGGTCATCTGCAGCGCGCTGGTCGCGGTGAGTTTGACTGGGTCGCCATCGCCGACCGTCCAGCCTACCTGGGTGGTACCGAAGTAGGCGCACAGCGCGGGGATGGCGGCGAGAATCAGAACGTGGGTCAGGTACATGTGGCTGATGGTTTCCTCTTCGCCACGGATTTCCTGCCACTCCTGGTCGGGATGGGTGAAGAGCCCCCAAACATGGTGGATCATGCGGACACCTCCTCTTTTTATAATCGATCGCCCCCGAGCGTAGCGCCCGACGCGCGTGATCAGCGGCGCCGGGTGCAGGCCGAATCAACTGCGACCGTATGCCGCAGTATAGGAGAAGGTCGCAGCCCGCGTGAGCCGTGGCTTTAGAGCGAATCGCTCTCTGTAGCTCAACCGTAATAGCGTTGCAGTATTTCCATCGCCAGGTTGATCGACTGCAGCCGCTCGGTGCTGCCGCCGCGGTCCGGGTGGTGCTGGCTGACCAGCTGGCGATAGCGCTGCTTGATGGTCGCCAGGTCCAGTCTGCGGTCGCCGTCCAGCTCGAACAGCTCCAGGGCCGCGCGCTTCTCGTCGCCGCCCTGCATGCGCGTCCAGAAGCTGGC
This sequence comes from Pseudomonadaceae bacterium, assembly GCA_033838285.1. Lineage (GTDB taxonomy): Bacteria > Pseudomonadota > Gammaproteobacteria > Pseudomonadales > Pseudomonadaceae > Aquipseudomonas. Next base: position 6,663 of record JAJLLC010000010.1, read on the forward strand.
CAGCAGTCTTTCCACATCGTTTTCGGTGGTGTCGCGCAGGTTGGCCAGGTCCAGATAGTAGTCGCGCAGCGGGTCGTGCTCGGCCAGGCCTTCGCCCCCGCTGTGCCAGGGCTGCAGCTGCACGCACAGCGGGCTGATCTGCAGGTGCGCGCGCCGCTCCCCCCAGAGGCGCTCGCGCAGCCGGTACAGGGCGTTGAACAGCAGGAAGTGGGTGCGGAACAGCACCAGCTTGTCGGCCAGACCGAGATGCGGGATATGCGTGGAGCGGCGGGCCTTGAGCTGCTGGATCAGCTGGTATTCGCTGATGCCGGCCGGCGCGGCCAGCAGCAGCTCGTGCAGTTGCTCGGCAAGATCGAGGGCGGGATCGAGGTCGTTCATCCGTTCAGCCTAACACGGGCTGCCGTGCGCGCTCTTTGCGCGTAAAATAGCCAGCTTTTCGTCTTCGCTCCGGATCGCCTCGCACCATGCCCAGCACCCTCTCGGTCAATCAGAACAAACTGCAGAAGCGCCTGCGCCGCCAGGTCGGCGAGGCCATCGCCGACTTCAACATGATCGAGGACGGCGACAAGGTGATGGTCTGCCTGTCCGGCGGCAAGGACAGCTACACCATGCTCGACGTGCTGCTGTACCTGCAGAAGGTGGCGCCGATTCAGTTCGAGATAGTCGCGGTGAACATGGACCAGAAGCAGCCGGGCTTCCCCGAGCACGTGCTGCCGGCCTACCTGGAGTCCATCGGCGTGCCGTACCACATCATCGAGAAGGACACCTACTCGGTGGTGAAGGAGAAGATCCCCGAGGGCAAGACCACCTGCTCGCTGTGCTCGCGCCTGCGCCGCGGCACCCTATACACCTACGCCGACGAGATCGGCGCGACCAAGATGGCCCTCGGGCACCACCGCGACGACATCCTCGAGACCTTCTTCCTCAACATGTTCTACGGCGGCACGCTCAAGGCCATGCCGCCCAAGTTGCTGTCCGACGACGGCCGCAACGTGGTGATCCGCCCGCTGGCCTACTGCAGCGAGAAGGACATCGAGGCCTACTCGGTGATGAAGGAGTTCCCGATCATCCCGTGCAACCTGTGCGGCTCCCAGGAGAACCTGCAGCGCCAGGTGGTCAAGGAGATGCTCACCGAGTGGGAGCGCAAGAGCCCGGGCCGCACCGAGATCATGTTCCGCGCCATGCAGAACGTGGTGCCGTCGCAGCTGGCCGACCGCAACCTGTTCGATTTCCAGAGCCTGAAGATCGACGACAGCGCCACGCCGCGCTTCCTCGACGTGATGAACCTCTGAGACCTGCCCGCAAGGACGGCCCATGCGCGATTACCAGTGGATTCACGAGTACTGCCTGAATCGCTTCGGCTCGGTCGCCGCTCTGGAGGCTCGGCTGCCGCAGCCCAGGAGCGACGCCGAGCTGCGTGCGCTGAGCGACGATCGCTACCTGTCGCTGATCGCCCTGCGCGTGTTCCGTGCCGGCCTCAAGCACAGCCTGGTGGATGCCAAGTGGCCGGCCTTCGAGGAAGTGTTCTTCGGCTTCGACCCGGAGAAGGTGGTGCTGATGGGCGCCGAGCACCTGGAACGGCTGATGCAGGACGCGCGCCTGATCCGTCACCTGGGCAAGCTCAGGAGCGTGCCGCGCAACGCCCAGTTCATCCTCGACGTGCGTCAGGACAAGGGCAGCTTCGGCGCGCTGATCGCCGACTGGCCGGCGAGCGACATAGTCGGCCTGTGGAAATACCTGGCCAGGCACGGCAACCAGCTCGGCGGCCTGTCGGCGCCGCGCTTGCTGCGCATGGTCGGCAAGGACAGCTTCATCCCCACCGACGACCTGGTCGCCGCGCTCAAGGCCCAGGAGATCGTCGACAAGGCGCCGACCAGCCAGAAGGAGCTGGCCGCCGTGCAGGCCGCCTTCAACCGTTGGCAGGCGCAGAGCGGGCGGCCGCTGTGTCAGCTGTCGGTGATGCTGGCGCATACGGTCAATCACTGACAAAGCTACTGCGCGGGCGTGATCTCGGTGCGGGCGGTGCTCGGACAGGAGGTGTGCCGACTGAACGCACGCTAGTGCGGCTCGCCAGAGCGAGCGGAGCGAGTCATCCTCATGTACTAACTGTACATTCCGGTTCCTGTGCTCCGGCCGCACCGAGCTGACACCCGCTCGCTACGCTTTGCGGTCCGAGGAGACAATGCCATGCAGCAGGACATCATCCGCGTCGCCCAGGCCATCCAGCGCGCCGAGCGCATCCTGGTCATCACCGGCGCCGGGCTCTCGGCCGACTCCGGGCTGCCCACCTATCGCGGCCTCGGCGGCCTGTACAACGGCCTGACCGCCGAAGGCCTGCCGATCGAGGCGGCGCTGTCCGGGCCCATGCTGCAGCGCGACCCGGCGCTGTGCTGGAAGTACCTGGCCCAGCTCGGCGCGGCCTGCCTGGGCGCCGCGCCCAACGCCGGGCATGCGGCCATCGCCGAGCTGCAGCGGCGCAAGCCGGGCTGCTGGCTGCTGACGCAGAACATCGACGGCTATCACCGCCAGGCCGGCTCGCCGGTCGAGCGCCTGATCGAGATCCACGGCGAGCTGGCGCCGCTGTTCTGCCAGTCCTGCGGGGCGGAGGATCCCGAGCTGGCCGCGCACCTGCAGCGGCCGCTGCCGCCGCGCTGTGCCCGATGTGGAGGCGTGCTGCGCCCGCCGGTGGTGCTGTTCGAGGAGATGCTCCCCGAGCAGGCCATAGGTCGGCTCTATGACCAGGTGCGCGAAGGCTTCGAGGTGGTGATCGCGGTGGGTACCACGGCGAGCTTCCCCTACATAGTCGAACCGCTGGCGCAGGCCCGCAGGAGCGGGGGCTTCACCGTGGAAGTGAACCCGCAGCGGACCGACATCAGCGGCTGGGTGGACGCCCGGCTGGCGGGGCGCGCCTCAGACGTTTTGCCGGAACTACTGAGTCACATTTTCGGGCATTGAATTTGCAAATCACGTCGACAGACGGCATAGTCGCCCACCACTAAAAACCACACAGACACGGTCGTGCCCATGCTCAAGCGTTTCGCACCCCTCGTGCCCATTGCCCTTACAGCCCTGCTGGCGGCCTGCGCCAGCCAGGCACCGCAGCCCCAGGTGGATCTGGCTGCGGAACAGCCGCAGCCGCCGGTCGAGTACATGACCGACGAGCAGGCGGCCGCCGACATCACGGACGACCAGCCCTACGAACTGCCCTCGCTGGCGGACAGCATCCTCAGCCAGGGGCTGTCGCTGGTCGGCACCAAGTACCGTTTCGGCGGTACCTCGATCAAGACCGGCTTCGACTGCAGCGGCTTCATCGGCTACCTGTTCAAGGAAGAGGCCGGCATGCAGCTGCCGCGCTCGACCCGCGAGATGATCAACCTGGACGCCCCGCTGGTCTCGCGCGACGAGCTGGAACCGGGCGACCTGATATTCTTCAACAATCGCGGTCGCGGCCGTGTCAGCCATGCCGGCATCTACCTGGGCGACGACCAGTTCATCCACTCCAGCAGCAGCCGCAGCGGCGGCGTGCGGGTGGACAGCCTGGAAGACAGCTACTGGAAGCGCAGCTACATGGAAGCCAAGCGCGTGCTGGCCCTGGCGCCGGAGCAGGCGCACGACGACGCCAGCCAGCAGCGCTGATCCAGCCGGCCCCGGGCTTGCGCCCGTGGCCGCGAGCCGGCAGAGTAGGGCGCATCCCGGCCAGGACGCCCGCCCATGCATTTCAAGGCCCGTGTCACCCTGCTAGCCCTCGCCGCGCTGCTCACCGCCTGCGCCGGCAAGCCTCCCGCCGAATACAGCCACAGTCCCTTTCCCGTGGTCGATGCCAGCGCCGACGATGTGCTGATCAGCGCCATCGGCCTGGTCGGCACGCCCTATCGCTACGGCGGCAACACGCCCGACAGCGGTTTCGACTGCAGCGGCCTGATCGGCTACGTGTACCGCAACTCGGCCGGCATCGTCCTGCCGCGCTCGACCCGCGAGATGATCAAGCTGCGCGCGCCCAGCGTGGGTCGCGACCAGCTGCAGAGCGGCGATCTGCTGTTCTTCGCCACCAACGGCGGCGGCCAGGTCAGCCATGCCGGCATCTACGTCGGCGAGGGGCGCTTCGTCCATGCCCCCTCCAGCGGTGGCACGGTGCGCCTGGACTACCTGAGCCAGGCCTACTGGCAGAACAGCTACCTGGGCGCCAAGCGGGTGCTGGCCGCCCGTCAGCTGGCGCAGCAGCCATGACCAATCGCACGCTCAACCTCGACGACGCCCTCTACCAGTACCTGCTGGACGTCTCGCTGCGCGAGTCGCCGCTGCAGAAGCGCCTGCGCGAGGAAACCGCGCAGCTGCCTATGGCGCGTTGGCAGATAGCCCCGGAGCAGGGCCAGTTCATGGCCCTGCTGGTGCAGATCAGCGGCGCGCGCAAGATCCTCGAAATCGGCACCTTCACCGGCTACAGCGCCCTGTGCATGGCCCAGGCCCTGCCGGAAGACGGCCGCCTGATCTGCTGCGACCTGCCCGGCGAGTACAACGCCATCGCCGAACGCTACTGGTACGAGGCCGGCGTCAGCGAACGCATCGAGCTGCGCCTGGCGCCGGCGCTGGAGACTCTCAACGCGCTGGAGCGCGGCGGCCAGGTGGAGAGCTTCGACCTGATCTTCATCGATGCCGACAAGGCCAACTACCCGGTGTACCTGGAACATGCCCTGGCCCTGGTGCGCCGGGGTGGGCTGATCCTGTTCGACAACGTGCTGTGGAGCGGCCGGGTGCTCGAGCAGAACCCGGACAGCCAGGACACCCGCGCCATCCAGTCGCTCAACCGCAACCTGCGCCGCGACACGCGCATCGACCTCAGCCTGCTGCCGCTGGGCGACGGCCTGACCCTGTGCCGCAAGCGCTGACGCCATGGCCGAGTCGATCCGCCTGCCGCTGCAGCCGGAGGCCTGCGAACTCTGTGCCCGGCGGCTGCCGCTGACCCGCCATCACCTCATTCCCAAGGCTCTGCACGACAAGCCCTATGTGCAGAAGCGCTTTGCCAGGGTCGAGCGCATCACCGCCACCCTCTGGGTCTGCCGCGCCTGCCACAACCAGATCCACCGGCTGTTCAGCGAGAAGGAACTGGCGTTGACCTACAACAGCCGCGAGGCGCTGCTGGCCGACGAGCGCCTGCGCGGCTTCGTCGCGTGGCTGGCGAGCAAGCCGGCCGGTTTCACCCCGCGTTTCTGAGCTTGCGTTGACGCTCCTGCCACCCAGCCTCTACCCTGCGCGCCTGCAACAGGTGCCCCGGTCATGGCCAGGGGTGAAACAGGGAAGCCGGTCCATTCGTGCATGAGGATTCCGGCGCTGCCGCCGCAACGGTAGGCGAGGAGTGGACCGCAGGTGCCACTGTGCTTCGGCACGGGAAGGCGCGGTCCGCGGGCCCATGGCCCGGCTCGCGAGCCCGGAGACCGGCCTGTTGCGCTTCCACGGCAGTGCGGCGGGCGCTGCGGGTGGGGTTCCTTACCCTTCCTGCGGCCGTCGCCTGTCTATCCACAGGGTTGTACCTGGCCCTCGGGCCGGGCAGGAGAGCGGCATGACCGAATCGCTTGGGCGCGAAGGGCGCGCCAGCAGGCGCAGCGACCCGCTGGCGGGGGCATGTCGGTGCCGCTTGCCGCGGCTTCCCGGGCTCTGCACGGCATGAGCGAGCACGCCTTCAGCGCTGCGGAGCGCGCCGCGGTCTACCGCGCCATCGCCGAACGCCGCGACATGCGCCACTTCGCCGGCGGCGAGGTGGCGCCGGAGCTGCTCGCCCGCCTGCTGCAGGCGGCGCATCAGGCGCCCAGCGTCGGCCTGATGCAGCCCTGGCGCTTTATCCGCATCACCCGGCCCGAACTTCGGGACGCTATCCATGGCCTGGTCGAGGCCGAGCGGGTGCGCACCGCCGAGGCCCTGGGCGAGCGCAGCGACGAGTTCATGCGGCTCAAGGTGGAGGGCATTCGCGACTGCGCCGAGCTGCTGGTGGCGGCCCTGATGGACGGCCGCGAGGCCCATGTGTTCGGCCGTCGCACCCTGCCGCAGATGGACCTGGCCTCACTCGCCTGCGCCCTGCAGAACCTCTGGCTGGCGGCACGTGCCGAGGGGCTGGGGATGGGCTGGGTGTCACTGTTCGATCCTGTCGCCTTGGCCGATCTGCTCGGCATGCCGGCCGGCAGCCAGCCGGTGGCGGTGCTCTGCCTCGGGCCGGTGACCGAGTTCTACGACAAGCCGATGCTGGTGCAGGAGGGCTGGGCCCGCGAGCGGGCGCTGGACGAGCTGGTGTTCAGCGACCAGTGGGGGCAGCGCTCATGAGTGTCGCACTCTCCGCGCTGGCCGGTGTCGGCCTGGATGCCTGGCTCGGCGAGCCACGGCGCTGGCACCCGCTGGTGGGCTTCGGCCACCTGGCGCAGCGCATCGAGCAGCGCCTCAACTCGGGCGGGCGCGGCTGGCGCAGCCACGGTGTCAGCGGCTGGTGCCTGGCGGTGCTGCCGCCGGTGGCGCTGGTCTGGCTGTTGAGCCTGAGCAGCCTGGGCTGGCTGGTCGACATCCTGGTGCTGTATTTCGCCCTCGGCCTCAAGAGCCTTGCCCAGCATGCCCTGCCGGTGGCGCAGGCGCTGCGCCTGGGCGACCTGCCCGAGGCGCGGCGCCGCGTCGGTTACCTGGTCAGCCGTCGCACCGCCGAGCTGGACGCCGGCGGCGTGGCCCGCGCCGGCACCGAGTCGGTGCTGGAGAATGGCGCCGATGCGGTGTTCGCCTCGCTGTTCTGGTTCGCCGTGCTGGGTGCGCCCGGCGTGCTGCTGCACCGCCTGAGCAATACCCTGGACGCCATGTGGGGCTATCGCAACGAGCGTTTCGAGCGCTTCGGCTGGGCCGCGGCGAAGATCGACGATGCACTGAACTATGTGCCGGCGCGGCTGGTTGCGCTGACCTACGCGCTGCTCGGCAAGACCGCTACGGCCCTGCGCTGCTGGCAGCGCCAGGCGCCGCAGTGGGACAGCCCCAATGCCGGCCCGGTGATGGCGGCCGGCGCCGGCGCCTTGCAGGTGCAACTGGGCGGCGCGGCGGTCTACCACGGCGTCGAGGAGCCGCGCCCGCAGTTGGGCGAGGGGGCACCGGCGCAGGCGCGCGATATCGAGCGCGCGCTCAACCTGGTCTACCTCGGCGTGGCCCTGTGGCTGGCCGTGCTGGCCATCGGGGAGTTCTACCTTGCTTGAGCACGGCGGACGGCTGCGCGCGGCGGCGCAGCGCTACGGCATCGCCCTGGCGGACTGGCTCGACCTGTCCACCGGCATCGCCCCCTATGGCTGGTCGCTGCCGGCGATTCCCGCCGACGCCTGGCAGCGCCTGCCGGAGCCGGACGACGGCCTTGAGGCCGCGGCGCGCGACTATTATGGCGCCGCCGCGCTGCTGCCACTGGCCGGCTCGCAGGCGGCCATCCAGTCCCTGCCGGGCCTGCGCCGAGCGGGGGCGCGGGTGGCGGTGCTGGCGCCGGCCTATGCCGAGCATGGCCTGGCCTGGCGGCGTGCCGGTCACCTGCTGCAGGAGCTGAGCGAAGGCGCGGTGGAACGCTCGCTGGAGCGCTTCGACGTGCTGCTGGTGGTCAATCCGAACAATCCCAGCGGCCGACTGATCGAGCGCGAACGTCTGCTCGACTGGCACGCGCGCCTGGCCGCGCGCGGTGGCTGGCTGCTGGTGGACGAGGCGTTCATGGACTGCACGCCTGAGCACAGCCTGGCCGTCGACAGCCAGAAGCCCGGGCTGATCGTGCTGCGTTCGTTCGGCAAGTTCTTCGGCCTGGCCGGCCTGCGCCTGGGCTTTGCCCTGGCCGAGCCGGCGCTGCTGGAACGCCTGGCCGAGCAGCTCGGCCCCTGGGCGGTCAGTGGCCCGGCGCGTGCCGTGGCGACGGCGCTGCTGGCCGACGAACAGGGCCAGCGGCGCCAGCGCGAACGCCTGCGCGCGGATGGCCTGCGCCTGGCCGTGCTGCTCAGCGCCCATGGCCTGGCCCCGCTCGGCGGTACCCCTTTGTTCCAGCTGGTCGGCCATCAGCAGGCGGTGGGGCTGCATGGCTATTTCGCTCGGCGTGGCATCCTCCTGCGCCTGTTCGCCGAAAGCCGCTGCCTGCGCTTTGGCCTGCCGGGCGACGAGGCCGGCTGGCAGCGTCTGGAGCGGGCACTGAAGGAGAAGCCCGCATGGCCACACTGATGATCCAGGGCACCACCTCGGATGCCGGCAAGAGCACCCTGGTGACCGCCCTGTGTCGCTGGCTCAAACGCCAGGGCGTCAGCGTCGCGCCGTTCAAGCCGCAGAATATGGCGCTCAACAGTGCGGTGACTGCCGATGGCGGCGAGATCGGCCGCGCCCAGGCGGTGCAGGCCCAGGCCGCGGGGCTGGCACCGCACACCGATATGAACCCGGTGCTGCTCAAGCCCAACTCCGATACCGGCGCCCAGGTGATCATCCAGGGCCGTGCCATCGGCAACATGCACGCGGTGGCCTACCACGACTACAAGCAGGTCGCCCGCGCGGCGGTGCTCGAGTCCCACGCGCGCCTCGCCGCGCAGTACCCGGTGGTGATGGTGGAGGGCGCCGGCTCGCCGGCCGAGATCAACCTCAGGGCCGGGGACATCGCCAATATGGGCTTCGCCGAAGCGGTGGACTGCCCGGTGCTGCTGATCGCCGATATCGACAAGGGCGGGGTGTTCGCCCACCTGGTCGGCACCCTGGCGCTGCTCTCGGAAAGCGAGCAGGCGCGGGTCCGAGGCTTCGTCATCAACCGCTTCCGTGGCGACATCGCCCTGCTGCAGCCGGGGCTGGACTGGCTGGAGCAGCGCACCGGCAAGCCGGTGCTCGGCGTGCTGCCGTACCTGATGGACTTCCACCTGGAGGCCGAGGATGCGGTGCAGGTGCTGCAGCCGGACAAGGACCGCGAGGTGCTGCGCGTGGCCGTGCCGGTGCTGCCGCGCATCAGCAACCACACCGACTTCGACCCGCTGCGCCTGCACCCGCAGGTGGACCTGCAGTTCATCGGCCCCGGCCAGGCGATACCGCCGGCCGACCTGATCATCCTGCCCGGCTCGAAGAGCGTGCGTGCCGATCTGGCGCGCCTGCGCGAGCACGGCTGGGACGCCGCCATCGCCCGCCACCTGCGCTATGGCGGCAAGGTCCTCGGCATCTGTGGCGGGCTACAGATGCTCGGCACGCGCATCGACGATCCCCATGGCCTGGAAGGCCCGGCCGGCAGCAGTGCGGGTCTCGGCCTGCTCGACTACGCCACGGTGCTGGAGCCGGAAAAACAGCTGCGCAATGTGCGTGGCCGCCTGAGTTTGGGCGACCTGGACGTCAGCGGCTACGAGATCCATGCCGGGGTCAGCGTCGGCCCGGCCCTGGCCATGCCCGCCGTGCGCCTGGATGATGGCCGCAGCGACGGCGCCCTCAGCGCCGACGGCCAGGTGATGGCCACCTATCTGCACGGCCTGTTCGAGGTGCCGGCCGCCTGCGCCGCGCTGCTCGCCTGGGCGGGCCTGCGCGAGGCGCGGCAAGTGGATTACCATGCGCGCCGCGAACGTGACATCGAGCGCCTGGCCGACCTGGTCGAGGCGCACCTGGATACCCGCCTGCTCCGCGAGCTGTGCGGCCTGTAAGGGGCAAACCATGCTCGAACTGATCCTCGGCGGCGCCCGCTCCGGCAAGAGCCGCCTGGCCGAGCGGCTGGCCACGCAGAGCGGCCTGACCGTGACCTACATCGCCACCAGCCAGGCGCTGGACGGCGAGATGAACGCGCGCATCCGGCACCACCGCCAGCGCCGTCCGGTCGACTGGGGCCTGGTGGAGGAACCCCTCGAACTGGCCCGCGCCCTGCGCGACAATGCCGCCCCCGGCCGCTGCCTGCTGGTCGACTGCCTGACCCTGTGGCTGACCAATCTGCTGATGCTCGAAGACGACACCCGCCTGGCCATGCAGCGCGACGCCTTTCTCGAGGCGCTGGCCGAGCTGCCCGGACGGATCATCCTGGTCAGCAACGAGACCGGCCTGGGCGTGGTGCCGCTGGGCGAGCTGACCCGGCGCTATGTCGACGAGGCCGGCTGGTTGCACCAGGCTGTGGCCGAACGGGCCGAGCGGGTGGTTTTCACCGTCGCCGGCCTGCCCATGCTGCTCAAAGGAGAGCCGCTATGACCGCTTCACCCTGGTGGCAGCAACCTTGCCGCCAGCCCGACGCCGCCGCTGAGGCCGCTGCCCTGGCGCGCCAGGCGCAGTTGACCAAGCCGAGCGGCGCCCTCGGCGCGCTGGAGGCGCTGGCCGTGCGCCTGGCCGCCCTGCAGGGTCGGGAGAAACCGGCCATCGGCCGGCCGCAGCTGGCGCTGTTCGCCGGCGACCACGGCGTGGTGGCCGAAGGCGTGTCGGCCTACCCGCAGGCGGTGACCGCGCAGATGCTCGGCAACTTCGTCGCCGGCGGCGCTGCCATCAGCGTGCTGGCCCGCGAGCAGGGCGTGCCGCTGCGCCTGGTCGACCTCGGCACCATCGATGCCGCGCTCGAGCTGCCCGGCGTGCGCCACCTGCGCCTGGGTGCCGGCACCGCCAACTTCGCGGTGCAGCCGGCGATGACGCTGGCCCAGTGTGCGGCCGCCCTGCAGGCCGGTCGCGACACCCTGCAGCAGGCCCATGCCGAGGGCTGCGACCTGCTGCTGGCCGGCGAGATGGGCATCGGCAACACCAGCGCCGCCACCGCGCTGGCCTGCGCCCTCAGCGATCTGCGTCCCGCGCAGCTGACCGGCCCCGGCACCGGCCTGGACGGCGCCGGCGTGAGCCGCAAGCAGGCCGTGATCGAGCGCGCCCTGGCCCTGCACCGCGAGCATCTCGCAGACCCTGCAGAGGCCCTGCGCCGGGTCGGCGGCTTCGAGCTGGCGGCGCTGGCCGGCGCCTACCTGGCCTGCGCCCAGGCCGGCGTGCCGGCGCTGGTCGACGGCTTCATCTGCACGGCTGCCGCGCTGTGTGCCGTGCGCCTGAACCCCGGCGTGCAGCCCTGGTTGCTGTTCGCCCATGCCGGCGCCGAGCCGGGCCACGCCGCGCTGTTGGCCGAACTCGATGCCGTCCCGTTGCTCGACCTCGGCCTGCGCCTGGGCGAGGGCAGCGGCGCGGCGCTGGCGCTACCCCTGATCAAACTGGCCTGCGCGCTGCATGGCGGCATGGCGACCTTTTCTGAAGCCCTGGTTGAGGACAAGCAATGACACTTTCCCTGGACATGTTGCGCCACGGCGTGACCGATGGCGGCCCCGGTTTCCGTGGCAGCAGCGACGATGCGCTGACCGAGCAGGGCCGCCAGCAGATGCAGCTGGCCCTGGCCGGCAAGGGTGGCTGGGACCTGGTGATCAGCTCGCCGCTGCAGCGCTGCGAATCCTTCGCCCGCGAGTTCACGGAAGGCCTGGGCCTGCCGCTGCGCATCGAGGCCGACCTGCGCGAGTTGCACTTCGGCGAGTGGGAAGGGCGCAACTCGGCGGAGATCCTCCTGGAGGACCCGCAGGCTCTCGGCGAGTTCTGGAACGATCCCTACCGTTTCACCCCGCCCGGCGCCGAGCCGGTGAAGGACTTCGCCGCGCGCGTGCTCGGGGCCATCGAGCGCCTGCAGGCCGAACTGGACGGCCAGCGCGTGCTGCTGATCACCCACGGTGGGGTGATGCGCCTGCTGCTGGCGCGTGCGCGCCAGCTGCCGGAAAACCAGCTGCTGCAGGTGGAAGTGGGCTACGGCGCGCTGCATGGCCTGCAGGTCGAGACCGGCCTGGCACTGGTCGAAGTCTGAAACGGGGCGAAGCCTGATGCTGCCGCCGCCCGCGCTGATCGCCCTGCAGTTCCTCACCCGCCTGCCGGTGCGCCTGCCCGGCATGCCGGAGCCCGAGCAGATCGGCCGCTCGCTGCTCTGGTATCCGCTGGTCGGGCTGCTGCTCGGCGGTCTGCTGCTGTCCCTGCACGGGCTGCTCGGCGCTACGCCGGCGCTGCTCCAGGCGGCCATCCTGCTGGTGGTCTGGGTCGGGCTTTCCGGCGGCCTGCATCTGGACGGCCTGGCCGACACGGCCGATGCCTGGGTCGGCGGGCATGGTGATCGCCAGCGCACCCTGGAGATCATGAAGGACCCGCGCAGCGGGCCGATCGCCGTGGTCGTGCTGCTGCTGGTGCTGCTGCTCAAGTTCGCCGCGCTGGCGGTGTTGCTGGGGCAGGGCGCCTGGGCCGGCCTGCTGCTGGCGCCCTGGCTGGGGCGGGCGCTGCTGCCGCTGCTGCTGCTGACCACCCCTTACGTGCGTGCCGGCGGCCTCGGCGCCGCGCTGGCCGCGCATCTGCCGCGCCAGCGCCTGCCATGGGTGCTGGCCAGCCACGGCCTGGCCATGCTGCTGCTCGGCTGGAGCGGGCTGTTGGCGCTGGGCGCCGCCGCGCTGGCGTTCTGGCTGCTGCGCCGCGCCTTCGTCGCACGTCTCGGCGGCACCACCGGCGACAGCGCCGGGGCGCTGGTCGAGCTGGGCGAGTGCGCGGTGCTGCTGGTGCTCGCCCTGGCCGCCCTCGACTAGTCTGCGGTGTATACTGCGCGGCCGCCGCCGTATGGTGGCCGACAGTTTCCGCGGGATCACGAGTCCGGCGGCTCATTCCGACAGACAGGTGACCCCATGCCTTGCACTGGTCTTTCCTTGCGGAGCGCTCGCTGATGTCCGAGCACCTGCACACCGGCCCGCTCAAACGCGGCCTGAAGAACCGCCATATCCAGCTGATCGCCCTCGGTGGCGCCATCGGCACCGGCCTGTTCCTCGGCTCCGCCGGGGTGATGCAGAGCGCCGGGCCGTCGATGATCCTCGGTTATGCGATCGGCGGCTTCATCGCCTTCCTGATCATGCGCCAGCTCGGCGAGATGATCGTCGAGGAGCCGGTGGCCGGCTCCTTCAGCCACTTCGCCCACAGCTACTGGGGCCCGTTCGCCGGCTTCCTCTCCGGCTGGAACTACTGGGTGCTCTACGTGCTGGTGGGCATGGCCGAGCTCACGGCGGTGGGCAAGTACGTGCAGTACTGGTGGCCGGAGATTCCCACCTGGGCCACGGCGGCCGCCTTCTTCGTGCTGATCAACCTGATCAACCAGGTCAACGTCAAAGCCTTCGGCGAAACCGAGTTCTGGTTCGCCATCATCAAGGTGGTGGCCATCGTCGGCATGATCCTGATCGGTGGCTGGCTGCTGTTCAGCGGCGCCGGTGGCGAGCAGGCCAGCGTCAGCAACCTGTGGAGCCACGGTGGCTTCTTCCCCAACGGCGTGTCCGGGCTGGTGATGATGATGGCCATCATCATGTTCAGCTTCGGCGGCCTGGAGCTGGTCGGCATCACCGCCGCCGAGGCCGACCAGCCGCGCAAGGTGATCCCCAAGGCGATCAACCAGGTGGTCTGGCGCATCCTGATCTTCTACATCGGCGCGCTGACCATCCTGCTCTCGCTGCACCCCTGGGACGACCTGGTCAAGACCCTGACCAGCGGCGGCGACGCCTACGCCAGCAGCCCCTTCGTGCAGATCTTCTCGCTGATCGGCGAGGACACCGCCGCCCATGTGCTCAACTTCGTGGTGCTGACCGCCGCGCTGTCGGTCTACAACAGCGGCGTGTACTGCAACAGCCGCATGCTCTACGGCCTGGCCGAGCAGGGCGACGCGCCCAAGGCGCTGATGAAGGTCAACGCCCGCGGCGTGCCGGTGCTGGCCATCGCCCTGTCGGCGGCGGTGACCCTGCTCTGCGTGCTGGTCAACTACCTGGCCCCGCAGAGTGCGCTGGAGCTGCTGATGTCGCTGGTGGTGGCTTCCCTGGTTATCAACTGGGCGATGATCAGCTTCTCCCACCTGAAGTTCCGCAAGGCCATGCTGGCCAAGGGCGTGGAGCCGGGCTTCAAGGCCTTCTGGTACCCCTTCGGCAACTACCTGTGCCTGGCCTTCGTGGTCTTCATCCTCGGCGTGATGCTGATGATCCCGGGCATCCAGGTGTCGGTGTACGCCATGCCGGTGTGGGTCCTGTTCATCTGGATCTGCTATCGCATCAAGCAGGCCGGTGCGGCTGCCCCGGCGAAGGCCTGATCGATAAACCAAGAGCCCGGCCAATGCCGGGCTCTTGGTTTTTGCGGCGGCGGCACGCGATGGCTATCGCCGAGCTCAACCCATCCTGCGGAGCGTGCGGGTGCAATCCGGGAAATAGGCAGCATCGTCCCCGGATTGCATCCGGGCTACAACGACCTTCGGTTAGGCGACGGGGCTCCCCTCTCCCGTTTACGGGAGAGGGGGCGGATGTCGCGGCAGTGTCAGGGCCGTGTGGCGGGCGGCCTGTTCAGCTCGCCGGCCCAGGCCAGCAGCGGCACCGCTTCGCCTTCGTTCCAGATGCGCTGCCACAGGGTCAGCAGATGTTCCGGCTGGCCGCGGCTGAAGGGCAGGCGGTCGACCTCGGCCAGCGGCTGCCAGCGGCCGTCGCGGCGTTCGGCGAAGACGAAGCGGAACGGGTGGAAGCCGGTCATGCCCAGGCGCAGGTCGGTGACGATCAGCTGGTTGCCGACCTGGTCGTAGCGCAGCACGCCGTGGGTGAACCAGTGCAGGCGCTGGTGCTGCGGCGAGTGGCGCAGCGTCTCGGCCAGTTCGCCGCCGCGGGGAATGCGCTCCAGGCGCGGCGGCGCGTCGTCCAGCCAGCCGACCAGGGCCTCGTGGTAGTCGTTGCCCTCGATGACGATGACCCGCCAGAGCAGGCTGTTGAACGGCGTCGGCGTGCTGAACAGCGCCTCGGCCTGGATGCCGCGCTCGGCCAGCACCTGCGCCACCCGCTGCTCGGCCATCCACTTGCCGGCCAGGGTGCTGGCCAGGTATAGGCTGGACAGGCACAGTGCCGAAACGGCCAGCCACTGCGGCCGCTCGCGCAGGCCGCGGACCATGCCGACGCCCACCGCCACCAGCAGCGGCAGGGTGTACAGCGGGTCGATGATGAACACCGAGGACCAGGCGATGGGCGGCGTGGTGAAGGGCCACAGCAGCTGGGTGCCGTAGCTGGTGAAGGCGTCCAGCAGCGGGTGGGTGATCAGCACCAGCCACAGGGTCAGGAACAATCGTCGCGTCGAATAGCCGGGGTTGGGGCGCAGCTTGCGGATCAGCAGGGTCAGCGCCAGGGCCAGCACGCTGAGCACCAGCAGCGAGTGGCTGAAGCCGCGGTGGTAGGTCATGTCGGCCACGGCGTCGCCGTAGTCGATGACCACGTCGAGGTCGGGCAGGGTGCCGAGCATGGCACCGTAGAGCAGGGCGCGGCGGCCCTGCCAGCGACCGAGCAGGGCGCCCTGGAGGGTGGCACCGAGTACCGCCTGGGTGATCGAATCCATGTCGATGCTCGCGAGAAAGCCAGGGGCATAACTTAGCGCCGAGCACGGCGCCTGGCAGCCGGCAAATTCCGACCAAAGATTTCAGCGCCGCGCAGGGGTAAAGTGTGGCCATGGAGTAGAGGAGCCCAGCCATGCACCCCCGCGTACTGCAAGTCACCCAGCGCCTGATCGAGCGCAGCCGCGCCACCCGCCAGCACTACCTGGCGCTGATCGCCGCGGCCGCCGCCCAGGGGCCACAGCGCAGCCGCCTGCAATGCGCCAACTTCGCCCACGGCGTGGCCGGCTGCAGCAGCCACGACAAGCAGATCCTGCGCCTGGCGGATGCGGCCAACGTGGCCATCGTCAGCGCCTACAACGACATGCTCTCAGCCCACCAGCCCTACGAACACTACCCGCAGCTGCTCAAGCAGGCGCTGCACGAGGTCGGCTCGGTCGGCCAGGTGGCCGGCGGCGTGCCGGCCATGTGCGACGGCGTGACCCAGGGCGAGCCGGGCATGGAGATCGGCCTGGCCAGCCGCGAGGTGATCGCCATGGGCACCGCCGTGGCGCTGTCGCACAACATGTTCGACGCCGCCCTGTGCCTGGGCGTGTGCGACAAGATAGTCCCCGGCCTGCTGATCGGTGCGCTGCGCTTCGGCCATCTGCCGACCCTGTTCGTCCCCGCCGGGCCGATGACCAGCGGCCTGTCGAACAAGGACAAGGCCGCGGTGCGCGAGCGCTTCGCCGAGGGCAAGGCCAGCCGCGACGAGCTGCTCGAATCCGAGATGAAGGCCTACCACAGCCCCGGCACCTGCACCTTCTACGGCACCGCCAACACCAACCAGATGCTCATGGAGGTGATGGGCCTGCACCTGCCCGGCGCCTCCTTCGTCAACCCGGACACGCCGCTGCGCGCGGCGCTGAGCCGCGCCGCCGCGCAGCGGGTGACGCGCCTGACGCCGCAGGCCGGCGAGTACCTGCCGCTGGGGCGCATCGTCGACGAGCGCTGCCTGATCAACGCGGTGGTGGCGCTGCACGCCAGCGGTGGCTCGACCAACCACAGCCTGCACCTGCCGGCCATCGCCCGCGCCGCCGGCATCCAGCTGACCTGGCAGGACATGGCCGAGCTGTCCGAGGTGGTGCCGACCCTGGCCCACGTCTATCCCAACGGCAAGGCCGACATCAACCAGTTCCACGCCGCCGGCGGCACCGCGCTGCTGATCCGCGAGCTGCTCGACGCCGGCCTGCTCCACGAGGATGTCGAGACCGTGGCCGGCCCCGGCCTGCGCCGCTACACCGAGGAGCCCTTCCTCGACGGCGAGCGCCTGGTCTGGCGCGCGGGCCCTGCGGCCAGCCTCGACGAGAGCATCCTGCGCCCGGCGGCGCGGCCGTTCTCCGCCGAGGGCGGTCTGCGCCTGCTCGACGGCAACCTCGGGCGGGCGGTGATGAAGCTCTCCGCCGTGGCCCCCGAGCGCCATGTGGTGGAAGCGCCGGCGCGGGTGTTCCACGACCAGGCCGAGCTGGCCGCCGCCTTCCAGGCCGGCGAGCTGGACCGCGACTTCGTCGCCGTGCTGCGTTTCCAGGGCCCGCGCTGCAACGGCATGCCCGAGCTGCACAAGCTCACCCCCTTCCTCGGCGTGCTGCAGGATCGCGGCTACCGGGTCGCGCTGGTCACCGACGGGCGCATGTCCGGCGCCTCCGGCAAGGTGCCGGCGGCCATCCACGTCTGCCCCGAGGCCTTCGACGGCGGCCCGCTGGCCAGGCTGCGCGACGGCGATCCGATCCGCGTCGACGGGCGCAGCGGCGAGCTGCGCGTGCTGGTCGAGGCGGACGAATTCGCCGCCCGCGAGCCGGCGTCGCCGCCGCCGCCCGCCGTCGGCTGCGGACGCGAGCTGTTCGCCTTCATGCGCAGCAGCTTCAGTTCGGCGGAGCAGGGCGCCAGCGCCTTCAGCGCCCACCTGGAGACGTTGCGATGAGCCTGGCCTCGCTGCAGATGCCGCTCGGGGTGACCGGCTATCAGTACCAGAGCGCCGCGCAGATGGCCGAGGCCCTGGCGCTGCGCGTGGCCGAGGCGCTGCGCGCGGCGATTGAGGCGCGGGGCCGCGCGCTGCTGCGAGTCTCCGGCGGGCGCAGCCCGGTGGCCTTCTTCGAGCAGCTGGCGCGCCAGACGCTACCGTGGAAGCGGGTGCTGGTGAGCCTGGTCGACGAGCGCTGGGTGCCGCCCTCGCACCCCGACAGCAACGAGGCGCTGGTGCGTCGCTACCTGCTCCGCGGCGCGGCCGCCGAGGCCTGCCTGGTCGGCCTGTATCGCCCGGCGGCGAGCCTCGCCCAGGCCGCCGAGCTGGCCGCCGTCGGCCAGGCCGCTCTGGCGCCGGCCGACGTACTGGTGCTGGGCATGGGTGATGACGGCCATACCGCCTCGCTGTTTCCCGCCAGCCCGAACCTGACCCAGGCCCTGCGCGCGGACTGCGCGCAGGCGGTGCTGCCGCTGCACGCGCCGAGCACGCCGGTCGAGCGCCTGAGCCTGACCCTGCCGGTGCTGGCCGCCGCGCGCCTGCCGCTGCTGGCGATCCAGGGCCCGGCCAAGCTGGCCGCGCTGGCCCGTGCCCTGCAACCGGGGCCGGTCGAGGAGCTGCCGATCCGCGCCCTGCTCAGGGCGCCGCTGCAGATTCACTGGTGCCCCTGACTCCCGCGAGGGCTGGCACTCGACGCCGGCTCAGTGGCGCCAGAAGGCGGGAAACAGCAGCACCAGCACGGTGAGGATTTCCAGGCGGCCGAGCAGCATGCCGATGGTCAGCACGCCCTTGGCCAGGTCCGGTAGGCTGGCGTAGTTGCCGGCCGGGCCCACCACCTCGCCCATGCCCGGGCCGACGCCCGAGACCATGGCCGCCGCGCCGCTCAGCGCGGTGATCCAGTCAACCCCGCACATGGCCACCGCCAGCGCCAGGCTTGCGATGGTGATGGTGTAGAAGAAGGCGAAGGCGAGGATCGAGCGAACGATGTCCTCGTCCAGGCGGTGGCGGTTGTACTGCTGCTTGATCACCGCGCGCGGGTGGATCAGCTGTTTGAGGTTGGCCTTGAGCAGAATGTAGGCGACCTGGAAGCGGAAGATCTTCAGGCCGCCGGCGGTCGAGCCGGAGCAGCCGCCGACGAAGCCCAGATAGAAGAACAGCATGCTGGCGAAGGGGCCCCACAGGTGGTAGTCGCCGACGGCGAAGCCGGTGGTGGTCATCACCGAGGTGACGTTCACCGCCACGTGGCGCAGGGCATCCAGCCAGTGCAGGTCGGTGGTGCCCCATTTCCACAGGGCCAGCATCAGCCAGCTGCCCAGCAGCAGGGCGAAGAAGCCGCGCACCTGCTGGTCGCGCAGCAGGGCCTTGTAGCTGCCGCGCAGGGTGGCGATGTAGAGCACGAAGGGCAGGCTGCCGAGGATCATCACCAGCACCGCCACCCAGTGCACCGCCGGCTGCTGCCAGTTGCCCAGCGAGGCGTCGGAGGTGGAGAAGCCGCCGGTGGCGATGGCCGACATGGCGTGGTTGATGGCGTCGAACAGGCCCATGCCGGCCAGCCAGAAGGCCAGCACCGCCAGGCCGCTGAGGCCGACATAGACCAGCACCATGTACTTGGCGACCATGTGCGAGCGCGGCATGACCTTGTCCGAGCGGTCCGAGGACTCGGTCTGGAACAGGCGCATGCCGCCGATGCGCAGCATCGGCAGGATGGCCACGGCCATGGCGATGAAGCCGATGCCGCCCAGCCAGTGCAGCAGCGAACGCCAGATCAGGATGCCCGGCGACATGGCGTCCAGCCCGGTCAGCACCGTGGCGCCGGTGGCGGTGATGCCCGACATGCTCTCGAAGTAGGCGTCGATGAAGCCGATGTGCTGGTTGAACACGAAGGGCAGGGCGGCGAACAGCGACACCAGCAGCCAGCTGGACACGGTCAGCATGTACATGTCGCGCGGGCGCAGCTGGGTCTGCTGCGGCCGGCCCTGGGCGACCATGGCGGTGCCGGCGATGAAGGTCAGCATGCTCGACCATAGGAAGGCGTTGATGTCCTGGCTGCGCTCGAACAGCAGCAGGGTGGCCACCGGCACCAGCATGCTCACCGCCAGGGTGATCAGGAAGATGCCGTTGATGAAGGCGAGAATGCGTAGGCTGGGCAGGGACATCGGCCTCAGTGCTTCCAGAAGGTTCGGGTGACCAGCACCAGGA
The DNA here is from genome assembly GCA_033838285.1 of Pseudomonadaceae bacterium. GTDB lineage: Bacteria > Pseudomonadota > Gammaproteobacteria > Pseudomonadales > Pseudomonadaceae > Aquipseudomonas. The sequence continues at coordinate 26,219 of JAJLLC010000010.1, forward strand.
CGGTGAGGATTTCCAAGCGGCCGAGCAGCATGCCGGCGGTCAGCAGCCACTTGGCGGCGTCCGGTAGGGTGGCGAAGTTGCCGGCCGGGCCGATCACCGGGCCCAGGCCCGGGCCGACGTTGCACACCGCGGTGGCGGCGCCGGTCAGCGCGGTGACCCAGTCCAGGCCGACCAGGGTCAGGGCCAGGGCCAGCACGCCGATGGTGATGGTGAAGAAGAAGGAGAAGGTGATCAGCGAGCGGACGATGTCCTCGTCCAGGTTGTGGTTGTTGTACTGCTGCTTGATCACCGCACGCGGGTGCACCAGCTGGGTTAGGTTGGCCTTGAGCAGCACGTAGGCGACCTGGAAGCGGAAGATCTTCAGGCCGCCGGAAGTCGAGCCGGAGCAGCCGCCGACGAAGGTCAGGTAGAAGAACAGCAGCACGGCGAAACCACCCCAGGTGCTGTAGTCGCCCAGGGCGTAGCCGGTGGTGGTGACCACCGAGGTGACGTTGACCGCGACGATACGGAAGGCGTCCAGCCAGCTGTGCTCGGAATGCAGCCACAGCCAGGTGCCGAACACCAGCCAGGTGAGCAGCAGGAAGCCGATGAAGCCGCGCACCTGGTGGTCGCGCAGCAACGCCTTGCGGTGGCCGCGCAGGGTGGCGACATAGAGCATGAAGGGCAGGCCGCCGAGGATCATCAGCAGCACCGCCACCCAGTGCACCGCCGGCTGCTGCCAGTTGGCCAGCGAGGCGTCGGAGGTGGAATAGCCGCCGGTGGCGATCGAGGTCATCGCGTGGTTGAGCGCATCGAACGGCGTCATCCCGGCCGCCCAGTAGGCGAGGAAGCCGAACCCGGTGAGCCCCAGGTAGACCACCAGGATGGATTTGGCCGCCACGTGCGAGCGCGGCACCACCTTCTCGCCCCAGTCCGAGGATTCGGTCTGGAACAGGCGCATGCCGCCGACCCGCAGCAGCGGCAGGATGGCCACCGCCATGCCGATGAAGCCGATGCCGCCCAGCCAGTTCAGCATCGAGCGCCACATCAGCAGGCCGGGCGACATGCTGTCGAGCCCGGCGAGCACGGTGGAGCCGGTGGTGGTGATGCCGGACATGGTCTCGAAGAAAGCGTCGGTGTAGCTGATGTGGGCGATGATCAGCATCGGCAGGGCGGCGAACACGCACACCGCCACCCAGCTGGAGGTGGTCAGCAGGTACATGTCGCGCGGGCGCAGCTGCACGTGCTTCGGCTTGCCGGGCAGGACCAGGGCGAGGCCGGCGACGAAGGTGATCAGGCTGGACCAGAGGAAGGCGTTGAGGTCGTCCGTGCGCTCGTAGACCAGCAGGGTCAGCATGGGGATGACCATGCTGACCGCCAGGGTGATGAGGAAGAGACCGATGATGAAGCCGATGATGCGAAGGGTCGGCAGGGCCATGTGGCGGGCTCGGGCTTGAACGAAGGCGCCATTCTACCCGTGCCGGCCGGGCTGTGAAATCCGTCGGCCGGGGGCTTCACAGCGGCGTGCCGATTCATAGAATAGCGCCTCGGTCGCCGGCCCTCGCCGGTTCTCTGAGTCATCCTCATCATGTCCGAAAGCAATCCCTGTCTCACGTGCGGCGCCTGCTGCGCGCATTTCCGTGTGTCCTTCTACTGGGGCGAGTGTCAGTCCGCCGGCGGCTGCGTGCCGGACAACCTGGTCGAGCAGGTGTCTCCGCACCATGCGGCCATGCTCGGCACCACCGCCAGGCCCGCGCGCTGCCATGCGCTGCTCGGCGAAGTCGGCGGCGCCACGCGCTGCAGCGTCTACGCGCAGCGCTCCAGCACCTGCCGCGAGTTCATGGCCAGCTGGGCCGACGGCCAGCACAACCCGCACTGCGACGCGGCCCGCGCCGCCCATGGCCTGCCGCCGCTGGAGCCGCCACTGATGCCGGAGCAGGTCGCTTGATCGACTGGTGCCCATTCGGGGCAGGTCGTGCGCCATTACCCTGGATGGCGTGACTTGGCCCGCCGGCAGCGGGCCCGGCCGAGCTTCGCGCAGAAACCGGCTCCGGCGCAGTCGCGGCGAAAGGTCAACAGGCCCTAAAATGCCGACCTGTCGATTCAGGAGTCGCCCATGCAAGCCCTCGATCTGCTGCTCAACCGCGTTTCCGTCGGTCGCCTGCTGGAGCCGGCGCCGGATGCCGCCCAGCGCGAGCTGATGCTGCGTGTCGCCCTGCGCGCGCCCGACCACGGTCAGTTGCGGCCCTGGCGTTTTCTCACGGTCGAAGGCGAGGCCCGCGCCCGTCTGGGCGAGCTGTTCGCCCAGGCGCTGCAGGCGAGCAACCCCGAAGCCAAGCCGGAAGCGCTGGACAAGGCGCGCGCCATGCCGCTGCGGGCGCCGCTGCTGATGGTGGTGATCGCCCGTCTGAGCGAGCATCCCAAGGTGCCCCACGAGGAGCAGCTGCTGTCCGCCGGCTGCGCCGCCCATGGCCTGTTGCTCGCCGCCCAGGCGCTGGGTTTCGGCGCCATCTGGCGCACCGGCGAACTGAGCCAGAATCCCCGGGTGTGCCAAGGCCTCGGGCTGAGCGCCAGCGAGAAGATCGTCGGCTTCCTCTACCTGGGCAGCTTCGAGGGCGAGCGCCGCACGCCGCCGGCCCTGCCTCCGGGCGATTTCGTCAGCGCCTGGGGCTGATCCAGGCCTAGGCGACGGCCACCAGGCTCAGCAGGTGGCCGTCCGCGTCCATGAAGCGTCCTTCCAGCTCGCTGCCGCTCGGCCAGTCGTGGTGCAGGTCGAGCAGCAGGCGCAGGCGTGCACGCCCGTCGGCACCCTCCAGCAGCTCGGCATCCTGGAAGTAGAAGCGTTGCAGCACCAGCGGGTAGAGCGCCTTGAACAGGCTCTCCTTGAGCGAGAAGGTCAGGGTCACCCGCGCGGCGAAGGCTTCGGGCGGCAGCTGCGCGGCCCGCTGCAGCTCGCCGGGGGTGAGGATCTCGCCGGCCAGGCGGCCGGCGCGCTCGACGCTCAGGTATTTCTCCAGGTCGATGCCCAGGCCGCGCCAGTGCGCGGTGCTGGCCACCAGGGCGGCGGCCCGACCGGCGCCATGGGTGATCGAGCCGACCGTGCCGGCGGGCCAGACCGGCACGCCATCGCCGTCGCGCCCGGGTGTCAGCGCCTGGCCACACAGCCGGCGCAGGGCCTCGCGCGCGCACAGGCGCCCGGCCAGGTACTCGCCCTGGCGCTTGGCCACGCCGCGCACCGGCGCTATGTCATGACGGGTGAAGTCTTCGGTCTGCAGCCGCGCCGGGTCGAACTGCAGCCACACCAGGTGGCTGGCGGGCAGCAGGGCGGGCAGGGTGGGCAGCGGTTGGCAGAAGGCGGGCAGGTTCATGGCGGCATTCTGCCGTGGCCGGGCGGGGCGGGCCAGCCGTTTACATTTCTTTGCACGGTCACAACGAAGCGCTACAGATGAAACGCTTGTTTATGGCAAGAATGGGACATGCGTTCCAAGTGAGCGCTGGTGAGGTTGTAGCCGGAGCGGCCAGTGCCAATCCGGTTTTACTCTGCTGATACGAGTGCGGGAGTCCCCAGGGACTCCCGTTTTTTTTTACGGTCCTATAACACTTCCTTGAACAGCGCCTGCATGTCGGCCCAGGAGCGCTCGTCGGCCTCCTTCTGGTAGCCCAGGTCGAGGCCGTGGCCCTGGTGCGCATCGGCATCCGGGTTGCTGAAGCCGTGCTTGGCACCGGGCAGTTCGACGAAGCGGTAGTCGGCGCCGGCCTGGTCCATCTCGGCCTTGAACGCGGCGATCTGCTCGGGCGTGATGAAGCTGTCGGCGGCGCCATGCTCGACCAGCACCCTGGCCTTGACGCTGCCCGGCGTGGCCGGGGTGGCGGTGACCAGGGCGCCGTGGAAGCTCACCACCGCGGCCAGCGGCAGGCCCTGGCGGGCCATGTCCAGCACCACCTTGCCGCCGAAGCAGTAACCGATCGCCGCCAGCCTGGCGGGGTCGGTCTGCGGCTGCGCCTTGAGCAGGTCGAGGCCGGCCTGGAAGCGTGCCCTGGGCGTGGCGGGATCGGCTAGGGCGGCATTCATGAAGGCCTTGGCATCGTCCGGGTGGCTGGTGTGCTTGCCGTCGCCGTACATGTCCACCGCCAGGGCGCTGTAGCCGAGCGCGGCGAGGTCGCGAGCACGGCGTTTGGCGTAATCGTTCAGGCCCCACCATTCGTGCACCACTATCACCCCCGGACGCTGGCCGGCGATGGCGTCGTCCCAGGCGTGGTAGCCGACCAGGCGGGTGCCGTCGGCGGCGGTGTAGGCGATCTCGCGGGTCTGGATTTCCGCCTGGGCGGTGCCGGCGAGGCACAGCAGGGCGAGCAGCAGGTTACGCATGGCAGGTCTCCTCGGTTTTGTCGTCGGAATGGCCAGAATAGCGTGCGAGGCGCTTTCTAGCGGCCATTGCCCGGCGGCGTGATGCCCATCGACACGTAGATGCTGGTGAACCTGTCCATGCCCATCTCCGCCGGTTTGACCCACTCCACCGGCACGTAGAGCAGGCCGCCACCCACCGGCACCGGCGCGGTCGGCACCAGGATGGCGTGGTAGGCGCGGCCGTCGATCTCGATCGGCTCGGGGTTGGGCAGCAGCGCCAGCACGGCCGTGCCATCGCCGCCGAAGAAGCACCACACCGGGCGCATGGCCGCCAGGTCGGCATTGTCCTTCTGGTCGAGCAGGCCGACGAAACGGTCGGCCAGGCCATACAGGTTGCCGAGTAGCGGGATACGCCGCAGGGTGCGGTCGAACAGGCGGCGCAGCGGGCCCTTGAGGCCCAGCTGCACGGCCAGGCCGAGCGGGTAGAGCGCTGCCAGCAGCGCCACAGTGCCGAGCAGCCAGGCCAGCTCAGGGCTGCTGACGAAGGGCTGGCCGAGCCCGGCGAACAGCTTGCCGACGAAGCTGGTCGGGCCGATCAGCTGGTTCAGCAGGCTCACCAGCCAGCCCAGCAGGGTCAGGCTCAAGGCCAGCGGCAGCAGGGCGAGCAGGCCGGCCAGCCAGGTGGTGGCGAGGGAATGGAAGCTGCGTTCGAACATGGTTAGGGCATCCGTGGGCGAGGGCGCGACCAGGCTATTCGATTGCACGGCGGCCGTCGCGTTTTCGTTCAGCGTTGGTTCAGCAAGGGTTCAGGAGCGGTTCAGGGCCGCGCGGGCAACATGGTTTCCGAGTCAAGCCACTCCCAACCACTCGGAGAAACAGACCATGAAAAACACCCTGAGCCAACTCGCCCTGGCCACCACCCTGACCTGCGCCGCCGTCGGCGCCAACGCCGCCGACAACTTCGTCGGCCTGACCTGGGGCCAGACCGACAACAACATCCAGAAGTCCAGCGCGCTCAACCAGAACCTGGGCAACCCCAAGCTGGACAAGGTGATCGACGGCACTGGCACCTGGGGCGTGCGCGCCGGCCAGATGGACCGGGACGGCCGCTACTACCTGACCTACGAGAATGTCTCGGACAAGGACCAGGGCTACAAGCACCGCCAGCAGAACCTGCTGGGCAGCTACGATGCCTTCGTGCCGCTGGGCGACAACGGCACCAAGCTCTACGGCGGCGCCACCCTCGGCCTGGTCAAGCTGGAGCAGGAAAGCCGCGGCTTCAAGCGCGACAGCGACATCGGCTACGCGGCCGGCCTGCAGGCGGGTATCCTGCAGGAGCTGAACCAGAACACCTCGATCGAGGCCGGCTACCGCTACCTGCGCAGCAACGCCAGCACGGAGATGGCCCCGCACGGCGGCGGCAAGGTCGGCTCGCTGGACCTGCACAGCAGCAGCCAGGTGTTCCTCGGCGCCAACTACAAGTTCTGATCAACCAGGAACTGGACCGGGCACATGCCCGGTCCGCTGCGAGGGAACCCGTGATGAAGATTCTTGTGGTCGAGGACGAGGCGCTGCTGCGCCACCACCTGCACACCCGCCTTGGCGAGCGTGCGTTCGTGGTCGATGCCGTGGCCGATGCCGAGGAGGCGCTGTACCGCGCCCAGGAATTCAACCACGACCTCGCCATCGTCGACCTTGGCCTGCCCGGCATGGGCGGGCTGGACCTGATCCGCCAGCTGCGCGGCCAGGGCCGCAGCCTGCCGATCCTGATCCTCACCGCCCGCGGCAACTGGCAGGACAAGGTCGAGGGCCTGGCCGCCGGCGCCGACGACTACCTGGTCAAGCCGTTCCAGTTCGAGGAACTGGAGGCGCGCCTGCACGCCCTGCTGCGCCGCTCGGTCGGCCTGGTGCAGTCCAGCGTCGAGGCCGGCCCGCTCAGGCTCGACCTCAACCGCAAGCAGGCGCTGGTCGAGGATCAGCCGCTGGCGCTCACCGCTTTCGAATACCGCATCCTCGAATACCTGATGCTGCACCCGCAGCAGGTGGTGTCCAAGGACCGCCTGATGGAGCAGCTGTACGAGGGCGACGACGAGCGCGACCCCAACGTCATCGAGGTGCTGGTCGGGCGCCTGCGCCGCAAGATCGAAGGCGCCTGCGCGCTCAGGCCGATCGACACGGTGCGTGGCCAGAGCTACCTGTTTACCGAGCGCTGCCGATGATCCGCTCGCTGCGGGTACGCCTGATGCTCGGTGCCGCCGCCCTGGCGGTGCTGTTCATGCTGGCCCTGTTGCCGCTGGTGCAGGGCGCCTTCCGCAACGCCCTGGAGAACGTCATCGAGCAGCGCCTGGCGGCCGACGCTGCCACCCTGATCTCCGCCGCGCGCATCGACGGCGCGCGCCTGAGCATGCCCGCGCGCCTGCCGGACGAGGAGTTCAACCAGCTCGAATCGCGCCTGCTCGGCTTCATCTACGACCGCGACGGCCGCGAAGTCTGGCGCTCGCCGTCCACCGCCGACGAGCAGATCGACTACCGGCCGAGCTACGACGGCGATGGCCACGACTTCCTGCGCCTGCGCGACGCGCGCGGCGAGGAGTTCTTCGTCTACGACCTGGAAGTGGACCTGCTGCGCGGCCAGGCCGCCGCCTACAGCATCGTCACCATGCAGCCGGCCAGCGAATACCAGGCCATGCTCGACGGCCTCGGCCGCCAGCTGCGCCTGTGGCTGGGTGGTGCGCTGCTGCTGTTGCTCGGCCTGCTGTGGCTGGGCCTGAGCTGGGGCTTCGGCGCCCTGCGTGGCCTGAGCCGCGAGCTGGACGAGGTGGAGAGCGGCCAGCGTGACCACCTCAGCGGCGAGCACCCCAGCGAGCTGCTGCGCCTGACTGGCTCGCTCAATCGACTGCTCGACAGCGAGCGGCGCCAGCGCGAGCGCTACCGCGACTCGCTCGGCGACCTGGCGCACAGCCTGAAGACCCCGCTGGCGGTGCTGCAGGGCGTGGCCGAGGGCATCGGCGAGCGCGAACAGGCGCAGGTGCTGCAGACCCAGGTCGAGCGCATGAGCCAGCAGGTGGACTACCAGTTGCAGCGCGCCAGCCTGCGCAAGAGTGGCCTGGTGCGCCACCGCGAACCCCTCGGGCAGGTGCTCGATACCCTGTGCGGCGCGCTGGACAAGGTCTACCGCGACAAGCGCGTGCAGCTGCTGCGCGATTTTCCCGCCGAGCTATGCGTGCCCATGGAGCGCGGCGCGCTGTTCGAACTGCTCGGCAACCTGCTGGAGAACGCCTACCGTCTGTGCCTGGGGCAGATCCGCGTCAGCGCGCGCCTGACTGCCGAGGGCTGCGAACTGCTGGTGGAGGACGACGGCCCCGGCATTCCCGCCGACCAGCGTGCGCGCATCCTCCAGCGCGGCGAGCGCCTGGACAGCCAGCATCCGGGGCAGGGCATCGGTACCGCGGTGGTGGTGGACATCCTCGACAGCTACGACGGCCAGCTGCAGCTGGAGGACTCGGAACTGGGTGGGGCCTGCTTCAGGATGCGCCTGCCGGGGTGAGCGGCGGCGCGTCCCGCAGCTCGCGCTTGCGCCCCGGGAAGCCGTCGTAGATCTGCCGATGCCGCGCCAGCCCATACTCGTCGGCGCGTGTTTCGTAGGTCTTCACCCATTCCAGCAGCCCGGCCAGTGCCGCCTGCTGTTCCTGCGCGCTGGCGAACTTCGAGGGCTCCCAGGGGCGTTGCAGGCAATGCCGCACGCAGGTATCGACCCCGGGGTTGAGAAAGATCAGCTCCTCGCAATGGGGCAGGGCGATTTCCACCAGGTCGCCATAGCAGCCCTCGATCAGCCATTGCTCATGCGCCCCGATGAAGGCCAGCAAAGCATCCCGGCTCTCCTCCAGCGGCCGCCGCTGTACCCCGGCCTGCCAGGCGATCTCGTCCAGCGACAGCACGGGAATCTCGCGCTCGCCGATCAGGGCGGCGGCCAGGGTGGTCTTGCCGGCACCGGCGTTGCCAAGCAGGATGGTCTTCATCTGGGGCCCCTCGAATGGCCGGCTCGTCACGACAGGTGCAGCACACTCTTCTTCAGCCGCCCGCCCACGCGCTCCACGCTACGCCAGCTGCTGTTGTCGTTCATGGTGATCCAGCGCCTTTCCTCGCCGCGATAGAACCAGTCCTTGTCGTTCTGATAGAAGAGCTGAATGCCCATGGCCTCGTGGATATTCAGAATCTCGTTGCTGTGCGACAGGGTCTCGCTGAAGTCAGTCACCGCCTTCTGCCCCATCTCGCTGTACAGCAGGTGCAGGTCGAGCAACAGCGAATTGACCTCGCGCGGCAGCGCCGCCACGTTCAGGCCGATCTCCCGGGCCTCGCCCATGAGGATCGGGTAGCTGTGCGAGGGGTACTTGGAGTTCAGCGTGGTCGAGATGTCCAGCGCCTTGGCCGCATCCGCGATGTGGTAGGAGAGCAACTCCTTGCACAGCATGATCGACAGCGACTCGGCGCGGTCCACCGCGCCAATCACCAGCGGGTGGACATGCTCGAACAGGCTCTTGTAGGGGTTGTCGCTACTGCCCGAGGCCTCCGCCCGCCAGCGTTTGACCACGCGGTTCAGCTCATCCAGGCTCACGCTGACCCTGTCGTTGTCCCGGTCGATGGGCGACAGCGCATGGTTCAGGGAGGTGTCGACCGCCGTCAGATAGGCCGTCGGCCCCATCAGTATCTGGTCCGCGCCGATGGCGATCATGGTCGCAGCCGAGGCACATTCGTGCGGAACCAGGGCAATCAGCTGCCGGCAATGCTGGCGCAACAGGTTGACCATGCGCAGCGAGGCCTGGCCATTGCCGCCGTCGGACTTGATGAAGTAGTAGAGGGTGTCGTGCTGGCCGAGGCGCTCGAGAATGTTGTTCAGCGCGATCACATCGTTGGAGCAGACCGAGCCCCGCAAGTTGTTCCAGTAACAGATGACCGGCCCGCCCAGCCTCTCCGAGATCTTCTCGATAGCCGCCTGGGTTCTGGAAAACAGCACCGGGGGCTGCTTGACCTTCTTCGTAGCCAGACTCGCGTGTTCTTCCATGATGCATGCCTTGTGGTGGTGAAGGAGCTAGATCCTAACCAAAGCCGAGCCGGCTCTGCAGCTAGATCCAGAATGATATCGGGAGATCGTTCGAGCGCTTGGCCGGGGTGTTGCGCTCGTGAAGTGCGCCTGCAAGCGCAGTGGCGGCAGGGTTCACGGGTGAGGAGGCGCCATGCACGTATTGTCAGGCCATGGCCGCCGACACTACAAAGAACCACAAGCCAAGCGTTGCAAGGAAGTTGATCGTGAAGACCAGGCCGCGCAACCGTACGTTGGTGGTGAGAATCTGCACGCAGCTGTGAAGCACACGCCCCAGAACGAAGAGCCAAGCCAACCAGATCGCACCGGCCATGACTGGCTGGCTCTGCATCAGCAGCAAACACGCCGCATAGAAGATTACGGGCCATTCGAACTGATTGGATAGATTGGCACTGATGCGTGGTTCCATGGCTGCCCATGGATTGCTTCCCTCCGAGCTTTTTCCAATGCCCCAGACTTTAGGTGCGCGTGCGACAGTCAGAAGTACATAAAGAAAAGAGGTCAGCGCAATGTGGACCGTCATAGGCAGTATCAGGGGATGCAATTTTTATGGCCCTTGTTGAAGTTGTAGTTCGTAGCCTAAGGCACTCGCAGAGATGCGCCGTCTGTGGCGGCATTCTTTTGTGGCTTGATGGCCTTCCCAAGTAAAGGGAATTTACTTTCTTGGCTTCTTGTCGATAAGAACATCTTGCTGCCATTTGCTGGGCTTTTTATCGGTGCGATGAATGCAGCCTGCCCAGCAGCAGGGCCGCTTCTTGCCTTCGAGAAGCTCCTCGATAGCCCGGTTGACCCGTTTCGCCCTGGTTTTCTCTTGCTTGGCATCTTCAATCCAGCAGATGAATTCATTGCGAGCGATGGGGGTCAGGCTTTCCCAGAGGTCAGTCGTTTCCAAACTGTCGTTCAAGGCCTTGGCCAGGTCAACGGGCATTGCATGTACGAGACCGCCGGAAAGAGTGGGCATGGCGTGCACCTGCTAATTGCTTTCTGATGTAATCGCATGGGGAGCTTGGATTAAATGATGTTTGGCTAAGGGGCCGGCTTGAACCATTTCTTAGGGCTAGTACGGAGCATAGTTTGTAAGCTCCTTTATTCGCTGTTTGGCGCGCTCTTCTTTGCAGGCTAGATAGATGCTGTTTCGAATAGTGCCTGATCTGTGCATTTCGTATTGAGCGGCGCAGTCCGCTTCCCTAAATGTAATCCATGCCCTTTGAGCGGTTAAAAGCTTTTTTCTGTACTCTGTGTAGTTATCATATTCAGTGTTTGGTTGGGAAAGGCTCTCCAGCAATTTCTTATATGTTGAGTTTAGCTCTTTCTCTGTGTTGTCGAGAGCGATGGACGCACACTGCTCAATATCTGGCGTTGAGAATGCGTTGGCGCAGTCAATGTTTTTTTCAGGTTCTGCGTGTGCCTTAATAGATAAGGTTAGTAGGCAGGCGGTTAGTGAACGGTGCATTGAGTGCCCTAACGATTAAGCTAACGGGCAGACAAAAGCGTAGCTTTTGGCTGTCCAGCGAACGAAGTGAGCGTCAGTTGAGGGCTGTAATGGACTCTCCCCGCACCGCGTTTCTTCTATAAGACCGAGGTGCCTGTTTGCCGGGAGAGCGTCGATGAAACGCATCGCAATTGATTTGGCCAAGTCCGTTTACCAGGTTGCCGAAAGTATCCATGT
>JAJLLC010000011.1:0-38599 GCA_033838285.1 Pseudomonadaceae bacterium
ACCGGAGATTTCCTCGCCGCTTTTCGCGTGCTTTTTCAGCAGGGAGAAAATCACGTCCTGCTTGCGCGAACGGGCCATGTTGTCGATGCCCATCTGTTCGGCCATTTCCAGCAGTTCGGTGATGGGCTTTTGCTTGAGTTCAGTCAGATTCATAGAAAGAGATCAGGAAGGATGTAGAAAGCGATTAGCTTGAGAAGCCGCGCAGCAGGAGACGAACGAGGTTCGTTGTGCTTTATGAGGCTGAAGTGCGTCGGCGACGGCATGCAGAGGGCGACGGAAGAAAGCGTCGCGTGGCCGAATTTAGCACCGTGCAGGCGAAGCGTCCACCCTGCAGATGAAAAAAGCCCCCGCATCTGCGAGGGCTTTGGAGGCGATCTTCGTCGTACTCAGATGTTGCTGTCGAGGAAGGCGGCCAGCTGCGATTTGGACAGCGCACCGACCTTGGTCGCTTCGACGTTGCCGTTCTTGAACAGCATCAGGGTCGGGATACCGCGCACGCCGTACTTCGGCGGGGTTTCCTGGTTCTCGTCGATGTTCAGCTTGCAGACCTTCAGACGGCCCTCATAGTCCTTGGCGATCTCGTCGAGTACCGGCGCGATCATCTTGCAGGGGCCACACCACTCAGCCCAGTAGTCAACCAGCACGGGACCGTCGGCCTGGAGGACGTCCTGCTCGAAGCTGCTGTCGCTGACATTGTTGATGTAGTCGCTCATGGATTTTCTCCAGGGTCGGAACGGAAAGGTCGCCATCATAGCCCTACTGCGTGCGGACCGAAAGCTGCAGACCGGTCGGCGGCCGACGAGCGCCCGTCCGGAGCAGGCCGCTGCGGCGATGACTGCGTTGGCGGATGGGGTCGATCGTGTCAGGATGTCGGGGTTTTGCATCGAGACCGCCCAATGCGCCAGAACACCGCTGAATCCTTTCCCATGATCGCCGCCCTGGATCTGGGCTCGAACAGTTTTCACATGGTGCTCGCGCGCACCAGCAACGGTGAAATGCGCATCCTCGAACGACTCGGCGAAAAGGTGCAGCTGGCTGCCGGCATCGACGAGAACCGCCTGCTCGACGAGGCCGCCATGCAGCGTGGCCTGGACTGCCTGCGGCGCTTCGCGCAGATGGTCAACCACCTGCCCCAGGGCGCGGTACGCATCGTCGGTACCAACGCCCTGCGTGAGGCGCGCAACCGCGCCACCTTCATTCGCCGCGCCGAAGAGATCATCAACCACCAGGTGGAAGTCATTTCCGGCCGCGAAGAGGCGCGCCTGATCTACCTCGGCGTGTCGCATACCGTTCCGGCCAGTCAGGGCCGGCGCCTGGTCGCCGACATCGGCGGCGGCAGCACCGAGTTCATCATCGGCGAAGGCTTCGAGTCGCAGCTGCGTGAAAGCCTGCAGATGGGCTGCGTGAGCTATACCCAGCGCTTCTTCCGCGACGGCAAGATCACCCCGGCGCGCTACGCCCAGGCCTACACGGCGGCACGCGTCGAATTGATGGGTATCGAACACGGCCTGCGCCGGCTTGGCTGGCAGGAATCCATCGGCGCGTCCGGCACCATTCGCGCCGTCGGGCTGGCGATCAAGAGCGGTGGTTTCGGCACCGGTGAGGTCAACGCTGAAGGTATCGGCTGGCTCAAGCGCAAGCTGTTCAAGCTCGGTGACGTGGAGAAGATCGACATCGACGGCGTCAAGCCGGACCGCCGCGGAGTATTCCCGGCGGGCCTGGCGATTCTGGAGGCGATCTTCGATGCCCTCGAGATCAGCAGCATGACCCACTCCGAAGGCGCGCTGCGTGAAGGCGTGCTCTACGACCTGCTGGGTCGCCATCACGACGAGGACATTCGCGATCGCTCGCTGAGCTTCCTGATGGAGCGTTATCACGTCGACATGGAGCAGGCCGCACGGGTCGAAGCCAAGGCGCTGGAGGCCTTCGACCAGGTGGCCGAATCCTGGAACCTTGATCAGGACTGGCACCGCGAATTGCTCGCCTGGGCCGCGCGCGTGCATGAAGTGGGTCTGGACATCGCCCACTACCATTACCACAAGCACGGCGCCTATCTGATCGAGCACTCCGACCTGCCCGGCTTCTCGCGGCAGGACCAGCTCATGCTGGCACTGCTGGTGCGCGGCCATCGGCGCAATATTCCGCAGGACAAGTTCGGTGAAACCGGGGCCGACGCCGACGCCCTGGTTCGTCTGTGCATCCTGTTGCGCTTCGCGATCCTGTTCCACCACATCCGTGGCGCCAATGCCGTCTCCGACGTGCAACTGAAGGCCGACGAACGCAGCCTGGAACTGATCTTCCCGACCGACTGGCTGAACGCCAACCCGCTGACCCGCGCCGACTTCGAGGCCGAAGCCGCCTGGCTCGCGCGCGTGGGCTACGACCTGCGCATGAAATGAAACAAGGGCCCGCAGGGGCCCTTGTTCATTCAGCTAACCGGCAGCCAGTCGGGACTCAACGCGTCCCGACCTGCGGTCCGGTGAGACGCTCGAGCAAGGTGCTCTGCACGTTGCGCGCGTTCTGGTTGCCGGTCGGGCTGTTGCGCACGTAGCTGCCGTCCGGCTGCAGGATCCAGCTCTGGGTGTTGTCGCTGAGGAAGCCCTCCAGCTCTTTCTTCACCCGCGTCACCAGCTTCTTGCCCTCGACCGGGAAGCAGGTTTCCACCCGCCGATCGAGATTGCGCTCCATCCAGTCCGCACTGGAGAGATAGAGTTTCTCGTCGCCATCGTTCTGGAAGTAGAACACCCGGCTGTGCTCGAGGAAGCGTCCGATGATCGAGCGCACATGAATGTTGTGCGAGACCCCGGCGATGCCAGGGCGCAGGCAGCACATGCCGCGCACGATGAGGTCCACACGCACGCCGGTCTGGCTGGCCTTGTACAGCGCCTTGATCATCTTCGGATCGGTCAGTGCGTTGATCTTCAGGATGATGTGCGCCGGCCGGCCCTCGGCCGCATGCTGGGTCTCCTGGGTGATCAGGTCGAGCAGCGTCTTCTTCAGCGTGAAGGGCGCGTGCAGCAGCTTCTTCATGCGCATGGTCTTGCCCATGCCGATCAACTGACTGAACAGCTTGGAGACGTCCTCGCAGAGCGCGTCGTCCGAGGTCAGCAGGCTGTAGTCGGTGTACAGCCGCGCGTTGGCCGCGTGGTAGTTTCCGGTGCCCAGGTGCGCGTAGCGGCAGAGCTCGCCGTTCTCGCGACGCAGGATCAGCATCATCTTGGCGTGGGTCTTGTAGCCGACCACACCGTAGATCACCACGGCGCCGGCCTGCTGCAGCCGACTGGCCAGTTGCAGGTTCGATTCCTCGTCGAAACGCGCACGCAGCTCGATCACCGCGGTGACCTCCTTGCCGTTGCGTGCCGCCTCCACCAGCGCGTCGACGATCTCCGAGTTGGCCCCGGAGCGGTACAGGGTCTGCTTGATCGCCAGCACGTGCGGGTCCTTCGCCGCCTGGCGCAGCAGGTCGATCACCGGGGTGAAGGACTCGAAGGGGTGGAGCAGGAGGATATCCTGCTTGCCGACCACGCTGAAGATGTTGTCGCTGTTCTGCAGCAGCTTGGGAATCACCGGGTTGAACGGCGCGTACTGCAGCTCCGGGTGGCTCTCCAGCCCGGTGATGCTGAACAGGCGGGTCAGGTTGACCGGGCCGTTGACCCGGTACAGCTCGCCCTCGCTCAGGTTGAACTGCTTGAGCAGGTAGTCGGACAGGTGTTTCGGGCAGGTATCGGCCACCTCCAGGCGCACCGCGTCGCCGTAGCGACGGCTGAACAGCTCGCCGCGCAGGGCACGGGCCAGGTCCTCGACGTCCTCGGTGTCCACCGACAGGTCGGCGTTGCGGGTCAGGCGGAACTGGTAGCAGCCCTTGACCTTCATGCCCTGGAACAGGTCGTCGGCGTGAGCATGGATCATCGAGGAAAGGAACACGTAGTTGTCCCCTGCCCCGCCGATCTCCTCCGGCACGCGAATGATGCGCGGCAGCAGGCGCGGCGCCGGGATGATGGCCAGGCCGGAGTCGCGCCCGAAGGCGTCGACGCCTTCCAGCTCGACGATGAAGTTCAGGCTCTTGTTCACCAGCAGCGGGAAGGGGTGCGTCGGGTCAAGGCCGATCGGCGTGATGATCGGCGCGATCTCGTCGCGGAAGTAGCGGCGCACCCAGGTCTTCAGCTTGGTGGTCCAGTAGCGGCGGCGGATGAAGTTGATCTGGTGCTTGGCCAGCTCCGGCAGCAGCACGTCGTTGAGCAGGGCGTACTGGCGGTGCACCTGCTCGTGGGCGATCTCGGAGATGCGCGCCAGCGCCTGGCTCGGCAGCAGGCCGTCGGCGCCGGCCTGCTCGCGGGCGAAGTTGATCTGCTTCTTCAGGCCAGCGACGCGGATCTCGAAGAACTCGTCGAGGTTGCTGGAGAAGATCAGCAGGAACTTGAGGCGCTCCAGCAGCGGATAGGACTCGTCCAGCGCCTGCTCCAGCACGCGGATGTTGAACTGCAGCTGCGACAGCTCGCGGTGGATGTACAGGCTGCTGTCATCCACCCCGGGGATGGGCGCCGGCGCGGGCGGCGCCGGCTCGGGCGGCGGCGCGACCTCGGCGACCACCTCCAGCGCTGCCGACTGCTCGGCCTCGAGCTGGGCGTCGACGATCTGCTTGTTGCTGAGTCCCTCGGTGTTCATGTCCTGCTTCCCTGGGGCGGCTCAGCGCCCCGCTTTCAAGAGTTCTGCCGCGCGCGCGGCGAAGTAGGTGAGGATGCCATCGGCGCCGGCGCGTTTGAAGGCGGTCAGCGACTCCAGGATCACCGCCTCGGACAGCCAGCCGTTCTGGATGGCGGCCATGTGCATGGCGTATTCGCCGCTGACCTGGTAGGCGAAGGTCGGCACCTTGTAGGCGTCCTTCACCCGCCAGACGATGTCCAGGTAGGGCATGCCCGGCTTGACCATGACCATGTCGGCGCCTTCGGCCAGGTCCGCGCCCACTTCGTGCAGGGCCTCGTCGCCGTTGGCCGGGTCCATCTGGTAGCTGGCCTTGTTGGCCTTGCCGAGGTTGGCGGCCGAGCCGACCGCGTCGCGGAACGGGCCGTAGTAGGCGCTGGCGTACTTGGCCGAGTAGGCCATGATGCGCACGTTGCTGTGCTCGGCCAGTTCCAGCGCCTCGCGGATCGCCTGGATGCGCCCGTCCATCATGTCCGACGGCGCCACCACCTGGGCGCCGGCCTCGGCGTGCGACAGCGCCTGCCTGACCAGGGCGTCGACGGTCACGTCGTTCATCACGTAACCCTCGTCATCGAGGATGCCGTCCTGGCCGTGGGTGGTGAAGGGGTCGAGGGCCACGTCGCTGATCACTCCCAGCTCGGGGAACTTGGCGCGCAGCGCACGGATCGCGCGCTGGGCGATGCCCTCGGGATTCCAGGCCTCGGCGCCGTCGAGGGACTTCTTCTCCAGCGGCGTCACCGGGAACAGCGCCAGCGCCGGGATGCCCAGTTCGACCCAGCGCTCAGCTTCCTCCAGCAGCAGGTCGATGGACAGGCGCTCGACGCCCGGCATCGAGGGCACCGTCTCGCGGCGGCCCGCGCCGTCCAGCACGAACACCGGCAGGATCAGGTCGTCGACGCTCAGGCGGTGCTCGCGCACCAGACGCCGGGAGAAGTCGTCACGACGATTGCGGCGCAGGCGGGTGGCGGGGAACAGGCGGTTGGCGGGGGTAAAGCTCACGACGGACTCCAGAACCCGCACGGCGGGCGAGTGTGACAGTTATATCCGACCATTATGACCAAATAATGACTGTCACACCCAGACTGCGACGGGCCGCCGCAGTTCCGCGGCTCAGGCCGCCTGCAGGCGTTCGCGCCGCGGCCAGAGCAGCCAGGCCAGGCTGGCCAGGCTCCAGCCCGCCAGCAGCAGCCAAGGCAGGCCGCCGGCGCCGATCAGGCCGACCTGCTGGGCCCACAGCAGGGCCGGCAGGTTGAGCGCCAGGCGCAGCAGCTCCAGGGCACGGGCGAAGGGCCGGTTCTCCAGCCAGGCGCCGATGCCATAGAGGCCGAAGGCCACCCACAGCCAGGCGCCGGCCAGCACCGCCAGCGGCTGCGCCTCGGCCACCGCCAGCAGGCCGCTGACGCCCAGCACATAGGTGGCGAACTGCAGCGTGGCATAGCGCTTCTGACCCCGGCTCAGGGGGATGTCGAACTTGCGGAAACTGGCCAGGTCCGGCTTGTCGATCGGCCAGCGCGCCGCCACGTCGGCCGGGCGCCAGCCGGTGGGCATGAACCAGATGCGCAGCCTGTCCCACCAGGAGCCGGCGCGCACCGCGTCGCGCCACAGCTGCAGGTAGAACTGCAGGTTGGCCCACAGCGGATTCCAGCTGCGCAACGGGGTGGTCACGCCGAACACCACCGGCTGCTCGTCCAGCTCTTCCTGGAAGGTGCCAAACAGGCGATCCCAGAGGATGAACACGCCGCCGTAGTTGCGATCCATGTACACCGGGTTCTGTGCATGGTGCACGCGGTGGTTGGAGGGCGTGACGAAGAACCACTCGTACCAGCCCAGCTTGGGCACGTGGCGGGTGTGTACCCAGAACTGGTAGAGCAGGTTGAGCGCCGCCACCGTGACGAACACCAGTGGCGGAATGCCCAGCACGGCCATGGGCAGGTAGAAGATCCAGCTCAGCAGGAAGCCGGTACTGGTCTGGCGCAACGCCGTGGTGAGGTTGTAGTCCTCGCTCTGGTGATGCACCACGTGCGAGGCCCAGAACACATTGCGCTCGTGGCCGATGCGGTGGTTCCAGTAGTAGCAGAAGTCGTAGAAGACGAAGGCCAGCAGCCAGACCCAGGGCTCGTCCGGCAGCACCGTGAGATGCAGGTGCTGGTAGGCGAAGGCATAGCCGAGCACGGCCACAGCCTTGCTCAGCAGGCCGCTGGCCTGGGACAGCACGCCGGCGCTGAGGCTGTTCAGCGAATCCGCCAGGCGATAGGTGGACATCCCGCGCACGCGGTCGGCGAGCAGTTCGAGGGCGATCAGCAGGAAGAAGAAGGGAACGGCGAGCAGGATCAGATTCATGGTTCGGCACGACGGCGGTTGACCTAAGCTGATCCTATGCCTGCCCCGGCCTGCGCTCGCGACGGCGAATGCCACGCCGGGGGGCATTTGGCGACATCCGGGCAGCAGGTACACTGCGCGGAGTTCCGATCATTCCTTGGAGAACAGCATGCACAAACGAGTCGCGGTCATCCTTTCCGGCTGTGGCGTCTACGATGGCGCGGAAATCCACGAGAGCGTCATTACCCTGTTGCGCCTGGACCAGCGTGGCGCCCAGGTGCAGTGCTTCGCCCCCGACATCGCGCAGATGCACGTGATCAATCACCTCACCGGCGAGGAAATGGCGGAGAGCCGCAACGTGCTGATCGAGGCGGCACGCATCGCCCGTGGCGACGTGCTGGACGTGCGCGACCTGAAAGCCGAGCAATACGACGCGCTGATCCTGCCGGGCGGCTTCGGCGTGGCCAAGAACCTCTCCAGCTTCGCCGTGCAGGGCGCCAGCTGCAGCGTGCAGCCCGACGTGCTGGCCGCCGCCCAGGCCTTCGCCCGCGCCGGCAAGCCGATCGGCCTGATCTGCATCGCCCCGGCCCTGGCGGCGAAGATCTACGGCGAGGGCGTGACCTGCACCCTGGGCGCCGCCGACGATCCGGCCGCCTCCGCCCTGACCGCCATGGGCGGCCAGCACGTCGAGTGCACGGTGGAGGACATAGTCGAGGACAGCGCGCGCAAGCTGGTGAGCACCCCGGCCTACATGCTGGCCGAATCCATCGCCCAGGCCGCCGCCGGCATCAACAAGCTGGTCGACCGTGTGCTGGAGCTGGCGCAGCCGCACTGATCGGCCGTTCCGGCCATAGTGCGCGGCGTCCCCGCCGCGCCCCTGGCCAGCTGCAGCGTCCTGCGGCAGCGTGTGCGCCACAGTCGAGCCGCAGGAGCGCAGTATGAGCAAACCGGTCTTCCAGCTGTCCGAGGAGCAGCGCCAGGGCGTCGAGGCCTTCTTCCAGCGCATCCCCTTCAACCAGGTGCTGGGCATCCGCATCGACGAGCTGAGTGGCGAGCGGGTGGTGATGAGCCTGCCGATGAAGCCCGAGCTGATCGGCAACTTCGTCCACGGCATCCTCCACGGCGGGGTGATCTCCGCGCTGCTCGACGTCGCCGGCGGCGCCATGGCGCTGATCGGCGCCTTCGACAAGCACCAGCACCTGAGCCAGCAGGAGCGCATGCAGCGCCTGTCCAAGCTGGGCACCATCGACCTGCGCGTCGACTACCTGCGCCCCGGGCGCGGCCAGCTGTTCTGCGCCACCGCCGTGCCGCTGCGCGCGGGCAACAAGGTGGCGGTGGTGCGCAGCGAGCTGCACAACGAGGAAGGCGTGCTGGTGGCGGTGGGCACCGGCACCTATCTGTGCGGCTGAGTCAGCGCGTCAGCGGGTAGCCCGGATGCAATCCGGGAAGCAGGCCACTCCGCCCCCGGTACTTCGTCAGTTCGCAGGATGGGTGGAGGCCCTTGCGCCGATACCCAGCGCTGGCGGGTGATGGGTATCGCTACGCTCAACCCCTCCTGCGAATTCAGCGCATCAGTCGCGTGAGGATACGGTCCAGGGCGTTGGCGAAGGCCTGGCGATCCCGCTCCGAGTAGGCCGCCTGGCCGCCGCCCATCTGCCCCTGCTCGCGCAGGTCGGTGAACAGGTTGCGCACCGCCAGGCGCTCGCCCATGTTGCGCTCGTCGAACTCGCGGCCGCGCGGATCGAGTGCCGCCACGCCCTTCTTCACCAGGCGGTCTGCCAGCGGCACGTCGCTGCAGATCACCAGCTCGCCGGGCACGGCGTGCTCGACCAGATGGTCGTCCGCCGCGTCTGGGCCGCTCGGCACCACCACCAGCCTGACGCAGGCGAAGTTGGGCCGCGCCACCGCCTGGCCGGCCACCAGCACCACTTCGAAGCCGCGCTTCAGGGCGAACTTCACCACCTGATCGCGGGCCAGCCTCGGGCAGGCGTCGGCGTCTATCCACACCCGCATCAGGCGCGCCGCACCGTCGCCAGCAGGGCCGCGGCGGCCATGAACAGCCCGCCGAAGGTGCGATTGAGCACGCGCTGCTGGCGCGGCGAGCGCAGGGCACGCAGCACCCGCGCGGCCAGGCCGGTGTAGCCGGCCATGACGATCAGGTCGACGGCGACCATGGTCGCCGCCATCAGCAGGTACTGGGCCAGCAGCGGCGCCTTGGGGTCGAGGAACTGCGGCAGCACGGCGAGGATGAAGATGATCGCCTTGGGATTGCTGGCGTTGACCAGGAAGCCGCGCAGCACCAGGGTCAGCGGCCGGCCCAGCGGGCGCCCGCCTTCGCCGGCATGGATCTCGCCGGGGGCGGCGACCCACTGGCGCCAGCCGAGGTAGACCAGGTAGGCCACGCCGAACCACTTGATCAGGTTGAAGGCCAGCTCCGAAGTCGCCAGCACCGCACCGAGGCCGGCGGCGACCACGGCGATCTGCGCCAGCAGTGCCAGCTGCAGGCCCAGCGCGTTCCAGTAGCCGCGGCAGAAGCCGTACTGCAGCCCAGCACTCATCGAGGCGACCGCGCCGGCACCGGGCGACAGGCTGATCACCCAACAGGCGACGAAGAAGGCGAGCCAGGTTTCCAGAGACATGGGCAATGACCTCGACAAGAATGCGGCGGGTGACCAGCCTACTCCCGCCCGAACGCTCCGCGCCAGCGGCGCACCGACTTCTGGAAGAACAGGCTGTTGGGCACCTGGATCTGCGCGTCGTCCGCCTCGCTGTCCTGCAGGGTGGTGTAGAACAGGTTGATCGCCACCACCCGGCCCTTGACCCCGGGCTTGTCGGCGCTATCGATCACTTCCACGGTGTCGCCCAGGCGGAACGGCCCCAGGCTGAAGATCAGCAGGGCGCAGAACATGTTGGACAACACGCTCCAGATGGCGAAGAAGGCCACCGCGGCGACCGCGGTGAAACCGGTCAGCGCGGCCCACAGCACCTCGGCGGACACGCCCAGGCGCTCCAGCACCAGCATCAGGGCGCTGCCCATGATCAGCCAGCGCAGCAGGCCGCGCAGCGGCAGCCAGAGTTCGGCCGGCAGCGCCGCGTAGCGCTCGCCGAGGCGGGTGATGCCGCGACTGACCAGGCGCTGGGCGAGCCAGGCCAGCACCAGGATCAACAGAATCTGCCCCGCCAGGATCAGGGGCTCGCGCCAGTCGCCGAGCAGCGCCAACTCAGCCGTCACTCGCTTTCCTCCAGTTGCCGCTGCAGGGCCTCCAGGGTTTCCAGGGCTTCCAGCCAGGCCTCTTCCAGCTCGGCCTCGCGCACCTTGAGCGCGGCCTGCTCGGCCAGCAGCTCACGCAGTTCGTCCTTGCGCGCAGCCTCGTACAGGCCGCTGTCGCCGAGCTTGTCTTCGACGGCGGCGAGCTTTTCCTGCAGCTTGCCCAGTTCCTTCTCCAGCTTCTCCGCCTCGCGCTTGTGCGGCGCCAGCTGCTGGCGCAGGGCGGCGGCGGCCTGGCGCTGGGCGCGCTTGTCGGTCTTGTCCGCCGCCGGCGCGGCAGTGCTCTGCGGTTGCTGCCGGGCACGGTAGTCGACCAGCCAGCGCGCGTAGTCGTCGAGGTCGCCCTCGAACGGCTGGATGCGCCCGTCGGCCACCAGGAGGAACTCGTCGGTGGTGCTCTTGAGCAGGTGGCGGTCGTGCGACACCACCAGCACGGCGCCGGCGAAGTCCTGCAGGGCCAGGGTCAGGGCCAGGCGCATTTCTAGGTCGAGGTGGTTGGTCGGTTCGTCGAGCAGCAACAGGTTGGGCTTCTGCCAGGCGATCAGGGCCAGGGCCAGGCGCGCCTTCTCGCCACCGGAGAAGTTGAGCACCGCCTCGTCACAGCGCTCGCCGCGGAAGTCGAAGCCGCCGAGGAAATCGCGCAGGCTCTGCTCGCGCTCGCCCGGGGCGATGCGCTGCAGGTGCAGCAGCGGGCTGGCCTTGGCGTCGAGGGAGTCGAGCTGGTGCTGGGCGAAGTAGCCGATGGCCAGGTTCTCGCCGCGCGCCAGGCTGCCGCCAAGCACGCCGAGGTCGCCGGCCAGGGTCTTGATCAGGGTCGACTTGCCGGCGCCATTGGGGCCGAGCAGGCCGATGCGCGCGCCGGGGGCGAGGCTCAGCTTGACCTTGTCCAGCACGCACTTGTCGCCATAGCCGAGGCGCGCCTCGGAGAGATTCAGCAGCGGGCTGGAGACCTTGTCCGCCTCGCGAAAGGCGAAGTCGAAGGGCGAGTCGACGTGCGCCGGGGCCAGCTCCTCCAGGCGTTCCAGGGCCTTGATCCGGCTCTGCGCCTGGCGTGCCTTGGTGGCCTTGGCCTTGAAGCGGCGGATGAAGTCTTCCATGTGCGCACGCTGCGCCTGCTGCTTCTCGTAGGCCTGCTGCTGCTGCGCCAGGCGCTCGGCGCGGGTGCGCTCGAAGGCCGAGTAGCCGCCGCGGTAGAGAGTCAGCTTCTGCTGCTCCAGGTGCGCCACGTGGTCGACCACGGCGTCGAGGAAGTCGCGATCGTGGGAGATCAGCAGCAGGGTGCCGGGGTAGCCCTTGAGCCACTCTTCCAGCCAGAGGATGGCATCGAGGTCGAGGTGGTTGGTCGGCTCGTCGAGCAGCAGCAGCTCGGACGGGCACATCAGCGCCTGGGCCAGGTTCAGGCGCATGCGCCAGCCACCGGAGAAGTCGCCGACGCGCCGGTCCATCTGCTCGGAGGTGAAGCCGAGACCGGCCAGCAGCTTGCGCGCGCGGGCGTCGGCCGAGTAGCCCTGGGCGTTGTCCAGCTCGCTGTGCAGGCGGGCGATGGCGGCGCCGTCGTGGGCCGCCTCGGCCCTGGCCAACTCGGCCTGGATCGCGCGCAGGTGAGTGTCGCCGTCGAGCACATAGTCGACGGCGAGCCGTTCCAGGTTGTCGACCTCCTGGCGCATATGGGCGATGCGCCAGTCGGCCGGCAGCCGGCAATCGCCGGCGTCGGGACCGAGCTCGCCGCGCAGCAGGGCGAACAGGCTGGACTTGCCGGCGCCGTTGGCGCCGATCAGACCGACCTTCTGGCCGGCGTGCAGGGTCAGTTCGGCGCCTTCGAGCAGGCGCTGCGGACCACGCTGTAGAGTGAGGTTCTGGAGTCGGATCATAATGGCCGCGGAGTCTACCAGCTTCGCCCGGAGCGCCGCATGCCGCCTGACCTGTGGAATTTCGCCCTCGCCTGCTACGCCCGCCCCGGCGTGGAGCAGACCTGCCTGCGCCTGCAGGAGCAGGGTACGGATGTCTGCCTGCTGCTCTGCGCCTTGTGGTTGGAGCAGCGCCGGGCTACCGCCAGTGCGGAGCGCCTCGAGCGACTGCGCGCCATCGCCGAGCCCTGGCAGCGCCAGGTGGTGCAGCCGCTGCGCGAGCTGCGGCAAGGCCTGAAGGCCGCGGCACAGAAAGACCCGCAGCAGGCGCGGCTGCGCGAAGAGATCAAGGCGCTGGAACTGGAGGCCGAGCGCGAGCTGCTCGGCAGGCTGGAACGGGCCAGCCAGAAATGGCAGGCCACGGACGAAGCCGTGGCCTGGCTGGAGCTGCTGCTGGGCGACCGCGACGCGTGCACACTGCTGCGCGCCGCGGCCGCGGCCAGTTAGGCGCTCGGCGGGGTGCTGCCGTTGCCGCTGGCCGGTGTAGCGGCCGGGGCCGGCGCGGCCGCGCTGGCCGGTGCCGCCGGCTTGGCGGCAGCAGGCTTGGAGACTGGCTTCGCCGCCGGCTTGGCAGCGGGTTTGGTCGCGGGTTTGGCGGCTGCAGGTTTCGCGGCGGGCTTGGCCGGGGCCTTGGCAGCAGGTTTGGCAGCCGGTTTGGCGGCGGCCTTGGCAGCGGGCTTGACCGCAGGCTTAGCGGCCGGCTTGGTGGCAGTCGCCTTGGCAGCGGGCTTAGCTGCTGCAGCTTTGCCGGCAGGCTTGGCCGCAGCTTTGGCGACGGGTTTGGCCGCAGCTTTCGCCGCAGCCTTGGCGGCGGGCTTCGCGGCCGGTTTGGCCGCCGGTTTGGCGGTGCTGGCAGCCTTCTTCGCAGCAGGTTTGGCGGCCGGCTTAGCAGCCGGCTTGGTCGCAGCGACCTTGGCCGGAGCCTTGACTGCGGGTTTGGCGGCGGCCTTGGCGGCGGGTTTCGCTGCAGGCTTGGTGGCAGCCTTCTTCACGGCCGGCTTAGCTGCGGGCTTAGCCGCGGCGCGGCTGTCCAGGGCCTTGGTCGCCGCTTCGCGCACCTTGCCCACGCCCTGGGCCAGTTTCAGGCTCTCCTGGGCATCACGCTTGAGCTGGGCGATATAGGCGCGGGTCTCGGCCTGGCGAGTCTTGAGGCCGTCGAGCAGCTCCTCCAGCTCGGCCACCGCAGCCTTGGCCTTCTCCTGGGCCTTGGCCTTGCCGGCCTTGGCCGCATCCTGCAGCTTGGTGCGGGTGTCGTGGAGCTTCTCCTGGGCCTTGCCGCGCTGCTTCTCCAGCTTGGCCAGCAGTTGTTCGGCATCCACCAGGGCCTGGGAGCAGGCCTTCTCCAGGTGTTCGAGCAGGCTGTGGGAAAGTTGCTGGAGCAGGTGCAGAGGAGTGTTCACGGACTTCTTATTCTTGGCCGGCATGACGTGCCTCCTAACGGACGTTGGTGACCCCATACTAGACGCCCGCCTCGTCGGTCGCTAGCTCATCCGCCGACAACGGGCATAATCGCGCAACACCCACCGGAGAGCCGTCGATGCTGCCGCGTCATCTACCACTGTTGCTGTGCCTGCTGCCGAGCATGGGCCAGGCTACCCCGAACGACGACGAACTGGCCTACAGCCTGGGCGCGCGGCTCGGCGAGCGGCTGCGCGAAGAGATGCCGGGAATGCCTTTGCAGGCCCTCCTCGACGGACTGCGCGAGGCCTACCGCGACGAGCCTCTGCGCCTGCCGGAAGGACGCATCGAGGCCCTGCTGGACGAGCACGAGCGCGGCGCCATGCTGCGCGCCGAACAACGCTTCCTCGCCCGGGAGAAGGCCGCTCAGGGCGTGCGCGAACTGGCCGGCGGCGTACTGGTTCGCGAGCTGCGCCGGGGCAACGGCCAGAAGCCGCAGGCCGGCGGCAGGGTCAGGGTCAGCTACCGGGGCGAGCTGGCCGACGGCAGCCTGTTCGACCAGAGCGAGGGTCCACAGTGGTTCCGCCTCGCCGCGCTGATTCCCGGCTGGCAGACCGCGCTGCTGCAAATGGCGGAAGGCGCGCGCTGGCGGGTGGTGATCCCGGCTGCCCAGGCCTACGGCGAGGAAGGCGCAGGCGATCTGATACCCGCCAATGCACCGCTGGTCTTCGAGGTGGAGTTGCTGGAAGTGGCCGATTGACGACCTGGCCCCGATCCGCCTGGCGGACCGGGGTGGAGGTGCTCAGAGCGGGGCGCCGACCTGCTGCTGATGCGCGTTGTGCAGCACTTCGATCAGGCAGTCTTCCAGCTCGAAGCGCTCGTGCAGCAGTTGGCCGAGGCGTTTCAGCTCGGTGCTGAGCGAGGCGGTGTCGCGACAGTCGCCGTTGTCGCAGCGGTCGTTGAAGGCCAGCGCCACTTCGGTGATGGCCTCGATGCGCGGGTAGATCTGCTTGGCCAGCTCCAGGCCGCGCTGGTCGCCGAAGGCCTTGGCCTCGACGGTGAGCTGTTCGTAGACCTCGAAGTGCCCGGCCGACACGTAGTCCACCAGGATCTCGCAGAAGCGCTGCAGGTCAGCCGCATTGGCCGCCGGCGCCTGCGGCTTTTCACTCAGCGCGGCATAGGCACCGATCAGTTCGTGACGCTCCTGCAGCCAGCGGTCGATCAGCTGGTGCACCCCTCCCCAACGCTCCTGGGCGTTCTGGCAGCTCTCGAGCATGATGTCCTCGCTTCCTACTGGTGAATGCTGAATACGCCAGCCCCGAGACATTTTATTGTCAGCTCGAACATTCCCGGGGTCGATCCCGCCAGTTTTGTGGCAAGACCACGAGGCCAGAGTATGCCCACTCGGCGTGGGCATCAAGTCACCTCGTGCGGGAAAGCCACAAGCCCGTCATGGCGCGGCTTTATAGAAGCTCAGGGTCACCTGGCCCAGCTCGACGCCCCACTTGCTCATGCGTGCGCGGTTGAGCATGACGCGCTGGTCGATGAGAAACATCCAGTCGTCGAAGTCGACCAGGTACTCCTCGCCGTCCACCTTCAGGCGCAGCTGGTAGCGCCAGTGCAGGGCATTGCCGGCCACTTCGCCGACGGCCTCGCCAAGCACATCCGCGGCCGTGCCGCGCCAGCTGCCATCGGCCTGGCGGCGCAGGGTCCAGACCCTGCGCTCGGTGCTGCCGTCGCTGTAGGTGAAGCGTTCGTCGAGGGTGCCGACATCGCCCTGCCAGGTACCGGTCATGGCGACATGGAAGCGCTTGACCACCTCGCCGGAGCGGTTCTGGAACATGCCCCAGGCTTCCAGTTCGCCGTTCAGGTAGTCGGACAGTTCGAGCCGCGGCTGTTCGCCGGCGTACTGACGAATGTCGGGGGTGCCGCAGGCCGTGAGCCCGAGCAGCAGGCAGCAGAGCAGGACGAGACGCATGGCATGGCTCCGATACGCGATGATCGACACAGGACTATCGCGCGCGGCCGCGGCGGCGGCAAACCGGGAGCGTTACCGGCTGTTGCTCGCTAGCCGCGGCGCAGCAGTTGGAACAGGGCGAACAGGATCATCCCGGCGAACGCCAGCAGGCTCCATTCCGGCAGGCTCAGGCCGAACAGGGTCCAGGTCACTTCGGCGCAGTCGGCGGTGCCGTGGAATACCAGGCTGACGATCTCCTGCAGCGGCAGCGCCTGCATCATGAACTCCAGGCTCGGCAGGCAGGCCTCCAGCTGATCGGCCGGCACGCCCTGCAGCCACACCTGGCGTGCCGCCGTGCCGGCACCGCCGGCGGCGAACAGCAGGGCCAGCCCGGCATAGCCGCGGCGCCCGCCACGCTGCGGGCCATGCAGGGCGGCGATCAGGCAGACCAGACCGAACAGCACGACGAAGACGCGCTGAACGACGCACAGCGGGCAGGGGTTGAGGCCGACCACGTGCTCCAGGTAGAGGGCACCGCCCATCAGGGCCAGGCAGCCGAGAAAGGCCAGGAGGAACAGGGTACGCGGGTTGGCCAGCGCCATGGAGACTCCGATGCGGGGCGGGAAAGGCGCCTACGGTAGAGGAAAGCCGGCCGGCCTTTCAAGGCGAGGGCGAGCGCCCCGTCAGCGACGGGGCACCGCACGTCAGGCCGACGGCTGCGGCAGCTCCGGCAGGCGCTGACCCTGCAGCACCAGCAGCTCCTGGAGCAGGCGATTGCTCTGCTCGACCTCGCCCTGGCTGGCCAGCAGACGCGCCAGCTCGGCACAGGTCTCGGGGCTGCGGGAAAACTCCAGGCTGATCTCGAAGTATTCCCGCGCCTTGCCCCAGAGCCGGCTCTGCAGGCACAGGCGGCCCAGGGTGAGCAGCAGCAGGGGGTCCTGCGGATGCTGCTTGAGCAGCCCCTCGGCCACCTGCAGCTGGCGGGCCGGGTCGCTGCCGCGCAGCAGGCCGTAGAGACGCACCAGGCGACCGTCGTAGCCCTGCTTGAGGGCCTTGCGCAGCACTGCCTCGGCCTCCTCCTCGGCGCCCAGGGCATGCAGCCGGGCGGCATACACGGCGAGCAGCTCGGGGTCCTGACGCTGCGCCGCGCCGAGCTGCTGCCAGGCCTGGCCGAGCGCCTGCAGGCCGGCCTCGCCCTGCTCCTGCCCGCCGGCGGCACGCAGGCGCTCCAGCCAGACCTTGCGCTCCAGCTCGGCCAGGGCCTCGCCCTGCAGCACCCGGGTCTTGCGCAGCTCCGGCAGCAGCTCGAGCAGGGCCGCCCAGTCGCCGCGCGCCACCAGCAACTGTTGCAGCGCCTGCAGCACCTGATGGTGACGCGGATGGCGCTCGCGCATGGCCTGCAGGGTAGCGTGCGCGCCCTCCAGATCGCCGCTGGCCTGCTGCAGCTCGGCATGGGTCAGGGCGATGGCCAGCTCGGCCTGGGGCTGGCGCTGCAGCGCCTTCTCCAGCAGCGCCTCGCTCTCCTCCATGCGCCCCAGGCGCTGCGCCGCGCGCGCCGCGCCGAGGTAGTAGAGCAGCGGCTGGCGCTCGCCCTCGGCGGCCAGGCCGAGATGGCGCACGGCGCGCTCCCAGCGGCCCTCGATCAGGTCCAGCAGGCCCTTGTCGGCCGCCAGCGCGCGGCGCTTGCCGAGGTTGCGCCGCGACCAGGGATTGACCACCCCGGCGGACGTCAGCAGCGCCCGCAGCAGCCAGCGCAGCCCCCAGAATGCGGCCCACAGCAGCAGCACCAGGAGCAGGAACACCCACAGGCTGGATTCGTAGCGCAAGCCCTTCCAGGCGATCAGTACATAGCCGCTGTGTTCGGCGATGGCCAGGCCCAGGGCGGTGGCGCCGGCCACCACCAGGACCAGCAGCAGGACGGCGCGGATCATTGCCCGCCCTCCTCGGCCGCTCCGGCCGCGCCCTCGGCCTCGCCCTCAGGCAGCAGCTCGGCCGCCTCGCGGCGCTTGAGGTAGGTCTGCAGGGTATTCAGCGCATCGTCCAGCCTGGGCATGCCGGCCACCACCGACTGCCCGGCCAGCTCGCCGATGCGCTTGCGCATCGCCTGCACGGCCCGGTTGTCGCGGTCGAAGTAGCTGTCCAGCACATCGCCTGCCGCCGCCAGCGCCTGGCGGTAGACCTCCTGCTCGCCGTTCAGCGCACCCCACTGGGCCTGTTCCAGAGCCAGGGCCAGGGTCAGGCGCACCTGCGCCAGGCTCTGCCCGGCCAGCTGCGGGCGCACGTCCTGGTCGGCGTGCAGGTCGATGCGCACGTAGCGCGACAGCTGCTGCCACAGCTCGGCCCAGCGACTGCTGTCGCTGACGCTGACGGCGCTGGGCACCTCGTCCGGCGCCAGATATTCGGGGGCCAGCATCTGCAGGCCGTCGATCTGCCCGCGCAGCGCCGCCAATTGCAGGAACAGGCCGCTGCGGTCGACCTGCGGCAGGCTGCGCAGGGCCTCCAGCACCTTGATCAGCTCGCCGCGGGCGGCGAAGGCCTGCGGGTCGTTCTGCGCCCGCAGGATGTCGTCGGCGCCCTGCACCAGGGCGATGGCACTGTCCACGTCCTGCAGCGCCGTCAGGCGCAGCATGGCCAGACGCAACAGGTGCTCGGCCTCGGCCAGGCGCCAGTCCTCGCGGCTCTTGCCGAGCATGCCGGAGAGGCTCTGCGCCAGGCGTTGCTGCTCGCCCTGCAGGCTCACCAGCAGATCGCGCTGGGTGGCCAGCTGGTCCGCCGAGGGCAGCCCGGCCAGCTTGCTGGCAAGGCGCTCCTCGCTGGCCCTGATCTGTGCCTGGGCCGCTTCGCCGGCCTGGCGGAACTGCGCCAGCTGGGCCGCCGCCTGCCCCTGCTGCTGATACAGCTGCCAGGCGCTCCAGCCGCCGGCGCCGAGGGCGGCCAGGCCGACCAGCAGGGCCAGCCAGGCCGGGCCGCGGCCCTTGGCCTTGGCCACCGGGGCCTTGGGCGGTTGATCGATGGCGGGTTGCGGGGTCTGTTCGCTGATCTTCTGCGGGGTGCTTTCGCTCACGAGTCCTTCCTTATTCGTCGGTGGCCGGCGCCGGGTGGGCGCGCAAGGCCGCGAGAACGGCCGCGGCACCGGCGCCGCGACAATCGATGACCTGCCGGGCGCCAGCCGCACGGGCCAGCTCCGCCACGCGCGGGCTGGGTACCAGCAAGGGTAGCCGAGTCAGTCCGACCCAGGCATCGCCGGCCAACTGGCGCAGGTTTTCCAGGCCCTGGGCGCTGCTCACCAGCAGGGCATTGAGACGCTCGCCCTCGACCAGCCGGGCCAGGGTGCCGGCCGGGTACTCGGGACGCACGCGCCGGTAGAGCTCCAGGTAGTCCACCACCACGCCACGTGCGCGCAGGGTTTCGGCGATCAGCTCGCGGCCACCCGCGCCGCGCATCAGCAGCACGCGCGGGGTCGGCACGCGCAGGGCCTGCTCCAGTTCGGGCAGGGCCAGCAGCGCCTCGCTGTCGTCACCCTGGCTCGGGCAGCAGGCGCCCAGGCCGTGGGGCGCCAGATAGGCGTCGAGGATCTGCGCAGTGGCGGCGCCGACGCTGAACCAGCGTTGACCCGCCGGCGGCTGCGGCCAGTAGCGATCGAGCAGGGCCAGGCCCAGGCGCGCGGCCGGCTTGCTCACCACGATGACCGCGCAGTAACGCTCGAGGTCGAGAATGGTGGCGCGCTGCTCGGGCGTCTCGGTCAGCGTCTCGGTCTCCAGCAGCGGCAGGCTGCGGCTGAACACCCCAGCCTCGGCCAGGGTGGCGGCCAGGGCCGCGCACTCGGCGGCCGGGCGGGTCAGCAGCAGGCGCCAGCCGGTCACTCGGGGGCGGCCTCGCCGTACACTGCCTTGAGAATGTCCGCGGCGCCCTGCGCCAGCAGCTGCTCGGCCACCTGCACGCCGAGCGCCTCGGCGTCGCTGCCGCGGCCCTCGGCACGCAGCAGCAGGCCGCCGTCGGGCTGGCCGACCAGGCCGCGCAGCCACAGCTGCTCGCCCTCCAGCAGCGCATAGCAGGCGATCGGCACCTGGCAGCCGCCATTCAGGCGCTTGTTCAGCGCACGCTCGGCGCTGACCCGGGCGGCCGTCTCGGCATGGTGCAGGGGCGCCAGCAGGGCATGGATCTCGGCATCGGCCGTGCGGCACTCGATGCCCACGGCGCCCTGGCCACCGGCCGGCAGGCTGTCGTCGACGCTGATCGAGGCACGGATACGGTCCTCGAAGCCCAGGCGGATCAGACCGGCGGCGGCGAGAATGATGGCGTCGTACTCGCCGGCATCCAGCTTGGCCAGGCGGGTGTTCACGTTGCCGCGCAGGAAGTGGATCTTCAGGTCGGGCCGGCGCGCCAGCAGCTGGGCCTGGCGGCGCAGGCTGGAGGTGCCGACCACGCTGCCGGGCGGCAGGGCGTCGAGGCTGTCGTAGGTATTGGAGACGAAGGCGTCGCGCGGGTCCTCGCGCTCGCAGATGCAGAACAGGCCGAGGCCCGTGGGGAAGTCCATCGGCACGTCCTTCATGGAGTGCACGGCGATGTCGGCCTCGTTCTCCAGCAGGGCGGTCTCCAGTTCCTTGACGAACAGGCCCTTGCCGCCAATCTTCGCCAGCGGCGCGTCGAGCAGCTTGTCGCCGCGGCTGACCATGGGTACCAGGCTGACCTTGAGGCCTGGGTGGGCCTGCTCCAGGCGGGCCTTGACGTACTCGGCCTGCCACAGGGCCAGGGCGCTCTTACGGGTGGCGATGCGGATTTCGCGGGACATGGGCAATTCCAGAAAACGAACTGCCGGGGATGATAACAGGATGGTCGGCGCGCGCCCGCAGCCGGATCGCCGCAGGCCACGCCAGGGCCGAGCTACAGGCTGTGCATCAGCTTGCGCACGCCGGCCACATGGCGCCGGCTGACGGTCAGGGCATCGCCACCGAGGCCCTTGAGGTAGAGCTGGAAATGCCCCAGCGGGGTGCGCTGCAGGCGCTCGATGCGCTCGCGGGCGACCAGGGCGTTGCGGTGGATGCGCACGAAGCGCTCGCCGAACTCGTCCTCCAGCGCCTTCAGCGGCTCGTCGAGCAGCACCTCGCCGCCCTCATGGCGCAGGGTCACGTACTTGTGGTCGGCGATGAAGAAGATCACCTGCTCCAGCGGGATCAGCTCGATGCCCTTGCGCGTGCGTGCGCTGATATGGCTGCGCGGGCCGGCGCCGTTGCCGCCGGCGGCCGGGCGGGTCAGCGCGGCCAGCTGCACGCGGTTGGGCCGTTCGGCCTTCTTCAGCGCGGCGGCCAGGGCCTCGGCGCGCACCGGCTTGACCAGGTAGCCGACGGCACTGACGTCGAAGGCTTCCAGGGCGAATTCGTCGTGGGCGGTGCAGAAGATCACCGCCGGCGGCGCCTCGCGCTCGCACAGCCTGGCCGCCACCTGCAGGCCGTCGAGGCCGGGCATGCGGATATCCAGCAGGACCACGTCCGGCCGCAGGCTGTCGATCAGTGCCAGGGCTTCTTCGCCATTGCTGGCCGAGGGCTCGAGGACACGATAACCCTCGAGTTCGCCGACCATGCGGATCAGGCGCTCGCGGGCAAGGGGTTCGTCATCGACGATCAGCACATTCATATTGCTCGGGCTTCCTGCATGAGTCTCGAACAAGGATAGCGTAGACAGGTGAAGTGGCGCCCGTCACGGCGATCCACGCTGAGACTCGCCCCCGGCCCGAAAAGTGCCGCCAGGCGCGCATCGATATTCACCAGGGCCTGGTGGGTGCCGCGCGACTCCCGCCGCTCGCCGTCGTCTTGGTAGGGGTTGCTCACGCAGAGCTGGAACACCCCGTCCCGGTAGTCCGCCTCGATGCGCACCAGGCCGCCTTCGATGCGCGGCTGGATGCCGTAGATCAGGGCGTTCTCCAGCAGCGGCTGCAAGGTCAGCTGGGGGATCGGCAGATCCGCCGGCACATTTTCCACCTGCCAATCCAACTGTAGCCGGTCGCCGAGCCGATAGTGCTCGATCGACAGGTAGCGCCTGGCCAGCTCCAGCTCGTCGGCCCAGGGCACCAGGGTGCCGGGCTTGGCCAGGCTGGCGCGGAACAGGTCGGAGAGGTCGAGCACCGCCTGCTCCGCCTTGTGCGGGTCGACGGCCACCAGGCTGGCGATGCTGTTCAGGCTGTTGAACAGGAAGTGCGGGCGGATGCGCGCCTGCAGCGACTCGATGCGCGCCTTCAGCTCGGCCTGCTGCTGGCGGCGCCACTGGCTCTGCAGATAGAAGTAGCGCAGCAGCAGGCCGGACATGATCAGGCCGATCAGCGCATGGCGCAGATAGAGGTTGACCTCGCCGTCGCGCGGCAGCCTGCCGCCCAGGTCGAAATAGTCGGCCACCGCCGTGCAGGCCAGGGTCAGGCCGACCACCAGAGCGCAGCACAGGCTGCCGGCCAGCGCCGCTCGCAGGCGCGCCAGCAGCGGCCGCAGGCGGCACAGCAGGGCCGCCGAGAGCAGCACTATCCATTGCACGAACAGCGAGGTCAGGGCCAGGCGCACCCAGTCGAAGCCCGGCAGCATCGGCTCGGACAGCACCAGCACCAGCACCAGCAGCTCGGCCAGCAGCACCAGGCCGAGCAGGGCCTCGGGCTCGCACAGCTCCGGCAGGAAGAAGTCGTCGTCCGGGGCCAGGGTGCGGCCCTTGTTGAACCAGTGGATTTTCATCCGCGCAGTTTCCTCGTGTGCCCTCCGGGCGACAAGCCAGAGCCTTCCCGCCGGGCCAAAAGAGGGCCCCAGCTGCCGCCGATCGCGGAAAACTGTGACGCGCCCTGCACCTCGGTTTTCCCGGCAAGGCTGTTATTATCGGCACACTTTGTCCGTTCCGCAGGCGCCCGCCGCGCTTGCCCTGCCGCGAGTCCAGCCATGAGCAGCGAAAAAACCAACCAGTCCTGGGGCGGCCGCTTCAGCGAGCCCGTCGACGCCTTCGTCGCCCGCTTCACCGCCTCGGTCGACTTCGACAAGCGCCTGTACCGCCACGACATCATGGGCTCCATCGCCCATGCGAGCATGCTGGCCAAGGTCGGCGTGCTCACGGCGGACGAGCGCGACGCCATCGAGGCGGGCCTCAGGCAGATCCAGGCCGAGATCGAGGCCGGCCAGTTCGACTGGCGCGTCGACCTGGAAGACGTGCACATGAACATCGAGGCGCGGCTGACCGACCGCATCGGCGTCACCGGCAAGAAGCTGCACACCGGGCGTAGCCGCAACGACCAGGTCGCCACCGACATCCGCCTGTGGCTGCGCGACGAGATCGACATCATCCTCGCCGAGATCACCCGCCTGCAGCAGGGCCTGCTCGACCTGGCCGAGCGCGAGGCCGACACCATCATGCCCGGCTTCACCCACCTGCAGACCGCCCAGCCGGTGACCTTCGGGCATCACCTTTTGGCCTGGTTCGAGATGCTCAGCCGCGACCACGAGCGCCTGGTCGACTGCCGCAAGCGGGTCAACCGCATGCCGCTGGGCTCGGCCGCGCTGGCCGGCACCACCTACCCGATCCAGCGCGAGATCACCTGCCAGCTGCTCGGCTTCGAGGCCATCGGCGGCAACTCCCTGGACGGCGTGTCCGATCGCGACTTCGCCATCGAATTCTGCGCCGCCGCCTCCCTGGCGATGATGCACCTGTCGCGCTTCTCCGAAGAGCTGGTGCTGTGGACCTCGGCACAGTTCCAGTTCATCGACCTGCCGGATCGCTTCTGCACCGGCTCCTCGATCATGCCGCAGAAGAAGAACCCGGACGTGCCGGAGCTGGTGCGTGGCAAGACCGGCCGGGTATTCGGCGCCCTGACCGGCCTGCTGACCCTGATGAAGGGCCAGCCGCTGGCCTATAACAAGGACAACCAGGAGGACAAGGAGCCGCTGTTCGACGCCGCCGACACCCTGCGCGACAGCCTGCGTGCCTTCGCCGACATGGTTCCGGCGATCAAGCCGAAGAAGGACATCATGCGCGAGGCGGCCCGCCGCGGTTTCTCGACGGCAACGGATCTGGCCGACTACCTGGTGCGCAAGGGCCTGCCCTTCCGCGACTGCCACGAGATCGTCGGCCATGCGGTGAAGTACGGTGTGCAAACCGGCAAGGACCTGGCCGAGATGAGCCTGGACGAGCTGCGCCAGTTCAGCGGCGAGATCACTGACGACGTGTTCGCCGTGCTGACCCTGGAAGGCTCGGTGGGCGCCCGCGACCATATCGGCGGCACTGCGCCGAACCAGGTGCGCGCCGCCGTGGCACGTGGCAGGGAACTGCTGGCCAAGCGCTGATCGATGTATCCGGGAAAAGGACTTCCCATGGACACCCTGCTCTACGAGCTGTTTGATCGATTCCTGAGTCGGCTTTTCTACAGCGTCGGCTGGCTATTACTACGCCTGCTGACGCTGGGCCGCTATCCGCGCCTACCGCTGATCGACACAGCCCCCATCGGCCCACGCGCCAGCTGGGTCACTGCCTTCGGCCTGTTAAGCCTGCTCGGCATACCATTGGCCACCCTGGCCCTACTCTACGGTTGAGCCCCATGCCCCTAAATATCCGCCCCGCCACTATCGACGACGCCGCGCTGATCCTGCGCTTCATCACCGACCTGGCCATCTACGAGAAGGCCGAGCACGAGGTGCAGACCGACGTCGCCGGCATCCGCGACAGCCTGTTCGGCGAGGGCTCTACCACCCACGCGCTGATCTGCGAGCAGGATGGCGTACCGGTCGGCTTCGCCGTGTACTTCTTCAGCTACTCGACCTGGCTCGGCAAGCACGGCATCTATCTGGAAGATCTGTACGTCTCTCCCGAGTACCGCAAGCTCGGCGCCGGCAAGGCGCTGCTGCGACACCTGGCGCAACTCGCCGTGGCCAGGGGCTGCGGGCGCATGGAATGGGCGGTGCTGGACTGGAACACCCCGGCCATGGAGTTCTACGAAGCCTTCGGCGCGCGGCCCAAGGACGACTGGATCACCTACCGTCTGACCGGCCAGGCCCTGCTCGACTTCGCCGCCGGCTGAGCACCCGCTGCGCAGCGGTCATGCGTCGTTGGCCAAGGGCCTCGGCGGCGCGTGCCCTCGACTCTTGCCTGGCTCCGGCTCACGAGAGCCCAGACAGGCTCTACGGCCTCATGCCTTGCTCTTGATAAAGGCCAGGAACTCGGCCATGCCGGCTTCCTTCTCGGCGGCGATAGCCTGTACATGCGGGTTCTGCTGCAACAGCTCGAGCAGCGCGCGGGCGGCGGGAAAATCCTGCAGCAGGTCGAAGCCCAGCACCTTGTGCGCCACCACCTCGGCCAGGTCGATGCTGTAGAGGAAGTACAGGTCGGCCAGGCTGAACTGCTCGCCAGCCACATAGGGAGCGAAGCGGCCGTGGCGCCTGAGCGCGGCGATGCCGGCCTGCAGTTCGGAACGTGCCTTGTCCTTGATCGCCGCCTCCACCGGCGTGCGGAAGAACGCCTCGGCGTAGCAGCTGCGCGCCGGCAGCTCGATGTACAGCTCGATCTCCCGGGCCAGGGCGCGCACCTGGGCGCGGGCGAAAGGCTCGGCCGGCAGCAGCGGGCGGCCCTGGCCGAGGTCCTCCAGGTAGTCGAGGATGGCCCCGGTCTCGCTGAGGTAGCCGTGCTCGGTCTGCAGCACCGGCACCTTGCCACGCGGGCTGATGGCCAGGAACTGCGGCTCCTGGCTGGCATAGGCCTTGACCGTATCGAAGGCCAGGCCCTTCTCCAGCAGGGCCAGGTGGACCATGTTGTAGTAGTTGCTGACGGCGAATCCGTGAAGTCTGAGCATGATGTCTGCACCGAACCGGGGAAAACCCAGTTATAGCCGCTGTGCCCGGCCGCGGTGGCAGCATCGACCGGCTGAATGACCCAGGCTGTGGCAGACTGCAGGTCCGCAACGAGGAGCCGCCATGAGCGAACACGACGACAACGACGACGAAGCCTTCGCCGAACAGACCCTGATCCAGGCCATCGAGAACCAGCTGGAGGCGGACAACCCGCCGGCCACTCGCGCCGTGTACAACAAGCTGACCCTGGTCGGCTACGAACGCGAGGAGATCCTCGAGCTGATGGCCCTGGTGCTGGCCCACGAGATCGACGCCATGCTGCGCGAGGACCGCCCCTTTGACGGCGCCTGGTACGAGCAGGCCCTGCGCAACCTGCCCGAACTGCCCGAGCAGGACTGAACCGCGACTACACTGACTGGGCGGATTCCCCCGCCGCGGCAACGGCCGCGGCGCCACATAACAACAAGCCGGAGTCGTCATGGCCTACACCCCCGAACTGATCGCCGAACTGGAAATCCTCGCCCTGTACAACCTGGACAACCACCAGGAGGGGCTCAAGGTGCACAACAACGCCTCGCCGCGCGCCCAGGCCGCGATCACCCGCCTGCACCGCAAGGGCCTGGTGACCCAGGCCGACGGCGGTTACCTGACCAGCCTGGGGCTGGACGCCGCCGAACACGCCCAGGCCCTGCTCACCATCCTCAGCCCGCAGCCGGCCTGAGAGTCCCCCACGGCGCGCGAGCTGCGGCCATCGCTCTTGCCGGAGCCACGCCCCCGCCTGGCTCCGGCGCAGCTGAACCTGAGCGGCCTGCCAGCGCGCTCGGGCTCGGCGTTTCCCCTACAGCCGCGGCCGCAGGCCGCCGATACACTGGGCAGGGATGACTGCCAGGCGCCCCTCGGCGCTGGTAGTCTTGGTCCAACCCCGGCTCCGAGCAGTACATGACGCGCACCCTGGAAATCCGCCCGGATATCAGCGAAGGCATCGACCGCAAGGTCCTGGCGCAGCTGCGCGCGCGCTTCCTCAAGGTCAACGCTGGACGCCTGGCTCGCGCCGCCCAGGGCCTGTCGACGCGCCAGCAGCTGGTGCTCAAGCTGCTGCCACTGCTGTTCCATGTGAACCATCCGCTGCTGCCCGGCTACGTCTCGGCCAGGAGCCCGGCCGGGCTGTCCAACTACGAGCCGGACGAGGCCACCCTGGCCGAGGCCCAGCGCCTGACCCGCTCCTTCGCCTACAAGCCCCGCCGCGGCGGGCTGGCCGGCAAGCCGCCGACGCCCATCCACGGCCTGTTCCTGATGGGCAGCCTGGGCACGGTGGCACAGGCCGAGCAGAGCGACATGGACCTGTGGGTGTGCCACGACCCGGCGCTGGACGCCCGCGCCCTGGCCGAGCTGCGCAAGAAGTGCGATCTGCTGGAGGCCTGGGCCGCCACCCAGGGCGCCGAGGTGCACTGCTTCCTGATCGATCCGCAGCGCTACACCCTGGGCGACCGCGAGGCGCAGCTGACCTCCGACGACTGCGGCACCACCCAGCACTACCTGCTGCTCGACGAGTTCTACCGCACCGCCATCTGGCTCGGCGGGCGCACCCCGCTGTGGTGGCTGGTGCCGGTGTACGAGGAAGCCAACTACCGCGCCTACACCCACGCCCTGCTGAGCAAGCGCTTCGTGCGCGCCGAAGAGGTGCTGGACCTCGGCCACCTGGCGCGCATCCCGCCCGGCGAATTCATCGGCGCCGGCATGTGGCAGCTGTTCAAGGGCATCGACTCGCCCTACAAGTCGGTGCTCAAGCTGCTGCTCACCGAGGTCTACGCCAGCGAGCACCCGCAGGTGGAATGCCTCAGCCTGCGCTTCAAGCGCGCGGTGTACGAGGGTCGCCTGGAGCTGGACGAGCTCGACCCCTACATCGTGGTGTACCGCCGCCTGGAGGAATACCTTAGCGAACGCGGCGAGCTGGAGCGCCTGGAGCTGATCCGCCGCTGCCTGTACCTGAAGATCGGCAAGAAGCTCAGCGTACCGCCGCGCCAGCGTGCCAAGAGCTGGCAGCGCCTGCTGTTCGAGCGGCTCACCGGCGAATGGCGCTGGAGCCCGCGCGAACTGGCCATGCTCGACAGCCGCAGCCAGTGGAAGGTGCGCCAGGTCAGCGCCGAGCGCCGTGCCCTGGTCAACGAGCTGACCTACAGCTACCGCTTCCTCTCGCAGTTCGCCCGCAGCGAGCGGGCCGCCATCCCGCTCAACAACCGCGACCTCGGGGTGCTCGGCCGGCGCCTGTACGCCGCCTTCGAGCGCAAGGCCGGCAAGATCGAGTTCATCAACCCCGGCATCGCCCCGGACCTGGCCGAAGACACCCTGACCCTGGTCCAGGCCCCCAGTCACGACGGCTCCGGGGAGACGCAATGGGCGCTCTACCAGGGCAGCCTGAACGGCCAGGAATGGCCGGACTTCGCCCCACTCAAACGCGCCCGCCAGCTGGTCGAGCTGCTCGCCTGGTGCCAGCGCAACGGCGTGATCGACCCCAGCACGCGCCTGTCGCTGCACCCCGGGGACAGCGACCTGACCGAGTACGAGCTGTCCAGCCTGCTCGCCAGCCTGCAGCAGGCGGTGCCGCTGCCGTTGCCACCGGTCGCCGAGGCCGCCCTGCTGCGCGCCGCCGAGCCGGCCACGATACTGCTGCTGGTCAACGTCGGCATCGACCCGCTGAAGGCGCACAGCCAGCTCAACGTGCACCTGACCACCGGGCGCACCGACTCGCTGGGCTACTCCGGGGTGCGCGAGAACCTGGTGCTGACCCTCGACCAGGTCACCCTGAACAGCTGGAACGAGCTGATGGTCAGCCGCTACGACGGCCCCAACGCCCTGCTCGACTGCCTGCGCGACCACCTCAACGCCCTGCCGGCCGACGGCCGGCGGCCGACGCTGCTGGTGCGCTGCTTCTGTCGCAACCGCGCCCAGGCCATCGCCCAGCGCGTCGAGGAGCTGTTCCGCGACACCCTGGCCAGCCTGAGCGGCGGCCCCGGCAGCCGCTACCTGCTGCAGATCCAGCAGCACTACCACGTGCTCGAACTGCTGCCCGGCCAGGTCAGCCATGCCGCCCTGGCCGACCTGCCCAGCCTGATCGAGCACCTGGGCGAGGAGCAGCCCGCCTACAGTCCGCTGCACCTGGATCGCTTCGCCCTGGAAGAGGAAGACCTGGCGCTGATCCTGCCGCAGGGCCGCCCCGAGTGCATCCAGGTGTTCTATCGGATCGACGGCGCCCAGGCCGAACTGAGCGTGCTCGACGAGCACAACGCGCTGTGGCGCCAGCGCCTGCCCTACCGTGACGAGCAGAGCCTGCTGACCCCGCTGCAGCGCTTCCTGCAGTCGGTGCTGTACCGCCGCAATGCCCTGCTGCCGCTGGATACCCAGCTGCCGGCGGCGGCACTGGAACTGCTCTACTACGAGGTGCTGCCGGCGCCGCCGCAACGTGCCCGGCATCTGGAGCGCCGCGCGCCGCCGCAGGCGCAGGCCACCCACTCCTTCTACGACGTGCAGGCCATAGTCGAGCCGGCCGACGGCGGCCGGGTGCACGTCACCCTGTACTGCAACCACCGCGAGTTCTCCGAACTGGAGTACGGCGCCGGACTGTTCGCCGCCGTGGCCCGGCACATCCTCGGCCAGCGCCGCGGCGCCGAGCGCTACCCCTGCTACATCACCGACCTCGACCTGTCGCGCATCCTCGGCGAGGGGCATGCGCAGACCATCCACTACCTGCGCTACAAGGCCGAACTGGAAACGGCGCTGAACCGGGCCCTGGCGCAGGCCTGAGCCGCGAGGACCCCGCCGATGAGCCTCATCAGCCTGATTGTCGCCTGCGCCCCCCTCGGCATCGGCTACTGGCACTGGCGCCGCGCCCGCTACCGAGCCCGCTCGGGTTTCATCGCGCGCTACCGGTTTCCCGAGCGTCTGCGCCTGAAGCTGCAGGAACGCTATCCGCAGCTGGACAGCGGCCAGTGCCAGCGGGTCCTTGACGCTCTGCGCGAATATTTCCAGCTCTGCCTGTCGGCCGAGCGGCGTCTGCTGGCCATGCCGTCTCAGGCGGTGGACCTGGCCTGGCACGAGTTCATCCTCTATACCCGCCAGTACGACGAATTCTGCCGCCGCGGCCTCGGCCGCTTCCTCCACCACACCCCGAACGACGCGCTGCCCACCACGCGCAGCGCCAGCGACGCCATGCGCCGCACCTGGCGCCTGGCCTGCCTGCGCGAGGGCCTGCGCCCGGACGCCGCGACCTGCCTGCCGCTGCTGTTCGCCCTGGACGCCGAACTGGGCATCGCCGACGGCTTCCACTACCGCCTGGATTGCGGCGCCAGGCCCGGCGACTGGCGCAACGCCGGCGCCTACTGCGCCAGCCACATCGGCTGTGGCGGCGGTTGCAGCAGCGGTTGTGGTGGCGACAGCTCGGGCGACGGCGGCTGCGGAGGCGGCGGCGACTGACTGCTCAGCGCTGGTAGGCGCCGGCGGCCTCGGGCTGGTACTCGACGGCCAGCAGGGTGAGCTTGAGCGGCTTGCCGGCCGGACCCGGCCAGTCGATCTGCTGGCCGACGGACAGGCCGAGCAGGGCACAGCCGACCGGGGCGAGGATCGACACCTTGCCTTCGCCGCCGGCATCCTCGGGGAACACCAGGGTCAGGTGATAGTCCTTGCCGCTGCTCTCCTCGCGGCAGTGCACGCGCGAGTTCATGGTCACCACCCCGGCCGGCACCTCGTCGTGGCCCACTACCTGGGCACGCGCCAGCTCCCTCTCCAGCGCCTCGGCGGTCGGGCCGAAGTCCTCCAGACTGTCGAGCAGACGCTCCAGGCGCTGCAGGTCGAGACGGGTGATGGTGATGGCGGGGGTGCTGCTCATGGTGGCGGGGACTCTCCTTGGGCCAGATAAAGCAAAACCCCGCCCGGAGGCAGGGTTTTGATCGGTTGGTCAGTTCCGGGGAAGCTACCACAAGCCCAGTAATAAGCAAGACCGTCCGGTCAGCCGAACGGCGACGGGCGCAGGCGGCGCTGCGCGGCCTGGCAGATCTCGCGGCGCCGGGCGCTGTCCGCCTTGCCCCACTCGAGGATCTCGCTCAGGCTGCGCCCGCAGCCCAGACAGACGTCATGCTCGTCCAGGCAGCACTGCCGGCGGCAGGGCGAGGCGACGGCCTCAGAGTTCGTCGAACTCGAGTTCTTCACCGGCCTGCTCGCGGGTCACCCGGGCCAGCAGCTCGCCCAGCGGTTCCTCGCTGGTGTCGCAGATCCACAAGCCCTGCGCCTCGTCGTAGTCGAAGTGGAAGCCGCCGGAACGCGCCGCCACCCACAGCTGGCGCAGCGGCTCCTGGCGGCTGAGGATCACCTGGCTGCCATTCTCGAAGCGTACGGTGAGCACGCCGCCGCTGTTCTCCAG
Organism: Pseudomonadaceae bacterium; assembly: GCA_033838285.1. Taxonomy (GTDB): domain Bacteria; phylum Pseudomonadota; class Gammaproteobacteria; order Pseudomonadales; family Pseudomonadaceae; genus Aquipseudomonas. Next base: position 30,767 of record JAJLLC010000011.1, read on the forward strand.
GTCGAGGTCCAGGTCGCTGTCATCGAATATGTCCTCCACGGCCTGCTGGGCGGCATCGACCAGGTCATGGAAACGGGCTTCGCTCAAACTCATCACAACGTCCTCTGAGCCTTTCTGGGATTTAGCGAGCTAGAGCCAGACAAGGCGAAAATGGGCAAGGAAGCGCAGTTTACAGACAGTAAATGAGCATTCCGAGAACGTTTTCAACGCCGACTGGCCGACGCGCAGCAAATCCCGGGAAGGCTCAGGATTGGGAGGCGGAATCTAGCAGGCTCTGCCGATAGGCGCCGGGACTCTGCCCGGTCCAGCGGCGGAACGCGCGCGCCAGCGAGCCGGCCTCGCTGAAGCCGACCAGGAAGGCGATCTCCGCCAGCTCCAGCGCCGGGTCGCGCAGGTAGTGCAGCACCAGTTGCTGACGGGTCTCGTCGAGCAGCTCGCTAAACGACAGCCCGGCCTCGCGCAGGCGCCGTTGCAGGGTGCGCTCACTGAGCTGCAGGCTGTGCGCCAGCAGCTCGAGGTCGGCGCCCTGCTCCGGCAGCTGGCGCGCCAGTTCGCGACGCGCGCGATCGAGCACGCTGTGGCCCTGGTTGAGCTGGCCGAGCAGGCGATCGGCGTGGGCGTCGAGCAGCTGGCGCAGTTGCGCATCGGCCTGGCCCAGCGGGGTGCCCAGCAGGCGCTTGGGGAAGACCAGGGCGTTGTCGGCCTGGCCGAACAGCACCGGGCAGCCGAAGATGCGCTGGTGCTCGGAGGTGTCGGCCGGCGCCGGGTGCTGGAAGCGCACCTCGGTGGGCGGGATCTGCAGCCCGGTGATCCAGTGGCCGAAGGTCAGCCAGCCGGCCAGGGTCTCCTCGCTGTGCTGGCGCTGCTGCTGGCGGATCAGCGGCTCCCAGCTGTGCGCCACCTGCGGCTCCAGGCCCGCGCGCGGTGGCTCGTCGGCCAGGTCGACGCGCCCCAGGTTGCCCACCAGCGAGGCGTAGCGGGCCTGGCGATGAAGAGCGTCGGCCAGGGTCGCGCAGCTCATGATCAGATAGCCGAGCACCCCGTAGTAGCCGGGACGCATGGCCTCGCCCAGGTGCAGGCCGAGGTTGTCGTCGCCGGTCAGGCGGACACCCTCGCCGAGCAGCTCCAGGTAGGTGCTGACCGCGATGCGCTGGTCGCGCTGGGCGAGGATGCCCGGGCTCAGCTGCACCCTGACCAGCAGCTCGGCGCTGGCGAAGCCCTGGCGCTCCAGGTAATCGAGCAGGCCCTGCAGGTAGGCGACCGAGACCGAACTGGCGGCGGGAACGGGGACTTCCATCGCGACTCCGTGATTTTTTAGCCGCCATGCTAGCTGCAAACCCGCCGTCGCGGGCAAGCCGAACGCGCCAGGACGAGGGGCGCAGGCCCCGCCAGGCGTGCATAGGCAAGGGGACGGGGGGTGGGTATACTCCGGGCCATTCACGATTTTGCAAAGGATTCCACCATGAAGCGCCTGCTGCTGCCCTTCATCGCGCTCGCCGTGCTCGCCTCCGCCCTCGCCGGCTGCGGCCAGAAAGGCCCGCTGTACCTGCCCGACGACGACAAGACCGTCAAAGAACGCGACAAAGACGTCTTCCTCTAAGGGGGTTCCATGCAAGCCTTTACCAGCCGCGACGGGCAACTGTTCGCGGAGGGCGTGGCCCTGTCCGCCATCGCCGAACGCTTCGGCACGCCCACCTACGTCTACTCCCGCGCCCACATCGAGGCGCAGTACCGCGCCTACGCCGATGCCCTGGCCGGCATGCCGCACCTGGTGTGCTTCGCGGTCAAGGCCAACTCCAACCTGGGCGTGCTGAACGTGCTGGCGCGCCTCGGCGCCGGCTTCGACATCGTCTCCCGTGGCGAGCTGGAGCGCGTCCTGGCCGCCGGCGGCGAACCCTCGAAGATCGTCTTCTCCGGCGTCGGCAAGACCCGCGACGACATGCGCCGCGCCCTGGAAGTGGGCGTGCACTGCTTCAACGTCGAATCGGTGGACGAGCTGGAGCGCCTGCAGCTGGTCGCCGCCGAGCTGGGCAAGACCGCCAGCATCTCGCTGCGGGTCAACCCGGACGTGGACGCCGGCACCCACCCCTACATTTCCACCGGCCTGAAAGAGAACAAGTTCGGCATCGATATCGAGCAGGCCCCGGCCGTGTATGCCCGCGCCGCCGAACTGGCGAACCTGCGCATCGTCGGCGTGGACTGCCACATCGGCTCGCAGCTGACCAGCCTGCCGCCCTTCCTCGACGCCCTGGAGCGCCTGCTGGCGCTGATCGACCAACTGGCCGCGCAAGGCATCCAGATCCAGCACCTGGACCTCGGCGGCGGCCTCGGCGTGCAATACCGCGACGAGCAGCCGCCGCTGGCCGGCGACTACATCGCCGCCGTGCGCGAGCGCCTCAAGGGCCGCGAGCTGGCCCTGGTGTTCGAGCCGGGCCGCTCCATCGTGGCCAATGCCGGCGTGCTGTTGACCCGAGTGGAATACCTCAAGCACACCGCGCACAAGGACTTCGCCATCGTCGACGCGGCGATGAACGACCTGATCCGCCCGGCCCTGTACCAGGCCTGGATGGACGTCACCCCGGTGCAGCCGCGTGACGGCGAGGCGCGCCAGTACGACCTGGTCGGGCCGATCTGCGAGACCGGCGACTTCCTGGCCAAGGGCCGCGAGCTGGTGCTGGCCGAGGGCGACCTGCTGGCCGTGCGCTCGGCCGGCGCCTACGGCTTCGTCATGAGCTCCAACTACAATACCCGCGGCCGCGCCGCCGAGGTGCTTGTGGATGGCGAGCAGGTCTTCGAGGTACGTCGCCGCGAGACCCTGGCCGAACTCTACGCCGGCGAAAGCCTGCTGCCGCAGTGAGGGCGCGATCATGCTATTGCGCTTCACCAAGATGCACGGCCTCGGCAACGACTTCATGGTCCTCGACCTGATCAGCCAGCACGCGCATATCCAGCCCAAGCACGCCAAGGCCTGGGGCGACCGCCACACCGGCATCGGCTTCGACCAGCTGCTGCTGGTGGAGGCGCCGACCAACCCGGACGTGGACTTCCGCTACCGCATCTTCAACTCCGACGGTTCGGAAGTGGAGCAGTGCGGCAACGGCGCGCGCTGCTTCGCCCGCTTCGTGGTGGACAAGCGCCTGACCGCGAAGAAGCGCATCCGCGTCGAGACCAAGGGCGGCATCATCGAGCTCAACCTGCGCCCGGACGGCCAGGTCACCGTGGACATGGGCGCGCCGCGCCTGGCCCCGGAGCAGATTCCCTTCCAGGCCGAGGCCGAGGCGCTGAGCTACGCGGTGGAGGTGGACGGCCAGAGCCATGAGCTGGCCGCCCTGTCCATGGGCAACCCGCACGCCGTGCTGCGCGTGGACGACGTCGACACGGCGCCGGTGCACAGCCTGGGGCCGAAGCTGGAGCACCATCCGCGCTTTCCCAAGCGGGTCAACGTCGGCTTCCTGCAGGTGATCGACCGCAAGCAGGCGCGCCTGCGCGTGTGGGAGCGTGGCGCCGGCGAGACCCAGGCCTGCGGCACCGGTGCCTGCGCCGCCGCCGTGGCCGCCATCCGCCAGGGCTGGATGGATTCCCCCGTGCAGCTGGAGCTGCCGGGCGGCAGGCTGTCCATCGAGTGGGCAGGGCCGGGCCGGCCGGTTATGATGACCGGACCCGCCGTTCGCGTGTACGAAGGACAAGTCCGTCTATGAGTGACCAGGATCATCCCGCTGCGCTCGATGCCGAAGCCGTTGCCGCCTACCTGCGCCAGCACCCGGAATTCTTCGTCGACCACGAAGAGCTGATCCCCGAGCTGCGCATCCCGCACCAGCCCGGCACCACGGTGTCGCTGGTGGAGCGCCAGGTCAAGCTGCTGCGCGAACGCAACATCGAGATGCGCCATCGCCTGTCGCAGCTGATGGACGTAGCGCGCGACAACGACCGCCTGTTCGACAAGACCCGCCGCCTGGTGCTCGACCTGCTCGACGCCGCCAGCCTGGAAGAGGTCATCGGCGCGGTGGAAGACAGCCTGCGCCACGAGTTCCAGGTGCCCTTCGTCGGCCTCATCCTGTTCAGCGAGACGCCGCTGGGCGTCGGCCGCTCGGTCAGCTCGGCGGAAGCGCACCAGGCCATCGGCGGCCTGCTCGGCAGCGGCAAGACCACCTGCGGCGTGCTGCGCCCGAACGAGCTGGAGTTCCTCTTCGGCGCAGACGAGTTCGCCCAAGTCGGCTCGGCCGCCGTGGTCAGCCTCAGCCACCAGGGCCTGCACGGCGTGCTGGCCATCGGCAGCCCGGACCCGCAGCACTACAAGAGCAGCCTCGGCACCCTGTTCCTCGGCTATGTCGCCGAAGTGCTGGCCCGCGTCCTGCCGGATTTCGCCGCGCCGCTGCGCTCGGTGCGCTGAGCCCGGGCCGGGCGCGGCCCACCGTCGTCTGCCGGAGTCGCCATGCAGAGCAGCCTCGACGCCTTTCTCGAACACCTGCACAGCGAGCGCCAGGTCTCGCCGCACACCCTCGACGGCTACCGCCGCGACCTGCTCAAGGTGCTCGCCCTGTGCGAGAAGAGCACCATCGCCAGCTGGAACGACCTCGACACCCGCAGCCTGCGCAGCTTCGTCGCCCGCCTGCACGCCCAGGGCCAGTCCAGCCGCTCGCTGGCGCGCCTGCTTTCGGCGCTGCGCGGCTTCTACCAGTACCTGAACCGCGAAGGCCTGTGCCGGCACGACCCGGCCGGCGGCCTTTCCGCGCCCAAGGGCGAGCGGCGCCTGCCGCGCGCGCTGGACGCCGACCGCACGGCGCAGCTGCTCGACGGCGGGGTGGAGGACGACTTCATCGCCCGCCGCGACCAGGCCATGCTCGAGCTGTTCTATTCCTCCGGCCTGCGCCTGTCCGAACTGGTCGGCCTCGACCTCGCCGGCCTCGACCTGCCCGCCGGCCTGGTGCGGGTCCGCGGCAAGGGCAACAAGACCCGCGAGCTGCCGCTCGGCAGCAAGGCGCGTGCGGCCATCGAGGCCTGGCTACCGCTGCGCGCGCTGAGCAACCCGCAGGATGGCGCGCTGTTCGTCGGCCGCCAGGGCAAACGCCTGACCCCGCGCGCCATCCAGCTGCGGGTGCGCCAGGCCGGCGTGCGCGAGCTGGGCCAGCACCTGCACCCGCACATGCTGCGGCACTCCTTCGCCAGCCACATGCTGGAATCCAGCCAGGACCTGCGCGCCGTGCAGGAGCTGCTCGGCCACGCCGACATCGCCACCACCCAGGTCTACACCCACCTGGACTTCCAGCACCTGGCCAAGGTCTACGACGGCGCCCACCCACGCGCCAAGCGCAAGAGCGAGTCTTCATGAGCATCCGCCTGGTCACCTTCGACCTCGACGACACCCTGTGGGACGTGGCCCCGGTGATGCACGGCGCCGAGGCGACGCTGCGCGACTGGCTGGCCGCCGAGGCGCCACGCCTGGGCCCGGTACCGATCGAACACCTGTGGGCCATCCGCGCGCGCCTGCTGAGCAGCGAGCCGATGCTCAAGCACCGCCTCAGCGAGCTGCGCCGGCGCATCCTGTTGCATGCCCTGGAGGATGCCGGCTACCCGGGCGGCGAAGCACGGGAGCTGGCCGAGCAGGGCTTCCAGGTATTTCTAGCGGCGCGCCACCGGGTCGAGTTCTTCCCCGACGTTCACCGTACCCTCGAACACCTGGCCGAGCGCTACATCCTCGGCGTGATCACCAACGGCAATGCCGAAGTCTCGCGCCTCGGCATCGCCGACTACTTCCGCTTCGCCCTCAGCGCCGAGGAGCTGGGCATCGGCAAGCCCGACCCGCAGCCCTTCCACACCGCCCTGCAGCGTGCCGGGGTGGCGGCCGGGCAGGCCGTGCATATCGGCGACCACCCCGGCGACGACATCGCCGGGGCACAGGCCGCCGGCCTGCGCGCCATCTGGTTCAACCCCCAGGGCAAGGCCTGGAGCGGCGCGGCCGAGCCCGACGCGCAGGTGCGCAGCCTGGCCGAACTGCCGGCGCTGCTGGAGCGCTGGTAGACACCCAGGCCACCCGCAAAAAAATTTGAACCGCCGGCCTGCCGGGCCACGACTGAGGGGTGTCATCCACCCGGCAGGAGAGCCCGGTCATGCAACGCCAACTCACCCCCCTGTTCCTCGGACTGCTGCTGGCAGGCGCCGCCCAGGCAGACGACACCTACAGCCCGCGCAATGTCACCCCCGGCGACCTGCTCACCGGCATCAAGAAAATCGAGGTCAAGCAGACCGGCGCCCTGCCGGCGATCCGCGTGCAGTCCGACGGCACCGGTTACACCACGGTCAAGCCCGGCCAGCAGGTGGTCTGGCAGGCCAGCAGCCAGGTCGAATGCCGCGGCGTGCGCAAGATCGAGCGGCTGATCTGGTGGCTCAACGACAACAGCAAGGCCAACCCGCACAGCTACTACGCCTACCACAAGCGTCTGGCGCAGAAGGACTGGATCACCAGCAGGTCGAAGAACAACTCCAACAGCGCCGCCGGCAGCATCGCCGTGCCGGTTGGCGCGCAGCTGGCCAATGCCGCCAAGCAGGCCTGCAACGCCCATCTCCAGGCCGAGCTGGACAAGGGCCGCGACCTCAAGCAGGTGCTGGGACAGGAGCAGCGGCTGCCGGCCGGCGACAAGCCGCTGCTGGGCGGCGTGGTATTCCTCCAGTGCGGCGGGCTGGATGAGCTCAATGCCCATGCCTGGCAACACGTGAAGGTCGAAACCATCTGCGAGGGCTACAAGTTCCCGCCCAGCCTGCCCAAGCCGCAAGGCATGGACCTGGCCGCCGCCTTCGCCCTGGAGACCCCCAAGGTCAAGGTCGAGCCGACGCCCTACAGCGGCAGCTGCCCGGTCACCCTCAAGGCCGAGGGCACGCTCAAGGGCAACAAGGGCCAGCAGCAGGTGCAGTACCGCTGGGCGCACAACGGCGGGCTCGGCCCGGTCTACACCACCACCCTGAACAGCAACGGCTGGCGGAGCGTCAGCACCCTGCTCAAGGACATCGGCAAGACGGGTGGCGACAAGGCCAAGCTGGCCCAGCCCAAGCCGCAGGGGCAGCAGGGCGGCCTGCAACTCAAGGCGCATGCCGACAACGTGCACAGCGGCCAGGTCGAGCTGCGCGTGCTGCCCGCCGGCGAGCAGGACTGGAACAAGGCCAAGCGCGCCAGTGCCGGCTACCAGGTCACCTGCAAGGAGCCGGTCAAGCCCGCTCCGGGCAAGCTGGCGGCGCCGCAGCCCAGGCCGGCGCAGGTCGACCTGAGCTATGCGCCGGGCCTGACCATCGGCACCAGCAGCGGCCAGTGGGGCGGCAACCTGCAGGTCGACGCCAGCCACTCCGCCCGGCAACGCGAGGGGCGCTGCGAGCTGCGCCTGGTCTACGATGTGATGAACCTGGGCAAGGCAGCGGCCGGCGCCTTCGTCAGCCGCGTGCGCAAGGACCAGGACCTGCTGCACCACACCGCCCTGCCCGGCCTGGCCGGCGGCGCGCAGCACAGGGTGTCCGGTCTGATCTACCTGGGTAACGGCACGCACCTGCTGAATCTGTCGGTCGATGACCAGCAGCAGGTTGGGGAAAGCAACGAGAGCAATAACAAAGCACGGGTCACGGTGGAAGTGCGCAACTGTGGCCAAACCCAATCCGGTCGGGCGCCGCTGCGCGCCCCGGCCCTGCCCCAGTGAGCCATGTCGGCCGCCCGCTTGCGGCGGGTGGCCGGCGGGGCGAAGTGCAGGAACAGACCATGCAGATCGCGAACCTCTCTCAAGGCTGCTGTGCGGCCCTGCTCCTCGCAGGGCTGGCCGGCCAGGCCGTCGCCGAGGAGATCCTCACCCTCGA
>JAJLLC010000012.1:0-68392 GCA_033838285.1 Pseudomonadaceae bacterium
AGCGCTGCCCGGCGCTCTGGAAGGCGCTGGCCAGCACATCGCGCACCACCTGTTCGGGCAGGGCCGAGGAATCGACGATCATTGCGTTCTGGCCGCCGGTTTCGGCGATCAGCGTGGCGATCGGGCCGTCGCGGCCTGCCAGCGTGCGGTTGATTGCCTGCGCGGTCTCGGTCGATCCGGTGAAGGCGACGCCCGCAAGCAGCGGGTTGGCGGTGATCAGCTGGCCGACCTGTCCCGCGCCGGGGAGCAGTTGCAGCGCTTCGGGCGGGATGCCGGCCTCGTGGCACAGCTTTACCGCCAGTGCGGCAATCAGCGGGGTCTGTTCGGCGGGTTTGGCGATCACCGCATTGCCGGCGACCAGCGCCGCGGCCACCTGGCCGGTGAAGATCGCCAGCGGGAAGTTCCACGGGCTGATGCACACCACCGGGCCCAGCGGGCGGTGGCTGTCGTTGCCGAAGCCGCGCGCCTGGGCCGCGTAGTAGCGGAGGAAGTCGACTGCCTCGCGGACTTCGGCGATGGCGTTGGCGAAGGTCTTGCCCGACTCGCGCACCAGCAGCCCCATCAGCTGCTGGATCTCGCCTTCCATGCGCTCGGCGGCGCGTTCCAGCACGGCGGCGCGCTCGCCCGGCAGGGTCGACTGCCAGATCTGCCCGCTGGCCTGGGCGCAGAGGATGGCGCTCTTGACGTCGGCCTCGCTGGCCTCGTGCACGTGGCCGACCAGGTCGCGGTGGTTGGCCGGGTTGCGCACCGGCTCGGCCGGGCCCGGGTTCGGCGTGTCGCAGCCGAGCATCGGCGCGGCCACGTAGCTGGTGTTGGTGGAGGTCAGCAGCGCCGAGCTGAGCGAGCCGAGGCGGTGCTCGTTGGCCAGGTCGATGCCGCTGGAGTTGGCGCGGGCGGCGCCATAGAGGTCACGCGGCAGCGGAATGCGCGGGTGCGGCAGGCCGACGGCGCCTTCCTGGGCGGCCATCTGCTCGACCTGCACCACCGGGTCTTCGACCAGGTCCTTGAGCGAGATGCTGTGGTCGGCGATGCGGTTGACGAAGCTGGTGTTGGCACCGTTTTCCAGCAGGCGACGGACCAGGTAGGCCAGCAGCGTCTCGTGGCTGCCGACCGGGGCGTAGATGCGGCACGGACGGGCGTACTTGCCGTCCTTCACCGAACCGACCACCTGCTCGTAGAGTGGCTCGCCCATGCCGTGCAGGCACTGGAACTCGTACTGGCCCGGGTAGTAGTTCTGCCCGGCGATCTGGTAGATGGCCGACAGCGAGTGGGCGTTGTGGGTGGCGAACTGCGGGTAGATGGCCTCCGGCACCGCCAGCAGCTTGCGCGCGCAGGCGATGTAGGACAGGTCGGTGTAGGGCTTGCGGGTGTACACCGGGTAGCCTTCCAGGCCGTCGACCTGGGCGCGCTTGATCTCGCTGTCCCAGTAGGCGCCTTTCACCAGGCGGATCATCAGGCGGTGGCGGCTGCGCTTGGCCAGGTCGATGACGTAGTCGATCACGTAGGGGCAGCGCTTCTGGTAGGCCTGGATGACGAAGCCGATGCCGTTCCAGCCGGCCAGCTCGGGGGCGAAGCACAGGCGCTCGAGCAGGTCGAGGGAGATCTCCAGACGGTCGGCTTCCTCGGCGTCGATGTTGATGCCGATGTCGTACTGCTTGGCCAGCAGGGTCAGGTTGAGCAGGATCGGGTACAGCTCGTCCATCACCCGGTCGTACTGGGCGCGGCTGTAGCGCGGGTGCAGGGCCGACAGCTTGATCGAGATGCCCGGGCCCTCGTAGATGCCGCGGCCGTGCGAGGCCTTGCCGATGGCGTGGATGGCCTGCTCGTAGGAGGCCAGATAGCGCTTGGCGTCTTCCTCGGTCAGCGCGGCCTCGCCGAGCATGTCGTAGGAGTAGCGGAAGCCCTTGGCCTCCATGTTGGCGGCGTTGGCCAGGGCCTCGCCGATGGTCTCGCCGGTGACGAACTGCTCGCCCATCAGGCGCATGGCCATGTCCACGCCCTTGCGGATCACCGGCTCGCCGCTCTTGCCGATCAGGCGGTTGAGCGAGGAGGTGAGGCCGGCCTCGTTGTGGGTGGACACCAGCTTGCCGGTGATCAGCAGGCCCCAGCTGGCGGCGTTGACGAACATCGACGGGCTCTGGCCGAGGTGCTGGCTCCAGTTGCCGTTGGCGATCTTGTCGCGGATCAGGGCGTCGCGGGTGGCCTTGTCCGGGATGCGCAGCAGCGCCTCGGCCAGGCACATCAGCGCCACGCCTTCCTGGGACGACAGCGAGAACTCCTGCAGCAGGCCCTGCACCAGGCCCTGGCGGCCGCCGGCGCTCTTCTGGTTGCGCAGCTTCTCGGCGATGCCCAGGGCCATGCCGGTGGCGGCCTCGGCCTGTTCCCTGGGCAGGCGCGCCATTTCCAGCAGCATCGGTACGGCATCGGTTTCCGGGCGACGGTAGGCGGCGGTGATGGCGGCGCGCAGCACCGACTGCGGCAGGATGCTCTCGGCGAAGTCGAGGAACACCTGCAGGCCCGCCTCGCTCAGCTGCTCCACGGCTTCCTCGCCGGCCGCGGCGGCCAGGCCGGCGTGCTCGGCCGGGGTCAGGCCACCCTCGACCTGCTCCAGGTAGTTGAATATCGCCTGCTTGATCAGCCAGTGCGGGGTGCGATCCAGCTGTTGGGCAGCCTTCTTCAGACGCTCACGAGTGGCGTCGTCGAGTTTCACGCCGAGGGTGGTGGTAGCCATGTGTCGATCCTGTGAACCGGATTACGGGAGTTGCGAGTGGCCGAAGAGTAAGCGCACTGCATTCAAGGTGCAACTAGGTGCAACCTGTGTAATGACGGTCTTTCGACGAGTTGCACCTTGCCGCGCCGAGGTGGGCGCTGCATAGAGCATAGGAGAGCGGGCGGGGGCGGGGGATTTCTTGCGGGCAAAGAAAAACCCCGCAGCGCGTGAACGCTGCGGGGTTTCCGGTATCTGGTTGCGGGAGCCGGATTTGAACCGACGACCTTCGGGTTATGAGCCCGACGAGCTACCAGACTGCTCCATCCCGCGGCGGCCATTCTACTCGGAAAGCTTTCTCTGTCAATCGATTTATTGCTTTTGATCGAAAACATAAATCGTGGACGAACGAAAAAGGCCACTCGTTTGAGTGGCCTTCTTGTGAATCTGGTTGCGGGAGCCGGATTTGAACCGACGACCTTCGGGTTATGAGCCCGACGAGCTACCAGACTGCTCCATCCCGCGGCGGCCATTCTACTCAGGAGCGCTGTTGTGTCAACCTCTGTTTTGGAAAAATTGTTTTATCGTCAGATGCTTAGCGTGGCAGAGGTGTAGACTGCAGGCTCTCAGGGCAAGCCCGGCGGGGCTTTCGGGACTTTCGTGCGCAAGATCATCCACATCGACTGCGACTGCTTCTACGCCGCCATCGAGATGCGCGACGACCCGCGCCTGGCCGGCCGCCCGCTGGCGGTCGGCGGTGCGGCGGATCGCCGTGGGGTGATCGCCACCTGCAACTATGAGGCGCGCGCCTGGGGCGTGCGTTCGGCCATGCCCACCGGGCAGGCGCTCAAGCTGTGCCCGGACCTGCTGGTGGTCAAGCCGCGCATGGACGCCTACAAGGCCGCCTCGCGGGAGATCCACGCGATCTTTCGCGACTACACCGAGCTGATCGAGCCGCTGTCGCTGGACGAGGCCTATCTGGATGTCTCCGACAGCCCCAGCGCCACCCGCATTGCCCAGGAGATTCGCCGGCGGGTGTCGCAGCAGCTGCATATCACGGTGTCCGCCGGGGTGGCGCCGAACAAGTTCCTGGCCAAGATCGCCAGTGACTGGCGCAAGCCCAACGGTCTGTTCGTGATCACCCCTGAGCAGGTCGAGGAGTTCGTCGCGGCCCTGCCGGTGAGCAAGCTGCACGGCGTCGGCAAGGTCACCGCCGACAAGCTGGGGCGCCTGGGCATCGTCACCTGCCTGGACCTGCGCGAGTGGAGCAAGCTGGCGCTGGCCCGCGAGTTCGGCAGCTTCGGCGAGCGCCTGTGGCACCTGGCGCGCGGTATCGACGCTCGCCCGGTGCAGGTCGATAGTCGGCGTCAGTCGGTGAGCGTGGAGAACACCTTCGACCACGACCTGCCGGACCTGGCCGCCTGCCTGCAGGAGCTGCCGGCACTGCTGGCCCAGCTGGACACGCGCATGGCGCGGCTGGATGCCGGCTACCGGCCGGACAAGCCCTTCGTCAAGGTCAAGTTCCACGACTTCAGTCAGACCACCCTGGAGCAGGCCGGTGCCCGGCGCGACCTGGACAGCTACCGCAAGCTGCTGAGCACCGCCTATGCCCGCGGCAACAAGCCGGTGCGCCTGCTCGGCGTCGGCGTGCGCCTGCTGGACCTGCGCGGGCGGCAGGAGCAGCTGGAGCTGTTCGACTAGCGCGGGTGACAAGAGGTCTGCGTCGGGGGCCTTCTCCTGTGAACGCCACGGGGGATGGGTGGCGCGAGCCGAGAGGCCGTGTGCATCCGGGGGCGACTAAGCGGTATGGGGTCTTGGCCCTCTCCCTGACCCTCTCCCGTGAACGGGAGAGGGGATGCTGTGGTGGGGCGGGGAGGTCTATGTCGGCTCCCCTCGCCCATTTATGGGAGAGGGGCTGGGGGAGAGGGTCGCGAGCAGCCCGGATGCAATCCGGGAAAGCAGGCAGCTCCGCCCCCGGATTGCATCCGGGCTACGGACGGTGCGCATAGGGAATCGCCGTGCCGCCGGCAGGAGACTCAGCCTTCTTCCGGCCACAGCCGGATCGGCTTGCCCGCCGCCGGCCACAGGCGCAGCTGGCCGATCTCCGAGACGTCCCAGCGCTGCACCAGGCCGAGGGCGGCGAGGAAGCGCTGTTCCTGCTCCATCAGCGCCGGCGCGCACAGCTTGCGGGTGGCACCGGGCTGGTCGAAGGTCAGCTTCTCGCCGTCGCGCCGGTAGCTGGCGAACCAGTGGTTGCAGCCGGCGCTGCCGTAGGCGCGGCCGTCCTCGCCGAGGGTGATGGTCAGGTGGCTGCGGTCGATCAGCGGACGTTCGCCGATCCACTCCACGCGGTAGGTCTTGTCGCTTTCCAGCTGCAGCGGGGCGCTGGCGCAACCGGCCAGGGTGGCGACCATCAGGGCCGGAACCAGGACATGCTTCATAGGCTTTGCTCCTTGCAGGCGGGGCAGAAGTGCTTGCCGTCGCGGCTGGCCCAGCCCAGTTCGGCCAGGCGCCGTTCGGCCGCAGGCGCCTGGGCCTTGCTGCCCAGTGCGGCGTCGACGGCGAATTCCAGGTCGATGCGCTTGCCGCAGCCGTCGCAGTCCACCTGCCAGTTGTGGATGGCCAGCTCGCGGAAGGCCGGGCCGCTGGCCACCGCCAGCCATTGGCCGGGCGGGTTGATCAGGTGGCGGACCTTCTCCACGGCCAGGCTCATGGACAGCTCGCGGCTGCCCTTGAGGGTCACCAGCAGGGTGTCGCCGGCCTGGATGGCGCCGCCGTTGCCGGTGACCTGGTAGCGGCCCGGCGCCAGAGCGCGGCATTCGGTCAGGGTGTGTTGCGGGTTGAGCAGGGTGTAGCGGAAATCGTGGGTGGTCATGCAGCCTCCTGAGCTGCGCGGGATGCTATCACGCGGCAGGCGTCACCCGGTTGAGCGGCGTGCCGGCGGCCCAGGCGGCGATGTTGTCCAGGGTGGTGGCGGCGATGGCAGTGAGGGCCTCGCGGGTGAGGAAGGCCTGGTGCGCGGTGACTATCACGTTGGGGAAGGTCAGCAGGCGTGCCAGCACGTCGTCCTGCAGCGGCAGGTCGGAGCGGTCCTCGAAGAACAGTTCGGCTTCCTCTTCGTACACGTCGATGCCCAGGTAGCCGAGCTGGCCGCTCTTCAGTGCGCCGATCAGCGCCGGGGTATCGACCAGGGCGCCGCGTCCGGTGTTGATCAGCATGGCGCCGCGTTTCATCTGCGCCAGGCGGGCGGCGTCGATCAGGTGGTGGCTGCTGTCGTTCAGCGGGCAGTGCAGGCTGACGATGTCGCTCTCGGCGATCAGCCGGTCGAGCGTCACCTGGCGAGCGCCGAGGGCGTCCAGCCCGGCGATGGGGTAGGGGTCGTGGACCAGCACGCGGCAGCCGAAGCCGGCCATGATGCCGGCGAAGGCCAGGCCGATCTTGCCGGCGCCTATTACGCCGACCGTCTTGCCGTGCAGGTCGAAGCCGGTCAGTCCGTGCAGCGAGAAGTCGCCCTCGCGGGTGCGGTTGAAGGCGCGGTGGATGCGTCGGTTGAGTGCCAGGATCAGCGTCACCGCGTGCTCGGCCACCGCGTGCGGCGAGTAGGCCGGCACCCGCACCACGGCCAGGCCCAGGCGTTCGGCGGCCTTGAGGTCGACATGGTTGTAGCCGGCCGAGCGCAGGGCGATCAGGCGCGTGCCGCTGGCGGCCAGGCGCTCCAGCACCGGTGCGGAGAGGTCGTCGTTGATGAAGGCGCAGACCACTTCGCAGTCTTCGGCCAGGGCGGCGGTGTCGGCGCGCAGCAGGCAGTCCTGAAAGCTCAGTTGCCAGCCGGTCGGCCAGCTCTGGGCGAGGAAGCTCTCGCGGTCGTAGGGTTTGCTGCTGAACAGGACGATTCGCATGCGGCGATCCTCAGGCGCCGACGGCGCTGTGCGTGGCCAGACGGGCGATGGCCGCATCCAGCTCGTCGAGAGCGGCCTGGGCGCCGGGGTCGCCCTGCTTGAGCAGGGTCTCGCTGCGCTGGCAGGCGGCGCGCAGCTGCGGCACGCCACAGTAGCGGGTGGCGCCGTGCAGGCGGTGTACCCGCTCGATCAGCGCGCCGCGTTCGCCGGCCTCGCGCGCCTGGCGGATGGCCTGGCGGTCGGCGGGCAGGCCGGCCAGCAGCATGCTCAGCATGTCGGCGGCCAGGTCGGCCTTGCCGGCGGCCAGGCGCAGGCCTTCCTCGGGGTCGAGCACCGCCAGGCTGGCGGTCGCCGCGGCGGGCTTGGCGGCCGCGGCGACATTGCGCAGGGCCAGGCCGGTCCACTTGAGCACCACCTGGGCCAGCTGGCGTTCGTTGATCGGCTTGGTCAGGTAGTCGTCCATGCCGCCCTGCAGCAGGGCGCGCTTCTCGTTGGCCAGGGCGTGGGCGGTGAGGGCGACTATCGGCAGCGGGCTGCGCTCGCGTTCCTGCTCCCAGCGGCGGATCGCCTCGGTGGCCTGGCGCCCGTCCATGCCGGGCATCTGCACGTCCATGAACACCAGGTCGAAGTCCTGTTCCTGCACCGCGCTGACGGCGGCCTGGCCGCTGTCGACGGCGACTACCGTGGCGCCCAGGTCGCCGAGCAGGGTGCGTACCAGCAGCAGGTTGGCCGGATTGTCGTCGACGCAGAGGATGCGCGGCGCGCGGCTGGGCGCTGTCGGGGCGGGCTCGCCGAGGGGCGCGCGTGGCTGCACCAGGTCGCTGAGGGTGCGCAGCAGCTTGCGCGTGCAGGCGGGCTTGGCCTGCAGCTGCAGGTGAGCGTCCGGCAGCGCTTCGTGGTAGCGCGCCTGTTCGGTGGTGGGGCACAGCGCCAGGGCCTTGCAGCCCAGGCGGTCGAGTGCCCAGATGCGCTGGCTGAGCTGCTCGGGGGCGAGCTCGCGCAGGTTGGCGCCGAGCACGGCCAGTTCGATGGGGCTGGCGCCATGCTGCTGGCCGGCGACCGCCTGCTGCAGTTCGTCCAGGCTGGCGTAGCACTGCACCTGCAGGCCGCAGTCCTCCAGCTGGTGCTGCAGGGCCTGGCGGGTCAGCTCGTGGTGCTCCAGCAGGGCCGCGCGGCGTCCTTCCAGCGCGGCGCGCGGCAGGTCGTCGCCGTCGTCGCGAGCCTTGGGCAGGGTCAGGCTGATCCAGAATTCGGAGCCGCTGCCCGGCTGGCTGTCGACGCCGATCTCGCCGCCCATCTGCTCGATCAGGTGCTTGGAGATCACCAGGCCCAGACCGGTGCCGCCGGCCTGGCGGGAGAGCGAGTTGTCGGCCTGGCTGAAGGCCTGGAACAGCGCGCCGAGGTCATCCTCGGACAGGCCGACGCCGGTGTCCTGCACGCTGATGCGCAGCTGGGCGCGCTCGTCGTTCTCGTCCTCGACCATGGCGCGCACCACGATGCTGCCCTCGCGGGTGAACTTGATGGCGTTGCTCACCAGGTTGGTCAGCACCTGCTTGAGGCGCTGCGGGTCGCCCTGCAGGGCCAGCGGGGTGTCGCGGTAGATCAGGCTGACCAGCTCCAGGCGCTTGTCGTGGGCGGCGGGGGCGAGGATGGTGAGGGTGTCCTGGAGCAGGTCGCGCAGGTTGAACGGGATGTGCTCGAGCACCAGCTTGCCGGCCTCGATCTTGGAGAAGTCGAGCACCTCGTTGATGATGCCCAGCAGGCTCTCGGCGGACTTCTCGATGGTGCCCAGGTAGTCCTGCTGGCGCGGGCTCAGCTCGCTCTTCTGCAGCAGGCCGGTGAAGCCGAGGATGCCGTTGAGCGGGGTGCGAATCTCGTGGCTCATGTTGGCCAGGAACTCGGACTTGATGCGGCTGGCCTCCAGGGCCTCCTTGCGCGCCAGGTCCAGTTCGATGTTCTGGATCTCGATGGTCTCGAGGTTCTGCCGCACGTCCTCGGTGGCCTGGTCGATGCTGTGCTGCAGCTCTTCCTGGGCATTCTGCAGGGCCTCGGCCATGCGGTTGATTCCGGCCGCCAGTTCGTCCAGTTCGTGGCTGCCGAGCGGCGGCAGGCGGGTCTCCAGGTGGCCCTCCTTGAGCTGGTTGACGCCCTGGGCGATGGTGCGCAGCGGGTCGTTGATGGTACGGCTCATGCGCAGGGCGAGCAGGGCGGTGACGCTGAGACCGGCGACAATCAGCAGCAGGCTGGCGAGCAGGCCGCGGTAGCCCTGCAACAGGGTGCGGTGGTGCGACAGCTCCAGCTCCACCCAGCCCAGCAGGCGGTCGGCATTGTCTGCCGCGGGCGCCTCGGCAAGGCTCTGGTGGCGGCCGAACACCGGCAGCAGGAAGCGCGTGGCGTCCTGGCCGCTGCGCGTGGCCAGCGGCTCGACCGTCGCCTGCGGCGGCGGGTTGAGCATGTGCGGCCCGGCCTGGGCCAGGCTCTGCCGTTCGGCAGAGAGGAAGCTCACGGCGCGCACGTCCTGCTGGTTCAGCGTCTCCTCGGCCAGGCGCCTGAGCTGCGCCGCGTCCTCGCGGGCCAGGGCCGGGGCGGCCAGCGGCGCCAGGTGCTGCACCATCAGCTCGCCGCGCGCCTGCAACTGGCTGCGCAGGTCGGCCAGCTGTATCCAGGTGAAGTAGCCGCCCAGTACCAGCGCCAGCAGGCTGGTGGGTAGCAGGGTGAGCAGCAGCACGCGGCCCTTGATGCCGAGGTCCTTGAACACGGGGTTCTCCAGCGGTTGCATGTCTGCCGAGTTTAGCGGCTGGGCCGGTGGGCGGACAGCGCGGCGATATGGCCGGCGCTGGTTTGCCGGTATCATGGTCTACCTGTTTCATCATCGGATGGCCTTCTTGCCATGACCCTGCAGTTCCCCACCATCGCCGACTGCATCGGCAACACTCCCCTGGTCCGCCTACAACGCCTGCCCGGCAGCGAACGCAACCACCTGCTGGTCAAGCTGGAGGGCAACAATCCGGCCGGTTCGGTGAAGGATCGTCCGGCCCTGTCGATGATTTCCCGCGCCGAACTGCGCGGCGACATCCGCCCCGGCGACGTGCTGATCGAGGCCACCAGCGGCAATACCGGCATCGCCCTGGCGATGGCGGCGGCGATCAAGGGTTACAAGATGATTCTGATCATGCCCGGCAACTCCACCGAGGAGCGCAAGGCGGCGATGAGCGCCTACGGTGCCGAGCTGATCCTGGTGGACAACATGGAGGTGGCGCGCGACCTGGCCTTGGCCATGCAGGCCGAGGGCCGCGGCAAGGTGCTCGACCAGTTCGCCAACGGCGACAACCCCGAGGCGCACTACCAGGGCACCGGCCCGGAGATCTGGCGCCAGACCCAGGGCGCCATCACCCACTTCATCAGCTCGATGGGCACCACCGGCACCATCATGGGCACCTCGCGCTACCTCAAGGAGCAGAACCCGGCCATCGAGATCATCGGCCTGCAGCCGCAGGACGGCTCGGCCATCCCCGGTATCCGCCGCTGGCCGGCCGAGTACCTGCCGAGCATCTTCGACGCCAGCCGGGTCGACCGGGTGCTGGACATCTCCCAGGCCGAGGCCGAGGACATGATGCGCCGCCTGGCGCGCGAGGAGGGCATCTTCTGCGGCGTGTCGTCCGGCGGCGCCGTGGCGGCCATGCTCAAGCTGGCGCGCGAGACCGAGAACGCGGTGATGGTGGCGATCATCTGCGACCGTGGCGACCGCTACCTGTCCTCCGGCCTGTTCAACCACTGACCATGAGCAAGCACAGATCGCTGCGCTTCCAGCCCGCCGGTGGCGAGCGCAAGGCCCAGGTGCCGGTCGGCAAGAAGCAGAAGCTCTCCATCGAGCGCCTGGCCAATGACGGCCGCGGCATCGCCTTCGTCGAGGGCCGCAGCTGGTTCGTCGCCGGTGCCCTGCCGGGCGAGGAGGTCGAGGCCCGCGTGCTGAATGCCCGAGCCCAGGTGGTGGAGGCGCGCAGCGAGCGCGTGCTGAGCGCTTCCAGCCTGCGCCGCGAGCCTGCCTGCGCGCATGCCGGCCGCTGCGGTGGTTGCACCCTCCAGCACCTGCCACATGCCGAGCAGCTCGCCCTGAAACGGAGCAGCCTGGCCGAGCAGTTGCAGCGCCAGGCCGGCGTCGAACCGGACGAGTGGGCGGCGCCGCTGGTCGGCCCCGAACTGGGCTACCGCCGCCGCGCGCGCATCGCCGTGCGCTGGGACGCCAAGGGCAAGCGCCTGGAGGTCGGCTTCCGTGCCGCGGCCAGCCAGGACATCGTCGCCATTGAGGATTGCCCGGTGCTGGTACAGCCCTTGCAACCGATCCTGCGCGCGCTGCCGGCGCTGCTGCGGGCGCTGGACAAGCCCCAGGCGCTCGGCCACGTCGAGCTGTTCCACGGCACCCAGGCGGCCCTGCTGCTGCGCCACACGGCACCGCTGGGCGAGGCCGATCTGCAACGCCTGCGCGCCTTCTGCGCCGAGCATCAGGCACAGCTGTGGCTGCACGGCGCCGGCGAGCCCGAGGCCGATGTGGCGGAGCAGCGCCTGGGCTATCGTCTGGAGCCCTGGAACCTGGAGTTGCACTACCGCCCGGGTGATTTCGTCCAGGTCAACGGCGCGGTCAATCAGGCCATGGTCGAACAGGCGCTAGACTGGTTGGCGCCGCAGACTGGCGAGCGCGTGCTGGACCTGTTCTGCGGCCTGGGCAACTTCGCCCTGCCGCTGGCGCAGAAAGTGCGCGAAGTGGTGGCGGTGGAAGGCGTGGAAACCATGGTGGCGCGGGCGCGGGAAAATGCCGCGAGCAACGGCCTGGGCAATCTGCACTTTTTCCAGGCCGACCTGTCGAAGCCGCTGGCCGGGGCCGACTGGGTCGCCCGCGGCTTCGACGCGATACTGCTCGACCCGCCGCGTGACGGCGCGTTCGAGGTGGTCAAGGAGATTCACCGGCTGGGCGCGCGGCGCCTGGTCTATGTGTCCTGCAACCCGGCGACCCTGGCGCGCGATGCCGCCGAGCTGGTGCGGCAGGGCTACCGGCTGAAGCGGGCCGGAATTCTCGACATGTTCCCGCAGACGGCGCATGTGGAGGCGATGGCGTTATTCGAGAGGGGCTAGGACGCCCCGGCAATGGAACCGGCCCGGAGAGGCTGGCGACAATTCGGCGAACCACAGGACCGCCGTAGGGAAGGCACTAGATGGTACAGGTCAGAGCACACCAGCCGATCAACCTCGACGGCAGCATCAACCTCGAGGCTTGGCTGGATCACACGCTGAGCGTCGACCCGGCGCTGGATCGCGCGGCCCTCAAGGAGGCCTGCGAGTTCGCCCGCGAGGTGGAGCAGCAGGCCAACGCCGCGCAGAACCTCTGGGCCGAGGGCAACTCCAGCTTCCAGACCGGCCTGGAGATCGCCGAGATCCTCGCCGACCTCAAGCTGGACCAGGACAGCCTGGTGGCGGCGGTGATCTACCGCGCCGTGCGCGAGGGCAAGACGCCACTGAAGACGGTGCAGGACAGGTTCGGTTCGGTGGTGGCCAAGCTGATCGAGGGCGTGCTGCGCATGGCCGCCATCAGCGCCAGCATCAACCCGCGCGAGTCGGTGGTGGTCGGCTCCCAGGCCCAGGTGGAGAACCTGCGCAAGATGCTGGTGGCCATGGTCGACGACGTGCGCGTGGCACTGATCAAGCTGGCCGAGCGCACCTGCGCGATCCGCGCGGTGAAGCACGCCGACGACGAGAAACGCCACCGGGTGGCGCGCGAGGTGTTCGACATCTACGCGCCGCTGGCCCATCGCCTCGGCATCGGCCATATCAAGTGGGAGCTGGAGGACCTGTCCTTCCGTTACCTGGAGCCGGAGCAGTACAAGCAGATCGCCAAGCTGCTGCACGAGCGCCGCCTGGACCGCGAGCAGTACATCGCCGACGTGATGAACCAGCTGCGCACCGAGCTCACCGCCACCGGGATCAAGGCCGACATCAGCGGCCGCGCCAAGCACATCTATTCGATCTGGCGGAAGATGCAGCGCAAGGGCCTGCAGTTCAGCCAGATCTACGACGTGCGCGCGGTGCGCATCCTGGTGCCGGAGGTGCGCGACTGCTACACCGCCCTCGGCATCGTGCACAGCCTGTGGCGGCACATCCCCAAGGAGTTCGACGACTACATCGCCAACCCCAAGGAGAACGGCTACCGCTCCCTGCACACCGCGGTGATCGGCCCCGACGGCAAGGTGCTGGAGGTGCAGATCCGCACCCAGGCCATGCACGAGGAGGCCGAGCTGGGGGTGTGCGCCCACTGGAAGTACAAGGGCACCGACGCCAAGGGTGGCTCCGACCACTACGAGGAGAAGATGGCCTGGCTGCGCCAGGTGCTCGAGTGGCACGAGGAGCTGGGCGACATCGGCGGCCTGGCCGAGCAGCTCAAGGTCGACATCGAGCCGGACCGGGTCTATGTGTTCACCCCCGACGGTCACGCCATCGACCTGCCCAAGGGCGCCACGCCGCTGGACTTCGCCTACCGCGTGCACACCCAGATCGGCCACAACTGCCGCGGCGCCAAGATCAACGGGCGCATCGTGCCGCTGACCTACAGCCTGCACACCGGCGAGCAGGTCGAGATCATCACCAGCAAGAACGGCGCGCCGAGCCGCGACTGGCTCAACCCCAACCTCGGCTACATCACCACCAGCCGGGCGCGGGCCAAGATCGTCCACTGGTTCAAGCTGCAGGACCGCGAACAGAACGTCGCCGCCGGCAAGGCCATGCTCGAGCGCGACCTGGCGCGCCTGGCGCTGCCCGCGGTGGACTTCGCCAAGCTGGCGGAGAAGTGCAACCTGAAGAGCGCCGAGGACCTCTACGCCGCCCTCGGCGCCGGCGACCTGCGCCTGGCCCATGCGGTCAACCTGGCGCAGCAGCAGGTCGAGCCGGAGCGCGGCAACGAGCAGCTGGAGCTGATCCCGCGGCGCACGCCCTCCCATCCGCGCCCCGGCAAGCGCGGCGACATCCAGATCCAGGGCGTCGGCAACCTGCTCACGCAGATGGCCGGCTGCTGCCAGCCGCTGCCGGGCGACCCGATCGTCGGCTACATCACCCAGGGCCGCGGCGTGTCCATCCACCGCCAGGACTGCGCCTCGGTGCTGCAGCTGGCCGGGCGCGAGCCGGAGCGGATCATCCAGGTCAGCTGGGGGCCGGTGCCGGTGCAGACCTACCCGGTGGATGTGGTGATCAGGGCCTACGACCGCTCCGGCCTGCTGCGCGACGTGACCCAGGTGCTGCTCAACGAGCGGATCAACGTGCTGGCGGTGAATACCCGCTCGAACAAGGAGGACAACACCGCCTCCATGCTGCTGACCATCGAGATTCCCGGGCTGGACGCGCTGTCGCGGCTGCTGGCGCGCATTTCGCAGCTGCCCAACATCATCGAGGTGCGGCGCAATCGCAGTGGCAATTGAGCTAGTAACTCCCTCTCTCTATGGGAGAGGGTTGGGGTGAGGGTGCCATAGGCGACTCGGAGTTGCCTGGAACTCCCTTACCCCCGCCCCCTCTCCCGGCGGGAGAGGGGAGCGTGCGGCCCCAATCTTCGAGACTGACTCATGCAAGACACTTATTCCCTCGACGACCTGCTGCACCTGATGGCCCGCCTGCGCGATCCGCGGCATGGCTGCCCCTGGGACCTCAAGCAGAGCTACGCCAGCATAGTCCCGCACACCCTCGAGGAGGCCTACGAGGTGGCCGACGCCATCGAGCGCGGCGACTTCGAGCACCTGCCCGGCGAGCTGGGCGATTTGCTGTTCCAGGTCGTCTACTACAGCCAGCTGGCCCGGGAAGAGGGGCGCTTCGACTTCGCCGCGGTGGTCCACGGCATCACGGCCAAGCTGGTGCGCCGCCACCCCCATGTGTTTCCCGACGGCGACCTGTACGGCGCGCCGGACATGGCCCGCCTGGAGGAGGCGGCGATCAAGCAGCGCTGGGAGGAGATCAAGGCCGAGGAGCGTGCCGAGAAGGCCGCCGCGCCCGAGCAGCTGTCGCTGCTCGACGATGTACCGGGCGCGCTGCCGGCGTTGTCCCGTGCGGTGAAGCTGCAGAAGCGCGCGGCCCAGGTCGGCCTCGACTGGCCCGAGGCGCTGCCGGTGGTGGACAAGCTGCGCGAGGAACTGGACGAAGTGCTGGAGGCGATGAGCGAGAACGACTCCGAGGCCATCGCCGAGGAGATCGGTGACCTGCTGTTCGTCGTCACCAACCTGGCGCGGCACCTCAAGGTCGACCCGGAAGCTGCCCTGCGCGCGGCCAACGGCAAGTTCGAGCGGCGCTTCCGCCATATCGAACAGGCATTGCGCGAAGCCGGCCGGCCCATCGAGAATTGCAGCCTGGATGAACTGGATGCCCTTTGGGGCGAAGCCAAGAAACTGGAAAAACTGCAGCCTGGCTGCTGAGTGATGAGAACCCCATGAGCCTTTCCCTCCGCGACCAGCTGCTGAAAGCCGGCCTGGTCAATGAAAAGCAGGCCAAGCAGGCCAGCAAGCAGAAGCAGAAGCAGCAGCGCCTGGAGAAGAAGAACCAGGTCGAGGTCGACGACTCGCAGAAGCAGGCCGCCCTGCAGGCTATGGCCGAGAAGGCCGCGCGCGACCAGGAGCTGAACCGCCAGCAGCAGGAGAAGGCTCAGCAGAAGGCCATCGCCGCGCAGATCAAGCAGCTGATCGAGACCAGCCGCCTGCCCAGGCTGACGAGTGAGGACTACTACAACTTCGTCGACGACAAGAAGGTCAAGCGCATCGCCGTGAACAACCTGATGCGCGACAAGCTCAGCCGCGGCTCGCTGGCCATCGTCCGCCACGGCGGCGCCTACGAGGTGATCCCGCGCGAGGCGGCGCTGAAGATCCAGGAGCGCGACCCGCAGCGCATCGTCCTGCTCAACGTGCAGAGCGAAGGGCCGGACGAGGACGATCCCTACGCCGCCTACCAGATCCCCGATGATCTGATGTGGTGATGAACAGGCCGGGTCTTGCCCGTAATGCTGTTCACTGAAGCCACACGCTGTGCGGTTTGTTCCCTCTCCCCTGCGGGGAGAGGGTTAGGGAGAGGGGGAAGGCTTGGCAGTTTCTCGGTGTGGTCGGCCCTCTCCCCCCAGCCCCTCTCCCGTCAACGGGAGAGGGGAGACAGAGATCGACTCTTAACTGAGCAGCATCAGGGGCTTGCCCGGCTTTTTCATGTGGGCCCTTAGCAGGGGCGATTGCCCAGCAGCACGCGGCCGAAGCTGGCGCCGGGGTTCAGCGGGGTGATGGCCAGCAGCAGGTCCAGGCGCAGGCGCTGGACGCCGGCGGCGCTCTCCACCAGAAAGAATTCTTCCTTGTCCGCCGTGGTTTCGGTGGTCAGGGCCCGGGCCTGCAGTTCGCTGCCGTCGACCAGCTCGATGCGCAGCCGGTACTGGTGCATGCAGGCGATCTCCAGATAGTCGTAGAGGTCGCAGGACAGGGGGCGGTAGGCATCGCTCATGGCGTGTTCCTCCGAGCTGTTCTGCTTATCCTAGCCAGCAGGGCGGAAATCCGCGCGGCACTCTGTCGGGGCAGAAAAAAGCCGGGCTTGGCCCGGCTTCTGGTCGATACGCGGCCGCTCAGTCGCGGCGACCCTCGACGGCGCGGCCGTCGACCTCGCCGTCCTTGAGCATGATCTGGTATTCCTTGCCGTCCTTCTCCACCTGGTGCAGGCGCACCAGCAGGTAGTTCCAGTCCTTGGCGAACCACAGCACGGTCTTGCGGTTGCTCTGGGTCGGGTCGCGCACGCGCTCGACCTTGATCGCCTCGAGCAGGCCGGCCTTGGTGCGTACGCGCTCCTCGCCGAGCACGCGGAAATCGTAGGTCTCGATCTCGTCGCCGTCGATCACCTGGTAGCTCATGCTCTGCTTGCCGGCGGCGACGTCGTGCTGCAGCAGCAGCTGGTAGGTCGACTTGTCCTGGATGCCGCGATTGAGCGGCAGGCGCACCGGCTCGCCGCGATCGCTGCCGAGCACCTGCTTCTCGGTCCAGTCGAAGTCCAGTTCGATCTGCTTGCCCTTGCCCAGGCCGTTGCGCTCGAAACGGTAGCTCAGCGGCAGGAAGGCTTCGTTCTCCAGGCGGAAGGTGCTGGTCTCCCGGAGGCTGGCGACCAGCATGGAGGCTTCGAAGTCCAGCTCCCAGCGGCCGTTGTCCAGGGCCTTGAGGCTGCGCCCGGCGGTGCCGCTGATCGGCACCTGCTTCCAGTCGGCGGTGTAGCTGGCGGAGAAGGGCTTGAGCTCCAGGGCCTGTACCGGCAGGGCCAGGAGGGCGAGTAGCATCAGCAGGGCGCGGGGCATGGAATCTCCTATGGGCGAATCAGCTGTCCGGTGGCCGGCAGGTCCTTGCCGTCCAGTTGTGCGCCGGTCTCGCCCAGCTTCAGGCGGCCTTCGGCGAACCAGCGCATGGCCAGGGGGTAGATGCGGTGTTCCTGGGCGTGTACGCGCTGGGCCAGGCTTTCCGGCGTGTCGCCAGACTCTACCGGCACCACCGCCTGTACGACCAGCGGGCCGCCATCGAGTTCCTCGGTGACGAAGTGCACGCTGCAGCCGTGCTCGCGGTCGCCGGCCTCCAGCGCCCGCTGGTGGGTGTGCAGGCCCTTGTACTTGGGCAGCAGCGAGGGGTGGATATTCAGCAGGCGGCCGGTGTAGTGACTGACGAATCCCGGGGTGAGGATGCGCATGAAGCCGGCCAGCACCACCAGCTGCGGGTCGAAGCCGTCGATGGCCTCGACCAGCGCGGCATCGAAGGCCTCGCGGCCGTCGAACTGCTTGTGGTCCAGCACCCGGGTCTGGATGCCGGCGTTCTGCGCGCGAACCAGGCCGTAGGCATCGGCGCGGTTGGAGATTACCGCGGCGATGCGTGCCGGATTACCGTCTCTGGCGATGCTGTCGATCAGCGCCTGCAGGTTGCTGCCGGAGCCCGAGATCAGCACCACGACATTGCAGTCGGCCATCAGTGGGCTTTCAGGTTGTTCAGCACGACCTGCTCGGCGCCTTCGCCGGCCTGGGCGATCTGGCCGATCACCCACGGCGCTTCGCCGGAGGCGCGCAGGCTGGCCAGGGTGGCCTCGACCTGATCCTGGGCGACGCAGATGACCATGCCGACGCCGCAGTTGAGCACACGGTGCATCTCGTGCTCGTCGACGTTGCCTTTTTCCTGCAGCCAGTCGAACACCGCCGGGCGGGTCCAGCTGGCCACGTCGATCACCGCCTGTGCGCCCTGCGGCAGCACACGCGGGATGTTGTCGAGCAGGCCGCCGCCGGTGATGTGGGCCATGGCCTTCACCGCACCGGTTTCCTTGATCAGCTTGAGCAGCGGCTTGACGTAGATGCGGGTCGGCGCCATCAGCAGGTCGGCCAGCTTCTGGCCGTTCAGCTCGGTGGCTGCGATGTCGGTGCCGGACACTTCGAGGATCTTGCGGATCAGCGAGTAGCCGTTGGAGTGCGGGCCGGAGGAGGGCAGGGCGACCAGGGCATCGCCGGCGACCACCTTGGAGCCGTCGATGATCTCGCTCTTCTCCACCACGCCGACGCAGAAGCCGGCCAGGTCGTAGTCCTCGCCCTCGTACATGCCCGGCATCTCGGCGGTCTCGCCGCCGACCAGGGAGCAGCCGGCCAGTTCGCAACCGGCGCCGATGCCGGTGACCACGGTGGCGGCCACGTCGACATTGAGCTTGCCGGTGGCGTAGTAGTCGAGGAAGAACAGCGGCTCGGCGCCGCACACCACCAGGTCGTTGACGCACATGGCGACCAGGTCCTGGCCGATGCTGTCGTGCTTGTTCAGGTTCAGCGCCAGGCGCAGCTTGGTGCCGACGCCGTCGGTGCCGGACACCAGCACCGGCTGCTTGTAGCCTGCGGGAATTTCGCAGAGGGCGCCGAAACCGCCCAGGCCACCCATGACCTCCGGACGCGCGGTGCGCTTGGCCACGCCTTTGATGCGCTCGACCAGGGCTTCGCCGGCGTCGATGTCGACACCCGCATCCTTGTAGCTGATGGAGGGTTGCTTGCTCATGGGTTCAGGCCTTTAGAAAGGGGGAATGCTGTGGGCGGCCGGCGCGGCGGAGGCCGGCCCGCGAAGGCGCGCGATTTTATCAGGCTTGCCCGCCAGCGGCCACCGGCCCCGACGGTTGCCGGGCGACAGGCGGCTGTTTAAGGTATAGCCCTGCGCCTGAGTCCTCAGGCATTCGCTTCCCCTTCCGAGACTCCGTCGATGCGCCTGTCCGCCCGTCTGTTTGCCCTCTGTGTTGCGTTGTTCGGCCTGCCGGCCCTGGCCGAGCCGGTGAGCGGTCTGTACCAGGTGCGCGAGGCGGTGGCCAGCCAGCAGCCGGAGGAGCGCGACGCCGCTCTGGGGCGTGCCCTGGAGACCCTGGTGCTGCGCCTGACCGGCGATGCCGAGGCGCTGCGGAGCCCGGCCCTGGAGGGCGTGCGCCAGGACCCGCAGCAACTGGTCAGCCAGTACGTCTACGAGGGCGAGAACCTGGTGGTGGACTTCGACCCGCTGACCACCGAGAACAAGCTGCGCCAGGCAGGCCTGCCGCTGTGGGGCGCCAATCGGCCGTCCATCCTGGCCTGGTGGCTCAACACTGGGGCCGAGGGCGCCAACCTGGTCGGCGATGGCCAGGAGGTTTCGGCGCCGTTGCGCCAGGCCGCCCAGCACCGAGGCCTGCCGCTGCGCCTGCCGCTGGCCGACCTGCAGGAGCAGTTGCTGGCTACCCCGGACAACCTCGGCGCCAGTCAGCCGGATGCGCTGCGCGAGGCATCGGAACGTTATGCCGCCGATGCGCTGCTGGCCGTGCAGGCGACGGAGGCGGGTGGCCAGTGGCAGGCCGAGTGGCGCCTGTGGCTGGGTGACTCCCGTGAGCAGGGCAAGGTCCAGGGCGCGGATCAGAAGGCCCTGGCCGACGCCGTGCTGCTGGCCGTGAGCCAGCGTCTGGCGCCGCGCTTCCTGGTCAAGCCCGGCGCCGCCAGCGCCCTGACCCTGGAAATCCAGGGCGCCAACCTGGCTCGCTATGCCGAGCTGGAGCGCCTGCTCGAGCCCTTCGCCGCGCGCCTGCTGAGGGTGCAGGGCGACAGCCTGGTCTGGCAGGTCAATGCCAGCGCCGAGCAGCTGCGCGCCCAGCTGGGCCTGGCCGGCCTGCAGGAAGTGCCGGCCGATGCCCTGCCGCTGGATGTCGGCGCCAGCCCGCAGGCCGCGCCGGCTGCGGCCAACCTCATGCGTTTCCGCTGGTAGCCCGGCGGTTTCGCGCAGCATGCGCCAGTTGCCCAACCTCCTGACCCTGCTGCGGCTGCTGCTGACCCTGCCGATCGCTCTGCTGCTCCTGGCCGAGCGACATGGCCAGGCGCTGGCGCTGTTCGCCGTGGCTGGTCTGTCGGACGCGCTGGACGGCTTTCTCGCCCGCCGCTTCGGCTGGGTCAGCCGGCTGGGCTCGATCCTCGACCCGCTGGCGGACAAGCTGCTGCTGGTCACCAGCTACCTGTGCCTGAGCGCGACCCAGATACTGCCGCTGTGGCTGACCCTGGTGGTGCTGGCGCGCGACGCCCTGATAGTCGCCGGAGCCGCGCTGTACCGCGGGCTGGCCGGTCCCTTCGAGTTCCGCCCGAGCTGGCTGGGCAAGCTGTCCACCGTGCTGCAGATCGTCCTGGTGCTGGCCGTGCTGCTGGAACTGAGCATCCTGCCCGGCTTCGCCGAAGTGCGCGGGCCGCTGATCTACACCGTCCTGCTGCTGGCCCTGGCCAGCGGCGGCCACTATGTATGGAGCTGGTCGCGCAAGTACCGGCAACGTCAAGGGAGTGCCTGAGATGACCGATTCGCGTCGCTGGCTGTGGCTGGCCGGCCTGTTTCTCTGCGGCTGGCTGATCTATCTGCTGACCCCCATCCTGTCGCCCTTCCTGGTGGCCATATTGCTGGCCTACATGGGCGACCCGCTGGTGGACCGCCTGGAGCGGCGCGGCTTGGCCCGTACCTGGGGCGTGGCCCTGGTGTTCGCCCTGTTCGCCCTGCTGCTGCTGATCCTGCTGCTGGTGCTGATCCCCATGCTCGGCCGTCAGCTGGTGCGTCTCTACGAGCTGGTGCCACAGGGGCTGGACTGGGCGCAGCACCAGGCCCTGCCCTGGGTGCAGGCGCAGCTCGGCCTGGCCGAGGGCTTCTGGCGCTTCGACCAGCTCAAGCAGGCCCTGTCCGGGCACCTGGGCAAGACCACCGACCTGGTCGGCGGCCTGCTGGCCCAGGCCACCGCTTCCAGCCTGGCGCTGCTCGGCTGGCTGGGTAATCTGCTGCTGATCCCGGTGGTGGCCTTCTACCTGCTGCGCGACTGGGACCTGATGCTGGCCAAGCTGCGCAACCTGCTGCCGCGTGCCCGCGAGGGCCTGATAGTGCAGCTGGTGGGCGAGTGCCACGAGGTGCTGGGCGCCTTCATGCGCGGCCAGTTGCTGGTGATGCTGGCGCTGGCCGGCATCTACTCGGTCGGCCTGATGGCCGTGGGCCTGGAGCTGGGTCTGCTGATCGGCGTGCTGGCCGGCCTGGCCAGCATAGTGCCGTACATGGGCTTCATCGTCGGCATCGGCGCGGCCATAGTCGCCGCGCTGTTCCAGTACTCCGGCTTCGAGCTCTACCCGCTGATCGGCATCGCCGTGGTGTTCGGCATCGGTCAACTGCTCGAAGGCATGCTGCTGACCCCCATGCTGGTCGGCGACCGCATCGGCCTGCACCCGGTGGCGGTGATCTTCGCCATCCTCGCCGGCGGCCAGCTGTTCGGCTTCACCGGCGTGCTGCTGGCCTTGCCGGTGGCCGCGGTGATCATGGTGTTGCTGCGCCATGCCCATGATTTCTATAAACTTTCCGACCTTTACGGAGAGTCCCTCGGCGATTCGCAAGAACCGCCGCCCAGCCAATGAAACCCATCCAGCTGCCCCTTGGCGTGCGCCTGCGCGACGACGCCACTTTCGCCAACTACTACCCCGGCGCCAACGCGGCGGCCCTCGGCTATGTCGAGCGGCTGTGCGAGGCCGATGCCGGCTGGACCGAGAGCCTGATCTATCTGTGGGGTGGCGAGGGTGTGGGGCGCAGTCACCTGCTGCAGGCGGCCTGCCTGCGCTTCGAGCAGCGCGGCGAGGCGGCGGTCTATCTGCCGCTGGGCGAGGTGGCCGAGTACGGTCCGGAGCTGCTCGATGGCCTGGATCAGTCCGAGCTGGTATGCCTGGACGATCTCGACGCCGTGGCCGGCCGTGGTGACTGGGAGGAGGCGCTGTTCCACCTGTTCAATCGCCTGCGCGACTCCGGCCGCCGCCTGCTGCTGGCGGCCAGCCTGTCGCCGCGCGAACTGCCGGTGCAGCTGCCCGATCTGCAGTCGCGCCTGACCCTGGCGCTGGTCTTCCAGCTCCAGGCGCTGTCCGACGAGGACAAGCTGCGCGCCCTGCAGCTGCGCGCCTCGCGCCGCGGCCTGCACCTGACCGACGAAGTGGGGCGCTTCATCCTCACCCGCGGCGAGCGCAGCATGAGCGCGCTGTTCGAGCTGCTCGAACGCCTCGACCAGGCCTCGCTGCAGGCCCAGCGCAAGCTGACCATCCCCTTCCTCAAGGAAACCCTGGGCTGGTAGGTCGCAGGCCCCGGTAGGATGGGTGGAGGCGCCTGTGGCGCCGATACCCATCAGATGGGTGTCGCTGGCGCTCGACCCATCCTACGTCTTTCGCGAGCAGAGCTCGCTCCTACGGATCAGCTTTCGCCCGCCATGCGGTCGTGCTGGAACTTCCAGCGCACGTAGAGCAGGGCGCTGCAGAACAGGCCCAGGCTGATCACCGTCTCCAGTGCGCCGAACAGGGCGCGGGCCGGGTCGATGGCGGCCAGTACGCCCTGGATGAAGTAGATGTTCACCACGAAGCAGAGCCAGGCGTGGGCGCGGGCGTTGCCCAGCAGCAGGCCGGGGGCGAGCAGCAGCAGTGGCAGCAGCTGGATGCTCAGCACCACCCAGGTACGCGCGCCATGAAGGTCGGCGAAGACCAGGTTCCACACCAGCAGCAGGGCGAGCAGGGCGAAGAAGCTGAACAGGCTGAGGGCGCGGCTGAGCTTCAGGCGCGGGGCCAGCCATTCCAGGCTCGGCAGGGGTTTGGGCGTTCTAGCCACGGGCGGTCTCCAGTTGCGCGGCGGTGCTTGCCAGGCGCTGGCCGAGGGCGCGGCACAGGGCGATTTCGTGTTCGTCGAGCTTGCGCTTGCCGTCGGCGCCGGCGTGGTGGCTGGGGCCGTAGGGGGTGCCGCCGCCGCGGGTCTCCAGCAGGGCACCTTCGCTGTAGGGCAGGCCGGTGATCAGCATGCCGTGGTGCAGCAGCGGCAGCATCATCGACAGCAGGGTGCTCTCCTGGCCGCCGTGCAGGCTGGAGGTGGAGGTGAACACCCCGGCTGGCTTGCCGACCAGCTCGCCGGTCAGCCACAGGCTGCTGGTGCCGTCGAGGAAGTACTTGAGCGGCGAGGCCATGTTGCCGAAGCGGGTCGGGCTGCCCAGGGCCAGGCCGGCGCAGTTCTTCAAGTCGTCGAGCTCGACGTAGAGCGCGCCATCTTCGGGAATGGCCGGGGCGGTCGCCTCGCATTCGGCGGATACCGCCGGTACCGTGCGCAGACGTGCCTCCAGGCCGGTCATTTCCACGCCGCGGGCGATCTGCCGGGCCATTTCGGCGGTGGCGCCGTGGCGGCTGTAGTAGAGCACCAGGATATAGGGCGTGCTCATGCCAGCAGCTCCAGCACCTTCTCCGGTGGCCGGCCGATCACCGCGCGCTCGCCGGCAACCAGGATGGGCCGCTCGATCAGCCTGGGGTGGGCGACCATGGCGGCGATCAGATGCTCGTCGCTCAGGTTCTGGTCGGCCAGGTTCAGCGCCTTGTACTCGTCCTCGCCGCTGCGCAGCAACGCGCGCGGGGCGATCCCCAGCTTGTTCAGCAGCTCGCGCAGCTCGGCGGCGCTGGGCGGAGTCTCCAGATAGCGCACCACCTGTGGCGCCAGGCCGCGTGCTTCGAGCAGCTCCAGGGCGCTGCGGGACTTGGAGCAGCGTGGGTTGTGGTAGAGGGTCAGGTCGGTCATGGCGGGTGCCCTTTGCGAAACAGGGCGCTATTCTAGCCGCGTCGAGCACGAAACGGGCTAAGGAGAGGGCATGCGTCGGTGGCTGGGGGATTGGATCGGGTTCTGGCGTTTCCTGCTGCGGCGCTTTTTTGCCGACCGCGCCACCCACAGTGCCGCCGCCCTGACCTACACCACGCTGTTCGCCGTGGTGCCGGTGATGACCGTGACCTTCGCCATGCTCTCGGCGGTGCCGGCCTTTCAGGACAGCGGCGAGCAGATCCAGAACTTCATCTTTCGCAACTTCGTGCCATCGTCCGGCGCGACGGTGCAGCAATACCTGCGCGACTTCACCGCCCAGGCGCGGCAGCTGACCTGGATCGGCGTGGCGCTGCTGGCGGTCACCGCCTTCCTCATGCTGGTGACCATCGAGAAGGCGTTCAACGCCATCTGGCGCGTGCGTCAGCCGCGCCGCGGGGTGTCCAGCTTCCTGCTGTACTGGGCGATCCTCAGCCTGGGGCCGCTGCTGCTGGGGGCTGGCTTCGCGGTGACCACCTATATCGCCTCGCTGTCGCTGTTGTCCGGGCCGGACGCGCTGATCGGCGCCAAGACCCTGCTGGCCTTCGCGCCGCTGCTGTTCAGCACGGCGGCCTTCACCCTGATCTATTCGGCCGTGCCCAATGCCCGGGTGCCGCTGCGCCATGCGCTGATCGGCGGCCTGTTCGCCGCCGTGCTGGTGGAGGTGGCCAAGGCCCTGTTCGGCCTGTTCGTCAGCCTGTTCCCCGGCTACCAGCTGATCTACGGTGCCTTCGCCACGGTGCCGCTGTTCCTGCTGTGGATCTACCTGTCCTGGCTGATCGTGCTGTTCGGCGCCGAGTTGGTGTGCAACCTGGCATCTGCCCGCCACTGGCGGCGCGAGAGCCTGCCGCGCCTGCTGGTGGTGCTGGGCGTGCTGCGCGTGTTCCACGAGCGCCAGCAACTCGGCCTGGCGGTGCATCATGACGATATGCCGGGGGCCGGCTGGCTGTTGGCCGAGGATGAATGGGCCGAGGTGCTCGACTTTCTCGAGGGTGAGCAACTGGTCTGTCGCACCAGCGGCGGGGCCTGGGTGCTGTGCCGCGACCTCGAGCACTACAGCCTGCACTGCCTGCTTGGGCACAGCCCCTGGCCACTGCCGGCGCTGGAGCGCCTGCCGGAGCAACTCGACGAGCCCTGGTATCCGGCCCTGCGCCGGGCGCTGCAGCTGTTGCATGAGGAGCAGGCGGCCCTGTTCGGTGGCAGCCTGGCGCAGTGGCTGCACGCGCACGATTGAATGCTTGCGAGAGGTGACGAAAAAGGTCAGTTTAGGGCGAGGCGCAGTCCGCTCCACGGGGCTGCAGGTGGCGCGCAAGCGCCGGGACACCGGCCAGGGATGGCTGGCATGCTTCTGGCAATCAACCAGCCGAGTGCTGGCAGACTGCTAGCGGCCTGAATGAATCAGGGATGTCGAGTGGATGAGCAGTAGCAAGAACAAGGTGGTGCCGTTGCAGTCGCGCGATTCCGACGAGGCACTGCAACGGCTGAATCGCATTACCGGCCTGCGCTTCGCCCGCTGGCCGGAGTCCCTGGCGGCTCTGGCGCGGCAGGCCGCCGAAGAGGCCGAGCCGGCGAAGAAGGACTCGGTGGTGCGCTTCGGCGTGTTCTGAGCGCGGAAAACAAAACCCCCGCCGAGGCGGGGGCTGTACGGGAAGGGCGGCGATCAGGCCAGTGCCTGGCGGTTGGCGCTGTCCAGCAATTCCACGGCCTGTACGAAGAGTTCCTCGACTATCAGCGTCTGTGCCGGCACCGCCGAGCGCAGGCGTACCTGCATGTCCTCGATCTTGCTCTTCATTGGCAGGCGGGCGATCCCGGAGAGCATTACCCTGTGATGGCCGTTGACCTTGCCGTGATCCACCGCCACCTCGCGCTGCTGGCTGCCGTCGCGATAGCGAATCATCAGCGACACCGGCAGATTGGCCAGACCGGGCAGATGCAGCCAGACCGCCACGTTGTACTCCGCCACTCGCCCTTCGTAGGGTGTCACGCCGGTGCGCGCGCTGTTGACGATGCTGGCTGGAACTGGGCCGATCAGCTTGTCGCTGGCTTGGGACATGGGGCGACTCCGGCAGAACTGGTTGGTATAGGAATGGGCCGATTATAGGCGGGGGCAGCTGGGCGAAACTGTGCGCTACAGCCCCGCCGGCCGAGACCTGTGTCGCAGAACCTGTCTGCGGGATCAGGCCAGACGCAGGGGATGGCGCACCACGCTGGAGGTGCTGAGATTGGCTGCGGGCAGGGGCAGGGCGGCCTGGTTGTTGACGTTGGCCAGCTGCAGCCAGACGTTCTCTCCCTCGACGAATTGCCCATTGGCCAGCCACAGGCCGTGGTGCCAGCCGGCGCCAGGCTCCGGCGTGCTCTGCAGGACGCCCGGGTGGGTCTGGGCGCTGGGCGCACGGCGCAGCCATACGGCGCGCGGCAGACCCTTGAGGTAGCGCAGGCCGAGGTGCAAGCCTTGCTGGTTGAGGTGACGCCAGCGCACCAGGGCCAGGGTCGGGGTGCCGCTGTGGGGCAGCACCAGGGTCAGCTGGCCGACCGGCAGCTGGCTGCCGAGGTCGGCATGGCAGAGCAGGCGCACGCCGCCCGGGCTGGCATCGAGCATCTGTGCCGCACAGCTGGTCGGGCGTTTCTCCAGTAGCTGGGCGTGGATGTTGGTCAGGCCGATCACCAGATTGCAGTCGGCGCTGAAGTCGGCACGCGGATGGCGCCGCTGCTGGCGTCCATGCCAGTGCTGGCGGACCCGCTCCAGCAGCTCGCGCTGCTGGGCGCTGCGCAGCGGCGCCGGTTCGTGCAGGGCGACCAGCAATGCCCCCAGCTCCAGGCGGCGCAGATAGTCGGTGCCGCCCACGACTTCGCCATCGTAGGGCAGGCAGGGCAGCGCCTGGCTGAGGTCGATCAGCGGGCCGTCGCTGTCCTCGTCCTCTTCCCAGGGCAGCAGTCTCGCCAGCTCCGCGAGCGGCGTGAGGGCGGCGAACAGGACCAGGCATTCGCCTTCGGCCAGGTGGAACGGGTTGCTCAGGGCCAGCAGCAGCATCTGCTGGTAGAGCCCGCGCAGCGAACTGGCCGGAGCCGGCTGGAAGGGGGCGGCGACGTGCTCGTCGAGGCAGTCCTGGTGTTCGCCGAGCCAGTAGAGCAGGTGGCTGTCGCTCCACAGCGAGGCGGCCGGCTCCTGGTAGAGCTGGTAATGGCGCAGCAGGCTCTGGGCGAGGAAGTGCTGTGCCATGTACAGGCACCAGGCCAGATGCGGGCGCGAGGGGTGGCGGCCCTGCAGGATCTGCAGCAGCAGGCGCTTGAAGCCCGCGGCCAGCTCATCGCACAGGTGCACGAACAGGGCCGAGGGCGGGTTGCCTTCGCTCAGCGCCGCGCAATAGTGGCGATACTCCTCGCAGAAGCTTTGCAGGGCCCTTTGTCTTTCCAGTAAGGTCATGGCGCAGCGATTGAGGCGGAACAGCAGTTCCAACACCTGCTGCTGGCCTTCCCCGTGCGTCAGTTGGCGGGCGGCGGCGAGCCGATCGTTGAGGTCGGCGAGCGAGGTGGCATCCTCTTCGAGGATGTCCGGCACCTCCAGGCGCAGGGCATCCAGCGTCATATCAACCCCGTGTGCACGAGGAGCGAATGCATGGGAAGACCACTCCAGATGGTGATAGGTGTATTAGCCGGGCTTCTTCTGGCCGGTTGCGCCGATGACTGGGGGCTCGATCAGCATGGACGAAAGGTAGCGGCTGAACAGCTGGAAGGCCAGTGGCTGGTTATCAATTATTGGGCCGAGTGGTGCAAGCCCTGCCGTACCGAGATTCCCGAACTGAACCGCCTCGACGACAGTCTGCGGGACAAGGGCGTGAGGGTGCTGGGAGTCAATTTCGATGCCCTGCAGGGCGAGGCGCTGGCCAAGGCCGCCGCTGCCTTCGATATCCGCTTCAGCGTGTTGGCGCAGAACCCTGCGTCGCGTCTGGGGTTGCCGCGCAACGACGTGTTGCCGGTTACCTACATCGTCGATGCCGACGGCAGGCTGCGCGAGCGCCTGGTCGGCGAACAGACCGCCGCCGGCCTGCAGGCGCGTCTGGCTCACTGGCAGGCCGAGGAGTGACTGGGATGCGGATCTGTTTGCATGGTTTCGTCAGCGGCAAGGTACAGGGCGTGAGCTTCCGCCAGAGTACCCAGGAGCAGGCCGAGGGCCTGGAGCTGGATGGCTGGGTGCGCAACCTTGGCGATGGTCGGGTCGAGGTGCTGGTGGAGGGGGCGGAGGCCGCGGTACGCGAAATGGAGGCCTGGCTGGCGCGGGGGCCGGCCGGAGCGCGGGTCGACGAGCTGGTGCTGGAGGAGCAGCCGGTGCAGGGTGTCACCGGCTTCGTCGTGCGCCGTTAGTCCTCGCCGGGGTCGGCGGCCAGGCGGCCGGCGTCCTTGAGCAGGGTCTTGAGGAATTCGGCCTGCAGCTCGGGGTCGTTGCGGGTCAGCTCGATCAGGCTCTGCTCCAGCTCGCTGGCTTCCTCTTCCAGGCCCAGGTCGGAGAGGCGCTTGACCCGGTGCACCCACTGGCCGACGTCATCTTCTTCGAGATCGTCATAGATCAGGGCGTGGGCCTCGCGCAGCTTGCCGCGCAGGTCGCGGCTGACCAGCAGGGTGGCCTCGGTGCGCGTGCCGTCCTGCGGGTCCTCCACGCTCAGCAGCAGAGTGCCGACGGGGCTGACGTCATGCTCGGCAAAGGGGCCGTCGAGCAGGTTGAGGCGCAGGATGCCCTGGCGGTCGGTGGTCAGCTCGTGGGTCTCGTTGCCGGCCTTGACCTGCACCGGGCGCTCGGCCCAGGGCAGGCTGGAGTATTCGGTGCGGCGGTCGCGCTGGGCTTCCTCGATCTTGGCCAGGTTCTGCTCGGCGCGGCCGTTGGACTCGACGTTCATCGCCGGGTTCATGCCGGCGAAGCCATAGCTGATCCAGTCCTGGGTCACGCTGTCGGGCAGACGGCCGAGCAGCACCACGTTGAGCACGTTGGCGCCGACCCCGGCAACCACCGCCACGGCGCCCAGCGGTACTTCGTAGAGTTCGCGCCAGGGCTGGTAGGGGGTGTAGCGGTCGTAGCGACGGGTGACCTCGAACTCGGTGACCTCGAAGCTCTTCTGCTCGTGAATGCGTACCCGGCGCTGTGGCAGTTCCAGCACCCGTGGCTCGCCCACGTCGATCTGCAGGCTGTGGTCGAGCAGGCGGCGCTCGAAGCGCTCCTCGTGCTCGCTGCGTTGCGGCAGCTGGTTGGCGCAGCCGCCGAGGAAGAGGGCGCCGCACAGGGCGGCGCCGATACGGAGAGTGTTTCGCGGGAACATGCGGGCTTCTTGGTCGTTCTGACTCAGCGGGCGATGCGATCGGCGAGGAAGGACAGGATTTCGGTCGCCGGCAGCTGCTGGCTCTCGCTGTCGCGGCGGTGCTTGTACTCGAGGTTGCCCTCGGCCAGGCCGCGCTCGCTGACCACGATGCGGTGCGGGATGCCGATCAGCTCCATGTCGGCGAACTTCACCCCGGGGCTGGTCTTCTTGTCGCGATCGTCCAGCAGCACCTCGTAGCCGGCGGCGGTCAGCTCGGCGTAGAGCTTGTCGGTGGCGACGCGCACGGCCTCGCTCTCGTACTTCATCGGCACCAGGGCGATCTGGAAGGGCGCCAGGGCGTCGGTCCAGCGGATGCCGCGTTCGTCGTAGTTCTGCTCGATGGCGGCGGCCACCACGCGCGATACGCCGATGCCGTAGCAGCCCATGGTCAGGGTGATCGGCTTGCCGCTCTCGCCCAGTACCTTGCAGCCCATGGCCTCGCTGTACTTGGTACCGAGCTGGAAGATATGGCCGACTTCGATGCCGCGCTTGATCACCAGGGTGCCCTGGCCGTCCGGGCTGGGGTCGCCCTCGACGACGTTGCGCAGGTCGGCGACGGCCGGCAGCGGCAGGTCGCGCTCCCAGTTGAGGCCGAAATGATGCTTGCCGTCGAGGTTGGCGCCGGCCGCGAAGTCGCTCATCAGGGCCACGGAGCGGTCGACGATGCAGGGAATCGGCAGGTTCAGCGGGCCCAGGGAGCCAGGACCGGCGCCGATGGCGGCGCGGATCTCGGCTTCCGAGGCGAATACCAGGGGGCTGGCGACCAGTTCGTGGTTGGCAGCCTTGATCTCGTTCAGCTCATGGTCGCCGCGCACGATCAGGGCGATCAGCTTGCCTTCCTCGGCGCCATGCACCACCAGGGTCTTGACGGTCTTGTCGATGGCCAGGCCGAACTGGGCCACCAGGTCGTCGATGGTCTTGGCCTCCGGGGTATCGACCAGGCGCAGCTCCTCGCTGGCCGCGCCGCGCTCTTTCTCGCGCGGGATGGCCTCGGCTTTCTCGATGTTGGCGGCATAGTCGGAGCTGTCGCTGAAGGCGATGTCGTCTTCGCCGGACTCGGCCAGCACGTGGAACTCGTGGGAGCCGGTGCCGCCGATGGAGCCGGTGTCGGCCTGCACCGGACGGAAGTTCAGGCCCAGGCGGGTAAACACGTTGCAGTAGGCCTGGTGCATGCGGTCGTAGGTTTCCTGCAGCGAGGCCTGGTCCAGGTGGAAGGAGTAGGCGTCCTTCATCAGGAACTCGCGACCGCGCATCAGGCCGAAGCGCGGACGGATCTCGTCGCGGAACTTGGTCTGGATCTGGTACAGGTTGATCGGCAGCTGCTTATAGCTGTTCAGCTCGTTGCGCGCCAGATCGGTGATGACTTCCTCGTGGGTCGGGCCGACGCAGAACTCGCGGTCGTGACGGTCCTTGATGCGCAGCAGCTCGGGACCGTACTGCTCCCAGCGCCCGGACTCCTGCCACAGCTCGGCCGGTTGCACGGCCGGCATCAGCACTTCCAGGGCGCCGGCGGCGTTCATCTCCTCGCGGACCACGGCTTCGGCCTTGCGCAGCACGCGCAGCCCCATCGGCATCCAGGTGTACAGGCCGGAGGCCAGCTTGCGGATCATGCCGGCGCGCAGCATCAGCTGGTGGCTGATCACCACGGCATCGGAGGGGGTTTCCTTGAGGGTCGAGAGCAGGTACTGACTGGTACGCATGTTTGGCCGTTATGTCGGTTGCGAGGGCAAATAATGACTCGGCATTGTACGGTGCCAGCCATGTGGCGTACAGGACAGACCGGGAGTTGAACATGGCGGAACTGACCGCTGACCAGGTACAGGCGCTGATTCGCGCCGGAGTGCCGATGGCCGAGGATATCGATCTGCGCATCGAGCGCCTGGATGGCGACAGGGCCGTGGCTCGTGTGCCCTTTCACGGCAAGCTGGTGCGGCCGGGGGGAACCCTGTCGGGGCCGACCATCATGGCGCTGGCCGATGCGGCCATGTATGCCGTGGTGCTGGGGCGCCTGGGGCGGGTGGAAATGGCGGTGACCGCCAACCTCAACATCAACTTCCTGGCCAGGCCGAAGCCGGTCGATCTGCTGGCCGAAGCGCGCATCCTGAGGCTGTCGAAGCGCCAGGCGGTGTGCGAGGTGCAGCTCTATTCGCAGGGCGAGGAGGGCGAGCTGGTGGCGCATGTCACCGGGACCTATGCCTTGCCGCTTTGAGTCGCCGGAGCGGATAAAAAAGAACCCGGCCTAGGCCGGGTTCTTTTTGCACTGATTGCGGTATCGCTAGGACTTACAGCACGTCCAGCGGGTACTCGACGATCAGGCGCAGGTCGTTCATGTCGGGGTACCAGTTCTCGTTCATGGAGCCGTTTGCGCGATAGTTGGCGTAACGGACGCGGAACGAAAGATCTTTGGCGGCGCCTTCCTGGACGACGTACTTGCTCTCGAGGTTGAGCTCCTGCTCTTCGCCTTCGTTAAAGCCGTCACCCCAGTCAACGTTGTCACCATCGATGTAGCGAGCCATGAAGCTCAGGCCCGGTACGCCGTAAGTGGCCATGTCCAGGTCGTAGCGAACCTGCCAGGAGCGCTCGTCTTTGCGATCAAAGTCGGAAATCTGAACGGAGTTGTTCAGCCAGACGGTACCGCCGCCATCTACGAAGCCATAGCTGTAGCCGGTGTCACCCGAAGAGCGCTGGTAAGCCAGGGTGAAGGTGTGAGCGCTGATGTTGTAGGCGGTTGCCAGGCTCCAGATCTTGTTGTCGATCTCGCCGGCCAGTTCGTCGCCTTCGTCGGTGGTGCGGTAGAAGTTGAAGTCGAAGTTCAGCGACTGCTCTTCGGCCAGTGGCAGGGTGTGGTTCAGGTTCAGGTAGGTCTTCTTGTGATAGTCCTCGAAGTTACCGTGATGGATAGCTGCGCTGGTGTTATCAGAGAAGGCGTAGCTGGCGCCGAAGATGTCGCCGTTCTTGAGGGCCAGGTCATCATGGGCGGTCTGAGTTTGGCTGCTCAGGCCGGTGAAACGGCCCGCGCTCAGTTCCAGACCTTCGATCTCGTTGCTGACCAGGTAGGTACCGGTGGCAACTTCCGGCAGGATGCGGCTGTCGTCAGTGGAGAATACCGGGCTGCCGACGAACATGTTACCGTGCTTCAGAACGGTGTCGGAGACGCGGAACTTGATGGCGCCGCCAACTTCGGTCTGGGTGTCGTCACCGCGGCCTTCGTCGGTTTGGGCGAACAGGCCATTGCCGTAGTGGCCGCGGCCGCCATCGAGCTTGATGCTGGAGAGGGAGTGGGCGTCAACGCCGACACCTACAGTGCCTTGAGTGAAGCCGGATTCCAGCAGCAGGCGGATACCCAGGCCAGTTTCTTCACGATAGCCGGACTTCTTGCCGGTTACAGCGTTGGTGTTGGCGGCGCCGTTGCGGAAATCGCGGTTCATGTACAGAACGCGGTTGAAGATGTCGAAGCTGGTGTCTTCGATGAGGCCATTCGACTCGGACTGCGCGCTGGCGAAGGCCAGCTGGGTGGTACCGGCGGTCACGGCCAGGGCCAGTGCGCTCCACTTCATCACTTGCATTGTGATTGCTCCTTTGGTTTAGAAGATTTTTGCCGCCCATTCTGTTGTTGTATGGGCAGCTCTTTCTTTTTGTGTCGGCGCTAACTTATAGCACGGAGACTTAAGTTGGCGACAGATATCATTGATTCCCTACGGGTTATTCCAGTGCGCGTCGCAAATTTGTATTTGCGATGTCGCATTTTTGTAGGGGGTTGTCATCTTGAGCCTCCGTCCTCTTGAGTCGCAGGGATAATCCAGCAAAACCAGTCGCTTGGCGCATTCGTTGCGCGTGCAACCGTTTTGCGGAGTTGCTCCTGCGTTCCGGCGCGGACGGTGGGGTGGCAAAAGCAACTTCCGTGCACAAAGCGCATGGGGGCTATGGAAAATTATTGAAGGCCGCACTTCGTTGCGGTTCTGCGGCGTCCGGCCTCTACATATGAACGATGCGGTCGGGTGGTTGCGGCGCTATGGCGTTACCCTTCCTGGGGCCTCGGTAACAGTTTTCCTGCCGTCGTGCACAGTTATGGGGCTTTCCCGTTTGCCCTGCGCGCGCTGACGGGGCGCCCGGTGGGGGGTGTCTGGCCTTTCGGTTGCGTCGGTCAGTCGCTATGCTGCGCCGCCTAGTTTCTTGCTGGAGATGACTCCGATGTTCAGCCTCGACCCTCGCTTGCAGCAGGACACCCTGACGCTGGGGGACTTTCCCCTGTGCCGGCTGCTGTTGATGAACGATGCCCACTATCCCTGGTTCATTCTGGTGCCGCGGCGCGAGGCTGTGAGCGAATTGTTCCAGTTGGATGAAGAGGACCGGCGGCAGCTCTGGCTGGAAACCACCCGGCTGGCGGAAACGCTCAAGGATGCCTTCGTTGCGGACAAGATGAACGTCGCCACGCTGGGCAATGTAGTGAGCCAGCTGCATATGCATGTCATCGTGCGGCGCCGAACCGATCCGGCCTGGCCGGCACCGGTATGGGGCAAGCTGCCGGCACGCCCCTACCAGGCCGACGAGATCGACGCGCTGCGCCAGCGTCTGCGCCTGGTGTTGAGCGATGACTTCCGATTTGTCGAGGGCTGAGGCATGGAGCTGGAAATGCGCATCATCGAACTGGAGAGCCGTCTGGCCTTTCAGG
Organism: Pseudomonadaceae bacterium; assembly: GCA_033838285.1. Lineage (GTDB taxonomy): Bacteria > Pseudomonadota > Gammaproteobacteria > Pseudomonadales > Pseudomonadaceae > Aquipseudomonas. Next base: position 33,786 of record JAJLLC010000012.1, read on the forward strand.
ACGACACCATAGCGACTCTCAACGACGTCCTGGTGGAGCAGCAGCGCGAGTTGGAGCGCCTGCAGTTGCAGCTGCAGGCTTTGGCCAAGCGGCAGGCGGAGATGGCCGGGCAGTTCGGTATCGCCGAGGACGAGGCGCCGCCACCGCATTATTGAGATTGCGCGGCCTGCCGGGCCGCGTACCCAACAAAAAACGCCACGACTGCCGTTAGGCATCGTGGCGTTTTTATTGGGGTGTGTAACTCGGGGCGGCCGGATAAGCCGCGCCCTCAGTGGGCGACTATCACGTCCTCGGCCTGCAGCCCCTTGTCGCGCTGCATGACCGAGAACTCGACGCGCTGGCCCTCCACCAGGATGCGGTGACCTTCGCCGCGGATGGCGCGGAAGTGCACGAAGATATCGTCGCCGCGGTCGCGGGAGATGAAGCCGAAGCCCTTGGAGGTGTTGAACCACTTGACCGTGCCGGTTTCGCGGTTGGCAGCCAGGGGGCGGTTGGCGGCTGTGGGCGCGCTGCGGGAGGTCGGCTTGGCCAGATTGATGGCCAGGTGCAGCAGGGTGGCGCTCAGCAGTACCGCCAGGCTCAGCAGGGCGGCGGGCTGGTTGCCGATCTGCGGCAGCGGGGCCAGCAGGATCAGCGCCTGCAGCACGCAGGCGAAGACCAGGAGAGCCGATACCAGTACTTGCAGCTGGTTGCGCACGCCCTGGTGGCGCAGGGGCTGCAGGGGTGCGAGCAGCAGGTTGGTCATGCCGAGCAGGGCCAGGCAGAGGGCGTCGGCGTTGTGCAGGTAGGGCAGTGCTTCGCTGCGCAGGCTGGGGGCGAAGGACAGCAGCAGGGCGCCGCCGCCTGTGATCAGGTGAACGATCTTGAGCATGGTCGATGAACTCGCTTGTCTTGAAAGGCCAGATGAGGAGCGGCTGCCCGATGCCTGGGCAGATAAACCGCCTATGCCGCGAGGTGCGGCACGGCGGTATTTAACCGCAAAGAGGATGCCTACTCAAATCAAGCGCTTAGCGCCGTTTCCGGGGTGGGGGGGTGGATCTGGTTGCGGCCGTTGCGCTTGGCTTGATAGAGGGCGTCGTCGGCGCGGGTGACCAGGCTGTCGAAGGTGTCGCCGGGTTCGGCCAGGGCTATGCCGAAGGAGGCGGTGATGGTGTCGAGCACCTTGTCGGTGCTGCGCACCTTGACCCTCAGGGCCTGGATTTTCAGGCGCAGTTGCTCGGCGAAGGCGCTTGCGGTTTCGATGTCGAAGCAGTCGCGCAGGATCACGCAGAATTCCTCGCCGCCGTAGCGGGCCGCTATGCCTTGCGCGGGCAACAGGTCGCGCAGCAGTTGCCCGACATGCTGCAACACCCTGTCGCCCAGGGGGTGGCCGTACTGGTCGTTGAACTGCTTGAAGTGGTCGATGTCGAGCATGACCAGCGCCAGGCCTCCGGTGTCGCCCGTCAGCGCCTGGTCCAGCAGGCGGGTGAAGGCGTGGCGGTTGAACACGCTGGTCAGGCTGTCGAGGGTGGCGGCGGCCTGGGCGCGCTCCAGTTGCGTGCGCAAGCTCTGGATTTCGCTCTGGGCGGCACGCAGGCGATAGAGGAACTGTTCCTGCTGACTCTGCATCTGCTGGGTGCTGATCTGCAGTTCGTTGAGCACGCTGGGCAGGTCTTCGACTATGGGCTCCTGCAGTGCGGCCAGGCCAATCGACAGGCTGTCCTGGTAGTGCTGGCTGCCGCTGACGCTGCGGGCCACGCCGTGTTCGATGTCGTCGACCAGTTCGATGACCTGCTGCTGGCCGGCGCGGGCCTCTTCCAGTTCGCCGCGAATGACATATTCGCGGAACAGCTTGAGGGCGGACTCGGGGGGGAAGCTGTCGAAATCCTTGACGATCTTGTCCAGGCGACGGTTCAGCTCGGGTTCGGAACCCCGGCAGTAGGTGTACCAGAGGGCATAGTGCAGCGGGTTCGGCGGGATGTCATGGCGGACCATGTTGGGCACGGCCTGCTTGAGCAGATCGGCGGCTTCGCGAGTCTCCTCGGGGTAGAGGTCGAGAAGGGAAGGGGCTTTGGGCGCCTGGCTCATGAATGTCCCTGCGGAAGACGGGGCGGGTGATCGTAAGGATAGAGTAGCTCCGGGGTGGCGCCCAGGAAACTCCGGAAAAGTCCCGAATCTGTGCTCGGGTCGGCGCTGTGCCGCGAGGAACGGGCCCCTCGCGGCTGTCGAGAAGTTCGCTGGCGATCAGGCGGCCAGCAGGCTGCGCAGCATCCAGGCGGTCTTCTCGTGAACCTGCATGCGCTGGGTCAGCAGGTCGGCGGTCGGCTCGTCGCTGACCTTGTCCAGCAGCGGGAAGATGCCGCGCGCGGTGCGTACCACGGCCTCCTGGCCCTGGACCAGCAGCTTGATCATGTCCTCGGCGCTGGGAACGCCTTCCTCTTCCTTGATCGAGGACAGGCGGGCGTAGGCCGCATAGGTGCCGGGGGCGGGGAAACCGAGGGCGCGGATGCGCTCTGCGATCAGGTCCACGGCCAGGGCCAGCTCGGTGTACTGCGCCTCGAACATCAGGTGCAGGGTGTTGAACATCGGGCCGGTGACGTTCCAATGAAAGTTGTGGGTCTTCAGGTACAGGGTGTAGGTGTCCGCCAGCAGGCGGGAAAGGCCTTCGGCGATGGCGGCGCGATCCTGTTCGGCGATGCCGATATTGATTTCCATGCCTTCTCTCCTTGCTTGCAAGTGCTTGGTACTGAAAGTGCAGCCTATCACGGGCGTCTGTTCGTTCGTCTTGCTCTATATCAATGACGTCGATGCGTGGCGCCTATTGCGCCTATCGAATTCCGGCGGTGCCTGGGGCGGCAGGCTAGCGGTGCGCCAGTTCGGGGCGTTGTTGCAGGGTCTGGTTGAACACGTCGACCCAGTAGGTGCTGAACTGCAGGCCGGACAGGTTGTTGATCTCCAGGATGGCGCGCAGGCGCGGGCGCTTGCTCAGGGTCTGGTGGGCGCGCTCGTGGGTGCGGGCGTCGAAGGTGTCGGCGATGTTGAGGATCAGCGCGCCGGGGTGGATTTCTGCCTCCTTCAGGCCCTTGGGGTAGCCGCTGCCGTCGGCATGTTCCTGATGCTGCAGGATGATCTCGCTGGCGGCGGCCCAGGCCGGCATGCGCTTGAGCAGCTCGCTGGCCTGGCGCGGGTGCGATTGCATCAGGCGGCGCTCCTCGCGGCTCAGCCCGCTCTCCTTGTGCAGCAGGTCGAGCGGCAGGAAGGCCATGCCCAGATCGTGCAGGCATACGGCGGCGGCCAGCTGGCGGGGCTCCACGGGGGTTCCGGCGCTGGCGTTCATGGCCAGGGCCAGGTCGAGCAGGCGCAGGCCGCGGCCGAGCCAGAAGGGCGAGCGGTGTTCGCCGGCGCTCATCAGTTCGGCGAAGAACAGCAGGTCGGCCTCCAGTTCGATGGCGTAGCGCTCCAGCAACTGCTGCAGTTGCCCCTGGCCGACTTCGACCGGCTGCAGGCGGGTGCTGGGGTCCAGGTGCTGCAGCAGCGTGCGGCGAATCTCGGTCTGTCGCGCTTCGGGTGCGGCGGCCAGTGCCTGCAGGGCCTGGCACTGGCTGGCGATCTGCTGTGGATCGGGAGCGCTGGCGCGGCCCAGGGCAGCCTCGATCAGCTGGCGCAGCTGGTCCAGGCTGAGCAGCAGGATGTCGCCGAGCAGGCTGTCGAACCGCAGGCTGCCCTCGCGCAGGCGCTCCAGCACGTCCTCCATGGCCTGGGGTAGCGGCAGCAGGTGGTTGAGTTCGACGTAGCCCAGGCTGCCCTTGATGGTGTGCACCAGGCGGAACAGCTCGCGCAGGCGTCCGCCGTCCTGCGGGTGGCGTTCCAGTTCGATCAGCAGCTGCTCACAGCGCGGCAGGTTCTCGGCGGTGTCGAGGCGGAAATCCTCCAGCAGGTCGCTGGGAATGTCGGCGGGGCGGGGCAGGGCCATGGGGCGGTCTCCGCAGGGCTGGACTCTCAGTATAGAAAGGCCGGCTGCACCGGTACGATTAACCCTATATAATCCCGCCCCTTGTCTATGGATGCGGAATCGCATCGATCAAGGCGCTCGCCGCCATTGGTCGCCTGTTCCTGCGCTTTCCCTTCCGATTTGCAGAAAATGCTCGCTATTGCCCGGGCCGGCCGGGCGCGAATTCAAGACTGATCTAGAGAAGCGAACCACGACCATGATGCGCAGCCACTATTGCGGCCAGTTGAACGAGAGCCTGGACGGCCAGGAAATCACCCTTTGCGGCTGGGTGCACCGCCGTCGCGACCACGGTGGCGTGATCTTCCTCGACATCCGCGACCGTGAAGGCCTGGCCCAGGTGGTGTTCGACCCGGATCGCGCCGAGACCTTCGCCAAGGCCGACCGCGTGCGCAGCGAGTACGTGGTGAAGATCACCGGCAAGGTGCGTCTGCGTCCGGAAGGCGCGCGCAACCCGAACATGGCCTCCGGCGCCATCGAGGTGCTGGGCTACGAACTGGAAGTGCTGAACCAGGCCGAGACCCCGCCCTTCCCGCTGGACGAATACTCCGACGTGGGCGAGGAAACCCGCCTGCGCTATCGCTTCATCGACCTGCGCCGGCCGGAGATGGCCGAGCGCCTCAAGCTGCGTTCGCGCATCACCAGCAGCATCCGCCGCTACCTGGACGACAACGGCTTCCTCGACGTCGAGACGCCGATCCTGACCCGTGCCACCCCGGAAGGCGCGCGCGACTATCTGGTGCCGAGCCGCACCCACGCCGGCAGCTTCTTCGCCCTGCCGCAGTCGCCGCAGCTGTTCAAGCAGCTGCTGATGGTGGCCGGCTTCGACCGCTACTACCAGATCGCCAAGTGCTTCCGCGACGAGGACCTGCGCGCCGACCGCCAGCCGGAATTCACCCAGATCGATATCGAGACCAGCTTCCTCGACGAAAACGACATCATGGGCATCACCGAGACCATGATTCGCAACCTATTCAAGGAAGTGCTGGGCGTCGAGTTCGGCGAACTGCCGCACATGCCGCTGGCCGAGGCCATGCGCCGTTTCGGCTCCGACAAGCCGGACCTGCGCATTCCGCTGGAGCTGGTGGACGTCGCCGACCAGCTCAAGGACGTCGAGTTCAAGGTGTTCTCCGGCCCGGCCAACGATCCCAAGGGCCGTGTCGCCGCCCTGCGTGTGCCGGGTGCCGCCTCCATGCCGCGCAGCCAGATCGACGACTACACCAAGTTCGTCGGCAACTACGGTGCCAAGGGCCTGGCCTACATCAAGGTCAACGAGCGCGCCAAGGGCGTGGAAGGCCTGCAGTCGCCGATCGTCAAGTTCATCCCGGAGGACAACCTCAAGGTCATCCTCGACCGCGTCGGTGCGGTGGATGGCGATATCGTGTTCTTCGGCGCCGACAAGGCCAAGATCGTCTGCGACGCCCTGGGCGCGCTGCGCATCAAGGTCGGTCACGATCTCAACCTGCTCACCTGCGAGTGGGCGCCGCTGTGGGTGGTCGACTTCCCGATGTTCGAGGAAAACGACGACGGCAGCCTGACCGCCATGCACCACCCCTTCACCGCACCCAAGTGCAGCCCGCAGGAGCTGGAGGCCAACCCGGCCGCGGCCCTGTCGCGTGCCTACGACATGGTGCTCAACGGCACCGAGCTGGGTGGCGGCTCGATCCGTATCCACGACAAGGCCATGCAGCAGGCGGTGTTCCGCGTGCTGGGCATCAGCGAAGAGGAGCAGCAGGAGAAGTTCGGCTTCCTGCTCGACGCCCTCAAGTTCGGTGCGCCGCCCCACGGTGGCCTGGCCTTCGGCCTGGATCGCCTGGTGATGCTGATGACCGGCGCCAGCTCGATCCGCGAAGTGATCGCCTTCCCGAAAACCCAGAGCGCGGCCTGCGTCATGACCCAGGCCCCGGGCCTGGTCGACAACAAGGCGCTGCGCGAGCTGCATATCCGCCTGCGCGAGCAGCCCAAGGCGGAGTAAGCCGACACGAGAAGCCTGGTTTTCCAGGCTTCTTCGTTATGGGGCGGACGGAGAGGCTCGCACTCTCGCGCCCTTGCAACTTCCAGTTCAGAAAGACGGAGTGAGTTATGGCAGGTCATTCCAAATGGGCCAACATCAAGCACCGCAAGGGGCGCCAGGACGCCAAGCGCGGCAAGATCTTCACCAAGCTGATCCGCGAACTGACCGTGGCGGCCAAGCATGGCGGCCCGGTGCCGGCGGATAATCCGCGCCTGCGCCTGGCGGTGGACAAGGCGCTCACCGCCAACATGTCGCGCGACGTGATTGATCGCGCCATCGCCCGTGGTGCCGGCAATACCGAAGCCGACAACATGATCGAGCTGAGCTACGAGGGCTACGCGCCCAGTGGCGTGGCCATCATCGTCGAGGCCATGACCGACAACCGCAACCGCACCGCCGCCGACGTGCGCCACGCCTTCACCAAGTGTGGCGGCAACCTGGGTACCGACGGTTCGGTGGCCTACATGTTCGAGCGCAAGGGGCAGATCAGCTTCGCCCCTGGCGTGGACGAAGACGCGCTGATGGAAGCGGCCCTGGAGGCCGGTGCCGACGACGTGGAAATGGGTGAGGACGGTTCGGCGCTGGTCTCGACCAGCTTCGCCGACTTCCTCTCGGTCAACGAGGCGCTGACCGCCGCCGGCTTCAAGGGCGACGAGTCCGAAGTGGCGATGATCCCCTCGATCATGGCGCCGATCGCCGACCTGGACACCGCCAAGAAGGTGCTCAAGCTGATCGACATGCTGGAAGACCTGGACGACGTGCAGAACGTCTACCACAACGCGGAAATACCCGACGAGATCATGGAGCAGCTCGACTGATTCCCGCGATGTGGCCAAAGCCGGAAGCCGCCGTCAGGCGCTTCCGGCTTTTTTATATCTGTTCCGCTCCGTATACTCGCGGCTGGATAAATAGACAGTGCCCTGGCGCGCGGAGCTGAACCCGGCATGACCCTGATTCTCGGCATCGACCCCGGCTCGCGCATCACCGGCTACGGCGTGGTGCGCGATACCGGGCGCGGCTGCGAGTACGTCGCTTCCGGCTGCATCCGCACCGGCGAGGGCGACCTGGCAAGCCGCCTGCAGAAGGTGTTTCGCGGGGTCGGCGAGGTGATCCGCCTGCATGGGCCGGTGACCATGGGCATCGAACAGGTGTTCATGGCCAAGAACGCCGACTCTGCGCTCAAGCTCGGCCAGGCCCGTGGTGCTGCGATAGTCGCCGGCATCGAGGCGGGTCTGGAGGTTAGCGAGTACACCGCCAGCCAGGTCAAGCAGGCTATCGCCGGTACCGGCGGGGCGGACAAGCAGCAGGTGATGCTGATGGTGATGCACCTGCTCAAGCTCACGCAGAAACCGCAGATCGACGCCTCCGACGCCTTGGCCATTGCCCTCTGCCATGCCCATCACCGGCAGAGCCTGATTCCCCACGGCCTGCTCGGCGCCAAGCGGCGCGGCGGCCGCCTGCGCCTGTAAACAGAAGGAAACTCATAAGTGATCGGACGCCTGAAGGGCACCCTGGTGGAAAAACAGCCGCCGCACCTGATTCTCGACGTGAATGGCGTTGGCTACGAAGTGGAAGTGCCGATGACCACCCTGTACCGCCTGCCGGCGGTGGGCCAGCCGGTGACCCTGCACACCCACCTGGTCGTGCGCGAGGACGCCCATCTGCTCTACGGCTTTGCCGAGAAGCGCGAGCGCGAGCTGTTTCGCGAGCTGATCCGGCTCAACGGCGTCGGCCCCAAGCTGGCCCTGGCGCTGATGTCCGGCCTGGAAGTGGATGAGTTGGTGCGCTGCGTGCAGGCTCAGGACACCTCGATCCTGGTGAAGATTCCCGGCGTCGGCAAAAAGACCGCCGAGCGCCTGCTGGTCGAGCTCAAGGATCGCTTCAAGGCCTGGGAGAGCATGCCGTCCATCGCCCCGCTGGTGGTGGAACCCCGCGCCGGCGTGGCAGTCTCAAGCGCGGAGAGCGATGCCCTCAGTGCATTGATCGCCCTCGGCTTCAAGCCGCAGGAGGCCAGCAAGGCCGTGGCGGCGATCAAGGAAGAGGGGCTGTCCAGCGAAGAAATGATCCGTCGAGCCCTCAAGGGCATGGTCTAAGCAGTGATCGAAGCCGACCGACTAATTACCGCCAGCAGCCGCGACCGCGACGAGCAGCTGGACCGCGCCATCCGCCCGCTGTCGCTGGCCGAGTACATCGGCCAGCCGGTGGTGCGCGAACAGATGGAGCTGTTCATCCAGGCCGCCAGGAATCGCCAGGAAGCGCTGGATCACACCCTGATCTTCGGCCCACCCGGCCTGGGCAAGACCACCCTGGCCAACATCATCGCCCAGGAGATGGGCGTGTCGATCAAGAGCACCTCCGGCCCGGTGCTGGAGCGCCCGGGCGACCTGGCCGCACTGCTGACCAATCTGGAGGCCGGCGACGTGCTGTTCGTCGACGAGATCCATCGCCTGTCCCCGGTGGTCGAGGAAGTGCTGTACCCGGCCATGGAGGACTTCCAGCTCGACATCATGATCGGCGAAGGCCCGGCCGCACGCTCGATCAAGCTCGACCTGCCGCCCTTCACCCTGGTCGGCGCCACCACCCGTGCCGGCATGCTGACCAACCCGCTGCGCGACCGTTTCGGCATCGTCCAGCGCCTGGAGTTCTACTCCAATGAGGATCTGGCCACCATAGTCACGCGTTCTGCCGGCATTCTCGGCCTGCAGATCGACGCCCAGGGCGCCTTCGAGATCGCCCGCCGCGCCCGCGGCACGCCGCGCATCGCCAACCGCCTGCTGCGCCGCGTGCGCGACTTCGCCGAGGTGCGTGCCGGCGGGCAGATCAGCCGGGCCATCGCCGACCAGGCGCTGAACATGCTGGACGTCGACGAACGTGGCTTCGACCACCAGGACCGGCGTCTACTGCTGGCCATGATCGACAAGTTCGACGGCGGCCCGGTCGGCATCGACAACCTGGCCGCGGCCATTGGCGAGGAGCGCGGCACCATCGAGGACGTACTCGAGCCCTACCTGATCCAGCAGGGCTATATCATGCGCACGCCGCGCGGGCGGGTGGTGACTCGTCACGCCTACCTGCACTTCGGTCTCAACCTGCCCAGGCGGCTGGTCGAGGCGCCTGCTGCAGACCTGTTCGGCGGCAGCGACGAGTAACAAAAAATAGTTGTTGCCCCCGATTGGCAACCCACAGAGCTGGCACTAGAGTATGCGCGCACAAAACGAGGCTCAGCCTTTCGTCCTACGTAGCCGGGTCTACTACGAAGATACCGACGCCGGTGGCATCGTCTACTACGTCAATTACCTCAAGTTCATGGAGCGGGCTCGCACCGAGCGTTTGCGACACCTGGGTTTTGCCCAGTCGCAACTGGTCGACGAGAACCTGCTGTTCGTCGTGCATTCCGCCGAGGCGCGCTATCACGCGCCGGCCCGGCTGGACGACGAGATATCTATCACGGCCGAGGTGGTCGAGTTGAACCGTGCCAGCCTGCGTTTCCGTCAACAGGTACGGCGGGCGAGGGACGAGACGCTGCTCTGCGAGGGGCAGTTCCTGGTGGCCTGCGTGCGTGCCGACAATTTGAAACCCCGTGCCATTCCCGAAGCGCTGCGTGCGGCCTTCGCCGGCGCGGTTCCCGTTCCTGTAGGAGAGTAAGCGTGGAAGCAGCCAACGCCGCCGTTGACCATATGTCGATGTGGAGCCTGATCAGCAACGCCAGTCTGGTGGTGCAGCTGGTCATGCTGAGCCTGGTCGCCGCTTCGGTGGTGTCCTGGATCATGATCTTCCAGCGCAGCACCATGCTGCGCGCCGCGAAGAAATCCCTGGAAGTGTTCGAGGAGCGCTTCTGGTCCGGCATCGACCTGTCCAAGCTGTACCGCCAGGCGGGCAGTAATCCTGACCCGGACTGCGGCGTCGAGCAGATCTTCCGCGCCGGCTTCAAGGAGTTCTCGCGCCTGCGCCAGCAGCCGGGCGTTGACCCGGACGCGGTGATGGACGGCGTGTCCCGCGCCATGCGCGTGGCCATTTCGCGCGAGGAGGAGAAGCTGGAAACCAGCCTGCCGTTCCTCGCCACCGTCGGCTCCACTAGCCCCTACATCGGCCTGTTCGGCACCGTGTGGGGCATCATGAACTCCTTCCGCGGCCTGGCTCAGGTGCAGCAGGCGACCCTGGCCACCGTGGCCCCGGGCATCGCCGAGGCGCTGATCGCCACCGCCATCGGCCTGTTCGCCGCGATTCCGGCGGTGATCGCCTACAACCGCTTCTCCGCGCAAGGCGAGCGCCTGATCGGCCGCTACTACACCTTCGCCGACGAGTTCCAGGCGATCCTGCACCGCAAGGTCCACACCTCGGACGACTGAGGCGCAGCCCATGGCCAGAATTCGCAATAGACGCAAACCGGTCGCCGAGATGAACGTCGTGCCTTACATCGACGTGATGCTGGTGCTGCTGGTGATCTTCATGGTGACCGCGCCGATGCTCAATCAGGGCGTCAAGGTCGATCTGCCCAAGGTCTCCAGCGAGGTGCTGCCGCAGGACAACGATGCCCGCGTGCTGACCATCTCGATCAAGGCCGACAAGACCTACTACTGGAACATGGGCGAGGAAGTCGACCCGGACCAGGGCAAGGCCAGTGAGACCGCCACCGAACTGCCCGCACTGGTGCAGACGGTCAGCGCGATCATGAACCAGAACGCCAGCCAGGGTAAGAAGGTCCAGGTCTTCGTACGCGGCGACAAGGCGGTCGACTACGGCTCGGTGATGGCGGTGATGGGCGGCCTGCAGCAGGCCGGCGTGGGCAACGTCGGGCTGATCACCGAGGCGCCCTGATGCAGCAGCAGAGCGTTCGCTCCTCCTCGGAAAGCTACTTCTGGCCCACGGTCTGGGCCGTGGCGCTGCATGCCCTGCTGTTCGCCATGCTGTTCGTCAGCTTCCACTTCGCGCCCGAGCTGCCGCCGGCGCGCCCGATCGTCCAGGCTACCCTGTACCAGCTGAAGTCGCAGAGCCAGGCCACCACCCAGACCAATCAGAAGATTGCCGGCGAGGCACAGAAGACCAAGGCCCGCCAGTACGAGGTGGAGCAGCTCGAGACCAAGAAGGAAGAGCAGCAGAAACAGCAGGCCGTGGCGGAACAAAAGAAGGCCGAAGCGGCCAAACAGGCCGAGGCCAAGAAGAAGGCCGAAGCGCAGAAGAAGGCCGCCGAGCAGAAGAAACAGGCCGAGATCGCCAAGAAGAAGGCCGAGGACGAGAAGAAGAAAGCCCTCGAAGAGGCCAAGAAGAAGGCCTACGAGACGCAGAAGAAAAAGGCCGAGGAAGAGCGCAAGAAGAAGGCCGCCGCCGAAGCTGAGAAAAAGCGTAAGCAACAAGAGGCCGCGCGCAAGGCCGCCGAGGAGAAAAAGGCGCAGGCCCTGGCCGAGCTGCTGGGCGATACCACCGAGCGTCAGCAGGCGTTGGCCGATACCCAGGGCGACCAGGTGGCCGGCAGCCTCGACGATCTGATCGTCAAGCTGGTCAGCGAGCAGTGGCAGCGGCCGCCGTCGGCGCGCAACGGCATGAGCGTCGAGGTGCTGATCCAGATGCTGCCCGATGGCACCATCGTCAATGCTTCGGTCACCCGTTCCAGCGGCGATGCGCCGTTCGACAACTCGGCGGTGGCGGCGGTGAAGAACGTCGTACGCATTCCGGAAATGCAACAACTGGATAGTGCAACCTTCAACGCCATGTACCGTCAGCGGCGGATGATTTTCAAACCGGAGGATTTGTCTCTGTGAATACCTTGATGCGTGTTGCCCTGTTCGGGCTGGCTCTGCTGGTCGGCTCGGTGCAGGCGGCGGATCCGCTGGTGGTCACCACCGGCAGCGACCGTGCCATCCCCATCGCCGTGGTGCCCTTCGGCTGGCAGGGCGGCACCGTGCTGCCCGAGGACCTGGCCAACGTGATCGGCAACGACCTGCGCAACTCCGGCATGTACGAGCCGATTCCGCGGCAGAACATGATCAGCCTGCCGACCTCGGCGGCCGAGATCATCTACCGCGACTGGCAGGCTCTGGGCGCCCAGTACGTGATGGTCGGCAGCATAGTGCCGAACGGCGCGCGCCTGCAGGTGCAGTTCGCCCTGTTCAACGTGGCGACCCAGCAGCAGGTGGTAGCCGGCACCGTCGGCGGTACCACCGACCAGCTGCGCGACATGGCCCACCACGTCGCCGACCAGGCCTTCGAGAAGCTGACCGGCATCAAGGGCGCCTTCTCCACCAAGATGCTCTACGTCACCGCCGAGCGTTTCGGCGTCAACAACACCCGCTACACCCTGCAGCGCTCCGACTACGACGGCGCCCGCGGCGTAACCCTGCTACAGTCGCGCGAGCCGATCCTGTCGCCGCGTTATGCGCCGGACGGCCGCCGCATCGCCTATGTGTCCTTCGAACAGCGCCGCCCGCGCATCTTCCTGCAGCACATCGATACCGGCCGCCGCGAACAGCTGACCAACTTCGAGGGCCTCAACGGCGCGCCGGCCTTCTCGCCGGACGGCAACCGCCTGGCCTTCGTGCTGTCCAAGGACGGCAACCCGGAGATCTACGTGATGGATCTGGGCAGCCGGCAGATCCAGCGCGTGACCAACCATTACGCCATCGATACCGAGCCGTTCTGGGGCAAGGACGGGCAGACCCTGTACTTCACCAGTGATCGTGCCGGCAAGCCGCAGATCTACAAGCAGAGCATCTTCGGCGGCAACGCCGAGCGAGTGACTTTCACTGGCAACTACAACGCCAACCCGAAACTGTCGGCCGACGAGAAGACCCTGGTGATGATCCATCGCCAGGACGGTTTCACCAACTTCAAGGTGGCCGCCCAGGACCTGGTGACCAGCCGTTTGCGCATCCTTTCCGAGACCAGTCTGGACGACTCGCCCACTGTTGCGCCCAATGGCACCATGCTAATCTACGCCACCCGCCAGCAGGGCCGGGGAGTCTTGATGCTCGTGTCCACCAATGGGCGCGTTAGGCTCCCAATTCCTACCGCTCAAGGCGATGTCCGAGAGCCTTCGTGGTCCCCTTACCTGAACTGAAGCGGCATTCAGAACCAACACTTTCTCAAACCAACCCTGGGATCATTTGGAGTCCATCATGGATATGTTGAAATTCGGCAAATTTGCTGCTCTGAGCCTGGCTCTGGCCGTGGCTGTCGGCTGTTCTTCCAAGGGCGGCGACGCCTCCGGCGAAGGCGCTGTCGATCCGAACGCCGGCTACAACGCCGGTGGTAGCGGTGTTGACGGTGCCCTGAGCGAAGAAGCCGCCCTGCGCGCCATCACCACCTTCTACTTCGAGTACGACAGCTCCGACCTGAAGCCGGAAGCCATGCGCGCTCTGGACGTCCACGCCAAGGACCTGAAAGGCAACGGCGCTCGCGTCGTTCTGGAAGGCCACACCGACGAGCGCGGCACCCGCGAGTACAACATGGCTCTGGGCGAGCGTCGTGCCAAGGCCGTTCAGCGCTACCTGGTGCTGCAGGGCGTTTCCCCGGCCCAGCTGGAGCTGGTGTCCTACGGTGAAGAGCGTCCGGTTGCCGTCAGCAGCGACGAGTCCTCCTGGGCTCAGAACCGCCGCGTCGAACTGCGCAAGTAATTCGCCATGCGTAAGTGCCCTCGTATCCTGACTCCTCTGCTTCTGGCCCTGCCGCTTGCGGCACTGGCCGAGGTTCCCGTGGTGGATGGCAGCGCTGATTACGGCAGCAGCTATCCGCCGGTCGGTTATGGTACGAGCGGCGCCTACGCCGGGGCCGGGGCGCAAGCTCCGGTCTCGGCGCAGGGCGAGCTGTTCATCCAGCTGCAGCAGATGCAGCAGGAAATCGCTCAGCTGCGTGGCATGCTCGAAGAGCAGCAGAACGAGATCGCCCGCCTCAAGCAGGAAAGCCAGGCGCGTTACCAGGATCTCGACAGCCGCCTGCAAGGCGGTGCCGCCGGTGCTCAGGCACCCGCACAGAATTCCCCGGCCGGTGGCGCGATTGACGCCGCCGGCACTCCGGTTGCCCCGGCCTCGCAGGCCCCGGCAGCCAGCAACGAGCCGGCCGACCCGGCCAAGGAAAAGCTCTACTACGACGCCGCCTTCGACCTGATCAAGTCCAAGGACTTCGCCAAGGCCGGTCAGGCCTTCGAGGGCTTCCTGCGCAAGTTCCCGCAGAGCCAGTACGCCGGCAACGCCCAATACTGGCTGGGTGAGGTGAACCTGGCCAACGGCGACCTGCAGGGCGCCGGCAAGGCCTTCGCCCAGGTCGCCGCCAGTTACCCGACCCATGCCAAGGTGCCGGACTCGCTGTTCAAGCTGGCCGATGTTGAGCAGCGCCTGGGCAATACCGATCGCGCCAAGGGCATCCTCCAGCAGCTGATCGCCCAGTATCCGGGCACTTCGGCCGCCCAGCTGGCGCAGCGCGATCTGCAGCGTCTGCCCTGAGTCGAACACCACGCTCGATCGGAAAGCCCGCGCCTGTCGCGGGCTTTTTCGTTAGAATCGCGCCCCCGATTCAACCGCAACGGAGGCGGATGGCCTGTTTCGCCGTCACGCCCGGTGCCCTATGCAAATGACCCTGCGCATTACCGAGATTTTCTACTCGCTGCAGGGCGAGACCAACACCAGTGGCCTGCCCACGGTGTTCGTCCGCCTCACCGGCTGCCCGTTACGCTGCCAGTACTGCGACACCGCCTACGCCTTCAGCGGCGGCGAGATCATCAGCCTGGAGGCCATCCTCGAACGGGTGGCCGCCTACAGCCCGCGCCATGTCTGCGTCACCGGCGGCGAGCCGCTGGCCCAGCCCAACTGCATCCCCCTGCTGGAGCGCCTGTGCGATGCCGGTTACCGGGTCTCCCTGGAGACCAGCGGGGCCATGGACATCGCCCCGATCGACCGGCGCGTGAGCCGGGTGCTCGACCTGAAGACCCCGGGCTCCGGCGAGATGGCGCGCAATCTCTACGACAACCTGGCCGAGCTGACCGACAACGACCAGGTCAAGTTCGTCATCTGCTCGCGCGAGGACTACGACTGGGCCGTCTCCAAGCTGATCGAATACCGCCTGGAGCAGCGCGCCGGCGAGGTGCTGTTCTCGCCCAGCCACGGGCAGGTGGATGCCCGCGCGCTGGCCGACTGGATCGTCGCCGACAACCTGCCGGTGCGCTTCCAGCTGCAGCTGCACAAGATCCTCTGGAACGACGAGTCCGGCCACTGATGGGGAGCGCCGAGATGAACGACAAGAAAGCGGTGGTACTGCTCTCCGGCGGCCTGGATTCGGCCACCATCCTGGCTCAGGCCAGGGCGGCCGGTTTCGCCTGCTACAGCATGAGCTTCGACTATGGCCAGCGTCACCGCGCCGAGTTGCATGCGGCCGAGCGGGTGGCGCGCCAATTGGGCGTGGTCGAACACAAGGTGATCGGCCTTAACCTCAACGGCATCGGTGGCTCGGCTCTGACCGACAGCAGCATTGCCGTGCCGGAGGGGCTGACAGAGGGAATTCCGGTGACCTACGTGCCGGCGCGTAACACGGTGTTCCTGGCCCTGGCCCTGGGCTGGGCCGAGGTGCTCGGCGCGTACGACGTCTTCATCGGGGTCAATGCGGTGGACTATTCCGGCTACCCGGATTGCCGTCCCGAGTTCGTCGCCGCTTTCGAACGGCTGGCCAACCTGGCGACCCGCGAGGGCGTGGAGGGCAGGAGCTTCCGCATCCAGGCGCCGCTGCAGAACCTGTCCAAGGCGCAGATCGTGCAGATTGGTGTGCAGCATGGCGTCGATTACGGCCTGACCGTGTCCTGCTACCAGGCCGATGACGACGGTCGCGCCTGTGGCAAGTGCGACAGCTGCCGTCTGCGCGCGGCGGGCTTCGCCGCCGCCGGTGTGGCCGATCCCACCCGCTACGCTTGATTTTTTCTCGTGGAGTGTTGATTTCCTGAATCAAATCAGTATCATGCGCTCCGCGTTGGGTCGTTAGCTCAGTCGGTAGAGCAGTTGGCTTTTAACCAATTGGTCGTAGGTTCGAATCCTACACGACCCACCACTCCCTCCTTCGCGTTACCTCTCCTGCCTTCTCGTCAGATCGCCCTCGCCAGGACCCTTGGCGGGTATAATCGACTGCACTGAAAACATATTCAGAGCCTGATGACATGACCCAGATTTCCGAGCGCCTGCTGGTTCAGGCCCATCTCGCCGCCAAGCAGCCCAAGCCGCTGACCGCCGAGGAAGAAGCCTTCTACCGCAGCGAGATCGCCGCCGAGCTGAAGAAGCAGAACGCCGTGCTGGTGGCCCACTACTACTGCGATCCGGTGATCCAGGCCCTGGCCGAGGAGACCGGCGGCTGCGTGTCCGACTCCCTGGAAATGGCCCGCTTCGGCAACCAGCACGCGGCGCAGACCGTGGTGGTGGCCGGGGTCAAGTTCATGGGCGAGACGGCGAAGATCCTCAACCCGGAGAAGCGCGTGCTGATGCCGACCCTGGAGGCCACCTGCTCGCTCGACCTGGGCTGCCCGGTGGACGAGTTCTCGGCCTTCTGCGACCAGCATCCGGACCGCACAGTGGTGGTCTATGCCAACACCTCGGCGGCGGTGAAGGCGCGTGCCGACTGGGTGGTGACTTCCAGCTGCGCGCTGGAGATCGTCGAGAGCCTGATGGACAACGGCGAGAAGATCCTCTGGGCGCCGGACCAGCACCTGGGCCGCTACATCCAGCGCGAGACCGGTGCCGACATGCTGCTGTGGGACGGCGCCTGCATCGTCCACGAGGAGTTCAAGGCCAAGCAGCTGGAAGACATGAAGGCGCTCTACCCGGACGCCGCGGTGCTGGTGCATCCGGAGTCGCCGGAGGCGGTGATCGAGCTGGCCGACGCGGTGGGCTCCACCAGCCAGCTGATCAAGGCGGCTCAGACCCTGCCGAACAAGACCTTCATCGTCGCCACCGACCGCGGCATCTTCTACAAGATGCAGCAGCTTTGTCCGGACAAGCAGTTCATCGAGGCGCCCACCGCCGGCAACGGCGCGGCCTGCCGCAGCTGCGCGCATTGCCCGTGGATGGCCATGAACACTCTGCAGCGCACCCTGCAGTGCCTGCGCGAGGGTAGCAACGAGATTCTGGTGGAGCCGGCGCTGATTCCGCGTGCAGTGAAGCCGCTCAAGCGCATGCTCGACTTCACCCATGCGGCACGTCTGAAGCTGGCCGGTAACGCCTGACTCGGCGGCATAGCATAGAAGAAACAGCCCGGCAGATGCCGGGCTGTTTCGTTTCGGGTTCAGCGCATCATCTTGTCCAGATCGCGTTTCTCCTGCATCAGCTCCTGCTGGCGCGCGTCGATCCGCGAGGCCAGCGGGAAGTTGCTGCTGGCGCGGCGCTTGGCCAGGTCGAGCTGCTCCAGGGCCTGGTCGTAGTCGCCGACCAGGGCGAAGAACTCGGCGCGGGCCTGGTGCAGGCCGATGATGTTGCCGTTCATGCCGCGCACTTCGGCCACCTGGTACCAGATGTCCGGATCATTGCCGCGTGGCTTGAGCAGCTCGTCCAGGGCCTTCTCGGCTTCCCCGGGCTGGTTCTGCTTGAGCAGCAGGTCGATGCGTGCCTGTTCCAGCGGGTAGCTGTTCGGATACAGGCCGCGTAACCGCTCGATGCGGCGATCGGCATCGGCCAGGCGGTTGGCGGCGCTGTCCAGTTCGACCATGGCCAGGTTGTAGGTGAGGTCGTTGGGGGCTTTCAGCAGCAGTGCGTTGAGCCCGCTGCGCGCTTCATCGAGGCGGCCCGCCTTGATCTGCGCGATGGCCAGGCCATAGCGGGCGGCATCCAGGTTGGGGTTACCGTCGAGCATGGCGCGGAAGCGCTTGGCGGCGATGCCCGGAGTCTCCTCGAAGATCAGCTGCACGCGGGCGCGCATCAGCTGGTATTCCAGGCTGTCTTCCCGGCCTTTGGGCGGATACTGCTCGGCGCGGTTGCGGGTGTCGGCCACGCGCGACTCGGTCACCGGGTGGGTCAGGAGGAACTCCGGTGGCCTCGAGTCGTAGCGGTACTGACGCATCAGGCGCTCGAACATGCTCGGCATGGCGCGCGGGTCGTAGCCGGCGCGTTCGAGGTTGAGCAGGCCAATGCGGTCGGCCTCCTGTTCATTCTGTCGGGAAAAGCGGCGCTGCTCCTGGATGGCTGCGGCCTGGGCGCCCATGATTGTGGCGATGCCGGCATCGCCGGCACCTGCAGCGGCGGCGACAATACCGGCCAGCATGGCGGCCATCACCGGCACCTGCATGCGCTGCTGTGCCTCGACGCCACGGGCGAAGTGGCGCTGCGACAGGTGCGCCAGTTCGTGGGCCATCACCGAGGCGTACTCGGCTTCGGTCTGCGCATGCAGCAATAACCCGCCGTTGACGCCGATGATTCCGCCGGGGGCGGCGAAGGCGTTGATCTGCGGGCTGTTGAGCAGGACGAACTCCAGGCGCTTGTCCTCCAGCTGGCTGGTCTCGGCCAGGCGATACACGCTGGTTTCCACGTATCCCTTCAGCAGCGGGTCGGACAGCTGGTCGATCTGCCCGCGCAGGATGCTGAGCCAGGCGCGGCCGAGGCGGTGCTCCTGCTCCGGCGAGAAGATCGAGGAGCTGGCATCGCCCAGCGAAGGCAGGTCGCTGGCTCCGGCGGGCAGAGCGAGGCAGGCGAGGGCGAGCAGGGTGGGGCGCAGAAATTTCATGCACGAGGCTCTGGCTTGGGCGAAAGCGCTACTCTAGCCGGCCGGGCCGGGCGCTGGCCAGGCTTGTGCGGTATCCTTGCCGGCCCGAAGGAGGAGCCCATGACCGATTTCCCCGCCTGCGATGCCGAACTGGATGCCAGTGGTCTGAACTGCCCGCTGCCGCTGCTCAAGGCCAAGCTGGAACTCAACCGCTTGCCCAGCGGTGCGGTGCTCAAGGTCACGGCCACCGACGCCGGCTCGCAACGCGACTTCCGCGCCTTCGCCCGGCTGGCCGGGCATGAACTGGTGCGCGAAGAGGAAGAGGGCGGCGTATTTCGCTACTGGTTGCGCAAGGCCTGAGGGCGGCGTAATGAACAAGGGCCGCGATTGCGGCCCTTTTCGTCATTTCTGGTGCAGCGCCTGCGCGGCTGCCAGCACTTCGTCCACATGCCCCGGTACCTTCACGCCGCGCCATTCGCGGCGCAGTACGCCCTTGGCATCGATCAGGAAGGTGCTGCGATCTATCCCCAGGTATTCCTTGCCATACAGCTTCTTAAGCTTGATCACGTCGAACAGCTGACAGAGCGCTTCGTCCTTGTCGCTGATCAGCTCGAAGGGGAATTCCTGCTTGCACTTGAAGTTCTCGTGCGACTTCAGGCCGTCGCGCGAGACGCCGAACACCAGGGTGTTGGCGGCCTGGAAGGCCGGGTACTGGTCGCGGAAACCCTGGCCCTCGGTGGTGCAGCCCGGGGTGCTGTCCTTCGGGTAGAAGTAGATCACTACCTGCTTGCCCTTCAGCTCGCTCAGGGATACCTGCATGCCGCTGGTGGCTTCGGCGGTGAAGTCGGCGACCGGTTGGTCGAGGGATACGCTCATCTTGGCTCCTTAGGGGTTCTGCGGGCGCCAGGGCTCGATCAGCGCGTCCAGGTTCAGCGCATCGGCGAAGTCGAGGAACTGATCGCGTAGCCAGCTGATCTGGGTGCCCGGCGGCAGGGTCACGGTCAGGGTGGCGTTGAGCAGGGTGCCGCCGGTCTGCGGCGCCTGGTAGGTATCGCAGGTGATGTTCTCCAGCTCCACGCGGTGGTCGCTGAAGAACTGGCAGAGTTCGTTGAGGATGTCCGGGCGGTAGGCGCAGCTGACGTAGGCCACATAGGGCAGGGCGTTGGGGCGCACGTCGAGGGCGCCGCTGCGCACCATGTTGACGCTGAAGTCGTGGCGCTTGGCCAGTGCCGGCAGCACGCCCTCGAGTCGTGCCAGGGCGTCCCAGCTGCCGCTGATCTGCAGGGTCAGGGCGCTGTATTCGCCGTGGCGGGTGAGACGGCTGCTGACCACGCCGCAGCGGTTCTCCTGGCTGGCCCGGCAGAGCACGCTGGTGAGCTCCATGGGGTTGGCGCCGAGGGCGCTGATGACGAGGAATTGTTCGCGAACCGGAGGGGTGGACATGCAGCTTTCCTGAAACGATGGGCGTTCGCCGCGAGGCGGCCGAACAAAGGAGGAAGGGTAGCGAAAAGCGCCGCTCAGGGGAATGCTGCGGCTGTTGTGCAACACCTGAGCCGCCAGTACCATTACGGCTCTCTTTTTCCGGCAGGAGCGGTTGCATGATTTCGGGCAGCATGGTGGCACTGGTCACGCCCATGGACGCACAAGGCGGTCTGGACTGGGACGCCCTGAGCAAACTGGTCGACTTCCACCTGCAGGAAGGTACCAATGCCATTGTTGCCGTGGGCACCACCGGCGAGTCCGCCACCCTGGATGTTCACGAGCACGTCGAAGTCATCCGCCGTGTGGTCGACCAGGTCGCCGGGCGCATTCCGGTGATCGCCGGCACCGGCGCCAACAGCACCCGCGAGGCGGTTGAGCTGACCGAGAACGCCAAGAGCGTCGGCGCCGATGCCTGCCTGCTGGTCACCCCCTACTACAACAAGCCGACCCAGGAAGGCCTGTACCAGCACTTCCGCCACATCGCCGAAGCGGTGGCCATTCCGCAGATCCTCTACAACGTGCCGGGCCGTACCGCCTGCGACATGCTGCCGGAAACCGTCGAGCGCCTGGCCAAGGTGAGCAACATCATCGGCATCAAGGAAGCCACCGGCGACCTGCAGCGTGGTCAGGAAATCCTCGGTCGCGTGAGTTCCGATTTCCTGGTCTACTCTGGCGACGACGCCACCGCCGTCGAACTGATGCTGATGGGCGGCAAGGGCAACATCTCGGTGACCGCCAACGTCGCCCCACGCGCCATGGCCGAGCTTTGCGCCGCCGCCATGCGCGGCGATGCCGCCACCGCCCGGGCGATCAACGAGCGCCTGATGACGCTGCACAAGAATCTGTTCATCGAATCCAACCCGATTCCGGTGAAGTGGGCTCTGCACGAGATGGGTCTGATGCAGGACGGTATCCGCCTGCCGCTGACCTGGCTCAGCCCGCGCTGTCACGAACCGCTGCGTCAGGCCATGCGCCAGTCCGGCGTCCTGGCTTAATCGAGGAAGCATTACGCATGAAGCGACTGGCTGGTCTGTCCACCCTTGCCCTGATCATCTCCAGCACCAGCGGCTGTGGCTGGTTGTGGGGCGACGAAGGCTACTTCCGCGACCGTTCCACCGACTATCTGGATGCGCGCCAGACCGCGCCCATGCGCATGCCGGCGAATGTCGACGCCAAGCGCCTCGACCCGCTGCTGCCGGTGCCGGCGCACGTCGCCACCAGCACCGCCACGCCCCAGGAGTTCGAGGTGCCGCGCCCGCAGCCGGTTGGCGTGGCCGGCCAGGCCAGCGAGTTCAGCCTGCAGAAGAGCGGCGACTCGCGCTGGCTGGTAGCCCAGCGCACTCCGGCCGAAGTCTGGCCGGTGGCGCGTTCCTATTTCGAGAACAACGGCTTCCGTATCGCCGATGAGCGCCCGCAGACCGGCGAGTTCTCCACCGAGTGGCAGGCGCCGGCCGAGCTGGCCCCGTCCATGGGGCGTCGCGTCGGCAGCCTGCTGGCCGACGAGGACAACCAGGTGCGTGTGCGCGTGCGTATCGAGCCGGGCGTGGTGCGCGGCACCAGCGAAGTCTTCGTCTCCAGCGTGGAGCGCGAGGAAGGCAGCAGCGCCGACGTCGCCTTCCCGGCGCGCACCGGTATCGCCAGCCTAGAGGCCTCGCTGCTCGACGGCATGCGCGACGACCTCAGTAGCTCCGCCGAGCATGGCTCGGTATCCCTGCTCGCCGCGCGCAGTTTCGACGCGCCGAGCCGTGTCAGCCTGACCCAGGACGGCGCCGGCAACCCGGTGCTCAACCTCAGCACCGACTTCGACCGTGCCTGGTCCAGCGTCGGCCGTGCCCTGGAGCTGGCCGACGTGCGTATCGACGACATCAACCGCAGCCTCGGCGTGTACTACGTCAACCTGGCCGAGGGCGCGAAGAAGCCGGAAGAAGAGAAGGGCTTCCTCAGCGGCCTGTTCGGCAGCGAGCCGACCAAGGAAGAGATCAATGCCCGCGCCGAACGCTATCAGGTGCGCCTGACCAGCAATGCCAATGGCGACGTGCAGGTGAGCGTGGAGAAGGACATCAACACCGTGGCGCCGGAAGACGTGTCCCGCCGCGTGCTGACCCTGATCCAGGAAAACCTCGGCTGACCCAGGGGCCGGCTACCGGCTCTGCAGCGCATGGATAGGCGAAACCTCCGGGTTTCGCCTGTTTCGTTTCAATCCGGCGGAATTTCGACATGACCACTCCCACCACCCTGAGCCTGAAGAAGCTCTACTCCGGCAAGGTCCGCGACCTCTACGAGATCGACGACAAGCGCATGCTGATGGTCGCCAGCGACCGTCTGTCGGCCTTCGATGTGATCCTCGAGGAGCCGATCCCGGAGAAGGGCAAGATCCTCACCGCCATCTCCAATTTCTGGTTCGACAAGCTCAAGGACCTGGTGCCCAACCACTTCACCGGCGACAAGGTCGAGGACGTGGTGGCGGCCGCCGAGCTGCCGCTGGTGCAAGGCCGTGCGGTGGTCGCCAAGCGCCTCAAGCCGGTGCCCGTGGAGGCCATCGTGCGCGGCTACATCGTCGGCTCCGGCTGGAAGGAATACCAGAAGAGCGGCACCGTCTGCGGCATCCAGCTGCCGGCGGGTCTCAAGGAGGCGGCCAAGCTGCCGCAGCCGATCTTCACCCCCTCGACCAAGGCCGCCGTCGGCGACCACGACGAGAACATCAGCTTCGCCCAGTGCGAGGCCATCATCGGCGCCGAACTGGCGGCCAAGGTGCGCGACACCGCCATCGCCCTGTACAGCGCGGCGGTCGAGTACGCGGCCACCCGCGGCATCATCATCGCCGATACCAAGTTCGAGTTCGGCCTCGACGAGGACGGCACCCTGACCCTGATGGACGAGGCGCTGACCCCGGACTCCAGCCGCTTCTGGCCGGCCGACAGCTACGCCGAGGGCAGCAATCCGCCGAGCTTCGACAAGCAGTTCGTGCGCGACTGGCTGGAGTCCACCGGCTGGAACAAGCAGCCGCCGGCCCCCGCCGTACCTGCCGAGGTCGCGCAGAAGACCGCCGACAAGTACCGTGAGGCGCTGACCCGCCTGACCCAGTGACATCTGCGTAGATAAGAGAAGGGGAGCTGCGGCTCCCTTTTTCATTACGGCTGCGCAAGCGCCTGATCGGCCAAGAAAAATTGCTGGACTAAAGGCTCTCAGCTGGTATCATGCGCACCGCTTTGGGAAGATGCCGGAGTGGTCGAACGGGACGGATTCGAAATCCGTTGTGTCAGCAATGGCACCTAGGGTTCAAATCCCTATCTTCCCGCCATTCATAGAAAGCCCCTGAAATCCTCGGATTTCAGGGGCTTTTGCGTTTATGGGCGGAAAATAGCGTATGGCGCCTTTCCTGATGTCTGTTTGTTGAATTCCTGCTATGTTTGTTGCAAACAAACGTGGAGGCCGCGATGAGTGCGCTCAGTAAGCCGGGTGTGGATGCCGATGCGGTGCTGCTCAAGGCGCTGCTCAATACCCGTGAGCAGTTGGGGCTGACCCAGCAGGAGCTGGCGGAGATCGTCGGGGTCAACCGTTCGGCGATCAGTCGCTGGAGCGACAGCGGTGGCCTGCGCCCGCAGAGCAAGACCGGCGAGCTGGCGCTGTTGCTGATCCGCATCTACCGCGCCCTGTTCGCCCTGTTCGGCGGCAATCTGGAGGACATGCGCCACTTCCTGCGTACCGAGAACCGCCATCTGGCCGGCGTGCCATTGCAGCAGATGGGGCAGGTGCAGGGGCTGGTGCGGGTGGTGGAGTATCTGGATGCGATTCGCGGCAAGGTCTGAGAGCCTGCCTAAGGCCATGGGTCCGCTGCGCTAGAGGCGGGTGCGTCAGCCTGGTCGCAATGCTCACGTAATTACGCCTGAAGGTACAGAGCCTCTGTCCCGCTGGGCTTCAAACAGATTCTGACCTCCTTTCATACCGCCCTGCGGTCTGGGGCTAAGCGAGTTTCCGATATGGATATCTGGCAGGCCTGCGCCGGCGCGCGGCAGATGATTCCACTGCGCGGTCGCCTGATGCGGCTGGTGGAGAATCAGGAGCAGGTGGCCACCCTGCAGCTGGTGGACAGCCTGGAGGAGCAGG
Source organism: Pseudomonadaceae bacterium (assembly GCA_033838285.1). GTDB lineage: Bacteria > Pseudomonadota > Gammaproteobacteria > Pseudomonadales > Pseudomonadaceae > Aquipseudomonas. The sequence goes on from JAJLLC010000012.1 coordinate 58,037, forward strand.
CGCTGCTCGAACAGCTGCTGGAGGCCAGCAAGCCGCCGCTGCCGGCCAGCGAAGAACCGCTGCACTATCTCTTGCGCACGCCGTTTCGCTATCCGCCGTTGCGCTGGGGCTCGCGTTTCGGCCGGCGTCACGAGCCGAGTCTGTTCTACGCCGCCTGCCGCCTGGAGACGGCGATGGCCGAGGCCGCTTTCTACCGTTTCGTACTCTGGTACGGCATGCTCGAGGCGCCGCCGAGCGGGCGCATCCTGTCCGAGCATGCCTCCTTCGAGGCGCGCTACCAAGTCGAGCGCGGCATCCGCCTGCAGTTGCCGCCCTTCGCCAGTCATCGCGCGACGCTTACTCACCGCAGCGACTACCGGGCGACCCAGGCGCTCGGCAGTGCCATGCGCGAGGCGGGGGTGGAGGCCTTCGAGTATCCCTCGGCGCGCTGCCCGCAAGGCGGCAACAACGTCGCGCTGTACACGCCGGCCGCGTTCAGCGAGAAGCGCCCGCGCAACCTGCAGCCCTGGCTGTGCGAGACCACCGCGAGTTATGTGGCGTTCAAGAACGCCCAGGCGCCCGACCCGCCGCGCCTGTTCGCCCTCGAACTCTATCTGCTCGACGGAGTGCTGCCGCAGCCGGCCTGATCAGTGCTGGTGCCCGCCTTCCGGCGCGTCCATCTGCACGGCGACCTCGACCTGCACTTCGCCGGCCTTCTCGAAACGCAGGCTGAGCGGGAAGCGTTCGCCATCCTTGAGCTGCTGCTGCACGCCGAACAGCATGACGTGGTAGCCCATGGGGACGAACTTCACCTCGCCACCGGCAGGGATGTCCACTCCCTGCACCTGCTGCATCTTCATCAGGCCGTCCTGGTGCACATGTTCGTGGATCTCGGTCTGCTGCGCGTGCGGGCTGCTGGCGGAGACCAGGCGGTCGGCCGACTCGCCGCGGTTGTGCAGCACGAAGAAGGCAGCGGCATTCGGCGCGCTGGGTGGCATGGCGCGCGACCAGGGGTGCTCGATATGGATCTGTCCGGCGCTGTACTCGTGAGCCTGGGCCAGCAGCGGGGCCAGCAGCAGGCCGGTCAGCAGCAGAAGCTTGCGGGTCTTCATGGTATTTCTCCTTGGGGTGCGACGAATGAGGGGGCACGGCTGCGGCGCGGATGTCGCAGCAACAGCCAGAGGCCGCTGAGCGCCAGTACGAGCAGCGCCAGTGCGGTGAGGCTCAGCAGCAGGTCCTTGGTGACTTTACCCAGGTGATGGAGCAACTCCCACTTGTGCAGGTAGGCGAAGCTCGCACCCTCCAGGCGGTCCGCGTCGCGCACCTGGGCGGCGAGTGCGCCGTCGACCGGGTCGAGGTAGAGCGCGCTGTGGGCGGCGTCATCGTAACTGGCCTTGAGTACCGGCAGGCGTTTGAAGACGAAGCCGTAGTCATGGTCGAAGCGCTCCTGCAGGCCGATCTCCCGCGGCTGGCCGAGCCCGCTCTGCGCGGCGTAGTGGGCGAAGCGCTGCTGCAGATAGCGCTCCGCCGCGTCGCCCCGCATATCCTCGCCGCGGGCATTGCGATAGAGCAGGGCGCGGTCCGTTTCCAGGCGCCAGGTGGGCTCGCCATCCAGCTCCACCAGGTTCAGGCGATACAGCGAGCCATCGTCCGGCAGCCAGTGCGGCGAGGGTGCGGCGACCAGCCTGGCGGTGCTCAGCTGCGCGCCGAAATCCGCCAAGGGCGGCGGTGCTGCGCGCTTGTGCAGCAGGTGCCAGCTGCCGCTGGCGATGAAGCCGAGACTGGCCAGCGCCAGCAGCATGCCGCCCCAGCCATGCACGCGGCGCAGGCGGGTGGGCGCGCGTCTGCGCGCGATGAACAGCGCCATGCCGAGGAACGCAGTCAGCGCCACGCTGGCCAGCAACAGCAGCATCAGCGCCACGCGCCAGCCATCCATGGGGCGCAGCCAGGCGAAGCTGTGCAGTTGCTGGAACAGCAGGCTGAACCAGGCCTTGCGGTTATCCACCAGTGTGCCGAGGCGATCCTGGTAGAGATCGACATACAGGCGCAGGCCGTCGTCGCGCGAGGTGTCGACGCGGGCGGCCGGCAGCAGGCGGTTGATGAAGGCGTACTCGCTGTCGAAGCCGGTCAGGCTGCCGCTGTAGCGCAGGCCTTCGTCACTGCCGAGGTAATGCGCGGCCAGGCTTTCGGCGTGGCGCGCCGCGAGGTCGGCGGCGGCGCCCGTGCGGGCATGCCAGTAGCGCGGCTCGCTCTGCCCGGCCAGGCGCGCCTGGTAGTAGGGCTGGCCATCCAGCATCAGCAGGCGCAGGCCCGCCACCCGCGGCACTCCGGCGGTGACCAGCACCTGCGCCGGAGCCATCAGCTGCTCCAGCGGCAGGGGCGGGCGTGGTGCCACGAACTGGGCCGGGCGTGGCTGCAGCGCGCTCATCAGCGGATGCAGCATGCCGCTGGCGGCCCAGGTGAATACCCCCAGGCAGGCCAGCCATGCCAGGCGCCGGTGCCACGGCATCAGCCGCAGCAGTCGCTGGCGCCAGCTCACATCCGCCACTCCAGGCCGACGTACAGGCTGCGGCCGTCGCCCGGGAGGAACAGGGCGGCATCCTGGCCGTTGGCGTCGGCCACCACGCCGGTGGTGGCGATGTAGCTCTTGTCGGCGAGGTTGCGGCCCTCGACGAAGAAGCCCAGGCCATCGTCCGGTCGGTAGCCGCCTTTCAGGCCCCAGATGGCATAGCCTTCGGCATACAGGCTCTCGGCATGGTCGACCGCGTAGTGGGTTGGCACCCATTCCAGGGTCGGGCCGGCATACCAGCCCGCTCTCTGCCACAGCGCCTCGCCCTTGAGGAACTGGCGCGGCACGCCGGCGATGCGGTTGTCGCCGTAGGTGTCGTCGTTGTCGAAGCGGAAGTCGTTGAACAGGTACTGGCCGCGCAGCACGAAGTTACCGAGGCTCCAGGCCGCGCCCAGTTCGATGCCCTGGTGGACGGTGCGGTCGGCGTTGGTGGTGATGACATTGCCCTGCCGGGTCGGGTCCGTGTAGCCGATCAGCTCGTCGCGGATCTCGCTGCGGTAGACCGCCAGGTCGATATCCAGGTGCTCGCGGTTCCAGCGCAGGCCGGCTTCCAGGGTGTTGGCCTTCTGCGCGTCGTTCTCGCTGACGATGGCGCCGCCGGACAGCTCGCTGAAGGTCGGCGGCTCGAAGCTCTGGCTGAAGTTGCCGAACAGTTGCAGCTCTTCGTTCAGGTCATGGCGCAGGCCGATGCGCCCACTGCGGCCGATGTAGGTCTTGTTGAACGACTCGTCCTGCGGCAGGCAGAAGCCGGTGACGAAGGCATTGCAGCGCAGGCGGTCGTCGACGTCGCGCTCCTGATGCTGCCAGGCCGCGCCGGTGATCAGCGCCCAGCGTTCGGCCAGCGGGATTTCCAGCTCGCCGAACAGGTTGAGGTTGCGTGCGGTCTGGTGCAGTTCGTTGAGCCTGTCGCCGCGGTGCCCGCCCTGGTTGGCGTAGCGCGAGTCCCAGGCACGGCCGTGGCTGCTGTCCAGGCCGCCCTGCCAGCGCCAGCCGGCGTCGTTCTGCCACTTGTGGGTCAGGCGCAGGCCATAGTCCTCATAGTCGATGTCCAGTACCTGGAAGATGGGGTGGAACAGCGACTTCTCGCTGTAATAGGTGGCCAGTTCGAAGCTATGCCCGCCGTCCAGCTCCAGGACGCTGATATTGCCCAGGCGGTCGAGGGTGAAGTCGCGCTGGTTGTCCTTGGCCAGGCTGTCTGCCGCGGCCTGTTCCGGGTTGTCGCGCAGCTGGGCCTTGGTCAGGTTGCCCGGCAGGTCCGAGTCGGTCTCCACGTGGGTCAGGTAGAAGCGGGTGGACAGGCGCTCGCTGATACGGCCGCCGATGTTGGCGAAGTAGCGCTGGTTGTCCTGTCGGGCGTGGTCGCGGAAGCCGTCCTGGGAATAGTCGTTGAGGCTGACGAAGGCGTCCCAGTCGCCGAAGTCCTGGGCGAAGGCGGCGTACAGGCGCTGGTAGTCGAAGCTGCCGGCCTCGGCGCGCAGGGTCACCGGGGCGGCGGTCTTGCCGGTGGGGCTGACGAAGTTGATCGCGCCACCCAGGTTGGCGGCGCCGTAACCCCAGGCGTTGGCGCCGCGCAGCACTTCGATGTGGTCGGTGGCCAGCGGTTCGATGCTCTGGAAGTCGAAGCTGCCGTCCGCCAGGTTCACCGGCGCACCGTCCTGCATCAGCAGCAGGCCGCGGCCGTGGAAGGTGCGCTGCAGGCCCGAGCCGCGAATCGACAGGCGTGCCTCCTCGGCGCCGAAGCGCGGCTGGATGAACACGCCGGTGGCCAGGCCGAGGGCGTCCTGCATTGTGCTGCTGCGGCCATTCTTGTAGTGCTCGGCATCGACCAGGCTGGCGCCGCCGGGAATCTGGGCGAACTCGGCTTTCTTCTCGGCCAGGCTCGGTGCGGTGGGGTCGCCGGCCTGGCGACCCTCGATCTGGGTGGTCTCGAGCTACAGTTGTTCGGCGGCCTGGGCACTGTGCGCCAGGCCCAGGGTGAGCAGGCTGGGGATGAACAAGGGGCGCAGGGCGGCTTCAATCGTTCTTTTCATGGTTCCGATCCGGGTATGGCGAGGTGCCTGCGGGCGCGCTCGCAAAATGCAGAGTGACAATGACTGCGGCCCGGCCAGGACGGCCGGGGGATCAGAACAGGGGAGAGGCGCGGGGGTTGGCCGCAGGCCAGCAATAGCGCGGCGGCGCCTTGTCGCGCTGCTCGCGGCGGGCGCGCGGTGCGGCGGCGGGGCGCAGCAGCCAGGCGAGCATGAACAGCAGGCCCAGGCTGACCACGGCGGTGGCGCAGAGGGCGCAGCTGAACGGGCTGCTCAGCTGCGCGGAGTCGGCGCCGGCCAGGTCGTCGCCGAAGCTCGGTCCGGCGTTGCCGCTGGCCGAGCAGAACAGGCCACCGAAGCCGCTCAGCTGCAGTCCGGCGGACTGGCCATGGGCGAGCGCGCAGGCGACCAGGTTGCTCAGGATGCACAGGTAGAGCATCCAGGCGGTGGCGGCGCGGCGTGACGGGCTGAGGTTCATGGGACGCGACTCTAGCACCCTTGCCGGCATGCCGCGATAGTCGCGAGGGCCCGCCCGCGGCGCTCCGAAACGGGGCGTGGCGCGGTCCGCGGCGGCGCACTTGTGCACAATCGCGAGGCAAGCTGTCAAGCTCCTGTCACAAAGCGGCGTAACCACCTGATTCTCCATGGCAAATTTTTAAATTATTGAAAAATATGGATTTTTCTAGTTGGTGAAAAAATCGCCAGTTTGACCGGGAGCCCCATTCCTTCGGGGGCGAGAGGGTTTTTCACCTTGTTGTCCACGGAGTTATCCACAGCTTCTGTGGATGTTTTAGAGTCTTTGTTCTAGAGCGACAACCTGCGCGTTTGGCAAGTCTTTACCGAGCGAAAAAAGAGAGTAGAGTGGCGCGCCCCGCTGTCAGCCATCGCTTACATGAAGCCTCGATCCTCCTTCGTCGCACCCGCCACCGAGTCACGCCTGCCGCTGCGCCTGGCGCTCTGGCTGCTCGATCGCCCGCGCCTGGGGCACCACGCCAGTGTCAAACGCTTCGCCGGCCGCCTGCTCAAGCAGCCGGCACGCCAGGGTGTGGTAGCCGCACAGAGTCGCCTGGGCCAGCTGCTGTGCCGCGACTGCGGCAATGCCCGCGACCGTCGCATCGGCCTGGAGCTGCTGCGCCAGGCGGCGCGCTCCGGCGATCTGCGCGCGCAGCTGGAGCTGGGTCGGCACTACTGCCTGTCGCGCCAGCGCGAGCCGCAGCAGGCCCGCCACTGGCTGGAGGTCGCCGCGGCCCAGGGCTCCCATGAGGCCGCGCGCCTGCTCAAGCGTCTCGATTCCTGAGCGTCGCCGTCCGCCTGCGGGCCGCTGGTCGGTATACTGCCGGGCATCGTTCAGTCGCCCGTGAGTCCGCCCGTGCCTCTTTCCTTCGTCCTCGAACCCACCAATCTGCTGCTCGGCCTGTTGCTCGGCGCCGCCCCCCTGGCGCTGCTGGCCTGGCGCCTGCAACGTGCCCAGGCGCTGCAGGATGGCGAACGTCTGCTGCTGGAGGAACGCCTGAACCAGGCGCGCCTGGCCCAGGAGGGGCTGTCCCTGCAGATCGACGGGCTGCAGGACGACTTGCGTGCGCTGCAGCAGGAGGGCGCCGCCCAGCAGGCCGAGCTGGCGGCCCTGCGCCGCGAGCGCGAACTGCTCGGCCGCGAACGCGAGGCCGCGCAGGTCGCCGCCCAGGACTGGAGCCGCGAGCGCGAACACAAGGAAGGCCAGCTGCGCCAGCTGGAGAGCCAGCGCGCCGCCCTGGCCGCCGAGCTGCGCGAGCAGCAGGAGCACCACCAGCAGCGCCTGGCCGACCTGCAGGCCGCCCGCGACGAGCTGCGCGCGCAGTTCGCCGAACTGGCCGGGAAGATCTTCGACGAGCGCGAGCAGCGCTTCGCCGAGACCAGCCAGCAGCGCCTGGGGCAGCTGCTCGACCCGCTCAAGGAACGCATCCAGGCCTTCGAGAAGCGCGTCGAGGAGAGCTATCAGAACGAGGCGCGCGAGCGTTTCTCCCTGGCCAAGGAGCTGGAGCGCCTGCAGCAGCTCAACCAGCGCCTGGGCGACGAGGCGACCAACCTGACCCGCGCGCTCAAGGGCCAGAAGACCCAGGGCAACTGGGGCGAGCTGGTGCTTGAGCGGGTGCTGGAGCACGCCGGCCTGGAGAAGGGCCGCGAGTACCAGACCCAGGTCAGCCTCAAGGGCAGCGACGGCGAGCGCTTCCAGCCGGACGTGCTGATCCAGCTGCCCGGCGACAAGCAGGTGGTGGTCGACGCCAAGGTCAGCCTCACCGCCTACCAGGCGCTGATCGCCGCCGAGGACGAGGAGGGCCGCGCGGCGGCGCTGAAACAGCACGTGCTGAGCCTACGCAGCCACCTCAAGGGCCTCTCGGTGAAGGACTACCAGCGTCTGGAAGGCTTGCACAGCCTGGACTTCGTGCTGCTCTTCGTGCCTATCGAGGCGGCCTTCGCCGCCGCCCTGCAGGCCGACCCGGGGCTGTTCCAGGAGGCCTTCGAGCAGCACATCGTGATCGTCAGCCCGACCACCCTGCTGGCCACCCTGCGGGTGATCGACAGCCTCTGGCGCCAGGAGCGGCAGAGCCAGAACGCCCGCGACATCGCCGAGCGCGCCGGCCAGCTGTACGACAAGTTCGTCGCCTTCATCGGCGACCTGGACGAGGTCGGCAGCCGCCTCAAACAGCTGGACAAGGCCTACGACGCGGCGCGCAACAAGCTCTGCGAGGGCCGCGGCAACCTGATCAACCGGGTCGAGAACCTCAAGCTGCTCGGCGCACGCGCCAGCAAGAGCCTGCCGGCCGAGCTGATCGAACGCGCCGCCGGCGTGCCGCAGCTGGACGAGGCGGGCGACTAGCAGGCCGTTGAAAAACTACCTGCGTTGTCATCGCAGCGTTAAAAACAGGCTCAAAATGCTCATTTACCACTTGTAAACTGCGCTTTTTCGCCTGTTTTTGCCTTGCGCTGGCGGCCTCGCCAACGTTTTTCAACGGCCTGCTAGCTCAGCAGCAGCGCCGCCAGGCCCAGCAGCAGGCCCAGGGCCATCACCGGCAGGGTGCGCCCGGCCAGCTGGCGGCCGCCGAGCACGGCGATCAGCGCGGCCTTGACCAGGCTGTTGCTGAGGGCCGCCAGGTAGATGCCCTGCACGGCCAGTTCGGCGGCCATGTCACCCTTGGCGCTGCGGGCCAGCGACAGGGTGATGGCGTCCACGTCGCTCAGCCCGGAAAGAATCGCCACGCCCCATACCCCGGCATCGCCGAAAGAGGCGCGTGCCGCCTCGATCAGCAGCAGGATCAGCGCCAGCAGGGCGGCGAAGCGCAGTGCCGGAACCAGCTCGAAAGGGTTCTTCAGCGGTGGCTCGACCATCTCGCGCAGCTCGCTGCCGGCGATGCGATAGAACGCCAGGGCGCCGCCGGCGTAGACCAGCCCGGCCAGGCCCAGCGGCAGCAGCAGCGGCGGCAGCAGGGCCGAGTTGACCACGCCGACTTCCAGCAGCACGCGCGGGAACATCAGGGCCGAGGTGGCCAGCAGGGCGCAGGCCAGCAGGGCGCGCATCTGCCGGCCGTTGTGCAGGCGCGACAGGGTCATGGTCATGGCGGTGGAGGAGACGATGCCGCCGAGCAGGGCGGTGACCAGCAGGCCGTGGCGGGTGCCCACCACGCGGATGGCCACGTAGGCGGCGAAGCCGATGGCGGCGATCAGCACCACCATCCACCACACCGCATAGGGGTTGAAGGCTTGCCAGGGGCCGTAGCCCTGGTTGGGCAGCACCGGCAGCAGCACCAGGGAGATGAACAGCAGCTTCAGCGCGCCGGACAGCTCGGCCTCGGAGAGCCGGCGCAGGCCGCTGTGCAGCGGCTCCTTGAGGCTCAGCAGCAGCGCCACCGCCACCGCGCCGCCGGCGGCCAGCCCGCGTTCGTGGGCCACGGCCAGGCTGCCGAGGAGGAAGGTGACCAGCAGGGCGACCTCGCTGGTCAGGCCCTGGTCGCCGCCGTGCTGGAGTTCGCCGATGTAGCCGACCAGCGCGTGCAGGCCGACCAGCAGGGCGATGGCGATCCAGGCGGCGACACCGAGGTGCTGGCCGAGCAGGGCGGCCAGACCGCCAAGCAGGCCGACCAGGCCGAAGGTGCGGATGCCCGCCACCAGGCGCGTGTCCTCGCTTTCGCGGGCACGCCAGCCGCGCTCGGCGCCGATCAGCAGACCGGCGGCCAGGGCGGTGGCGAGGTCGAGGGCGAGTTCGGCGGCGGGCGGCATGGGCGATCCTTCGAGAGGCTGATGGGCGCAGTCTAGACCCTCGCGTCGTCCGCCGGCTTGCCGTGGATCAAGCCACGTCGACCAGCACCACCTCGCTGTCCTCCAGGGCGACGACGCGCACCACCTCCTCGTCGGCGATGGCCACGCCGTCGCGCTCGTCCGCCGCCACGCCGTTGACCTCGATGCGCCCCTTGGCCGCCACCAGGTAGCCCTTGCGCAGGCGCCCCAGCGGGTACTCGGCGCTCTGCCCCGCGGCCAGGGTGGCGGCGACCAGGCGCGCGTCGGCGCGGATGCGCAGGGCCTCCTCATCGCTGGCATGGCCGCTGGCCAGGACCACGAACTGGCCGGCGCGCTCGCCGCGCGGGAAGGGCTTGGCGCCCCAGGAGGGGGCCTCGCCCTGCTGGTCGGGGATGATCCAGATCTGGAAGATCTTGGTAGTGACCTCCTCCAGGTTGTACTCGGAGTGGGCGATGCCGGTACCGGCGCTCATCACCTGCACATCGCCGGCGACGGTACGGCCACGGTTGCCGAGGCTGTCTTCATGGGTAATGGCGCCCTGGCGGACGTAGGTGATGATTTCCATGTCCCGGTGCGAGTGCGGTTCGAAGCCGGACTGCGGCGCGATGCTGTCGTCGTTCCAGACGCGAAGACGACCCCAGCGCATGCGCTCGACGTCGTGATAACCAGCAAAGGAAAAGTGGTGGCGCGCGTTCAGCCAGCCGTGCTGCGCATGACCAAGCCGGGCATATGGACGTAGTTCGATCATCTCGCTCTCCGCAATTCAGGTCACCGGGACGGCCCGGCCAATGAAGGAGATGATCCATTCAATCAGATCGATAATGTTTGCAATTTTCAGCCAATAACTATCGATTCTACCGATAGGTAAGCCGGGCAACTGGCAGCGGTAAACCGGCACGACAGCCGGTCTCTTGCCCGAAGCGCGATTACCTGCCACAAAGCGCTCCCTCTTTCAGCTTTCAGGAAGCGCACGAATGAACGATGAATTGCTGGTCGAAGACATTCAGCTCGGCGACGGCAAAGCGGTGGTCAAGGGCGCGCTGATCACTACCCAGTACCGCGGCACGCTGAGCGACGGCACGGAGTTCGACAGCTCCTACACGCGTGGCAAACCCTTCCAGTGCGTGATCGGCACCGGCCGGGTCATCAAGGGTTGGGACATCGGGCTGATGGGCATGCGGGTCGGCGGCAAGCGCAGACTGTTCGTGCCAGCTCATCTGGGTTATGGCGAGCGCCAGGTCGGCGCACATATTCCGCCCAATTCGGATCTGCATTTCGAGATCGAGCTGCTGGAAGTGCTGACGCGCGACGACTGACCAGCCTTTCTGGCGCCCCCTGCGGGCCGCCAGAAAGTCGCAGGTATCAGGCCTCGCCCGCGAGGTCCGGGCGCGCCACACCTCGGGGATACTGCTCCCGATAGCGCGCCAGCCAGACGGCCCCGGCCGGATCTTCCCAGGCGTGACGGTGCAACAGCGCCATGCCGTCCGGATCGTTCAGCAGGCGCCAGCG